>NZ_MLYR01000034.1 GCF_001866655.1 Bacillus sp. MUM 116 | reverse complement strand
CTTGTAAAATTATTTTTTTTATGAAGCATCTCTATATTCTCTATAAATTTATTTTACAACAGAATTTCCTTTTCTGTTGTTTTTTTTCAATTTACCTGGATCAAAGACAACTTTTTTTCAGAAAAATATGATAAAATTTAAACGTTGTAAAAGGGGTGAATGAAATGAGTGATCAGACAGCTAAGCTTGTTGATTATCTCCATCAAAAATATGAAGCAGTGTATGAGTTAAAATGAAAAAAATCCTTCCAATATTATTCGTAGCTGTCAGTGCAGCATTATGGGGAATCATCGCTATTTTTGTAAGGGGTTTGGATGCCCTCGGTTTTACTTCGATGGAAATTGTGACAATCAGGGTGGTGACGGCCGCAGCTTTATTGGGTATCACAGGTGCAATCAAATACCCGGCGCAATTGAAAATTAACTGGAAGGATACCTGGTTATTTGTCGGAACAGGCATCTGCAGTATCGTTCTCTTTAATTGGTGTTATTTTAAATCCATTCAACAAATGAATCTTTCCTTGGCTGTGATACTTTTGTATACCGCTCCCGCATTTGTCACGGTTCTTTCGTGGCTGATCTTAAAGGAAAAATTGAATTCTGCCAAACTTATTTCCGTAGCGGGGACAATTTTAGGATGTGTATTGGTAGCCGGTAGTAATTTAAATGAAACCACATCGATAAGCACCGCAGGTTTACTGACCGGTCTTGGCGCAGGTTTCGGCTATGCTTTATATACCATTTTTGGAAAATTCGCGTTAAACAAATATTCACCTTTCACAGTTACGCTATATACATTTATTGTCGCTTCGATTGCCTTAGTTCCGCTTTCGGGTCTTTGGAATAAAGGGAGTTTCCTATTAAGTGGAGAGGTCCTTTTTTATGGAGTGGGGTTAGGGTTATTTCCTACGGTAGTAGCATATTTACTGTATACGATAGGGTTGGAAAAAATAGATGGCAGTAAAGCGTCCATTATTGCCACTACAGAGCCGGTTGTTGCCACCCTATTAGGGGTGTTTCTGTATAAAGAAAACTTTGCGTTCATCCAATTTATCGGCTCTCTCTTTATTTTAGTATCTGTATTATTAGTGAACCTTCCCAAAAATTCGTTTAGTAAATTACAAAAAGAAAAGGCTTCAATCATGTGATTGAAGCCAGTCTTTATCTTACATTACCAAGTTTTATACCCTTTTGATCCCGGTGGTGCATTTTGTATGATATCAATAAAAGGAATCGTGTACGCAAACAGAATAAGAACGGCAAGCATCCCAAGCCATAATTTCCAGTTTTCGAATACCATTGGCGCTTTTTCATCAAGATTTTCTGCTACACCAACAGGGAATTCTTCTTCACCTTTTGGTGCAAAGAAGGCAAGATTAATGAAAATGATGAGAACCAAGATAATGCCTAAGAAAAGAATGATTCCGCCAACAGCCTGGGCGATTTGATAAGGTATCCACTCAGCTGCCTGTTTTGCACCGTTGTAGGTTGAAAAAGCTGAACGTCTTGGACCGCCAAGAAGTCCTTCAATATGCATTGCACCTGACATAAATACCATTCCAATGAACCAAACCCAGCCTTGAATAATCGCCAATTTATTCATTGCTTTCGTTAATTTACGACCGGTTAAGTGCGGTACAAGCCAATAAGAAATTCCAAAGAATGTTAGCACTACTGATGTTGCTGCAGTTAAATGGAAATGACCTGTTACCCAAATGGTATTATGAACGACTTGGTCCATTTGGTTGGAAGCATTGATAATACCACCGGCACCGGCAGGAATAAACGAAGCCATTCCGATAAAGGGTACCGTAAAGCGGGCATCATTCCAAGGCAGAACCCTGAACCAGCCGAAAAGTCCTGTTGCGCCTTTCGAGCGACCATATCTTTCAAAAGTCGCAAATAATGAAAAGGCAGTCATTAAGGACGGAATAACAACCATAAACGTTAATATAACCTGAATAAATTTCCATGCTGGATCAATTCCTGGCTCTGTTAACTGGTGGTGGAACCCAACAGGAATTGAGAATAGCAGGAATAAAATAAAGGATAAGCGTGCTAAAGAATCTGAGAAAATTTTTCCGCCGATAATTTTTGGAATAATCGCATACCAGCACATGTAGGCTGGCAGTAGCCAGAAATAAACAAGCGGGTGGCCAAAATACCAGAATAATGTACGGCTAACAAGAACATCAACAGTATCAACTAATCCAAGAGACCAAGGCAGTAATTGGAATAATACAGTCGCAGCAACACCGAGTGTAGCAACAATCCACATAACCGTATTGATTACGGCCATAAAGCTCAAGAGCGGACTTGGTTTACCCGGATTGTTTTTCCGCCATTTGATATAGGTCACAATTTGCGCGGCACCATCAATCCAGCTGCCAACAACAACAAAGGTCATTCCTAAATAGAAAATCCAATGTGCCTGCAGTGGTGCATAAAAGGTATAAAGGACAGATGCTTTATTTAACAGAACCATTGTAGCTGCCATTGCCGTCCCAAGTGTCATTAACCAAAAGCCAATCCACCCTGTCCGGCGGGCTGCAGGTGAATGCGTTCCAGCTGTCCGGCTGACAACCGCGTATTGAAAGCCCATGATAAAGAAGGTTGTTAACACTAATCCCATCATGACACCATGAACCGTCAATAGTTGATAATATCCGATTCCTCCAGGCAATTCAAATTTCCCAGAACGGACAAGGGTTTGCAAAAGTCCCATAAGCCCTCCAAGAGCCAGTGCTATAAAGGCCACATAAAAGTGGGCCATTGCAAGCTTTGCATCCCTTGGGTCTACTTTTATTTTTGAAGTCACACTAGCCATTATTTTACCACCTCAATCTTCGAACTCATTAAATGGTGCCCGGCACCGCAATATTCATTACACACAATCAAATATTCGCCTTCTTTGTCAAATGTTGTTGTGTATTCGCTGACATATCCGGGCTCAAGCATCATATTAATATTGGTTCCGGCAATTTCAAAGCCATGAACAACATCTTTTGTTGTAGCAATCACTCTAACCTTTGCACCAAGCGGTACTTTTACTTCTGTAGGATTATAAGAGAAAGTCGAAGCGACATAAACAAGCTCATAATCCCACTCTTTTCCCTCAACTTTATGAAGTCCCGGCTTGTCAAATGGTTTTGTTTGATCTACTTTTTCCGGATTAATGGTGGTTAAGCAACTAGGCGGCTTATTTCCAAGATAGAACGCACTTACTCCGACGGTCGACAAGAAAACAATCAGTGTCGCTACGCCAAAGATAAGCCAAATTTTTTCAAATTTATGCATATGCATAGGATTTTCCCCCTCTTTATTTAAACCTTTCTTTAAAATCTCTCTACGAATAAATAATAGACACTTAACCATGTGACAACGATGAAGAGCCCTAAAAAGAAAACGGACGCTAATGTACCTTTTAATGAAGAGCTATCCTCTATTTCTAATTTTTGTTTTGTTTTCACTTCTGCCTTTGCCATCCCTTACACTCCCTTCGGGTCATTGGAAAATAAGTTCACTTTCATAATACAAAACAATTGTGTAAGAAAAAGTTAAAAATTGAGAGTTCACAAATTGTTCTTTCCTTAGTTATCTAACATGTTAATGGTAAAAAGTTGATATAACAGTGATGAAAGTCACTTAGAAATGGGAGGAAATGTGAATATACTGTGAATTCGCACACATACCCTGTGATGCGGATACTTGATAAATGACTCAAAAGTATGTTAGAGAAGGCAGATTCGAAATATTGTCACACTATAAAATTTTTAAAATAACATGGAAATATAGTGCTTATAATCTCGGAGAAGAGAGTGTGTTCCCTGGTGGAAAAATATTATTGTGAAAAATGCCGTCTCTTATATAACAAACAGGAATACTGTAAAATTTGCGGATCTTTAGCATCCAATAAAATTAAAATTGATGTTCAAAAGCAACCTGATAAACCATAAACAAAAAATATAATTGGAAAAGATTATGTAGTGATTAGAATCCTAATCAGCGTTATAATTAAAGTGCACAACAACAACCTTCAAAACGATTGGCTTCCCGGCAAATGGGGAGCTTTTTTTTTGCAAAAGCCTATTTATCTCCTTGCGATTTGCGCTCAAAACACTTCGCTTTCCGCCGGCGGGGTCACCTCAGCTCGTACACCCAACGGAGTCTCGTACCTTCCGCTCCAATCAATATTTTTTTAAAATCAACCATGTTCAAATTAGAATAATCCTATGGGATTTGGAAAAAATAACCTCAATAAAATTTGGAGGAGAATGGAGATGCCGACTATTATTTCAGTTGCGGAAGCACTTCCGACATATGAAATAAAACAACAGCAAGCAGAGGAATTTGCACGGAAGCTTTTTTCTGACTCTTTTAAGGATATTGAGCGATTGCTAAAGGCTTTTTCCAATGGACAAATTGAAAAACGCAATTTTGTTAAAGACGTTAATTGGTTTAATGAAGAGCATACATTTGAAGAAAAAAATAATGCTTTTATTGAAAATGCAGTAAAATTGGGAGCGGAAGCCATTAAGAAATGTTTATCAAATGAATCGTTTTTAACAAAGAACATTCCTTATCATGATATTGATGCGATTTTTTTTATTTCTACCACCGGGATTGCAACACCCAGTGTTGAAGCCAGAATCATGAACCTACTTTCATTTTCACAGCATACAAAAAGAATTCCGATTTGGGGGCTTGGCTGTGCAGGTGGAGCCGCCGGTTTATCAAGAGCTTTTGAATATTGCTTGGCATTTCCAATGGCAAAGGTTCTTGTCCTATCTGTTGAACTTTGCAGTTTGACGTTTCAAAAAAACGACCTATCCAAAAGCAATCTAATCGGGACCACGCTTTTTGCAGATGGGATTGCCTGCGCACTCATTTGCGGTGATGAAGTCAAAATTGACGAATTCCGTTCACGGAAAACCTCTCCGGCCATTATTGCAACCCAATCAACCCTCATGCCGGATTCCTTGGATGTAATGGGCTGGGATATTAGAAACCAAGGATTATTTGTTGTTTTTTCCCGCGATATCCCCAAAATTATTGAAGGTTGGTTAAAGCCAAACGTAAATGATTTTCTTGAACAACATGAAATGAATATAAGTCAATTTGATTATTTTATTGCCCATCCGGGTGGAAAAAAGGTATTGGATGCGTATGTTACTTCTTTAAGGATATCTCCTTCGATGACAGATATTTCTTTAGAGATATTGAAGAATTTCGGGAATATGTCGTCGGCAACCATTTTGTACGTTCTAAAACGGTTTATGGAATTAGATACAGAAAAAGGGAAGAGAGGTCTGTGTACGGCACTTGGACCTGGTTTTAGCTCAGAGTTATTGTTATTGAGGTGGCAATAAATGGAGGATTTCTACTCTTTTTTCATCTTTTGGTGTCTTATTATCCTTCAGCGTCTGATCGAATTGCGGATTGCCAGAAATAATGAGAAATGGATGATGGAGCAGGGTGCAATCGAGTACGGACATGAACACTATCGCTTTATCGTTTTGATGCACTTGCTGTTTTTTCTCGTTTTTATAAGCGAAAAAATTACCTTAAATCGGGGTATATCTGATGCTTGGCAGTGGTTACTTTTCGTTTTCATCCTCGCTCAGCTAGTAAGGGTTTGGGCTCTTTTTTCATTAGGAAAGTATTGGAATACAAAAATTATTGTCCTACCGGGTGCAAATGTAGTTAAAAGAGGTCCGTATCGCTGGATTAAGCATCCAAATTATCTTATCGTTTCTATTGAGTTGCTTGTTATTCCACTGTTATTTAAGTGTTTTTTGACAGCTGCTGTTTTTACTCTTCTAAATATATTCATGCTTTCGATTCGCATTCCTACTGAAGAACAAGCGTTAAAAACTTATACCGAGTATGAAGGGGCTTTTCAAAAATGTAATCGTTTTCTTCCTAAGTTGTTAAAAAAATATGATAATTAAAAATGGGCTATTGAAAATCATTTTCACCTGTGCTAAAATCTAATCAACGATGAAAATCATTCTCAATATGACCGGAGAAGGAAGGTGTTAAGATGACTTTTGCTTTTGTGGGCGGTACAATTGTTATTTATGCATTTGTCATGAAGCACGTTTTAAAAAATGGTACGCATTAATTAACACCTTTATAAAGCCAGGGAGAAAATACTCCTTGGTTTTTTGCATTTTCAGATTGTCAAGATAGGAAAAGTTTGAATAATCGTATACAATAAAACTATTAAAATGTAGTTAAGGGGATTAGGATTCATGGTTCAAACCACAAGCCAACAAGAAACTGCTCAATCATTAAAAAATAAATTAATGGCACTATATGAATATTTGCTTAATGAAAAGGATTTTGAAAATGCCGGGAAGCTTAAGCAGTTAGCTAAGAAAATGGATTCTCAGGAATTTCTCTTGGCATTTTGCGGCCATTTTTCAGCTGGAAAATCGACGATGATTAATAAGGTAATCGGAGAAAATCTGTTGCCGTCCAGTCCGATACCAACCAGTGCCAATCTGGTGAAAGTAAAATCAGGGGAAGAATATGCAAAGGTTTTTTTCAAAAATGAAAAACCGCGGATTTATTTAGCACCATATGATTATGACTTAGTGAAAAATTATTGCAAAGACGGGGACCAAATCGAGGAAATTGAAATCAGCAATAGTGAATCAAATTTACCGGTAAATACAGTTGTGATGGATACACCAGGAATCGATTCGGCCGATGATGCCCATCGGATTGCAACCGAATCCGCGCTGCATTTAGCTGATTTGATTTTTTATGTGATGGACTATAATCATGTACAGGCCGAATTAAACTTCTTATTTACCAAAGAGCTGACAGAAGCGGGCAAAGAAGTTTATTTAGTCATTAATCAAATTGATAAACATAATGATGAGGAACTTAGTTTTTCTGACTTCCAAAAAAGTGTCATGGACTCTTTTGCAACATGGGGAGTTCGCCCAAAACGGATTTTTTATACATCGTTAAAAAATCCAAGCCACCGATTTAATGAATTTGCTGAACTAAAGCAATTTATTGCGGATAAATTAGCGGGAAAAGATGAAGCGCTGCTCCCATCCATTTTTCATTCCTTAAAAAAGATTGCACAAGACCATTTGAATCAGGCAAAAAAGGGAATCGAAGTAAAACTTTCACCGAATATCGAAAAATTCAATGAGCTTTCAGAAGAAGAGAAACATGAACTGATTAGACTTCATCAAGATTTACAAACAAAAATGGGTAAAATGGCGGGCGGTTTGGAACAGGCCGAAAAGAAATTTGACGAAGAGTTGGCGCAAATAATCAAGAATGCGTATCTCATGCCGTTTCAAACAAGGTCATTGGCAGAGTCCTATTTGGAATCATGCCAGTCGGAATTTAAAGTCGGATTCCTGTTTTCAAAACAAAAAACACAAGAGGAACGTAAAACAAGGCTTCAGCACTTTTACCAAGATATGCTGGAAAAGGCAAAAGAACAGCTTGAGTGGCACCTCCGTGAATTTATATTGAAATTTATTAAAGAATATGAAATTGATCAATCTGAATTAGTTGATTCTGTACAGGGACTTAAAATTGATTTCCCTGCGGATTTATTAGAAAGTGCTGTCAAGCCTGGTGCGCGTTTGTCAGGTGAATATGTGCTGAATTACACAGAAGAGGTAGCCTCTAAAATTAAAAAATTGGCCAGGGAATCTGTAGAGAACTTAAAAGGTAAATTATTAAAAGCCCTAATGGAAAGAAGCGGGAAAGTAAAAAGCCAATATCAACGGGAATACAACAGGATTGAGCCATATATACAGTCAATTGAAGTAATTGAAAACTATCACCAGGAAATCGAGGTTAAGGCCAATAAAGTCGATGAAATCATTAATCTTGAAGATGATACGCGGATGGACACATTCCATTTATTTGAATATGAAGAAGAGGAATATGAAGTTGTCCAAAGTGGGATGACGAAAATCAAACCATCGGCGAGTGAGGAGAAGGTTTTAGAGAGAGAGCCTTTAAATATTGCCCCTGCTGTTGAAAAAGAAGTTCCACTAGAAACAAACCAATTAAAGAAAATGGTTGAAAGACTACGTAAGAATTCAGGCATCATTGAAAATCTTGCAGGATTTAGGAAGATTGCAGCAGAACTGGAAGAAAAAGCTGAACGCTTGGAGAACAAAGGATTCACCGTTGCCTTGTTTGGTGCATTCAGCGCAGGAAAATCTTCGTTTGCCAATGCTTTAATGGGCGAAAAGGTTCTACCGGTTTCACCGAATCCAACCACCGCAGCAATAAATAAAATTAGGCCTGTAACTGAAACCAATCCACATGGAACGGTGCTTGTGAAATTTAAACAACCTGAAGTAATGCTTGAGGATGTAAATCGGTCGTTAAAAGTTTTTGATTTTGAAGTCGGCAACTTGGGGGATGCCTCCGGAGAAATTGAAAAAATCCTTTCGCAATATGACCAAGAGGGCATAGCGGAGAAAACCCATTTTGCCTTTTTGCAAGCATTTAAGAGAGGATATGATTCATTCCATAATCTGTTAGGAACAGTCATGGAAACCGATTTAAGTGAATTTACCGACTTTGTCGCAAAAGAGGAAAAATCCTGCTATGTTGAATGGATTGAACTGTTCTATGATTGTGAGCTGACTAGAAAGGGGATTACTCTTGTTGACACTCCTGGAGCAGATTCCATCAATGCACGGCATACCGGTGTTGCGTTCGATTATATTAAAAACTCGGATGCGATTCTGTTTGTAACCTATTATAATCATGCTTTTTCAAAGGCGGACCGTGAATTTTTAATTCAATTGGGACGGGTAAAAGATTCGTTCCAGCTTGATAAAATGTTCTTTATCATTAATGCCATTGACCTGGCCGAAAATGAGGAAGAGAAGAACACAGTAATAGACTATGTAAAAGACCAACTTGGTAAATATGGGATTCGAAATCCGCATCTTCATTCGCTATCAAGTTTATTGGCGATTAAGGAAAAACTAGATTCCTCGGCCGAAAAATCTTCTGGCATGAAAGAATTTGAACGGTCATTCTACCAATTTATATCAAATGACCTTACACAAATGGCAATCATATCAGCTGAAAATGAACTGAACCGTGTCCATGAGTTGGTTAACAAGCTGATTCAAAGCGCTAAGGAAGATCAATCCGTTAAAGATCAGAAGCGTTCAGCAATTGAAAATCAAAAGTTTAAAATGAAAGAATTAATGGAACGGCAGTCGGTTGATGGGTTACAAAATCGGATGGTGCAGGAAGCGGAAGAGCTAATCTATTATATTAAACAGCGGGTATTTTTTCGCTTTAGCGATTTCTTTAAAGAATCCTTTAACCCTTCCACATTACGGGATGATGGGCGGAATTTGAAGAAAGTATTGCAGGAAGCCCTTGATGAATTCCTTGAGAGCATAGGGTTTGATTTTGCGCAGGAAATGAGAGCTACAACGGTTCGACTGGATCGCTTCCTTGAAAAAACAATCGCTGATTTTGAAGCCAGTTTTGTCCGAAACTTAATGGATATCAATGAGGACCTTTCTTTTTCAAGGTTTGAAGTAGAAAAAATAGATGAACTTGAGTTCCAAAATGCTTTTCGCAATATGAATAAACAAAGCTTTGCAAAGGCAATGTCATATTTTAAAAATCCAAAAACCTTCTTTGAAAAAAATGAAAAACAATTGATGATGGATGAGTTAATGAATGTCTTAAATTCGCCTGCAGAGAAATATTTAAACGATGAAATACTCCGTATTAATCACCATTACGGGAATATTTTAAAAACGGAATTTAATCAGCTGTTAGGCCATATTGAAGAGCAGGCCCATGAATATTATGTAAGCATGCTTTCTGCATTGGAAGGTGGCTTATCGATTGAAGTATTAATGGATGTGCAGCAAAAACTAGAAGAACAATAATATTTTTAGGGAGAGATTATATTGAACTTTGCTAAGGACAAGGTATGGCTGTTGAAAAATTTAAATAATTCAGATGTCCGTATTATTGATTGCCGGTTTTCCTTGGCAGAACCTGAAAAAGGCAACCACGATTATCAGGAAAATCATCTCCCCGGTGCGGTTTATTTTCATCTTGAAAAAGACTTATCAAGCCCTGTTTCCCGCTATGGCGGGAGGCATCCGCTGCCGGATATCTTTGAATTCAAAGATAAACTGGAAAAGGCAGGAATCAATTCCAATACAATTATTGTCGCATACGACCAAGGCGAAGGGGCATTTGCCGCCCGGTTTTGGTGGATGCTGCAATATCTTGGGCATGAAAATGTCTTTGTTCTTGAAGGTGGGTTTAAAGGTTGGGTGGAAGCAAATTACCCTCTAACAGCCGAGGTTCCTTCATTTGCCAAAGGAACCTTCGTCCCAAGTCTTAAGTCTGAATGGCTTGCCACTGTTCAAGAGGTACAAACAGTAGTCCGAAATAGACCAGATCATAGCGTTTTAATTGACTCTCGAGAAGAGAAAAGGTATTTAGGGATTGAGGAGCCGATTGACAAAAAAGCCGGTCATATTCCGGGTGCAGTTAACAAACCTTGGTTCGAGGGACTTAGTAATGGTATTTATAACTCCGAAGAAGAACAAAAACAGCGATTTTACGACATTGACCCGAACAAAGAAGTAATTGTTTACTGTGGGTCAGGTGTAACGGCTGTACCGAATTTTATCGCCTTAAAGGCAGCGGGTTTCCCGCATGTAAAGCTTTATTTAGGCAGCTTTAGTGATTGGATCTCCTATGAAGAAAACGAAATTGAGTAAAATTTTGGCCCTAATTTTATGTTATAATGGTTTTCGTGTTGTTTTTATGACACTTAATTAAGGAGGTCTTATTATTGGAAAATCGAAAGCCTTCACTTATGCTTGTAGATGGGATGGCCCTGTTATTCCGTGCTTTTTATGCAACAGCAGTAACCGGGCAGTTTATGATAAATTCAAAAGGGATTCCGACGAATGGAATTCATGGTTTCATCAAACATTTATTCACGGCCGTTTCCTCCTTCAAGCCCTCCCATGTTGCGGTTTGTTGGGATATGGGGAGTAAAACTTTCCGCACGGAACTTTTCGATGCCTATAAAGGTAACCGGGGGGAAGCACCGATCGAATTAATTCCGCAATTTGATTTAGTTAAGGAAGTAGTTGAATCTTTCGATATCCCGAATATTGGGATGGTAGGTTTTGAAGCGGATGATTGTATTGGCACCATCGCCAAACAATCAAAAGAATTTGCAAATGTTTCGATTTTAACCGGGGATCAAGATATCCTTCAACTTTTGGATGAAAACATTTCAGTTATTTTGCTGAAAAAAGGCTACGGCAACTATCTTGTCCATACACCAGAAACTTTCTTTGAAGAAAAAGGAATTACACCGCGGCAAATGATTGATTTGAAAGCATTGATGGGAGACCCAAGTGATAATTATCCGGGTGTAAAAGGAATCGGCGAAAAAACGGCCCTGAAGCTTTTAAAGGAATACAACCATGTGGAAGGGATTATTTCGAATCTGCACGGTCTCTCTAAATCAATCAAAACCAAAATTGAGCAGGATATAGACATGCTCCATTTATCGAGACGGTTGGCAGAAATTAAATGCGATGTTCCTGTTAGCGTTGCACTTGAAGATGCCAGTTTAATGATTGTCAGAGAAAAGGCACTAAATAAATTAACTGAACTTGAGCTTCGTGGTGTACAGCGCTTGCTGCCAATTGACGAGGCAATTGTTTCTTAATAAGGATGAGGCTGAGTAAATCAGCCTCAATTTTTATATTTTGGTGTTAGACTTTTTCGCAGCATTTTCTAATTTACTTTTTGGCTCTTGAGCAAATTCAGCATCCTGTCCATAACCTTGTGGAGTTACTCCTGGTGCTTTTTTTCCACGGTCGACACTTTTATTGTTACTCATCCACAATCACCTCCTGTTTTGTTAGTATTTCCACCAAGAATAATAAAACACGTCTTTCTTAACAATAATGGAAGAGGTGATGAAATGAATAAAGGTGTTTATTTAGCCCTTCTTAGTATTGGGCTTGCGCAAGGATTAAAAATCCCAATCCATTATGTAAAAAAGAAAGAATGGCGGCCGGAATTATTCTTTGAAACGGGTGGGATGCCAAGTTCCCACTCTGCAGGGGTTTCCACATTAACCACGTTCATAGCGTTAAAACGAGGGCTGCCAACATTTGATTTTGCCCTTTCACTCGTGTATGGATTAATCGTCATGTATGATGCCCAGGGCATCCGCCGCCAAACAGGGGAACTCACCTTAAAGGTTAATTCCATGAATGATTTAATGGAAAAAATTCATAAAGAGGAAAGCCTTGAATTTAAACAAAATGCACCGAAAAGGCTGAAAGAAATGTTGGGACATCAACCGGAAGAAGTAGTGGGCGGTGCATTGTTTGGAGTACTCGTAGGCATTGCAGGTCATTTATGTACAAAAAAAGATAGAAAATCGCGAAAATTTACGATAAGATTTTAGAGGGTATTTTTTAGTAAGTATTGAGAGGGGAAAGTCATTGCAGACGCTGGAGGAATATTTGCATTACTTGCAGGGAAAAGGTTTCCAATTACATGAAGATGCGATTGGGTTTATCTATTTCGGAAAAAATTATACAAATGCTTCCGATGAAATCATCAATGCTGCGGTAGAGCTAACATTAAAAGCGCAAAAATGTTTCGATGGAAGTTTTTATATGTCCCTGCTTGAAACTTTAATGGCAAACAAAGTTCAAACAAGAAAAGAAGCGCTAAGATTTGTAAAAGAAACAGACCTTTTGGCCATATAAAAAACTCCCTCCCAGGGAGTTTTTTAACCTTCTATTGTTTTATTTTTTCTGAGAAAAGAAAGTTTATCTGTTGGAAATTCGGCAATAATCATTCCCGCAAAAATAAGGATACAACCAAATAATGCACTGATGGATAAGCGGTCATGTGCCCAGAAATAACCGGCTATAGCTGCAAATACGGGCTCCATTGCAAAAATAAGGGCAACCCTAGTGGCAGTCGTATATTTTTGGAAATTCGTTTGAATAAAAAATGCCGCAGCGGTTGCGAACACGCTGGTGATAATGATGGCAATCAACACATTTTTAGACAATAAAATATCAGGATCTAACGATTTCTTCCAATCTTCAAAAATGAACGATGAAAGAATTGAAAGAATCGCTACAGTTGTAATTTGAATAACCGTTAACAATAGGGTTGGATACTTACTGCTAAATTTGCCGGTCATGATGATATGCATTGCAAAACTTATGGCGCATACCAAAACAAAACCATCCCCAATATTAAGGCCAGTTACATCTGTCATCGTCAGGAAAAATAATCCTGAGGTAGCCGTAACCACTCCAAAAATGGCATTGCGGCTTGGGTATTGTTTTGCCAAAAAAATTGATAATAATGGTACAAGTACGACACTTAAGCCTGTAATAAAGCCTGCTTTTGAAGAGGTCGTATATAAAAGCCCGATGGTTTGGGTTGCGTAACCAAGAAATAACCAAAACCCGATAAAAACCCCTGATAATAACATTTTGCTATTGAGCAGTTTAAGCTGTTTTTTGTCAAAAATGACCAAGCAAAGAAAAAGTAACAAGGCTGCAATTAAAAAACGAACCCCATTAAAAGAGAACGGTGCAAGCAAATCAATTGCATTTTGGACTAAAACAAATGTAGTTCCCCATACTAAGGTTACAAGCAACAAACTAATATCAGCAATTATTGGTTTCTTCATGATGATGATTGTTCCTCCACGTTATTTTTTCGAATTGCAAGCCTTGCAAGTTCATCGGCAACCTTATTATCGTTACTTGGAATCCATTTCATAAAAAATAAATCGAATTTTTTGGAAAGCAAAAGCGCTTTTTCTAACAAAGGAGCATAAAGTTTGTTTTTAACGAACTCTTTTTCAACCGCTTTGTTCACTAATTCCGAATCGGTCCGAAACGATATAACTGTGCTTGTATAACCTTTTTCTAAACAAATTTCCAGTGCTTTAATAAAGGCATAATATTCTGCTTCGTGGTTAGTCATGACACCAAGAGGTATCGAATATTTATCGGCTGTACCCTGCCCTTTTATAAAAATCCCTGCACCGCTTGGTCCGGGATTACCGGCACTCGCCCCATCAATGTATACTTCAATCAAGATTTTTTCCTCCATTTGTAAGTTAATGAAAGTTTATCATAATTTATGGCCATATTGGAGAAAAAAGTTTTCCTATCACAACTACTTATAACTGGGTATGATAAGAACATATCAACATAAGGTAAAATGAAGGATTTATTATTTATGAACAGATAGATTTTCGTGGAAACTTGAAATAGTATAGAAAGGCTGAAAAAAATGAACTATCGAATGGAATGGAAA
Organism: Bacillus sp. MUM 116; assembly: GCF_001866655.1. Lineage (GTDB taxonomy): Bacteria > Bacillota > Bacilli > Bacillales > Cytobacillaceae > Neobacillus. Next base: position 59,363 of record NZ_MLYR01000034.1, on the reverse strand, counting down.
TACCAACCAAAGGGAAATGAAAAAGTACAATTTACCTCTGATTGGGTTTCAGGGGAATTGGCCCTTCAAACAGGGGCAGAACTTGAAAAGTCCGGAAAAGTCTCAGAATTAACTTTTTATGACGAAATGGGCACTTCATGGACGTTAAAGGAAATGAAAAAACTTACTGTTGAAATCGAAGAAGACCCTCATGAAGTGACTGTTTATTTTGACGGAGGATTTCATAAGGAAACAAATCGTGCAGGTCTCGGAGCCGTTATTTTCTTTAAGCAGGGAAAAAAGAAATATCGAATCCGGGCTAATGAACATATTGATCAAATGGACACAAATAATGAAGCAGAGTATGCTGCTTTCTATTATACCTTAAATATTTTAGAGGACTTAGGAGTGAATCACCTGCCATGTGAATTTAAAGGGGATTCTCAGGTTGTTTTAAAGCAGCTAGAAGGAGAATGGCCGTGTTATGAAGAAAATTTAAATCGCTGGCTGGATCGAATTGAGGAAAAAATCAAAACATTGGGTATTAAGCCGAGATATACACCTATTTCCAGAAATGAAAATAAGGAAGCCGATAAATTGGCCACACAGGCATTGGAAGGAAAAGAAATTTTCGCTAAAACACAAATTCTTTAGATTGGGGGGATGGAGACTGTGAAGGGTTTCGTAAGAAAAGAAGTAATGACACATGTAGAATCACTGATGACTCAATACTGTGAAGGGTGCTTTTTGCATCGCCAACTAATTAAAGAGGGTGGCCGCAGGAAGGCACATCAATTTTGTATTTCGCAATGTACCGTAGGGGAACAGATTAAGGAGTTTGGGAAAAAATTATCCTGACTGAAAAAATAAAAAAGGCTGGCGAATGGCCAGCCTTAGATTATTTTAGATTAAAGTTTTACCACGTTAGCAGCTTGTGGTCCACGGTTTCCTTCTACGATTTCAAAAGAAACTTCTTGACCTTCTTCTAAAGCTTTGAAGCCTTCGCCTTGGATAGCGCTGAAGTGTACGAATACATCGTCTCCGCCTTCAACTTCGATAAAACCGAAACCTTTTTCATTGTTGAACCATTTTACTTTACCGTTTTGCATGTACTTCTTCCTCCTAAGCCTTTCAAGACACCATCATTGGCGCCTAAATAAAATAAATTATCATGCAGCAAATAGGGCAAAAATTTTGCCAAGCAAAATATGTAACATGATGCTTTTAATATACAATAATGGAATTGGACAGTCAAGGAATGAAAGCGTTTATTTATCCAAAACGAATAGGGAAGAAGGATATGTTTTCCACCAGACAGCTTGGCTTTATCATATAACTTACTCTAAATCATATGAATATATATAACTAATTTGAATGAAAAAGGGTGAGGGCATGTTCCGATTTTCCATTGACGGAGAGGATTGGATATTAAGATTCTCGCCGAACCTGCAAATCGAAACAGATGAAAAACAGGAAATTATAATGTCTTTGCGCTACATTGGTAATCAATTATCCAATTTTCCCCATGGGGACGCATTTATCATGTTCTCAAAGAAAATTGGAGCGATTGTTTTTGAGGTTGAGAGAATTCCTTCATTCATTTTAACCGTTTCCAATATTATTGAAGAGGAACATTGGTATATTCAGGATACGACGATTCAACTAAAGAGAAAATTGTAAGTGAACAAATCCCTTTCAGAAAATAAACTGGAAGGGATTTTATTTGTTGTGTGATTTTATCACTTTACGTTACGAAGGCAAAGTGGGAAAATGGATGTCGGATAGTTTGTAAAAAGGGAGCAATGTGCATGAAATTAATTATTGCCGAAAAACCGGACCAGGGCTCAACGCTTGCTTCAATTTTTAAACATAAAAAACAAAATGGGTTTATTGAAATTTTTCCAAACGAAATATTTAAAAATGGAGCCTATGTGACTTGGGCAATCGGACATATTTGCCAATTGGTTTCACCTGAAAAGTATCAGCCCGGCTGGAAAAAATGGGCGCTGGAATCACTGCCGATGATTCCTGAGCACTTCGAATATGAAGTGACACGAGATAAAGCAAAGCAATTCACTGTTATTAAAAAATTAATTTCCGACCCGAAGGTAACCGATATCATCCATGCAGGCGATGCTGGAAGAGAAGGGGAACTGATCATTCGAAATATTCTCCGTTTAACAAAATGCAAAAAGCCGATGAAAAGATTATGGATTTCGTCTATGACTCCCAACGCCATCAGAGAAGGCTTTCACAAGCTATTGGATGAAAATGAAACCCGAAGCTTATTTTTTGAAGCATACACAAGGGCATGTGCAGATTGGGTTGTGGGAATGAATGCTTCTCGGCTATATAGTCTTCTCCTGCAAAATCAAGGCTTTTCAGATGTATTTTCAGTCGGAAGAGTCCAAACCCCAACATTAGCCCTTATTGTGAAAAGAGAATTAGAAATAGAAAATTTTAATCCCGAACCGTTTTGGGAAGTAATTGCTCATTTTTTCATAAATGGTAAACGATATAGCGGCAAATGGTTAAATGATGGAGAAACACGCGTTAAACATAAGGACCTTGCCGACAAAGTTGCGGCATTTTGTAAGGGAAAACCTGCAGAAGTTTCAGAAGTGATTGCTGAAAGAAAAGAATTTTACCCGCCTCTGCTCTATAATTTATCAGCTCTTCAAGCTGAAGCAAATAAACGTTTTAAATTCTCACCGAAAAAAACATTGGATGTCCTGCAAAAGCTTTATCAAAAAGGGAATGTTTCTTATCCACGTTCCGATTCGCGCTATGTTACGAAAGAAGAGGCAAGTACATTCCCGGAGATTTTGGGGAAATTAAGTCATATGAAAGCTTATGAATCATTCTTTCCTCTGCCAAACTCTTCTTTAATCGATAACAAACGGTATGTAAATGAAAAGAAGGTAACGGATCACTATGCCATTATCCCGACTGAACAAATTCCAAAAATCGATAGATTGGATCCGGATGAACGAAAAATTTATGAATTGGTTGTAACGAGCTTAATTGCTGCGCATTATAACAAGGCAATTGCTGAATATACAACGGTAACAACATTGGTGGATGGGCGTGCTGCTTTTCAATCAAAAGGTAAGGTACAAATTGAAGAAGGCTGGAGAAAGGTTTTACAACCGCCTAAGGAACAAGAAGATGAATCGGCACTTCCGTTTTTGGAAAAAGGGGAACAGGGCATTACTGAAAAAGTGAATGTAAAAGAAAGTCAAACCCAGCCACCAAAGCGTTACACCGAGGGACAATTGATTACCTTAATGAAAACAGCCGGCAAACATATAGAGGATAAGGAACTGGAAAAAGTTTTGACCAGGACTGAAGGACTTGGGACCGAAGCCACTAGAGCAGGAATTATTACGATGCTAAAGGACCGTCTTTATATTCAAGTTACCAAAAACCTTGTTTACGCCACTGCAAAAGCGAAAATTTTGATTGAGGCGCTCGGGCAACAAATCTTGGCTTCACCGGAAATGACGGCTAAATGGGAGCAGAAGTTAAAAGAAATCTCGGAAGGTGCTGCATCACCTAAGAATTTTATGGAGCAAACCAATAAAATGGTTGTACATCTCATTAACACAAGTGTTGATCAATCAAAAAAATGGAACTTTTCAGATGAAATGAGGGATAATTTTTCTCCAGGGAAGAAAAAAACAAAAACCCTCACTAAATTAGGCCCATGTAAAAAATGTGATGGGGCGGTTGTTGATAAAGGAAGCTTTTACGGCTGCAGTAATTATCGAAAAAATCAATGCGATTTTACTATTTCCAAAAAAGTTCTCGGAAAAAATATTACGCAAAAAAATATTAAATTAATGCTTTCTGAGGGGAAAACGGAATTGATTGAAGGGTTTACAAAGAATGAAAAAACCTTTAATGCCCGGCTTTATTTAGATGAAACCGATAAAAAGGTGAAGTTTCTATTTGAAAAGGTTCCACAAGGATAATTTTCTTTATTTGTGATAACTGTGACAAAGCATCTTGTCACTCAAAATTATCTATAGTACACTTTTAATGATGATTTGTTTGGAGGGAACGGGATGCCAACACCAAGTATGGAAGATTATATTGAACAGATTTATAAACTAATTGAAGAAAAAACCTACGCTCGAGTCTCTGATATAGCGGAAGCGTTGTCAGTACATCCCTCCTCGGTAACAAAAATGGTTCAAAAGCTGGATAAAGATGAATATTTGGTTTATGAAAAATATAGAGGACTTACGTTAACATCAAAAGGCAGGAAAATAGGAAAAAGGTTGGTCTATCGCCATGCCCTTCTTGAGCAGCTGTTAAAAATTATCGGTGTTAAGGATGAAAATATTTATAATGATGTGGAAGGAATTGAACATCATCTAAGCTGGGATTCGATTGACCGGATTGGCGATCTTGTTCAATTTTTCGAAGAAGATATAACGAGAATTGATGCATTAAGAGAAATTCAAAAGCAGAATGAAAGTGAATTAGAATAGCGATCATTGCAAAAAAGGAAGCACCTGGACATGTATGCCAGGTGCTTTTAAAATAAATTTGGATAGTCGTCGAAGGATTGTTCGAGTCCGGGGCCAAAGGTCAGATTGCCTTCAGAATCTACCTGTGCTTGAACGCCATCCAGCAAGCCGCTTTCAGCCTCCATTAACGCCTTGCGATAAGAGATAACCCTGCCTCCCGATGTAACGAAGCTAATGATTTCACCAAAATGATTCCGGTGAAGTCCAACAATCGTCTCCATAGTAGATACCTCCTTTTTCCATTATTCTTTCTAAATGGTATGGAGATTAATCAAAAGGAAATTTATAATTTGAAACGAATTATAGATATAAAGTTTAAATTTGGAGGTTTGACTTTGGATATTAAATGGGTTGATGAAGCTGAAAAACAATGGGATATGCGGGCAGACAGCTGGCATTCAAACAGCAGAGGGATGTGGGAATCAGGCAGTAGAAAGGAAATTATACCGTTTTTGAAAAAATATCTGCCGGATGGGGCGGCCATTTGTGATTTAGGCTGCGGGGATGGATTTGCTTCGGTTAAGCTTGCCAAAATGGGTCACCCCGTAACAGGAGTCGATTTATCAGAGCAAATGCTTGAAAAGGCTTCATTGCTGGCAAAAGGCACATCTGCTCAATTTATCAAGTCGGATATTTCAGAGGTTCCTCAAGCGGCAAATTCTTTCGATGCAGTTATGGCGATTAATTCTTTAGAATGGACGGAAAGCCCCATAAAAGTGCTTTTTGAAATTAAACGAATTGTAAAAGAAGAGGGCTTCGCTTGTATTGCAATTTTAGGACCGACCGCGATGCCGCGAATCAATAGCTTTCGAAGACTCTATGGAGAAAAAGTCATTTGCAATACAATGATGCCATGGGAATTTGAAAAGCTGGCAGAGGAAAATGGCTTAAAAAAAATAGCCGAAATGGGTGTGTACAAGCGGGAGGCAGAAAAACTGCCCGTTGAAAAGCTTCCGCTCGAGTTGCGGCAATCCTTGTCCTTTATGTGGGTATTTATGTTTAAGGTAAAATAAAAGGAAAGCATCGGCTCGTGTGAACCGATGCTTTGTTTAATCCCATAAATATGGTGTTTCTTGGTAGACGTAGTAATTCAACCAGTTTGAAAAGAATAAATGTCCATGTGAACGCCAGCGGTTAACGGGCGGGTTGCTTGGGTCATTATTAGGAAAATAATTCTCTGGAATATGGATATCGAGCCCTTTATTTACATCTCTCGTATACTCTTCTGCCAATGACTCGGATTCATATTCCAAGTGTCCGGTAATCATGACATGTTTTCGATCACGAGATGCAATTAATAATGGTCCCGCTTCTTCTGATGCGGCCAACAGCTTTAATTCAGAATGGTCCTTTATGGCATCGATCGATACATCCGTATACCTTGAATGCGGTGCATAGAAAATATCATCAAAACCGCGAAGTAAAATATCATTAGTATCAAATACACGATGTGAATAAATACCTGAACATTTACGTGGCAGCTCAAATTTACCAATATCATAATGGTAAAAAAGTGCGGCTTGTGCCCCCCAACAAATATGCAAGGTAGAAGTAACGTTCGTTTTTGACCAATCCATAATCTCGGTTAACTCCTGCCAATACTTAACCTGTTCAAACTCTAATAGTTCGACAGGGGCACCTGTAATAATCATGCCATCATACTTTTGAGACTTTACCTCGGGAAAGGTGATATAAAATTGTTCAAGATGCTGCTTACTTGTATGGGTAGATTCATAGGAACTTGTTTTTAAAAATTTCACATTAACCTGCAGCGGCGAATTTCCTAATAGTCTTAATAGCTGTGTTTCCGCTTTTTCCTTTATGGGCATTAAATTTAAAATCAAAATATTTAACGGACGAATGTCTTGGCTAATCGCACGTTCAGCTTCCATGATAAAAATATTTTCTTGTTCAAGAATCTCTCGTGCTGGTAAAAGCCTTGGTATATTTATAGGCAAGTGACCATCTCCTTCTTTGTGTTCAACAATTATGTCTTAATTAAATTTAAATTTTTAATATTTGGTCAATAACATTATAAACATTATCTTTCGTACAGAAAAGAAAATAATTTTTGATAAAATAAAAGTAATTGATTAAAAGCAGGTGAAAAATATGTTTGACCCAACTGCATTCGATAACATGAAGGTCGTCATCGAAGGTGCCATTTATGATTTGGACTTGGGTGGCGAAATCGTAATTACCGATCGCAACGATATAATCAATATGGCAAAAATGTCGCGAATATTTGAGATTTCTTTTAAAATGACTGAAACAATAAAGAAGAGTGCTTCTGTTAAAATTTCACTGGAATCCAGTATGATAAATCTTGCAGCAGAATTGATTCCAGGTATGAAGGCAGAAAAAATGGCAGGCTCCTCCTTGAAATTGGAGTTCTTTTTTGAATCTGTCGTAAATCAAGTTGATTATGATAAAATTGAGAAACTATTTTCTGATATATGGGGACCATCGAGAAAAATTTCACAACGGGTACAATTGGATCCATTATATAAGGAATCAGAGGCACTGCATACGATTACCGTTGAATTTGACCGGATCATTCAGGAAGCGCAATTAGATGACTTGATAGATATGATTGAATATATTATTACATCGGTAAAGCGGCTTGAGTTGCTCATTTAAAGGGGAGAGAAAAATGGGAATTTACGAGTTTCATGCAAAAACCATCGATGGTATGGAAGTTTCACTTGAGCAATTTAAAGGGAAAGTCCTCATGATTGTTAATACGGCTAGTAAGTGCGGATTTACACCGCAATATAGCGAACTCCAGCAAATCTATGAAAAGTATAAGGATAAGGGTTTGGTTGTTCTAGGTTTTCCGTGCAATCAATTTATGAACCAGGAACCCGGCAGTGAAGAGGATATTAAATCATTTTGTGAATTAAATTATGGGGTTACTTTTCCGATGTTTGCAAAAGTGGAGGTGAATGGCAGCAAGAAGCATCCATTATTTTCGTATTTAACATCACAAGCTCCCGGGGTTTTGGGATCAAAGGCAATCAAATGGAATTTTACCAAATTTTTAATAGATCAAACCGGGAAGGTCCAAAAGCGTTATGCTCCGAGTATTAAACCAAATGAGATTGTTCAGGATATTGAAGCGTTACTTTAGGTTTTTGAAGGTTTTAAATATTTACATTATTAATGTGTGAGGATACCATTAAAGTAATGATATTCCTAAAGTTACAGATTTTTGGGATAAGGAGTGGTCATTTTGGCCAAAACGGCTTGGGTAACCGACAGCACGGCATTTTTAGATGATGAATTAATAAATCATCCCGATTTATATACAGTCCCGCTTTCGATTGTTCTTGATGGTGAGGAATATTTAGACGGTATTGATTTAACATCCGGACAGCTTTTTGAAAAATTAAAATCGTTAAAGACCGCGCCAAAAACCTCACAGCCATCGGTTGGCGCCTTTCAGGCGATGTATGAGCGCTTAGAGAATGAGTATGATCAGGTGATAACGGTGCTCGTCTCCGGGAAATTAAGCGGCACGGTTTCTTCTAGTGGCCAGGCGGCCGAGCTTGTGTCGATTCCGGTCACGACCATTGATTCGAAAATCTTAACCTATCCTTTAAACGCCTTGATTAAAAAGGGAATGCAGTGGCTGTCTGAAGGAAAAAGCTTGGATGATATCGTGGAAGGGCTTGAAAGGATTAGAAATACGAACGAAGCCTATGTTTTGGTTGGAAGTCTCGAACAGCTCCATCGCGGCGGAAGGATGTCAGGCCTGCAATTTTTCCTTGGCAGTATGATGAACGTAAAACCGATTATTTCGATTGATGACGGGGCTTTATCTGTAAAAGAAAAGGTCCGAAGTGAAAAGAAGGCAAAAGAGAAGATTGTTGAATATTTGCGGCAATCCTATGAAAGGTACAGTATGAAGGAAGTATATATTTTGTACGGTTTACATGAAAATCATGCTGATAATTGGAAAAAAGAGTTGAGCATAGAGTTTCCGGAACTAACGATTCTCTGCTGCCCGCTTGGAGCAGTAATCGGTGTTCATGCCGGAGAGAATACCTTGGGGATTAGTTGGTTTAATGGGTTAGAATAGGTGATTTGGGTCTGCGGGTTTCCTGCGGATTTTTCTTTTTTAGAGCAAGGATTCATCTATCCCTCTTTTTCATGATAGAATAGCAAAGGTGAGGGTAGGTGTTTTATGTGAAAAAACAAATAATTGAACAAACGGAGAAGTTTGTCCAAATTGAACTAGGTGAAGATGCAACGGGGCATGATTGGTTCCACGTGGACCGCGTCCGCCGTAATGCATTATATATAAACGAACAAGAAAAATTAGGAGACCCGTTCATTATTGAAATGGCAGCTCTCCTTCATGATATACCGGATGAAAAACTAAATGAAACCGCAGAAAAAGGCGAAGCAAAGCTGGATGGATTTTTAAAGGCAAGCGAATTATCAGAAGAAGATAAAAAGCAAATCAAAAAGATTATCGCCTCTATTTCTTTTAAAGGTGGAAGAAAAATAGAACTAGAATCAGTCGAGGCGAAAACCGTCCAAGATGCTGATCGACTGGATGCGATTGGTGCTATCGGGATAGCCCGTGTCTTTGCCTATGGGGGGAAAAAGGGCCAGCAGATTTACGATCCTTCCTACCAAATAAGAGAAGAAATGACGATAGATGAATACCGAAAAGGGAAATCAACAAGCATCAACCATTTCTATGAAAAACTTCTGAAATTAAAAGACTTATTAAATACAGAAACGGCAAAAAAAATGGCTGAAAGCCGCCATCAAATGATGGAGAGATTTTTAGAACAATTTTATCAAGAATGGAATGGTCAATCATGAAAATGCTCACGGTGGAAAACGTTACAAAGACCTATGGGGAAAAACAGCTCTTTAACAATATTTCCTTTACAATCGGTGAAAAGGAACGTGTCGGTTTAATTGGGGTAAATGGAACGGGGAAATCATCACTATTGAAAATTGTAGCTGGATTGGATCAGCCGGACGAGGGGAAAATTATTGCCGGGAAGGATTATTCCATTGCATTTTTGGCACAACAGCCTGATTTTGATGTAGAGCGCACCGTTCTTGAGCAAGTCTATCATGGTGAGGCACCAATTTTAAAATTGATGCGGGATTATGAAAACACACTTCAGAAGCTGAATGCGGCACCTAATGATTCCAAAGTGCAGGACGAGCTTTTTCAATTACAAAAACAAATGGATGCGCTGGGTGCATGGGATGCAAGCACTAATGCGAAATCCATTTTAACAAAATTGGGAGTTGAGGATTTTGGAAAGAAGATTGGCGAGCTTTCCGGTGGACAGAAAAAACGTGTAGCGATGGCACAGGTTTTAATTGCTGAGCCGGATTTACTTATTTTGGACGAACCGACCAACCATCTTGATTTTGATACCGTTAAATGGCTGGAGGATTATTTAAGCAGGTATAGCGGCTCGATTTTGCTCGTTACCCATGATCGCTACTTTTTAGACCGCGTGACAAATCGAATGTTTGAGTTGGATGGCGGGAACTTATACAGCTATAAAGGGAATTATGCGGCATTTTTGGAAGCAAAAGCTATCCGTGAAGAAAATGAGGCCGCAACGTTTGAAAAAAGGAAAAACCTTTTCCGACGCGAGCTCGAATGGATCAGACGAGGGGCAAAAGCAAGAACAACAAAGCAAAAGGCCCGGATTCAGCGCTTTGAGGAGCTGGATGAAAAGCTTGCCGGTGGAAAACTTTCCGGGGAGAAGCTCGATATTTCCTTAAATGGAAGCCGGCTTGGCAAGCAGGTTTTTGAATTAAAGGATGCTTCCAAACGGTATGGCGCCAAAACAATTCTTAATCATTTTGATCTGTTGGTAAAGCCGGGCGACCGGATCGGTATTATTGGCAAAAATGGAGCCGGCAAATCCACACTCCTCAACATTTTGGCAAAACGAATTCCACTTGATGAGGGCGAGTTCGTAATGGGGCAAACGGTTAAAATCGCTTATTACACACAGGAAAGCGAAGACATGGATGAAAACATGCGGATGATTGAATACATTAAGGAAACAGCACAAATTGTCGAGACATCCGATGGCAAAACGATTTCAGCTGCGCAAATGCTTGAGCGTTTCCTGTTTCCGCCGTTTACTCATGGAACACCTATCCGTAAGCTTTCCGGGGGAGAAAAACGCCGATTATACTTGTTAAAAATTTTAATGTCGGCACCCAATGTTCTATTATTGGATGAGCCGACTAATGACCTTGATACACAGACGTTGACCGTTCTTGAAGACTATTTGGAAGATTTCCCTGGAGTTGTGATTAATGTATCGCATGATCGCTATTTCCTCGATAAGGTCGTCGACCAGCTGCTAGTCTTAAAAGGGGAAGGAGCAATCGATTCGTTTTTTGGAAATTATACGGAATTTCTTGAAAAAGAAGCGTTGACCGAAGTGTATAATGCGTCCAGTGTTTCTAGCCAGCCAGCAAAATCTTCAGAAAAGGAAAAAAAGAAAAAAATGACCTATATGGAGAAAAAAGAATGGGAAGAAATTGATGGCGTAATTGCTAAAACAGAAGAAAAACTGGAAGAAACATCGGCGGAACTTGCCAAGGTTGGCAGTGATTTTACGAAAGCACAGGACTTGATGAAACAAGAAGCAGAATTAAATGAGAAGCTTGAACAGCTAATCGAACGCTGGTCCTACCTAGCAGAGCTTGCGGAAGGTCAATAATCTCATACATCAAAAAAGTTGCCCTTGACGTTGCGGGCAACTTTTTCAATTCGCTGATAAAGTGGTAAGATCCATTGATAAATCCGGAAAAAATACCGATTTTTAGATTTTAAGTGTAATTTTACAAAGGGGAATTTTGGGATCCGAGATTATTTACCCTTACATCGCCAATGTCAACGGGTAGTAATAGAAAATGAATGTAATAATGATAATAATGACACCGCTTATCATTAAATATGCAGGATATTTTTTCGTGATGGCCATTTCTTCTGGATCATTCGCTTCAATCGGACGTTTTAAAATATTTTCTTGAAATTCCCGCTCTTCCTTGGAAATTTCTCCAAATTTAGAACCAATCCAAAGGGAGAATAAACTTAATACGACTCCAATAATAACAGGATTTAAATACACCGGAAGCACAACGCCGGCTTTTTTCAATGATTCCCCAAGAACTACCCCTAAAAATCCCATAATAATACTCCACAATGCCCCATTTTTTGTTACCTTTTTTGAGAACACACTAGCAAAGGCAATTGGGCCCCAGGAAGCAGCAAATAAGGTCGCCGCAAAATAACCAATCCACATAATGGAAGGCGGCTGCCATAGACCAATAAGCAGGATGACAATACTGGAGAGAATCATCGAAATTCGGCTCGTCACCAACAGACGCTTATCTGAGTATTTTTTGTTCCTAGATTGTTCCATGATGTCCCGTGTAATGCTGCTGCCGATGAGTTGAAGGAAGCTGGCACAGGAGGACAGCGCTGCGGCCATAATTCCACTTACGATGATAATCCCGAGCCATTTCGGAACAATATTCATTGCTGCCCAGATGAATACTTTTTCTGTCGGTTTAATATCTGGGTTGATCGTTGTAATCGTTGAAATGCTGATGTGTAGGAACAAGTAAATCGTGATGATGGAAATGGTTGCCCAAACACCCGAGCGAATTGCGACATGTTCATTTTTCGCCATTAAATAACGGCTGCTCTGCCATGGGCTGATGGAAATAACCGCTGACCAAACCATACCTAAAATGACGGCCCAGATAAACGCTTCCCATGGTGCTCCCATATAGTTATTCGGGCCGGTGATTCCATGCCAGCTTAATAAATCCGGGCGCGCCGGATTCGTCGCTGCTTTGACAATCGCATCCGGAAAACCTCCGGCAGAATGAATGATGAACGGGAAGGCTAAGTAAGTGGCAATCGAAAAGATGAAGAACATGATGGTATCATTGACCATAACCCCTTTAGCTCCGGAAAGAACAGTAAAGGAAGCATAGACGACCCACATGATCAATAATGCAAAGGTGTAAGAAATACCGGAAATTTCCGAAAGCAATACAGCGGCACCTTGTGTAACAGCGACCAAATAAGCAGCAATACCAAGAATCGTGGTGATTGCCGCAGCCATACGAACTTTATTGGATTGAAAGCGGTTACCGAAATATTCAGGAACAGTCAATGATTTACTTCTTCTTAAATACCGTCCAAAAAAGAATACTCCAACAACATAGCCAGTTGCATTAAAAATAACGAGGATTAGCAAAAGGATTGGGTATCCTTCATAGGAAAAACCAGCCTCACCCATGAAAGAGACGGTACTTAAAAATGAAGCCACTAGCGTTCCGGTAACCATTAAGGTTGAGCCCTTTCTCCCTGATACATAATATTCTTCAGAATTTTTTACCCTCCTCGAAAGAATGACACCGATGATAACGTACACAAGGAAGGAGACAGTTATACCGATTGTATAAATCATCTTTACATCCCCGCCTTTTCATCTTTCGTTATTTTTGTTGTTGTAATTACGTCTTTTTCCATTCTGCCAACGAAAAATTTAGTAATGAGTCCTAAAATGATAAGTGAACCTCCATAACCTAAACAAAAAAGCAATTCCCCCATTCTGATCACTCCTTGTAATTTGATTGTTCACTATAAGTTAATGCAATTTTCGTGCCAATTTCTAAAAATTCTGCTTACTACAATAATTAAGTCGTTTCATTTGTCGTCATCTGATACTTATGTAGTTTTCTCATGATGGTGGTTTGATTTACTCCTAATGCCTTGGCCATCTTCCTTGTCGATTTATATTTCTTTAACGCATAGGAAAGAACCAGTTTTTCTGTTTCTTCAACGGCCCTTTTTAATGGAAGCTGCTGTAGTCCCGGATTGCTTTCAGGATGAAATCGGTGGTCCAGTACGAGCGGTAAATCTTCAATTCTTATGATCGGTTTATATGCAGTGACAACAATTTGTTCAATAAAATTCTCCAGTTCCCGTACATTTCCACGCCATTCCTGGAGCTGCAGCAATAGTTTAGCATTTTCATCTAATTCAATCTGCTGCAAGTATTTATGATTAAAGTGTTTTAAAAAATATTCCGTTAATACTAAAATATCCTGCTTCCTTTTTCTTAACGGGGGGATTCTAAGCGGGACAACATGAAGGCGGTAGTATAGGTCTTGGCGAAACTTTTTTTCCTCAATCATTTGCAATAAGTCTTTATTTGTGGCGGAAATAATACGGATATCAATCTTCTTTTCGGTGGTTCCGCCAACCTTTTTAAAAGTTTTCTCTTGAACCAAGTGAAGGATTTTTACTTGCAGTTCAAGTGGCATTTCGCCGATTTCATCTAAAAATAAGGTCCCTCCATCCGCCATCTCGACAAGGCCGGCTTTCCCCCGCTTATTTGCACCGGTGAACGCCCCGGCTTCATAGCCGAAAAGTTCAGATTCCAGCAAGCTTTCAGGTATCGCCCCACAGTTCACTTGTATGAATGATCGCTCTTTTCTTGGGCTATTTTCATGAATAATCCGCGCTAATACGCCCTTTCCGACCCCCGATTCACCATGGATGAAAATCGAGGAGTCGAGCGGAGCCACTCTTTCCGCTAATTGCAGGGTGTTGATCATGTTTTTGGATTGAGTAATAAACCTTTGCTGGCCAATAGCTTTTTCAATGATGGCTTCATTCAGATTTTCTTTCGTTAATGCATGCATTGCGGCCAGTTTTCTTTTCATTTCAACTAACTCTGAAATATCCCGTGAATTGCTGACGATCCTATATAATTTTCCTTCTTCATCAAATACAGGTTTGGCTGTCGCGAGGACAGTTTTTCCGTTAGGATAATTTTGTTCATTGGACTGAACTGTATGGGTTTGCATTGCTTTTATCGTGACAGAGTCAGTAATAATTCCCTTCTCCACTAGTTCAAAGATATTTTTATTGATAAAGGCCTCAGGAGGCAAGCCTGTAAAATGTTTGCAGGAGTCACTCACAAATAAAACATTTCCATCAGCATCCGTAACAAAAATTTCATCATAAGAAGAATTTAATATTTGGGTAAGTTCCTTGATTTTTCGCAGTGCTATATCTAGCTGTTCTTGAAGAGATTCATTAAGTTTTTCCAACCGAATAATATTTTGTTGTGCTTTCAATTCATTGATCATTCATCAACCCATCCTTTTAAAAAAATGAACACATTTTGCATCTGAAATAGAGGTTGCTTCTTCCAAAACTTAGTTCAAACTGATTATTTATAGGTGTTGGGCCAAAGTGAACCTTTTTTGCAACGATTGATGCAAAAAAGACCCGCTTTTTTCTTTCATTATACAATTAAATATTGCGGATAATTATGAACTGTCAAAAATAAAGGAAAAATTTCACTGCTTATACGACTGAAGTAGTTTGGCATGGTTTTTGCTAGTTACCTTGTTAAATCGAAACGATAAGGAGTGAGTCAATTTGACAAACTATAAACATTTATTTAGCCCTATCCAAATTGGTCACACAGAATTAAAAAATAGAATTCTCAGTACTGCACATCAAACCAATCATGTTGTTGATGGGATTCCAACTCCTGAAATGACAGCTTATCACTCTTCACGGGCAAAAGGTGGCGCGGGACTGATTGTATTGGAAGCAGCCGCTGTACATCTTTCGGGAATGTTGACAACTCATACGATTGCGGGGTTTGATCAAAGGATTGTACCGGCTTATTTAGAGTTATCGAATAAAGTCCATCAATATGGGACAAAGGTGTTCAGTCAATTATTTCACGGTGGAAGAGAAGTGGTATCAAGCGATTATCGCACTGCCGCATTAGCACCATCTGCAGTACCAAGTTTACGATTTGGTACGATGCCAAGACCGATGAGCATTGAAGAAATAAAAGATGTGATTGAGGGCTTTGCCCATTCAGCGAAACTTGCGAAAGAAGGCGGGCTTGATGGCGTTGAAATCTGCTGCTCGCATGGCTATCTTCCAGCACAATTCTGGTCCAGTCATACCAATCATCGTATAGATGAATATGGAGGGGCCTTCGAAAACAGGATGAGGTTTATTGTCGAAGTGATGAAGCGGGTATGGCTGGAAGTCGGCGAAGACTTTACAGTCGGAATCCGGATGAGTGCAGATGAGATGACAATGGATGGGTTGGATATAAAGGATTCCGTCAAAATTGTTGAATATTTGGTGGAACAAGTACGTGTTGATTTTATTAATGTCACGGCAGGGGATTCCAGTACCTATGCGGGCTCGACGCATATTGTGCCGCCATCCCCAATCAACCATGGATATAATTCGTCGCAAGCCTTTAAAATCCGCATGGCTGGTGCCGTACCAGTGTTTGTCGGTTCCCGGATTGTCGACCCGGTCGAGGCGGAACAAATTGTCGCAACAGGGAAGGCAGATATGGTCGGGATGACGCGGTCTTTAATCGTCGACCCTGAAATGCCCAATAAAGCTAAGGAAGGGAATCACCATTTAATTGATGCCTGTATTGGCTGTCTCCAAGCCTGCATCGGGCATTACCATAAAGGATTAGCAATCGGCTGTGTTCAAAATCCTTCTGCCGGAAAGGAAATTGAAGTGCAAGATTTACAGAAATCACCCCGGGAGAAAAAGAAAGTTCTTGTCATTGGCTCAGGTCCTGCAGGGTTAAAGGCTGCCTTAACATTAGATGAGAGTGGTCATGAAGTGATTTTGGCAGATAAAGCGGATGAGGTCGGTGGGCTTCTGCATACGTTAAAACGTACGCCCATGAGACAAGAGCTTGCAGAAACGATGCTCGATAATTTTATTAAAAAGCTGTCTATCAGCAATGTAAATGTCAAGCTTGGCTGGAATATCCAGCCTGATGATATTAATGGGATTGCACCTGATTCGATTATCTGTGCGGTCGGTTCCCGTCCGTTCATTCCGCAAATTCCTGGTATAAACGACCCAAGAGTACAAACGGTTGACCAACTTTTTAATCGCCAAAGAATAACGATTGGAAAAAATGTCCTTGTCTTTGATTTCGCCGGGGATTGGCCGGGGATGGAGGCAGCTATAGATCTTGCGGAAAAAGGTCATCAAGTATCGTTAATTTCATCTAGGCTTTATATTGGTGAGGAAGTCCATCAATATTTAAGAAATGAATATTTAAAGAAACTTTATCAACTAAATATTAAAATGATTCCTCACTATGATTTAGGCGAAATTAAAGAAAATGAAGTAGTGATTCGAAATTTATTTTCCTATGAGAAAGAATCGATTAAAAATGTCGACTCAATTATTCTTTCATTGGGGCGTGTTCCGAATGTGGAATTGTATGAACAAATTAAATATTCAGCTCCTGAGGTATGGCAGATTGGCGATTGCTTAGCTCCAAGGACATTGGAAGAAGCAACGTTCGAGGGACTGATTACATCGCTTCGAATTGGAATTAAAGGCAAAAATAGTGTAACAGCTAAACCGTAAGGAAAAAGGGAGTTTATCACTACATATGTGATAAGCTCTTTTTTTTTGAATGACCGCAGCAACCATGTAGATGCATCCATAGTGAATTTAACCTATTCATTATGTTAAACTGTTTACAGAAAACAAAGAAGGTGATTCATTTTGAAAATTAAAGCAATTGAGCCAACTCCAAGTCCAAATACAATGAAAATCCTCTTAAATGAAGAACTCCCTATGGGGAAAAGCCATAATTATAAAAAAGAAACCGCTGGGGATGCACCACAGGTAATTCAAAAGGTTTTACAAATAGAAGGTATCAAAGGTGTATACCATGTAGCTGACTTCCTTGCAGTGGAACGGAATGCAAAATTTGATTGGAAGGAACTATTGCCGAAGGTCCGTCAGGCATTTGGTGAAAATACTGATGATATTGCTAAAAATAAAGTAGCCATTGATGAACATTTTGGTGAAATCAAAGTTGAAATCCAGATGTTCAAAGGGATTCCTTTGCAAGTTAAATTAACCGATGGCACGACTGAAAAACGGTATGGGATGCCGGAATATTTTTTAAAGGCAAGGGAGGCGGCACAGCTTCCGGAAGAAAATTATATTTTATTGCGGAAATGGCAAAATCAAGGGGTGCGCTATGGTGACTTTGATCAAATCGGCCAGGAAGTGGTCGAAGAATTGATTGCTGCTTATCCAGATGCCCGGCTCGTGGCATTGGTTGAGAAAGCACAATCAGGTGACACAGCGGATAAAAAAACAGCAGTTTCTCGGAAAAAGGTTTCAAAATCGGATTTAAGTAACCCCGATTGGCATGTACGCTACCAGTTACTTGAGCAGATGGATGATCCTGAACTAGAAGATTTGCCAGTTCTAGAAATGGCTTTAACTGATGAGAAACCATCAATCAGAAGATTGGCAACCGTTTACCTTGGAATGATTAAAGATACGAAGGTCCTGCCATATTTATATAAAGCGCTTAGCGATAAAACTGTTACTGTCCGCCGTACAGCCGGTGATTGCTTGTCAGACCTTGGGTTCCCGGAAGCCCAAGACGAGATGATAAAAGCATTGAGAGATTCAAGCAAACTAGTCCGCTGGAGGGCGGCAATGTTTTTATATGAAGTAGGTGATGCAAAGGCAGTGCCTGCTTTAAAGGCTGCTGAGGAAGATTCTGAATTTGAGGTCAGCATGCAAATAAAAATGGCAATTGAACGAATCGAGGGCGGCGAAGAAGCAAAAGGATCTGTTTGGAAGCAAATGACCGAAGCTAGAAAAACAGGGGAGTAATCTTGATTGCAATTTAGCGATTTCTTATAGTATGCTAACACTGAAACAGGAGGGAATATTTATGTCAAATGCGTATGAAGAATTTATGAAACAAATGGTTGTACCAATGCGCCAAGAATTAACCAGAACTGGTTTTGAAGAGCTGACTACAGCTGAAGAGGTTGAAAAGTTTATTGAAAATGTTAAGGGGACTACCTTAGTCGCAGTGAATTCAGTTTGTGGCTGTGCTGGTGGATTAGCTCGTCCAGCTGTTACCCAAGCGGTTTTGAACAACGAGAAAAAACCGGATCACCTTGTGACGGTTTTTGCCGGACAAGATAAAGAAGCAACCGCAAAAATGCGCGAATACTTTGCAGGTTATGAACCTTCTTCCCCATCTTTTGTCTTATTAAAGGATAAAGAGGTAGTCCATTTTATTCCACGCCACGATATCGAAGGCCATGCAATGGAAGAAGTCATGCAAAACTTAATAAATGCGTTTGAAAACCATTGCAAATAAGGATGTCAGAATGACGTCCTTTTTCTTCTTTATAGAAGCTTATAAACATTAAAGAGGGATAACATGTTTGTTACGACAGCAGGACGAACGAACGAAGAAATGATAGAGAAAGCAAAAGATCTGGCAGAAATCCTTGAAATCCCGTACTTTCCAAGAAAAAAGAAATCAATTAGCAAAGTTCAAAAAGAGGCAGACTCTAGCTGTCTGGTAGTTGGGAAAGAGCGGTTGGAACTTTACAACCAGGAGCATCAAGAGCCGTTTTTCTTTCATCCAAACTCCGCGATGTTTCGGATTAAAAGACTATTAAAAGGCGAACATGATCCACTTATTGAAGCATCAGGACTATCAAGGGGAATGTCTTTGCTCGATTGTACTCTTGGACTTGCATCCGATGCCATTGTCGCAGGCTTTGTCGTTGGAAACGAAGGGGCTGTAACGGGGATAGAAGGACAGAAATACCTTGCTTATCTCGTAAAGGAAGGGCTCCAATTGTGGGATCCCGGACATGAGGAAATCGAAGCAGCCATGAAACGAGTTAGGGTGATGAACACATTTTCTCTCGATTTTTTAAAAAGCCAGCCGTCAGCCTCGTTTGACTGCGTCTATTTCGACCCGATGTTCGAAGAAAGCATTCTTGAATCAGATGGAATCAAATCGTTAGGACATTTTGCGCTACATTACGATTTGAATGAAGAAACGGTACACCAGGCACTGAGGGTTTGCAAGAAAAGGGTCATCTTAAAAGATCATTTTAGAAGCCAGCGTTTCGAACAATACGGATTCAACATATTCCGTAGGAAAACAGCCAAATTTCATTTTGGGATTCTTGAAAAATAACAGCTGAAAGCCGACGGTTTTCAGCTGTTATTTTTTATGGAAATTGAAAAAAATATATAACTCGATTTTTTTCAATTTCCATAAAAAAGAAGTATAATAGTTTGTAAGAATAAAATGGATTTTTGCACTCTTCCATTTAAAAAGGAGAGTTTAATATGAAAAAATGGGTCCGTAAATCTTTCATGGTGATGGTTTCGATTTTGACCTTTGGTCTTGTCTCACCATCCCAATTAATGAACAATATTAATGCTGGGAAACCTTCTGACCAAGCCACAGCACCATCGGGCAGTTTTGCCCAAACACCTAAAATTGCAGAAGAATCGGAGTTTAATCGGGAGCGATTTATGGAAGATCTCCTAAAACAAGCGGAAGAACAATCTTATCAAAAATTTGGCAGCAAAATAAAACCGGTAATCGCTCAGGAATTCCGTTCGATTATTTTACCTAATATTGAAGCAGCCATTACTGAAACCGCTGCCCAATTTCCCGAGGAGGATTTAAGAAATCTTACCATCACCGAACAGCCAAGTGGGGGTCTTTCGGAAAAAATTTTTCATATCAAGAACAGTGAAACAAATAAAGACATCCTAAGGTTTCATGTAAGAAGGGATCAACCTCCGCAACAGGGATACTGGTTTAATTTTCATTATCACACCTATCATGACAATTATCAAAACCACTATAGCCTTGGTTCAATCTATTGGGCAAAAAACACACCGCCTAAATGGATGAGTTGATGGAAATATTTGCAGAGGCTAGGTAAAAAATTTTATTATAATAATTGAAACCTTTTTAAGAAAAACTCGTAAAAAGACTATAACCCAAAAATGGAGGAATGAAAAATGGCAATTAGTTTATCAAAAGGGCAAAAAGTAGACTTAACAAAAACAAATCCAGGATTAACAAATGTTGTTGTTGGTTTAGGCTGGGATACGAATAAATATGATGGCGGTCATGATTTTGATTTAGATGCATCAGTTTTTCTTTTAGGAGAAAACGGTAAGGTTACAACTGATTCAGACTTTGTGTTTTATAATAACCCTCAAGGCGCAAATGGTTCTGTTGTACATACTGGAGATAACCGCACCGGTGCGGGTGATGGGGATGACGAACAAGTAAAAATCAACCTTACAGCAGTACCTGCCTCTATTCACCGGATCGCCTTCACGATTACCATTCATGAAGCCGACGTTAGAAATCAAAATTTTGGGCAGGTATCAAATGCTTATGCGCGTATTATTAACGAAGCAACAGGCGAAGAATTAATCCGCTATGACCTTGGAGAGGACTTCTCCATTGAAACTGCATTGGTTGTAGGTGAATTATACCGCCATAATAACGAATGGAAATTTAGTGCAATCGGAAGCGGATACCAAGGTGGACTAGCAGCGTTAGCTACTGATTTTGGACTACAGGTTGGCTGATAATTAAAACTTAGAGACCCGCCTAATATGCCGGGTCTTTTCTAGGGAAAATACAAGAACATCTGGGAGGAATTTTTTTAATGTCGGTTTTACAGGGAATATTGCACACCTATGCTCAGTTTTTTGAATGGGATATGTGGGTGAAGGTCTTAACGGATCCGGTAAGCTGGGGATTAATTGGTACTTTGATCATTCTTGAGGGATTGCTGTCTGCAGATAATGCCCTGGTGTTAGCGGTCATGGTAAAACATCTGCCCTCGGAAAAACGTAAAAAGGCTCTTTTCTATGGGTTATTAGGTGCCTATGCTTTCCGTTTCGTTGCGATTGGGCTAGGAGTTTACCTTATCAAGCTTTGGTGGGTAAAAGCACTGGGTGCAGCGTATCTTGCTTGGCTTGCGATTAAGTACTTTATTGATAAACATAAAGGCAGCGACGATGGTGAAGAGGAAGCAGAGGGGATCAATCAAAAAGGTTTATTAATCCGGATGTTTGGAACCTTTTGGGGAACGGTCGCTTCAGTAGAATTAATGGATATTGCTTTTTCTGTAGACAGCGTTCTAGCTGCATTTGGGGTAAGTAACGAAGTTTGGGTATTACTAGTAGGCGGAATGCTCGGCGTATTAATGATGCGTGGGGTTGCCGGTGTCTTCCTTGCCCTTATTGACAAAATACCTGAGCTTGAAACAACGGCCTATATTTTGATTTTAATTATTTCTATTAAGATGTTCGCAGGTGTCCTTTTCCATTATGAATTGGAACCACTTTATTTCTTTATTATCTTACTCTTTACGTTTGGTGCTACTTTTATCGTCCATTTCATCAACAAGAAAAAAGAAGTTAGCAAGGAAAATGGTTAATCAGCATATATATTTATTTTAAAGGGGGAGCTGGCGAAAGTCCGGTCCCTTATTTTTATCTGAGGAGTTAGCAAAATATGAAATTTTTCTCCTATTTTTATGATGAAGAGCTGGAGCATCTATTCTTTCAGAAACCGCAAAAATTTAATAAGTTTATAAATCGTGAGCTTTTATCCTATGGCCTTGGCGCCACTCTTTATATGCCGGCAACCCGCAGGAATATCCATCAGGAAATCTTATCAAAAAAACATGAAGGATTAACATCCCTTGTGATCGATTTGGAGGACGCAGTCGGGGACTTTGAAGTAGCTAGAGCGGAAGACAAGCTTGTTGAAGAGCTTTCAAAATTATTTAAAGAAGTAAATAAGCAATTTTTGAGTTTTGAAGATTTACCATTAATGTTTATCCGTATTCGCGACCGCTTGCAGCTTCAACGGCTGAAAGAACAATTAGGAGATGCGTTAAAACTGTTAACGGGTGTGGTGCTGCCAAAGTTTTCAACTGAAAGTGGGGATAAGCTTTTAAGAGAAGTCAGGGAAATACATAGTGATCACCATCCCTTTTATGCGATGCCAATCCTTGAGTCCGCAAAAGTTATACAAAAAGAGACAAGAATGGATGAACTGCTAAAAATAAAAAATCTTCTTGATCATGATCGTGAGTTGATTTTGAATGTAAGAATTGGTGCCACCGATTTTAGCGGTCTTTATGGCATACGAAGGAGTGCTGATACAACGGTTTATGATATTGCCATTTTAAGAGATTGTATCGGTGATATTGTTAATGTCTTTCAAAGAGGGGACGACCCCTATATTGTTTCAGGACCCGTTTGGGAGTATTTTTCCACAAAAGAAAGAATGTTAAAGCCTCAGCTCAGACAGACACCTTTCCGTGAAAGGTATGGGGACGAAGGGCTGAAATTGCGGGCCGAATTAATTGATCAAAATTTGGATGGATTAATTCGCGAGGTCCTCATGGACATTGCAAATGGTTTGACTGGAAAAACGGTCATCCACCCATCCCATATAAAAACCGTTCAAGCGCTGAATGCTGTTTCATTTGAGGAATATATGGATGCCAGTACGATTGTGGAAGCAGCCGGCGGACATGTTGGCGTAGTCCGGAGTGGCTTTTCGAATAAAATGAATGAAATTAAGCCCCATTATGTTTGGGCAAAAAAGATTCTTTTAAAATCACAGCTTTACGGGGTGTTACATGCAGAAGTTACAAACATCGACATTATTAAAAAAGAAGTTTACGTTTAATATTTTGGATTCCATTGAGGTTCAAGTGGAAGTGGCTGAAAATCCTTACGGGCTGCCGGTTGAGAAGCTTTTCACAATGGCGGCAAGAATTAATAAAAAACGTTCCTTTTTATTTGTTAGTAAAGTCATCGGGAAGCATTTGCCAATTGATGCAAATAAAGGGCTTCTGTCAGCTGCATTACTAGCTGCCCAATACTTGGAATCAGGAAAAGGAATAAAATGTTCGGAAACCTCGGATTTATTAGTTTCATTTTTTCGAAATGAACGATTTTCAGGCGGGGTCTTTTTACCAGCGGCAATCAATCCTGTCGTCATTGGATTTGCGGAAACCGCCACAGCACTGGGGCATGCTTTTTTTGACAATTTTCAATCAGCAGATTTTTTCCATACGACAAGAGAAGCACTGACCTGCCGGGAGCCTGAACTAACATTTGAAGAAGAGCATTCCCATGCCACTTCACATCGCTGTTATATTCCTAAAGAAATCATTCAGAATGAACGGGAAATTATCCTTGTCGATGATGAAATGACGACAGGAAAGACTGCTCTCAATATCATTCAATCCATTCAATCTCAGTGTCCGAGAAAAATTTATACCGTTGTTTCAATATTAGATTGGCGCTCCGATGAGCATAAGTTGAAATTCATCCAACTGGAAAAGGAACTAGGAATTACAATCCAAACGATTTCGTTGCTAGCGGGAAGGGTCCAAGTGAAGAAGCTTAGGGAGATTGAAGAAAAAAATAAGGAAATTGAATGGGATAGCCATTTCTCATCCTCAATTGAATTCATTCAATTAGCGCGATTTTTTACAAGCTCGAAGCAATGGACGGAGCGAAATAGGGCGGAATTCATTTGGGAAACAGGCCGTTTTGGACTCTCTAGTCAGCAAAATCAGTCCAATCACCAGCGAATTTCAATCGCAGCAGCATTTTTGCGCGAACAAAGAACGGGTTTGAAAACTTTATGCCTCGGTACAGGGGAATTTATGTACATCCCGATGAAGTTTGCTGCAGAAATGGGTCCAGATGTTTCCTATCAATCTACAACAAGAAGTCCGATACATGTAGAAAACGAGGAGGGGTATGGGGCAAGATTCGGTGTGACCTTCCCGTCACCGGAAGACCCGGAAATCACCCAGTTTGTCTATAATATTCCTCCTTGTGAATATGATGAAGTTTTTGTCTTTTTTGAAAGAGAGGTAGATCCCCTTCATCTTAAGCCGATGGTAACTGAACTTCAAAAATTACAGTTTAAATCTATCAAGTTCGTATTTTTTTCTGGAAATAGAGGTGAATGATATGAATAAAATTATTCAGAGTCCTTTCAAAATTGGTTCTTATCGGGAAGACGATGTTGTATTTCTCCTCAAGGATCTGAGCGGTTACCAACTTGAGGATTCGACCGCCAATCGTGAGTACCGGGTACAGTCAGGTCAGCATTATAGTGAGTCGCTCCCAATAGAGTACCAGCCTTCAAAAGCTTATGTGGACTTATTCTGGCAAACCCTTCATGACTATAAACGAATGGTTGCCTTGTGTATTGGGATTGTTGCAGAACAAATCTATCAGTTAAAAGGGGCAAGCACCGTCCTCTGTTCACTAGCCAGGGCAGGAACCCCTGTAGGGATTTTAATTAAACGTTATCTTAAGCAACGCTATGCTGTCTCCCTGCCACATTATAGTATTTCGATTATCCGCGACCGAGGGATTGACGAAAATGCCCTTCATTATATTCTGGAAAATCATCCAGAGGGGAAAATTCAATTCGTGGACGGTTGGACTGGAAAAGGGGCCATTTCCATTGAACTCGCCAAGGCCTGCCGGGACTACGAAAAAACATATGGTGTGAAGGTGGATCGCCTGCTTGCAGTCCTTGCCGACCCCGGTTATTGTACAACGTTATTCGGAACGAGAGAGGACTTTTTAATCCCCAGCGCCTGCTTGAATTCAACGGTTTCCGGACTGGTTAGTAGGACGGTTTTGAATGAAAATTACATCGGAAAGGAAGATTTCCACGGAGCAAAATTTTACCGTGAGCTTCTGCCCTCCGATGTCTCGAATGAATACATTGATATGATCACAAAGGAATTCCCCGCAATTATACCTGATGCTGTGAAAGAAGCAGCAGAAAGAAACCGCGAAACAATTGCGGCCGAATTTTTAGGGATGCAGGATGTAAAAAGAATCCAAGTCGAATTTGGGATTGAAAGCACGCACTATATTAAACCTGGGGTTGGTGAAACAACTCGGGTGTTATTAAGAAGAGTTCCATGGAAAATTCTAATGCGTGACCCATCGAGCCCATATGTCCGGCACATTCTAATGCTCGCAAAAGAAAAGGGGGTTGAAGTGGTAGTATATCCCAAACTGAATTACTCTTGCTGCGGGCTGATTAAAACAGTAAAGGCGGTGATAAAATGATCATTGCATCTGACCTTGACCGTACATTAGTTTACTCCCAAAGGGCCATTGAACAACTTGGTGTCCCTTTGGGAACCGTATTAAAACCGGTGGAAGAGAAGGATGGATTCACAGTCGGTTATATGACAGAAACTGCATATAATACTCTTTTTGAGCTTTGCCGGCACTGTATTTTTATTCCCGTTACAACAAGAACGACGGCTCAATACAAACGGTTTACGATTTTTGAAAAAGAACTTACCTTACCTTATGCGATTACATTTAATGGGGCCGCCATTTTGTATAAAGGGGAACCGCTTCTGGAATGGTCAGAGCATATATTCTCCCAATTCAGATGGGAGTCGGCTCATAGAGATGAATTACAGGATGGAATAAAAAGGAGCGGCTTTCATATTAATGGGCAGCTAAAGTCAGCTGAGAATCTATTTTTCTATTACATATTAGAAACCAGCCTATCACTTTCCGAACAGCAAAATTTAAGTGAAATCGTTTCCAACTATGGCTGGAAGGTTTCCTTGCAGGGCAGGAAGCTTTATTTTATCCCGAAGGCTATTAACAAAGGTGCAGCTCTTACCTATATCATCAATCGTGAGGAATTACCGGTCCTTGCAGGTGCAGGGGATTCGGTGTTGGACTGGGACTTTCTTACATCCTGTCAAAACAGGATTGTCCCGGCTCACGGAGAACTTGCTTTGATGAATCTGAATAAAACAGCTTCCATTACAACAAGAGCAGGCATTCTTGCAGGCGAACAAATCTTGCAGTATTTCCTAACAATTCTTAAACATTCTTTTAAAAATAAACAAGTAAACACTAGTAAATAATACATAGCTGCTTAAGAAAAAAACAATAAAATGGGGAACCGTTTGCAGTACCGGAGTAAGCAGCAGGCTGAAGATTAGGCTTAGCCAAAATAAGTCTAAGAGAATAAATATGTCAGAACTCATGACATCCATAAGGGTATCCAGTTCCTCGTTTACTTGCTCCATCTTTGGTCGCTTATAGAGAAATCTCATTCGAGTCACCTTCTTCACATATCAGTACTCAATGATATGTAAGGACAAGGAAAAAGGTGAAAAATTAGGAATAGGATTGGGAGATGAAACATTTTTTCGTTGTATTCGTATTAAGAAATGAACCAATGGCCCATCTATGTTATGATGGAAGAGAAAACTAACATAATTTTCTATCTTAATTAAGGCGCTTTGCTTTTAGAGGGAAGGGAATATGAATGAATCCATCATATAACCAACTAAACGTCAAGCAGGTATCCCTTTCATATGAAAATTGGCTCGAATTGATAAAAGAACCATTGAACGCGCGCCCGGATTTTTCATTAGAAAATGGTGCGATTAACATCGGGCAAGTTCTTGGAAGATTCCTTGGTATACCTCTAGACGCAGATGAATATTATAATAATCTTTTTGACTATGTAAATAACGCTGAATTGCATTTACAACTGTTAAGTGAAGATTCATTGAACAAAGCAATTGATAATTCGCATTTTCAATCGATCCAAAAGGTTTTAAATATATATCAGGAACAGAAGCTTTCCATCAATCGTTTTACCGCTTTTCTCGATGGCGAGCAGCTCTTATTAAAATCAACCATCCCTGCCATTCATCGAAAAATAAGGGAGGCCATGATTTCAATACTTGAGCACTTTGCCCAATTTGAACAGAATGGATTAGAAAATCCCGAATTAAGGCGTGTCCTTGTCGATGTGGTGAAATGGTCCATTAATCACTTGCAGCCTGTCTTAGAAAAGGCTGACCTTCAAAGTGACATGCCAAAGTTTTTATGGTATGGTGACTTCAAAAAAAGCCATCAATATTTCTTATATTATTTAATAAAAATAGGCTGTGATTTGGTTATTTTTCACCCGGAGGGGAAGGATGCTTTAGCAGGTTTCATAGATGGTGAGATATTTACGTATCACTACCAAAATACTGAGAAGGCTGAACCCTTTCCAACCGAAAAAAGAAGCAGGAAAACGACGGTTGCTTACCGGGCTTCACGGGAAATTGAATCAATTTTGAACCAAGAAGGATCCGGTCTTTATAAACCATGGCAGTTGCGGGAGTATACCCCGTCTTCGCTGACTCTTCGAACCACATATGATGAGCTTTATCTCATCGGGAAAGAAATTGCGATGATTCGGCCGGATTTTGAAGTCGCAAACGGACAAGTTAAGATCCCGACGATTTTTGCCAAGATCAAGGGTGTGAGTAAAAATCGAAAAGAGTACTGGGAGCGCTTGCATGCATTTTCTGAATCAGAGTATAGCCTCCTGATTCGAAAGCTGCCATTCACGATGCCGGGTACGAGCGATTTCCGCTATCATTATCGGAATGTACTTGATCCTGATGGATTATTAAGTGTAGAAAAAATGATGCAGGCTCATTACTGGCCGTATTCTTTCCTTGCATCCGGCCTGCAAAAGGGAATTGCCCATGCAGTAAGAAGAATTTGCGATAAGCCTGATCTAAAACCGCTTCATGGTGAAAGTGAAGAAGAAGTAATAATTTATTTGTTCAGCCAGGCGATGCATATGCCAAAAAGCTTAATTCAGCTATTGGAGAGGTTTGACTACTCACAGCAGGTGCCGAAAATCATTGTTTACAATAATGAACATGCCGGAATGTTTTCAAGATCTGATGCTGCACTTTTACTGCTTCTTAACCATTTTGGAATCGATATTATGATTTATAATCCACCGGGTCATAACGATATTGAAAATTATCTTGATGAAAGTCTTTATGATACCCACTGGCTTGATGAGGTGGTTTTTGATTTGGAATATAAAGAACCATCGATTTTAAAAAGAGTTCTTTTTCAAGGGATATTAAAAAATTTAAGGGGAGATTAACAAGTGGACCAATCACTAAATCCTTCCGGAAGCTTGACAACTACTGCTACGGATGATCAACTTTTGGAAACAAAGGTATCTGATATAAAGCTTGCACTTCGCAAAGAACCGGAAATTCAAAATCTGGCCCACGCAATCGATGAACGCGACCAGATTCAAATCTTGGAATTTGGGAAAGAGCCGGCAGTGCAAATTTCCCGTTTTTCTGATCAAATTTTAGGTAATATGCGGACGACAAAGGTTGAAGATTCTGGTGAGCTTCTAAAACAGCTGGGCCGAATCATGGATAAATTTGATGCCAAGGATTTTCAAAAAACATCAAACGGATTTTTCGGCAAGCTTTTCAAAAAAGGCGAAAAAATGGTAGAAAAGCTGTTTGGAAAATACCAGACGATGGGTCAGGAAATTGATAAAGTCTATGTGGAAATTTCCAAATACCAAAAAGAGATGGCTGATTCAACCAACATGCTAGAGCAAATGTATGAGCAAAACTATCAATATTATTTAACACTGGAAAAATATATTGTTGCCGGCGAACTGAAGGTAGAAGATTTGAAAAACAATCAGTTGCCACAGCTTGAAGCGCGCGCAGCATCGGGTGACCAGCTTGCTTCCATGCAATTGGATTCACTCCGAAATTCAATCGAATTATTGGAGACTCGTATTTATGATTTAGAAATGGCAAAAATGGTTTCCTTGCAAACCGCACCGCAAATCCGCCTGTTGCAGCGAGGAAACACAAAGCTGATTGGCAAAATCAACTCTGCGTTTGTAACAACGATTCCCATTTTTAAAAATGGCTTAATCCAAGCGGTTGCCGCAAAAAGGCAAAAGCTGGTCGCTGACTCGATGAGCGAGCTTGATCGTCGCACAAATGAGATGCTCTTGAAAAATGCCCAAAACATTTCTCAGCAAAGCGTCGATATAGCAAGACTTGCCGGCGGGCCAAGCATTAAGATTGAAACTGTCGAAGAGTCATGGAATATTATCATCAAAGGAATGCAGGAAACAAAAGCAATCGAAGAAGAAAACAAACGCCTGCGTGAAGAAGGAACAAGACGTTTAGAACAGCTGCAGGATAACTTTAAAAAGATTAAAATACAAAGCTAACTATGAGGTGATGGAAATGGCAATTAATTTGCAAAAAGGCCAAAGGGTGGATTTAACAAAATCAAATCCAGGATTAACAAAAATCTTGGTGGGTTTGGGCTGGGACCCTGTTAAAACCGGTGGGGGCGGTTTATTTGGTTCCTTATTCGGCGGCGGAGGCAGCTCAGCGAATGTTGACTGCGATGCATCGGTCATCATGCTTGGCGAGAACGATAAGCTGCAAAATAATAATGATGTCGTTTATTTTGGGAATTTAAAAAGCAGGGACGGCAGTGTACAGCATACCGGTGATAACCTAACTGGTGACGGGGATGGCGACGATGAGCAAATTATCATTGACTTAAGCCGTGTACCTGCTAATATCCAAAAGCTTGTTTTTGTCGTTAATATTTATGATGCAGTAAAAAGGAAGCAGCATTTTGGAATGATTCAGAATGCATTTATTCGAATTGAAAATTCCAGCAACCATACAGAATTACTGCACTATAGCTTAACAGACAACTACAGCGGGAAAACCTGTCTTGTTGTAGGGGAAATCTACCGTCACGGCAGCGAATGGAAGTTTGGTGCTGTTGGAAACGGCACAAATGCAGGCAGTCTCGGTGAAGTTGTCCGTTCTTTTAGTTAGGCTGTGTTAAAGGTCAATGTTGATTTTTAAAACAATGTTGATTGGAGCGGAAATCAACAACCGAGATTAACAGTGCTTTTAGTTAAAAAGATTAAATAGTTAGCGATGAGGTGATTCGTTTGGGTATTAACTTAGCAAAAGGACAAAGAATTGATCTTACAAAAACAAACCCGGGGTTAACAAAGGCGATTATTGGTCTTGGCTGGGATACAAACCGCTATAGCGGAGGACATGATTTTGACCTGGATGCTTCTGCTTTTTTAACAGATGCAAACAACTGTGTCGTCAATGATATCGATTTTATTTTTTACAATAACTTAGTTCATCCATCCGGCGGTGTTGAGCATACCGGTGATAACCGTACCGGCGAAGGTGAGGGGGATGACGAACAAATCAAGATTGATTTTAGTAAAATTCCATCGAGTATTCACCGGATTGCGATTACTGTAACGATTCATGATGCTGAGGTAAGAAACCAAAATTTCGGACAAGTTTCGAATGCTTTTGTAAGAGTAGTCGATGAGGAGAGCGACCGCGAGATTTTACGTTTTGATCTTGGCGAAGATTTCTCTGTTGAAACCGCCATCGTCGTCTGTGAACTCTATCGACATAACAGTGAATGGAAATTCAACGCTATTGGGTCTGGTTTCTCAGGCGGTCTTGCTGCACTTTGCCGGAACTTTGGGTTGGAAGTATAGGAGTCGTCTTTTTTGACGGCTCTTTTTATGTTTTTTATTTTGCCATCTTTAAAAATGACCAAGTCATTGTTAAAATATAAAAATGATGTCCGGACAAAGGAGTGTAAAAATTGAAGCAATATTTGCAGCTATGTGAGCATGTTCTAAACAACGGTACCGTCAAAGGAGACCGCACCGGTACTGGTACAATCAGCACCTTTGGCTATCAAATGAGATTTAATTTGGAAGAAGGATTTCCACTTTTAACAACTAAAAAACTTCATATCAAATCAATTATCTATGAACTACTTTGGTTTTTAAAAGGAGATACAAACGTTAAGTATCTTCAAGAGCATGGGGTACGCATTTGGAACGAGTGGGCCGATGAAAGCGGAGAACTAGGCCCGGTTTATGGCCATCAGTGGCGTTCATGGACAGGTGCAGACGGAAAAACGGTCGATCAAATCAGTGAATTAATCCAGCAAATCAAAACCAACCCAAATTCAAGAAGACTTCTTATCAATGCATGGAACGTGGCTGAAATAGATAACATGGCCCTGCCGCCTTGTCATTGCATGTTTCAGTTTTATGTAGCCGACGGAAAGCTATCATGCCAGCTCTACCAACGATCTGCGGACGTCTTCCTTGGGGTGCCGTTTAACATCGCATCCTATGCTTTGTTAACCCATATGATTGCCCATGTATGCGGCCTAAAAGTGGGTGAATTTATTCATACATTTGGCGACGTACATATTTACCAAAACCATTTGGAGCAGGTGAATCTGCAAATGAGTCGGGAACCGCGCCCACTGCCACAAATAAAAATCAATCCGGATGTAAAAGATATCTTTGGGTTCGAGTATGAGGATTTTACCTTAGAAGGCTATGACCCACATCCACATATTAAAGGGGTGGTAAGCGTATGATTTCCTTCCTAGTAGCGATGGATGGTAAAAGAGTGATCGGCAAGGATAATCAATTGCCTTGGCACCTTCCTGAGGATTTAAAATATTTTAAAAGAGTCACAATGGGCCACCCAATCGCAATGGGGCGAAAAACACATGAGTCGATTGGGCGAGTCCTGCCTGGGAGAGAAAATATCGTGATTACACGTCAGCAGAATTATCAGGCAGAGGGTTGCAAAATGTTTTACTCCGTAGAGGATTTCGTTGACTACTGCCGTAAGCAAGACGAAGAAATCTTCATCATCGGCGGGGCAGAAATTTTTAAAGAAACCTTCAAATCCGCTGACCGATTATACATCACGGAAATTCATGCGGAATTTGAAGGAGATACCTACTTCCCTGAATTCAACACATCAGAATGGAATCTCATTTCTTCGGAAAAGGGGATAAAAGATGAAAAAAATCCCTTCGATTATGAATTTAAAGTGTATGACCGAAAAAATTAACCGCTAAAAAAGCACCAGTTCGCTGGTGCTTTAAAAAGAATAGGTTCCATTGATTTCGTATTCTGTTAATTTGGCAAGCATGCCTCTGAATTCATGTGGGTAACAGAATTCCTCTTCGTGAAAATACGTTTTGACCCATTGAATTAATTCTTTCGGGCTATTAAAATATTCTCCACTTCGATCACTTTTGCGAATCGTATATCTTCCATTGTCATCATCAAGGGTTACCTCAACTGGAAGGGCACCGTCAAAACAGCAAAGAGAAAATTCCATCAAATCACATCCAATTCATTGAATTTATAATTTGTGGCTTTAACACAAATTATAATCCAGAGAGTGTGCAATAGTCAAAATATTTTAAATATTAGGCAAGTTGTATTGTACATTGACTTGAAGAATAGTTATTGTTAAATTGACTATAGTGAATGATTAGCCTTGTATAGTTATTTTGTTAAATTTTGAATAAAAATGTGAATTTATTATGAATTCTTCCGATGAATGAATTCAAATTAGCTTTTTAACACTATAATTGTATTAGTATTGAACATCTGAAAAAGAGGAGGTTATTCCATGTTATCAAATATTGGAATTCCTGGTTTAATCTTAATATTAGTGCTTGCCTTAATTATTTTTGGTCCTAAAAAATTACCGGAAATCGGTCGTGCCTTTGGACAAACGTTAAAGGAATTTAAGAAATCAACACGTGAACTGGCCGATGATGTCATGCCAGATATTGATGAGGAAAAGAAAAAATTGACTAAATAAGGTGTAAGATAACGTGTCTTGCACCTTTTTCTACTTTTCATAAAATGCTTAATATATTGCAAAATAATTTTTCAACCTTTGAAATTGGCAGGGGAGTTTATGGACGATAAAGAATTGCAGTTAGTCGATCATTTGGAAGAATTACGCAAGCGGATTATTATCACCGTGCTTGCATTTCTTGTTTTTTTTATTGCTGCATTTATTTATGTAGATGATATTTATAAATGGTTTGTCCGTGGCCTTGATATGAAATTGATGGTTCTCGGTCCGAGTGATATTATCAGAGTTTATTTTATGCTTGCAGGTGTAGTGGCTGTTGCCGGAACGATTCCGGTTTTAGCTTTGCAAATTTGGCTGTTTGTAAAACCCGCATTAAGACCGGTGGAAAGAAGGGTCACTCTTTCCTATATACCTGCATTATTTTTGTTATTTATTATCGGTCTTTGCTTTGGCTATTTTGTCATTTTCCCAATGGTCTTTAAATTCTTGATTGGGATTGGCGGAGACATGTTTGTCACCAATTTCACCGCCGACCGCTATTTCAGTTTTATCATGAATATGACATTACCGTTTGGTGTTTTGTTTGAATTGCCGCTTGTCGTGATGTTCTTAACATCCCTTGGGATTATCAATCCATTTGTACTATCAAAAATTCGTAAATATGCTTATTTTGTTTTGATTGTTATTGCAGTAGTCATTACGCCCCCAGACTTTATGTCCGACTTTGTCGTAACACTGCCGCTCTTACTACTTTATGAAATCAGTATTAATTTATCGAAGTTCGTTTATCGGAAAAAAATGAAGAAACAGCAGGAAGAGGAATTAGTGGAAGCGTAAAAAACGACCTTAAGAGCGTTCTTAAGGTCGTTTTTTATAGTACAAGAATTTATTAATTGCTTTGAGAATGGTCCAGCTCCGGCGCCTGCTCTTTTCTTATTTAATTGGTAGAATTACTGCGATAGATGTTCCTTTTTCACCACTATCAATTTGAATTTTGCCATGGTGGTTTTCGATGATTTTCTTACTTATCAATAATCCGAGACCGGTTCCTTTTTCTTTCGTTGTAAAAAAAGGCTCGCCGATTCGTTTTAAATGCTCGGGAGGAATTCCGCTTCCCGTATCAATACAGCGAATAATGATCTCATTTTGATTCATACATTCTGATTGTATCGAAATTTTCCCGCCAGAAGGCATAGCTTCAAGCGAATTTTTAAGGAAATTAATAAATACTTGTTTCAATTGATTTTCATCACAAATGATTTCTGGAAGGGTGGGGGAATAGACCGTTTCAATTTGAACATTCGTCATAATCGCCTGTGTATTAATGAGTGTTTTCACGCCTTCGATTAATTCCCTAATATTCGTTTTTACTGTTTTCATTGCTTGTGGCTTTGCAATTACTAATAATTCAGTTAAAATCATTTCAATTCGATTAATTTCAGAATGAATAATATCGAGATAATCCTTCTGCTCGTGGTTCACATTCAATAATTGTAGGAATCCTTTGATAGCGGTTAACGGATTTCGTACCTCATGGGCTATTCCAGCCGCCAGTTGTCCGGCAACGGAGAGTTTTTCTGAATTGATTAAAAGCTCCTCTGTTCGTTTCCTATCTAAATCTGCATTAATTCGTTCGGAAATATCTCGTAATACAGAAATCACTCGCACTTCTTTATTACTATTACGATATGGATTGCTAAGAATCTCCATATAAATAAAACTGCCATCTTTTTTCCTCACGCGGTAAGTATCCATTGATTTAGGCTGAATGTGGACTGCATTCTGATAATTAAAAAGATAGCGGTCAAAATCATCCCTATGAATATATTCTAAGGAGGATTTGCCGACTAGTTCTGAAGGTGTGTGTCCAAGAATTTGTTCGCAAACAGGGGATACATAAATGAAATTTCCAACAATATCTGTTTGAGCAATCATGTCCATTGAATTTTCCGTTAAAATACGGTAAAGCTCTTCACTGTCCTTTAATCGCTGTTTCTTTCGTTTGATCTCTGTTATATCCTTGGCTACTCCATAAACACCAATAATTTCATTATTGACGGAAATCGGCAAATTGGTCACATTTAAATCAACACTTTGACCATTCTTTTGAATTATTTTACAATCGTAATTTTGAAAGCTGCCTTCTAAAGCTTGGTAAAAGTAAGCCGAAACCTTCGCTACATCTTCAATCGCACTGACCTCAGTAAATTTTTTTTTCGCAATTTCTTCTTGGCTATATCCTGTTATTTGCTCACAGGCCGGATTAAGAAATACATAATAACCAGATAAATCAATAGCAAATAAGGCATCCGAGTTGCAGGCAAATAGGGATTGATAGCTATTTAATCCATCTTTTAAATGTTTTTCTAATATATTTCTTTTCTCGATTAGGATTGCAGAACTGTCCATTTTCTTTCTACCCAGTTCCTTTCGATTTATCTACTATTATAATTATATTAATTTTTATTAAGTTATTTTTCAAGTGAATTTCCATACTTTTGGCTTATGAATTGGAAAAATAACGGAAAAAACCTGACGGGAGATAGCCCAATTAAATATAAAAAATATTGTTTTGTTGTCATACTAACTCAAAACAGAAAAACAATATACGATTTGTTATGTATTTTTTCGCAAGCACTTTCCAGTAAAAAATTCACAAATATTTTTCTGTACAGGCACAATTAGACACATTTCGCGGTTGGGAAGGTGTATAATATAAACAAACGGGTAAAAAGGATTGATATTTTTGTTATTAAAAAGCCTAGAGTTCAAAACAATTGTTGGACAGAAGGTTAAAGTCATGGAGATTCCTGTATTGGAGAAAGATAGCCCTTTTAAATTTATGATCCAAGTCCGTTTACAGACGTTCATCACGTCCATCTACAATGAGCCAAGCCCAAAAAAATGCTACTCCTTTAGAGAGTATCTGAAAAAGGTCATCAAGTGGCCGGATTATGAAAAACTATTTAAAGTGGATGAATTAAAAAACAATGCATAATTGATTTCGAGCGCCGGCTTGCCGGTGCTCTTTTATTTTGGAAAAAACTACTTCATTAAAAGAAAATGAGAATCTTATTCCCTTCAATAGCCCTAAACTGTATAATCAAAGCAGTAGGAATGGGGAAGTGACTGAATGAGTAAAATTAAAATTGTAACAGATTCAACCATGGACATGCCTCAAGAAATGCTCGATCAACTTGAAATTGAGATTGTGCCATTGGCTATTACGATAAATGGAGAAACATACCTGGACCGGGTAGAATTAGATCCGGCTGATTTTATTAAAAATATGAATAAATCCGAAGAACTGCCAAAAAGTTCGCAGCCATCAACAGGAGCCTTTCTTGAAGTTTATGACCGTTTAGGTAAAGAAGGCTATGAAGTGCTTTCCATCCACATGACGGGCAAAATGAGCGGAACCGTCCGTTCCGCGGAAAGTGCTTCGCAGATGACGAAAACAAATGTAACCGTTATAGATTCCAAGTTTATTTCAAAAGCCCTTTCCTTCCAAGTAAGAGAAGCCGCAGAGATGGCTCAACAGGGAAAAAGCATGAAGGAAATTTTGAATCGTCTGGAAACAGTCCAAAATCATACTAAACTTTACATTATGGTCGATACGTTAGAGAATCTTGTAAAAGGCGGCAGGATTGGCAAAGGAAAAGCGTTTATTGGTTCCTTGTTAAATATTAAACCGATTGCTTCACTTGAAGGAGCCGAATACACACCGGTAACAAAGGTACGGAGTTACTCCCAGGTGGTTAAGTTTTTTGCTAAACAATTTGCTGAAGACGTAAAAGGAAAAACCATTCGCCGAGTCGGAATCGCTCATGCCGAGGCCCATGGACTTGCAGCTAAAATAAAAGAAAGTATTGCCGAAATGACCGGCTTTCAAGATGTGGAAATTGATTATACCAATCCAACTGTTAGCACACATACCGGCCCAGGTGCCCTTGCTTTAATGTATTACTATGAATAATGAATGATAAATTGGATGGTGCTGCAACACCATCCGTTTTTATAGAGGATGTATTTTATGAAAGCCTATCAACAAAATGAACGTATTGATACACTTGATTACTTAAGAGGTTTTGCCCTTTTAGGAATTATCCTTGTTAACATCCTTGCACTGCTTTCTGCGAGAAAACCGCTTCTCGATACGCCTGATGCCACTTATCAAAGGTTTTTGTTCCTTTTTGTTGAAGGGCGATTTTACCCGATTTTTTCCTTTTTATTTGGTGTGGGAATGTATATTTTTTTAACGAAGGCTGAGGAGAAGGGAAAAAATGCGCCGGTTCTTTTTTTACGCAGAATCATTGTGATCTTTATCTTTGGATTTGTCCATTTTCTTTTTCAGCCAGGGGAAGCCCTCACCGTTTATGCAAGCTGCGGTTTGATACTATTACCTTTTTATAAAGTAAAAAAAGAGCTGAATCTGGTAATGGGGATTTTGTTGTTAATCCTTTTTGCTTTATTCACTATGAAAATTTTTATGACCCTGCCGTTAATGTTATTGGGTCTTGCTGTGGGGCAATATCGAATATTTGAAGAAATCAAACAGAAAAGAAGACAAATTGCTATTTTTACAGGGTTAGTCTTTATTTTGGGTACCCTAGGTCTCTTGTTTCAATATCAACATGTTCCTGCAAAACCATTCAACCCTTTTCAATCAAATCAGTTTTTAATTATTGGAATCATGATTGGGCCGATTCTTTCGGCTTTTTATGTCGGGACACTGATTTTACTTTTGCAACAAAGATTTTTTCAAAAATTATTGCTCCCTCTAAAAAGCTATGGGCGGATGTCACTCACCAATTATGTCTCGCAAACCGCCTTCATTTTAATTGCCGGTAATGCAATCAATCTATATTGGAAAATTTCCTATTTTCAAACCCTTTACATCTGTATAATCATCTACATCATACAGTTGGTATTCAGTGCAGTTTGGCTGCATTTCTATCGATACGGGCCGCTTGAATGGATATTGCGGCTTGCAACATATAAAGAAAAACCCTGAAATGAATATGAAACACATATAAGAGGGAAGCCGCTTACAAAGGCCAGAATGGAGACGATTATTTAAACAGGCCACTTTTGATATCCACGTGAAAAATACAATTGTTAAGACAGGCGTTATTGATTAATATTCATTTACTTTCTTCTTTTTCAAAACTTTGTTACACTATTCTCGGAATGAAAAAGAAAATAGTTATGGGTGATATCATGAAAGTTCGGTTTTGGTTGACATTTCTGTTATTATGTACATTGATTTTGTCAGCATGTGGAAAAAAGGAAATCAAAAATGCTGTGAATTGGCCAATACAAGATTTTTCAGCCACAACACAAGCGGGTAAGCCATTTAAGGTGAAGGATTTAAAAGGGAAGGTCTGGATTTCCGATTTTATTTTTACCAGCTGTGTCGATATCTGTCCGCCGATGACGGCCAACATGAAAAAGCTCCAACAAAAAGTAAAGGATGCTGGATTGAAAAACGTCGAGTTGGTTTCCTTTAGTGTGGATCCAACAGTAGATACACCAAAAAAGTTGACTGCGTTTGCTAACCAATATCAAATTGACTTTAAAAATTGGACATTCTTAACCGGTTATTCCCAGTCTTTTATCGAAAATTTTGCCTTGAAAAACTATAAAGCCCTGGTCAAAAAGCCGGAAGAGGGGAACCAAGTTATTCATGGTACTTCGATCTATTTAGTCGATCAGGACGGAAATATAAAAAAATCCTATAACGGATTTAAAGAAGTTCCATATGATGAAATTATCAAAGATATTCAAGCATTGCAATAGACCTATAATCGGGTCTATTTTTTTACACTTTGAAATGGGCTGCTGCTAATTTGGAAACGTTTTTATAAAATAGCTTGTTAGTTTTTGTATATTTGCTTTGAATGTTTTTTCACATGTTATAATATTTATAGTTTGAAAGGAAGGTGAAAGTTCATTGAGAAAGTTTTTCACTTTTCTAATTCTTTCCTCGATTGTTCTTTGTTCCTGTGCTTCATCAAATCATATGAGGTTTCACTCCTATAAAAAGATTGCCAAACTGACTTTAAGTCAGGCACCTGCTGACTTTATTCCCCGAAAATTAATAATCGTATCTGCCGGAGATTCCCTGACAGAGGGTGTTGGAGATAGTACCAATAAAGGCGGCTATTTACCCTATCTAAAAAAAATGCTTGAAAATGAAAAGGGTATAAAAGAAGCGGAATTTTATAATTTTGGTGTAAAGGGAAATCGGACAACACAATTATTGAAACGGCTGGAACAACCTGAATTGAAGTCAGCAATTTCTAATGCAGACTTAGTGATTTTGACCATCGGCGGAAATGACATAGTAAAAGTGCTCAGAGACAATATTATGGACTTAAAATTTTCTGATTTTACAAGGGGAAAAGAGGAATATATTGTTCATTTGACACAAATAATGGAGACAATAACAAAAGAAAAACCTAATGCCGCTATCGTGCTGGTCGGCTTGTATAATCCATTTTTGAAATGGTTTGCAAATATGAAGGAACTGAATCAAATTGTGAGTGAGTGGAATCATGCCGGTCAAGCAGTAATGGCTAATTATCCAAATGGTTATTTTGTCCATATCGAAGACTTGTTTAAAAATGATTCAGAAAACCTTTTATTTAAGGATAATTTTCATCCAAATGATAAAGGATATAAATTAATTGCACAAAGGCTTAACCAAACATTGGAAGAACGCGCACTTCCTGATCTGGATAGAAATTCGTTTATGGTCAGCAAAGAGGAGAATTAGTTATATATGAAAAACAAATGGAGAAGGGGATTCCTGCTTTTATTAGGGATTGACCTTTTAGTTGTCATCATCATACTTGGCTTACTTTTGTCACCGTCAACGCAAAAGATGAAAAGCCTTGAGAAAGGGCAAAATGGAGAGTTTGTTTCCTTTCGGATTCGTTCAAATAAGCAGGATTTGAATCGGCTAATCAACCATTACTTGCAAAAAGAAACGGCTGGTTCACCAATTGCTTATCAGGTTCTTTTAGGGAATGAAGTCGAGCTTTATGGAACCATCCCGTTTTTTAGTGAACAGCTTAATTTAAAAATGTCTTTTATTCCGAAAGCATTGGCAAATGGTGATTTAGTTCTACAGCAAAAATCGATTAAAATTGGAAACTTAAATTTGCCTGAATCCTATGTCCTAAAATTCATTGATGAAAACTATAAGCTGCCAAAAGGGGTTGACCTCCAACCGGAAAATAAACTAGTTTACGTCCATATGCAGCAATTAAAGCTGAAAAGTGACTTGAAAATTAAAACAGAAAAGTTTGATTTGAAAAAGGATGATATTTCCTTCATTATATTAGTTCCAGTAGATTAAAATGGGTGCCTTATTCATGTTAAGCACCCTGTTTTGTTATGCTTGATTTCTAAGCCCTTTTGGGTAAAAATTCTTTAAAATCCCTTTTGCTTCTTTTCCCCAGCCGAGTGGGTAGCCATCGATGGTGAGGAGCATCCAGCCACGGTCATTTCCCGTTGTTAATGTTTCTCCTTTTAGATAATGCAACCACTCGTCATCTTTTAATGTAAAGCAGTGCTTCGCCTCGTTTGCCTTTAATCCCAATGCAAGTGCATGATTCGGTTCAAACCTGTTTTTCTTTAATTCGCCAAGATGAAGCCCGGCTCTCAGGATTTTTAACCCTTGGAAATTTGGACATTGGTCTGGCAGTGCATAAAGCTGTTGATTAAATAAATAGAAGTGATCAATTGTTTTTCCATCGATGGTTTGATTGGAAAACTCATAAAAATCCTTTAGCTGTGTCCTGTTGGCGTTCGAGGCCATTTCTTTTATTCTAGAAGGGGCCGGCACAGATGTTTTACGAATCTTTGCGACGAAATGGCCTTCTCCTCTTAAATGTTGCGGCCATAGCCGTGCTGTTTTTTCAAGCTCGTTTAGATTGCTGTTGGACCATTCAGGCCGGCCTTTTTGGATTCCGTTTGTTTTCTCAATGGGCAACAACTCTAAATCGGGATATTTTTTTAAAAAATACTCAATGGTTTGTTCGTTTTCTTCCGGTGAAAAAGTGCATGTTGAATAGACAAGGATGCCGCCATCTTTTAGCATGCTATAGGCAGAATCAAGAATATTTTTTTGCTGTTTCGCGCATGCTTCAACATGGGCCTCACTCCAAAAAGCAATTGCTTCCACATCCTTGCGGAACATTCCTTCACCTGAACAGGGGGCGTCGACAAGAATTTTATCGAAATAGCCTTGAAACCGTTCGGCAAGTCGTTCCGGAGTTTCATTGGTAACCAAAACATTGGATATTCCTAATCGTTCGATGTTTTCTGACAAGGCTTTTGCCCGTTTGGAATTAATTTCGTTAGCAACAAGGATGCCCCTTTGTGCCATTTTCCCTGCAAGCTGCGTCGATTTTCCCCCGGGAGCAGCACATAAATCAAGAACCTTTTCGCCCGGTGTTGGTGCAAGCTGTTCCGCAACAAACATGGCACTTGGTTCTTGGATATAATATAGACCTGCCGCATGATAGGGATGTTTTCCCGGCTGGCCTATCTCAGAATCATAATAATAACCATTAGGGACAAAAGGAATTTTTTTTAATGTAAATGGTGATTTTTGCGCCCATTCCTCTTCAGATATTTTAAGCTGATTTAACCGCAGTCCGCTCATTTTGCTTTCTTCATATGTATGGAAAAAATCTTTGGATTCCTCTTCCAGTAAATCCGTAAACTTCCGAATGAATCCGGAGGGAAGTTGCATCGTAATGCTCCTCTCTTCTCTCTTGTTTCAAATTCTATCATGATTATTGGGTTTTGTATGCTGGAAGTCAAGCGGAAAAAAGACTGAGATTTCAACTCAGTCTTCGCTTATTCTTTGATAATAATCGATTGCAGCTCCGGATTTCCTTTGGATAAACCGACAAAGAAAACCGTGTAGACTTCATTTGCTTTAAAATGCGAATTTGGCATTGGAAGTATTACATTTTTTGTACCTGCTTC
Source organism: Bacillus sp. MUM 116 (assembly GCF_001866655.1). GTDB lineage: Bacteria > Bacillota > Bacilli > Bacillales > Cytobacillaceae > Neobacillus. Next base: position 17,337 of record NZ_MLYR01000034.1, on the reverse strand, counting down.
CCTAGCTTCAAGATCTACTGTCATCGGGGATAATGCCAGGTATTCTGTGGCTTGCTTATAGGCTACCTTTGGAAAAATAACATCGCGGTCTTTTACAGCAACGTCCAAGGCATGAGTATCCGGCGAAAGGTGGATAAAGCGTACCTTTGCTTCATTCATCGGTACTTCCGGCTGATTTAGATATACGAGAAGACGCATTTTTTTGCTTGGATCAATAACGGCCCATGTGTACGATTTTCCAGGTTCAATCGTGATTTTTTTATTTAAGACACTATCCACCATATTACCAGCAGGATAGATATCGACATGATATTTACCAGGTCTTATGGTCAGTGCTTGAGCTGCTTCTTTAAAACTTAGGTCTCTTACCACCCGCTTCCCGTTGATATAAATGTCCAAATTAGGGGCATCAGGTGAGGTGTTTAGAATACGGATTTTTGACTCTGCCTGCATTTGCTGAGAGTGGATCCGCATCATATTGAATGCCTTATTAATATATTTCATATGTTTTAAGTAGAACTGCATATGCAGATCAGGGTTCGAGTATTTATAAAATTGGGAGAGTGTATCATACATGGCCGCCCTTTGAAGATAATCAGAATGAGTTCGATTTTCGGACATACTGCTCGCTCCTATTCTCTAATTTACTAGTACAATATTCAGCCGGGAATGGGTAGGTGTCTCTAGAATGGATTTTTATTTGCATGTTCCCTTTAGGGCAATCAGGTTATTTTATTTTTTGAATTACATTCGGTATACTTGGGTCAAGATGATTACTTGTGAGGTGAGCAGTTTGGAAGGAGCAGAGCAATTAGCAACCTTTGCCGGCGGCTGTTTTTGGTGCATGGTCAAGCCATTTGATGAGCAGCCCGGTATTAAAAGTGTGATTTCCGGCTATACAGGCGGTACGGTGGAAAACCCAACGTATCAACAGGTTTGTACTGATACAACCGGGCATTATGAAGCCGTCCAAATTACTTTTGATCCGAATATTTTTCCATATGAAAAATTGCTTGAATTGTATTGGCAACAAATTGATCCAACCGATCCTGGAGGACAATTTTACGATCGCGGTCAATCCTATCAAACGGCTATTTTTCATCATAGTGACACACAAAAAGCACTCGCGGAAGAGTCAAAACAAAAATTACAGGAAAGCGGCAGGTTTTCCAAACCGATTGTAACGCCAATTTTACCGGCTAAACCTTTTTATCCTGCAGAGGACTATCACCAGCAGTATTATATGAAAAACCGCGACCACTATGAATCCTATCATGTAGGTTCAGGCCGTGCGGGCTTTATTGAAAGACATTGGAGGGATAAAGATGGTAAATAAGGGCGAGTTAAAAAAGAGGCTGTCACCCATCCAATATGAAGTGACGCAAAATAATGCAACAGAGCCCCCTTTTCGAAATGAATATTATAATGAGAATCGGGAGGGCATTTATGTAGATATTGTTTCCGGGAAACCATTGTTCAGCTCGCTCGATAAATTTGATGCCGGTTGCGGCTGGCCAAGCTTTACAAAGTCGATTGAAGCGGAAGAGGTTGTAGAAAAAGAAGATTACAGCCATTTTATGATTCGGACAGAAGTGCGCAGTAAAACGGCGGATTCCCATCTAGGCCATGTTTTTAACGACGGTCCGGGACCAACAGGTTTACGCTACTGCATAAACTCTGCTTCGTTACGGTTTATTCCGAAAGAGAAACTTGAAGAGGAAGGGTACGGAGAATTTACAAGTTTATTTAATAAGTGAAAAAAGCCGCGATTGTAGAGCGGCTTTTTTCATTGAAATGGGTAAAAGCGGATAGTTTTTGCTGAATATGGGCGAATGCACATACAGGACAGGTGCCTAGTTCATAATGTATCAGTGTGAAGAAACAAATTGCCAAGGAGTGAACGTTATAATGTACGGTTATGGTTTTGGATATGATGGCTGCTGCGGAAACCCTTACGGGGGGTTTGGCTATCCGGCAGGCGGTGTTGGCTGCGGATATGGTTTTGGATTTGGCGGCTTTGCGCTAATCGTCGTGCTCTTTATCTTGCTCATCATCATCGGAGCAAGCTGGCATACTAAAATATAAAACGAAACGCTGACTCTAGATTTTTTATAGAGTCAGTTTTTTCTTGGCGAATTAACTAATTTACATCCAAATCAGTCGAAGAGAGCAATCCGATAATTTTACAAAAATCAACATCTTTTGTGAAAGCGTTTTAAAAAATTTCAAGTTTCTCGAAGGGTTTAAAAAATTTACAGCGAACATTAATTAATAGACCCAAATATATAAGTAACCAAGAAATATACCTCCTACATATGCACAAACTTCTGGTCATACAATTTAGTAAAGCAGACTAGAGCTAAAGGGAAGTGGTATGGGTGGTGGAACGTACTTATTTAATAAAACCGGTGATGGACGAAATATACCCAGTCATTGATTACGGCAAAGGGGTCTATTTGTATGATTTGGATGGAAAAAAGTATCTAGATGCTGCTTCAGGTGCCGTTACGGCAAATATTGGGCACGGGGTACCGGAAATCATTGAAGCAATGAATAAACAAGCTGAAAAAGTTTCATTTGTTTATCGCTCGCAGTTTACCAGTACTCCCGCTGAAGAGCTGGCTAAAAAAATTGCTGAACTGACTCCGGGAGACTTGAATTGGAGCTTTTTTGTCAATAGTGGGTCGGAAGCAACGGAAACCGCTATGAAAATGGCCATTCAATATTGGCAGGAAAAAGGGATTCACACGAAAACAAAAATCTTATCAAGATGGGTGAGCTATCATGGCATTACAATGGGGGCTCTTTCCATGTCAGGGCATGCCGCCAGACGGGCCAGGTTTGTCCCCTTACTGGAAGACTTTCCTGTAATCAACCCGCCCTATTGCTTCCGCTGTCCCTATAATCTAGTGCCATCAACCTGCGCCTACCAATGTGCACAAGAATTAGAAACGGCCATCAATCGCATTGGTGCCGACAAAATAGCCGCGTTCATTGCAGAGCCAATCATCGGCGCATCAGGAGGAGCAATAACCCCGCCAAAAGATTATTTTAAAGTTATTAAAAAAATTTGCGACCAATATGACATTCTTTTTATCGCAGATGAAGTCATGACGGGTTTTGGTCGTACTGGCACGATACTTGCATTAGAACAATATGGGGTAGTTCCGGATATTGTTACGTTTGGAAAGGGAATGGGTGCCGGCTATACTCCGATCGCCGCAGCGGTTGCAAGCGAAAAAGTGATGGAGCCAATACTTGCTGGTACGAAATTCGTCATGAGCGGCCACACGTTAAGTGCAAATCCGCAAGCCTGTGCCGTTTCCTTGGCTGTGCTTGAATACCTTGAAAAAAATGAGATTATGAAGGAAGTAGAAAACAAGAGTGTGTACTTAGGAAATCTGCTTGATAAATTAAAAAAACAATTTTCATTTATCGGTGAAGTACGAGGTAAAGGATTGCTATTTGGGATTGAGTTTGTTGAAGACAAAATAACCAAACGGCCTTTCGAAAGGAAAGCAGCTGTCACTCCAACGATGGTCACTCTCGCAAAGGAAAATGGCCTTCTCGTCTATCCTGCAGGTGCGGGAATGGACGGGGTTAACGGAGACTCAATCATTATCTCCCCTCCGTTAACCATTACCAAAAGAGAGATGGAAGAAATTTTTAGCTTATTAATAGCTACATTTGAAGCTTTTTCGAAGCGTTTTGCTGATCTCGTTTAGAATGGTGGTGCAGGAATGGAAAATCCATTTGGAAAAATTACTACACTGGAAAAAGTAATGGAGTTTTTCCATGACGGGATGTCATTATTGTTCGGTGGCTTCGGCGGGGTCGGCTCTCCGCCGACACTTATCGATGGAATTTTAGAAAAGGGAATTCGAGATTTGACGTTAATTGGGAATGATACAGGGTTTCCGCACATCGGTATCGGTAAAATCGTCAGTCAAGGGAGGGCAGTAAAAATAATTGCCTCTCATATCGGTTCAAATCCCATTGCTGGCCAATTAATGCATGAAGGGAAACTTGAGGTGGAATTTTCACCGCAGGGAATTTTATCGGAACGAATCCGCGCAGGCGGGGTTGGACTGCCCGGGATTCTATCGGATATTGGGATGGACAGTGAAATCGTTGCAAAAAACAAACCGATTATAAAATTAAATGGAAATGATTATCTTGTCGAAACCCCGCTGACGGCAGAAGTCGGCATTATTTATGCCAAAAAGGCAGACGAGTTTGGAAATTTGGTCTACGACAAGAGTGCGCGCAACAATAATCCGCTTGTGGCAATGGCTGGTGATTTGACGATTGTAGAAGTAGATGAAATCGTCCCTCTGGGCAGTCTTAATCCGGAAGAAATTGTGACTCCAGGCGTGTTCATAGATTATATCATTCCTTCCAAGGGGGTGAATTGGAAATGGGCATGGGAGTAGATATCCGCAATCAAATGGCAAGACGTGCCGCCGAAGAAATTAAGAATGGGATGGTCGTCAACCTTGGAATTGGGATTCCATCGCTCGTTCCCAATCATTTATCGAAAGACATTAAGGTGATGTTTCATGCTGAAAACGGGATTACCGGAATGGGGCCAAGTCCCCAAAAGGGTGAAGAAGACGAAAACCTGTGCAATGCAGGTGGTTTTCCGGTAACGCTTGTCAGTAGCGGTTCTTATTGTGACAGTTCAACTGCCTTTGGGATGATTCGAAGAGGCAGAGTGGATATTACCGTCCTCGGTTCCCTCCAGATAAGTCAAAATGGAGATCTTGCAAACTGGATTGTTCCGGGGAAAAAGGTACCGGGGATGGGCGGAGCAATGGAACTTGCCCAAAAGGCAAAAAAGGTCATTGTTTTAATGAATCATTGTGATAAATTCGGCAATCCCAAAATCGTAAGAGAATGTACGTTGCCTTTAACTTCTTCAGCTTGTGTCGATTTGATTGTTACGGAGATGGCTGTTTTTAAAGTAACAGAGAATGGGCTGATTTTAACGGAATTATTTGTCCCATTTGACTTGGAAAAGGTGAAGGAAAAAACAGGCTGTGATTTTGCAGTCAGTAATCAGATTCGGAATATACCATATTAATTCTTTTATCCAGCTCTTAAGGAGTGAACCGATTGAAAACAAAAGAAAATCAAGTGAAAACATGGCTGAATGAAAATCGCGGTCGGGGTGCAAAGCTTTTGCAATTAATGGTCCAAGAAAACAGCACAAGGGGAAATGAAAGTGGTGCCCAGGCCATCGTCATTGAAAAATGCCGACAACTGGGACTGGAATTGGATATTTGGGAAATTGGCGACGAAGATTTAAAAAATCATCCAGCCTTTTGCTGTGATCGCCATAATTTTGAGGGCAATCCGAATGTAGTCGCCGTTTTAAAAGGTACCGGAGGGGGAAAATCGATTATTCTTAATGGCCACATCGATGTCGTTCCTGTAGGGGATTCGAAAAACTGGACGCACGACCCATTTAGCGGTCATATTGAAGATGGAAAATTATATGGCCGTGGGGCTACTGATATGAAAGGCGGCTCAGCAGCTCTTCTCCTTGCAATCGAGTCATTAATCAAAACAGGGATTAAGCTCAAGGGCGATGTTATTTTTCAAAGCGTGATTGAAGAAGAGAGCGGTGGGGCTGGAACGCTCGCAGCTGTTTTACGTGGTTATCATGCTGATGGGGCGATCATCCCTGAACCGACAAATATGAAAATTTTCCCAAAACAACAAGGTTCCATGTGGTTTCGCATTAAGGTGAAAGGAAGGGCGGCACATGGAGGAACAAGGTACGAAGGAGTAAGTGCGATTGAAAAATCTGTTCGTGTGATTGAGCGATTGCAGCAATTAGAAAAAGACCGAAACGCGAGAATTACCGATCCTTTATTTAATTCGATCCCAATACCGATTCCAATCAATATTGGAAAAATCAATAGCGGAGAATGGCCATCTTCCGTTCCGGATTTAGCTTTCATTGAAGGTAGAATGGGAGTGGCTCCTGATGAAACCATACCTTCCGCCAAGGAAGAAATGGAAAATAGTTTACAAGAATTAAATCAGACGGATGAATGGTTCCGTGAAAATCCACTGCAAATTGAATGGTTTGGTGGGCGCTGGATACCTGGATCTCTCGAAAGTGATCATCCATTAATAAAGGAAATATCGGCAAGTTTCCAGGAAATTATCGGTGAAGCACCTGTGATTGAAGCTAGTCCATGGGGAACAGATGGTGGGATTCTGTCATCTGTAGGTAACACGCCTGTTGTCGTATTTGGCCCTGGCATTACCGAAACTGCCCATGATGCAAACGAACATATTGAACTGGAGGATCTTTATATCGCCAGTGAAATAATCGCACTTACAATATTGAAGTGGTGTGGTGTCAGCAATTAATTTGGAAAAGTGACCTAAATCTTTAGATTTTAGTGAGCCTGACCTTTTCCGGTCAGGCATTTTAATGTAAAACATTATTAGGGGTGATTATAATGAGAGAAACAGCATCAACCATTATCATTGAAGAAAATAACTTTTACTTAAACGTGTATGTAGACCCATTTAATAAACGAATTCGTGTTGATGATTATCGGGGAAATACTAGTATAGTATTAAAGCAGGCAGAAGAACTCGTTTATCAACACAAGGCCGAAAAATTAATCATAAAAGGACGTTTGGAGGATCTCCGTTTCTTTTATGAAAAGGGCCTTCAGCCAGAGGTGATTCTCGATGGTTATTTCCTTGGTTCAGATGCTTATTTCTTTTCGAAATTTTATACGAATGATCGGAAGAAAAATGAGCATTGGTTAAAAGAGGATGAAATCATTCAAAACATTTATCAATTGGATAAATCGGTTGAAAAAGCCTATCCGCCGAAAGAATATGAGTTGAAAAAAGCGGATGAAAGCTGTGCTGAGCAACTTTCCACACTATATCGTCAAGTTTTTGAAATATATCCAACGCCATTACATGACCCTGAGTATGTGAAAAAGACGATGAAGGAAGGAACTGTCTATTATGTCTTTTTCCACGATGGGAAAATTGTTAGCGCTGCATCAGCGGAAATGAATTTATTTTACAAAAATGCGGAGTTAACCGATTGTGCGACACTTCCAGAATACCGCGGAAAATATGGGTTGATGAAAATTTTACTGAAAGAGCTTGAAGGGGAATTAAAGAGTCAGGGTGTTTTTTGTGCCTATTCTATTGCAAGATCGCTTTCCTTTGGCATGAATGCAGCCTTGTATCAACTCGGATACAGCTACCGGGGAAGATTTATGAATAATTGCTATATTTACGACAAGCTTGAAGATATGAATTTGTGGGTGAAGAATCTGGCAAACTGCTAAATTTTCGGCTTTAGTGACGAAATTTCGGCACCTTGTTTTGGAAAGATTTTTGGTAGGTGAAAATAGTTGATTCAATTAACGGCATTAACATCAGAAGTTTTAACAGCAATTTTAAAAAGTATTGATGAAGGGATTCACGTCGTAAATACAAATGGGAAAACAATCTTTTACAATGAAGTAGCGGCAAAACATGATGGAATGGATGTAAAAGAGGTACTAGGAAAACATGTATTTGATGCCTTTCCTTCCCTGACAGAGGAATCAAGCACCCTTCTAAAGGTAATCAAGACAAAGAAGCCTATCTATAATCAAACACAGGTATATGTTAACTTACATGGGACAAGGATTGATACCATCAACACAACTCTGCCGATTTTTCTCGAGAAGGAAATCATTGGTGCTGTTGAAATTGCCAAGGATTACTCTAGGATGAAGCTGCTTGCGGAAAGGCTATTAGACCTGCAAAAAGGCTTAAATAAAAGCGGCAAGAAAAAAACAGTCAATCAAGTAAAGTACACACTGGATGATTTAAAAACCGAGAATGAAACCTTTAACAATATGAAAAACGAAGCGAAAAAGCTTGCAAAATCAGATGCTCCGATTCTTGTATATGGTGAGTCCGGAACGGGGAAAGAGTTGTTTGTCCAAGGAATTCACTATGAATCACGCAGAAGCGAGGGGCCTTTTATCGCCCAAAACTGTGCGGCTATCCCGGAATCGCTGCTCGAGAGTATATTATTTGGCACAGCGAAAGGAAGCTATACAGGCGCGGTTGAGCGTAAAGGTTTATTTGAACTCGCAGATGGGGGAACCCTTTTTTTGGACGAGCTGCATGCAATGCCGGTTGAATTGCAGGCAAAGCTTTTAAGGGTTTTAGAGGATGGAATCGTAAGAAGAGTCGGGAGTGCTCAAAATATTCCCGTTGATGTTCGGGTGATTGCTGCCATGAACGTTCATCCAAGCGTGGCCCTTGAGGAGCAGAAAATCCGTTACGACGTGTATTACCGGTTAAATGTTTTCACCTTTTCGCTTCTGCCATTAAGGGAAAGAAAGGAAGATATTTTCTTTCTAACTGACCATTTTATTAAAAGTTTTAATCAAAAATTACAAAAAAACGTAAAGGGATTGGACGGCAGGCTGGAGCAATTCTTTCGAGACTACGCGTGGCCCGGCAATGTCAGAGAATTAAAGCATACACTTGAATACATGATGAACATTACTGATGGATATTTTCTAACAAATGAGGATCTGCCCATCATGCTCAGGCAGCAGGCGGTAACGTATAAGCCAAAACGGATAGAAGTGGAAAGCGAGACCCTTTCCTTAAGAAAAAATATGGAGGAGCTTGAGAAGCAATTGATTGAAACTGCGCTCGGCCAATCAGGTGGAAATATCAATCAAGCTGCTAAACTATTAGAAATTCCAAGACAGACCCTTCAATATAAACTGAAGAAAACGAATTTATAGATGCCGAATTTTCGGCATCTTTTTTTATTAAAATTTTGAATCTTCGCTTAAAAAATCAGGAGTTTAAAAAAAACACTGATATTATCAAGGTTTTATCCCTTTGGCACACTTCTTGCATATTAATAAAGTGTAATCATTGATTGGAGGAATGTAGTATGAAACAAACATTATACAAGCCTGAGCGTCATTGGAAAGAAATTGAACTTTGGAAGGATGTAACAGAAGAACAGTGGAACGATTGGCTATGGCAATTGACAAATACCATCCGTACTGTGGATGATTTAAAAAAGGTAATTAATTTAACTCCTGAAGAAGAGGAAGGCGTAAAAATTTCAACTAAGACCATTCCTTTAAATATTACACCTTACTATGCTTCACTTATGAATCCAGATGATCCACGTTGTCCGATTCGGATGCAATCTGTACCGATTTCAGCAGAAATTCATAAGACAAAATATGATTTGGAAGATCCATTACATGAAGATGAAGACTCACCAGTTCCAGGCTTAACTCATCGTTATCCGGATCGTGTTCTTTTCCTAGTAACGAATCAATGTTCTATGTATTGCCGTTACTGTACAAGAAGACGTTTCTCCGGCCAAGTCGGAATGGGCGTACCAAAGAAACAGTTAGACGCAGCGATTAATTATATTCGCCAAGCTCCACAGGTTCGGGATGTGTTAATTTCCGGCGGGGATGGATTGTTAATCAATGACAATATTTTAGAATACATTTTGAAAAATTTAAGGGAAATTGACCATGTTGAAATTATCCGGATTGGAACAAGAGCACCGGTTGTTTTCCCGCAGCGGATTACCGAAAATCTTTGCAATATTTTGAAAAAATATCATCCAGTTTGGTTGAATACTCACTTTAATACATCAATCGAAATCACTGAGGAGTCAAAGAAGGCGTGTGAAATGCTTGCAAATGCCGGTGTACCTGTTGGAAACCAATCTGTTATCCTTGCTGGAATCAATGATAGTGTAGCGATTATGAAAAAACTTATGCATGATTTAGTTAAAATTCGTGTTCGTCCTTACTATATTTATCAATGTGACCTATCAGAAGGAATTGGCCATTTCCGTGCACCTGTATCAAAAGGTCTTGAAATCATTGAAGGTTTACGTGGACATACGAGCGGCTATGCAGTACCTACATTTGTTGTCGATGCTCCTGGAGGCGGTGGGAAAATTTCCTTGCAGCCAAATTATCTTATTTCTCAAAGTCCTGAAAAGGTTGTACTTCGTAACTTTGAAGGCGTTATCACCTCTTATCCTGAGCCAGAAAACTATGTTCCGGGAAGAGCAGAAGATTATTTCGAAGGTATCTATCCTGATTATCAAGATAAACGCTCTTTGGCGGGAATTGCCGGCATCATGAATGACCAGCACTTTAACCTTATCCCAGAAGGCCTAACACGTTTAGATCGCCGTAATAATTACACCGAAGACCCTGAACATCATTCATTAAAGGATAACCGCAGCAAACGTGATGAGATGAAAGAGAAGAAATACCAGTCGCTAATTCAGAAAGAAGAATTGAAAAAAACCGGTACAGCCAACGATCAAGCAAAAGAATAGGGGGTGTCTTCATGAGCCATAGTTGTGAGTGGTGCGACAGTAAGAATATTAAAGAAATTACCGATTCAGTGTATTGGGAATTGCCGGATGGCACAAGAGCCATTGAAATTACGGAGACCCCTGCAGTTACCTGCAGCGAGTGTGCAATGACCTATCAAGAAGAAACGACCGTTAAAGGAATTGAAGATCAATTATTTTTAATTGATTGCAAACAAATCGGCAAAACTATTTCATATAAAGAATTGATGGAATTTCCAAGATTATTAAAGCGAAATTACTTTGATTTTTCCTCATAAAAATAATAAGCGGCCTGCATGATTGCAGGCTTTTTTTCTATTTATCTGGACGTCAGGATTGCTATCAGTTATAGTTTTCATAAAAAACACGGAAAGGAAGGTGTTTTTTATGAGGAAATCCTTTTATCATTTTTTAATGAAGTATCGGCACCCCGAGCCAAAGGATGCGATTAGCAGGTTTGCAAATGATGCTTTTGAGGATCACAGCTTTCCAAAAACTTTTGAGGATTACAATGAATTATCCTCCTATCTTGAACTGAATGGACATTATTTAGAGTCCATGGCAGTCTTTGATGAAGCGTGGCAGGAATATCTTTTATCGGAAAAATGAAGTATGAAATCGTCTCTTAAAAGCGAGGCGGTTTTTTTTTTTTTAGTGTAAGAATTATAAATTGCTCTAAGAATGGTCCAGCTCCGGCGCCTACCCCCTACCCCCTTGAGGTCACAAGCCAATCCGTCCAAAAGGTTTGAGAACAACATTTCGGCCTGCTTGTCTTGTTCTATGCCTAAGGCTGTTCAAGGCGCCTTCACTTTTCTTATTTTAATGATACACTTTACTTAATTTTTGACTAGCGGGTGCCGGTAACCAAATTAGTGCATATACTATTGTAATCAAAGTTCACGGCTCAACACCTGAGAGGATGGAGGATATGGAGAAACGAAAAAAACCGAAATATAAGATCGGTGATACGGTCGTGATTACGATGTATGGAACAGTCGGTAAGATTACAGATGTTAACTTTCTATTTTTATTGGGATACTACATAGCAAAGGAGTGGTAAACCAAAATGTCTTTGGCTGCTATTTATTTACGTTTGTCAAGGAATGAAGAGCAATTAAATATCGAGGAGGTTTTAATGAGTCATCGACATGCTTTAACGAAACTTGCTAATCAACACCATTTAACCTATGACATCTACCAGGAAATTTCTAGCGGTGTAAACACGGAAAGACCGGAATTGAATCGATTATTGGGTAATCTACATCAGTATGATTATATTCTTGTCATGGATATTGACCGGATTTCCCGTGATAATGCCTATGCAGAGCAAATAAAGACCATGCTTATTGCCCACGATATAAAAATTTTGACTCCTCAAGGAGAAATAGATCTGACCCAAGAAAGCAATGAAATGTTATTTTCATTTCAAGCGATGATGGCAAATTTTGAATATAAGCAAATCAGAAAGCGTTTAGGAAGAGGGCGACTCGCTGCCGCAGAGCAGGGCAGATGGGTGATGAGCAATAAAGTACCTCTGGGGTATAAAAAGGACGAAAATCAAAAATTAATAATTGTTGAGCAAGAAGCACAAATTATCAAATACATCTTCGAAAAAACAAAAGAAAGAGTATCAGCAAATGAAATTGCCAAACATTTATACGTTCTTGGGTGGCGGAGCAGAAGTGGAAAATTGTTAACCACTTCCCATATATCTTCAATAAGAAAAAATGTGGTTTATTATGGTGTGGTATCCGCATGCAGAAGAGTCAATGGGAGAGTAGTGGATAAAGTATTTGTAGAAAATGCTCACGACCCCATCATTTCAAAACAGCAATGGTTAGAAGTTCAAAAAATATTGGATGAAAATTCAACAGGCAATTTTTTTAATAAAAAGAAAGCAACCAGAAAGTTTCAAAATTTGCTTTATTGTAATCACTGCGGTAGAAAAAGATACATTCAAATGGACGGTAGTGATACGGATTTCATCAAATCATGTTCATACAAAATAAGCAATAACACTTGTAAAGATAGAGGTCATAAGTATCGACCTGTTGAGGAGTTTGTTTTACAAAAAGTTAAAGAGAAGAAGAAAGACTTTCACCAAGCATTATTACAATTAAAAGAATTCGACAATTCAACCGAAGAAAAGAAATTAGTTTTTCATATGGAATCCCTAGATAAACAATTAGAAAAGTTTCACAACAGACAAAAAAACCTTAAAATAATGCGAATGGACGGAGAAATTACAAAATCAGACTTTTTAGAATTTAGTAAGGAAAACGAAGAGAAAATGAAACAAGTGGAACAGCAAAAAGAATTAGTAGCCATACAATTAGAAAATTTAAATAATTCGGAAGAAGAGCAAGAGCGGTTAGAGCAATGCATTAAAACGTTAAATAATATAGAATTACTTGATCCTGAGGAATGCAATACATTTCTTAAAACATTTATAAAGAAAATATGGTTCTCAACGAATGCAATAGCAGACCATAATACCAAAAAAGGAACCGCTGATGTCACAATAGAAATTGAATGGCTCTAATAGCCGTAAATATCCCGATGAATTAAAAAATAAAAGAAACCAAAAGACGATGGACTATTATCCATCGTCTTTTGGTTTCTTTGTTTTCAGGTCGATAAAGAATCTATATTAATTGGATTAAATTGGTAATAGTCTATGAGAAAGTCTATGAAATATGATTATACCATCAAACACAGATTACACAGATTTCACTGAATTATTTACCGGTAGGTTCCAATAGGTAGGGGGAGACTATTTAGTGCAATCTGTGATTTCTGTGTATGTAAATTTGTCTATTGGGTAATACTGGATATTGAGGTGGTAATAAGTTGAAACAACTAATTGTTGAAACGATAAAGAAGTGCTATCAAGAAGAAGGGGTTATAAACAGAAGATTGTATGAAAATAAACCCTACTCTTTCTCAGCTTCAACAGTAAGAAGGCATTTTGGAACATGGAATAATGCGGTAGTTGAAGCAGGAGTTGAAACAAACCTCTTAAGCGATTCAGAAAAAAAAGAGGCAATAATTAATTCCTTGAAGAGATATTACAGCGAAAATGGCAAAGTGAATCGGGATGATTTTTTAAATAAAAGTTATGTTGCGTTCAAGAGGACCATCATTGAAAGGTTATTCGGATCTTGGGAAGAGGCACTTGTCGAGGCAGGATTGAAGACAAAAGTCCCAATTATTAAAGATGAAAAAGCAGTTGCTATGCTTGAACAAATTCTAACAGCGATTAAAAGTTTTATTGATGTAGAACCCGATAATAGGACATATAAAGCCTTCAAGGATAAAGGACATCGTCTAAGCAATCAAACTATAAAAAAGTATTTCAGCAGTTGGGATGAAGCTTACGATATAGCAAAATTCGGGGAGCCTCTTTATTCCAAATCGGAATTAATAAATCGTTATAACCTTCCCGAAAATTTTGTAAGAGGCGTACAGCACATCCCTGCCTTTAAGGAAAAGTTGGTGGTTTCAGGAAAAAATAACAAAGAAGGAGACGTTTACAAAATCAAGAAAAGCGACATTGTTTTTGTGGTCACCTATTATGAAAACCTAAAAAAAGACCACGATAATCACAAGAGTGAAAAAGGTTGGTTTACGTTAGAGGAAAGCTTGCAAAGCGTTTATGCAACAGAAGAAATCGTATTAAAGATGGAATGTGAAGGGAAATTGGAACGCGGAACAGATTTTGTTTATTTAGACCGGCTTGATTGGAAACACGTCGATATTACGAACATCGAAAACCAGTGTCAAATAATGTATTTACACAGGGATGCCTATAAAAAATTCCAAACAGTAAGATTACTAACGATGCTAAAAATTTTCCAAAAAGAAGGCGTTCGTACTTCCTTTGAGACGCTAGCCAAGTTGAGGGACGAAGAACTAATAGAAAAAAAAGCCGTGGCAAAATGGGGAGATTCACTTTTAGAATATTATGACGCTAAAACTGTTCTAAAAACATTAACCCATTATTTGAATAACGCTTCCAGGGTAAGTAATAACCTTGCATCTTATAATTTTTTGAATGATGAACAACAGCAAATGATTGACTCGTACATTGAAGCAAGAGAAAATGGAGTCGTAATCAGTTGGAATGGATATCGACCAAAACGTAATGTAGCTCACGCTGAGCTTCGTTTGCCAGAAACGAAACATCGTTTAGCAAATGTGTTTTTCAGTATTATCTGTGGTCGCTGCAGACTAAATTATTCGAACGGCACCCTTGACCACCTTCCAAACGAAGAATTGGACAAGATTGATCCAGATGTATTTAAGGTGTTCGATATAAACATCGACGATTACGCTTGCATAAGTAAAAATCGAAAAACCACCACTTTAATGGGGATTTATAGAGATTTAAAGCCCTTTTATTATTGGTTGTTAATGAGAAAAGATTTAGAACCAAAGAACACATTCGACGATTACCAAAATTTCGAATCACTAAAAAAGAATATCCTAACTTTCCTAAATCAATTTCCACAGAGACAATCGGACGCTCCGGCGAAAGAAAAAATAGACCGTATCACAAAAGTTTTCTTGACTAGAGAAGAATTAATCCGTTGTCGTGATACGATTTTAAAAATGTATAGAAGCGATTTAGCGTTAAGATATGCGGCAATTTGGGTTCTTTGTGCAACAACAGGTTTACGACCAGAAGAACTTGTTCATCTTAGACTTGATCAACATTTTGTCTTGGATGAGCACGGCTTAATAGCTTTAAATGACAAAAACTACGGTGAAATGATTGTCGATAAAGAAGCGGGTAAAGGTGAGTATTCCATTTCTCATCAAAAATACAACTCTCCCATTCCTGTTGCTGCAGTCGAACAAATTAACCTGTATTTAAAGGATCTGTATAAACGACAAGGCCAACACATTCCAAAAGGAAAAGGATATTTTCTTCGATCGCATCCGATGGCATACGAAAAGAAATTAAAAGTACTTGATAAGAAGTTTATTAGGCGTTTAAGGGTTGCAGCCGATTTTTTACCACCGAAAAAACGTGAAAACATCATATTAAAAAGCACACGTCATTCTTTGAATACTTTAATGAAAAAAACACATATCAAGGATGACCACTTAAGAGATAACGTGAAAGAATTAGCAATGCATTATCAAATGCGGCATAAACCTAAAGGTCAATCAATGGGGGATAAGTATTATCTCGAAGATATTAGTCGGGATGAATACTACGCTTTTTTAGAAAAAACTATAAATTTCCCTTGGAATTTAGAACTTTTAAAAAAATGGGAATTAAGTCAAGGAATAGTTACTTTTGAAAACGACGAAGAGTATTTGCTGTCAGAGGAAAAAGAAGAACTTGTTCAGAAGGGTATCGAAAAAGATATCGAACAAAGCGACACTCGAAAAGAGCTTTTGAAAGAACTTGAAAAAATACAGGAGAGTCTGCGGAAGCTAAAAGTAAGAGATAAAAAGATGGAGATAAAAGTCTGGATGGAAACCCGAAAAGAACTTCAAAAAAGACAACAGCATCTTCTGATAAAATTGTCTAGCTAATAAATAGAAAAGAGGTAAAAGGGATGACATTTGGAGAGGAGATCCAAAAAATGTCATGGCGGGAATTCGAGAAGGTAGCACAAAATTATCCTTATAAGCTGCCCCGAATTTTTTCCATGATTGACGATGAAATGTTATTAGGGACATCTGATATCGCCGAGTTAACCGGCGTTACAAAAGAAACCGTGAGAAGCTGGTGCAGGCAGGGTAAATTAAGAGTTGCATCACCCATTGGTAAAAAGGTAATTTACGGAGACGATTTAAAGGAATTCATGTTTGAAAGGTTTAAAAACGATTTCATTAAAGCTTAAAAAATGCCCGTCAACCTTTTATGGTGATGGGCATTTTTTATAGTAATCGATCAAATCCTCTATCCTATCGGCTAACGCTAATAGGCCGTCGTCATGATATTTTGCCGCTGTTCTTTCCAACTTTCCAATAATAGATGACAGCTCTCTTTTAGGATTATAAATTTTATATTTTTTAGCGTTGCTGGGTTTCGAATGCAGAAAGCGATGAAGAGTGATTATGTTTCCTTCTTCCCTGCAATGAACACAATTCCATTTCGTCGTAACAGCATCCATTGTGAGCTTTTTTCCACAATTAAAACAAGGAAAATCGACATATTGCTTTCCGTCAAAGATATAATCAATCTTCTCGGATTTCAAAAAACTTAATACTGTATATGCCTGTCCTAATTTACTCAACTCATCAAGCCTCCACATTTTGAATCCAATGTGGCTTGACCCTACTCAGTTTCATGAATTCCATGAAATCTTCTCCGGTTACGACATATTTTTTTCCAAATTGATATGATGGAAGCTTTCCACTTCTACACCAAGCACGAACCGTTTCCTGCGTCATGCCTACCATTTCAGCAATAGTTTCTACATGTAAGATAGCATCACAATCAACCTTGAACATCTTATTAATTTCATTATAACCTGTATTTACCATATTTATCACCCCTTGGTAATATTTTGGGCAGAATACACAGAATTTATACGTTAAGAAAGAAATTAATGAGTAGATTTGTTGTACTGGAAAGCCATGAATCAATTGTTCAAGATTCATCCTGAATATAAAGCCATTCTACAAGAAGCCGGTTACACGATGCTCTCGAGCTTTTTTGATGAGTCTTGGAAGATGTATAAAGCAAATTACTCATAAAGTTAACAAGTGGTTTCGCCAGAATATAGGGTGTCAACGAATAAAATTTGTTACTTCTGAGGATCTAATATGTAGACCAGCTGCTATTATTTTAGGGGGGCCGTTTTGGGAGGCGGTGCGGGTTTTTCTAGTAAGGCCATCACGAGTGAAATTGATAAGAGTCTAAAGAAAACCCAATCTTCTTTGAACTGCACCCCAATTGTTAGACACCATCTATC
>NZ_MLYR01000033.1 GCF_001866655.1 Bacillus sp. MUM 116 | reverse complement strand
TCGAGGTCACAAGCCAATCCGTCCAAAAGGTTAAAAAACAGCCTTTCGGCCGGCTCGTCTTGTGCTTGGCTACAAAAAGCTAACGCTTTTTATTCGCATTAAGGGCGGCTAATCTATGACTTCGCTCAGCTCAGCCATAGAAGTCGCCCTATATCGGGGCTGACCAAGGCGCTTGCGCTTTTCTTATTCCTCTGTAACAGGACCAATATTATCTTTCTTATTTATATAGAGTTTATACGCTAAAAATCCTGCAATTAGTAGATATCCCCAAACGAAAGGCATAGCAGTTGATTGTGCAATTCCGATAGTATTTGTATGAATTGCACCAACAAAAGTTAAAACGGCCCCTATCACTGCAGCAACTATGCCCCCAATAGGTGTATTACGGATAGTAAATATAGCTATACAACCCCAAAGAACACTCGTAATAGGAGCACCATTACCTAGGGCAACCAAGCCATCGTAGAAAACTCCGGCATTGTGCAAGGCATGTGAAGATACTTGATTGGCAGCAGTCCCCACCGTCATACCTGTAGCTGAAATTGCATTATTAACAGCAGTAAGTGCCCAAGTAGCAACCCATGGGAAGAAACATACAAAGATTACTGGAACTTCAAATTTCGGACTGTTTTTGACAGCTTGATGCCCTGTAACAATCGCAATAAACACAAGCATCGGAACAATAGCCGCAATTGGGATCACAGCTAGCAATAGACCCATAAGACTTAAAATCGATAGTAAGAATATGGCAACAGAGCTAGCGATAGAATAGCCTATACCTGCACCAACTTCTTTCCAACCAGCATGACCTACATATACAGTTACTGGGAATGGGTTTCCACAAAGGCCGCCTATTGCAGAACAAATACCGTTTGTAAGCATAACATCTCTAGTTTTGTATTCATCCCCACAAACAGCAGCAGCTTCAACGTTTTCCAGATTAAAAATGTAGTTTGATAACCCCAGTGGTACAGCAGTTAATAAATATGGCAAAGCAGCGTCAATATGGTCGAAAAGGCCATTTAAATGCAACATAGGAGGATTAAAGCCAAATGATTTTAGAGCTTCAGTAACCGCAGCAGGACTTTGATATCCAAATATCCAAGCAATTGCAGTTCCAATTACGATCAATAATAAACCCGTAGGTATTTTCTTCAATATTGGATGTTTACTTAACCAGTTCATGAAAATGATTATAATTGCAACAAATGCCACTACAGGCATTTCAAAAGATTGCAGCATTGGGTTCATACCCAAGAATACAAATGCCAAACCTGCCAAGGCTGCTAACAATACAGTTCTTGGAACAAACTTTCTAAGGGTTTCACCTAGGAATGCACCTACTATTAGCATGATAGCCTCAAAGAAGCACCAAAGCACACCGACTGTTGTTGTGAAAGCAGCATCCTTTGTTTGATGATATAGAGGAAGCATAATAACAAATACGATAAGAAAAATACCAGGTGAACTAGAACCGGATGGTAGTGCGGTAATATCTTTTCTACCTGTTTTCTTAGCTAATTTATATGCAAAATAAGCAAAAACAAGGCCAGATAGAAGTACAGCAAGTCCAAAGCCAGGAACAATTTGTTTAAAAACAAACTCTTTTGGCATACCAACTACAGTAATTAATAATGAGATCATAACCAAAAAGTCTGTCAAAACATTAACGAACAAACCGAAGGAAGCAGCAAAGTCTCCTTTTTTCCATAAAGCTATATTTCCCATGTAAAATTCTCCTTAAAGCTGTATTATTTTTTATTACAGCTAAAATGTAATAAGCATTAATATTTGGAATTTAAACAGCATGGTTGTATTATAGCCATCCATTATTTCATGTTGACAATATGAGTACCTGCATTTCCAACAATTGCATCTTTTAGACTTTCAGGATCGGTGATGATAACCCTAGACCCATTTTTTTCTAAGAAGCTTAAGCTCGCTTCCACTTTTGGAAGCATGCTACCTTGAGGGAAGTGACCCTCAGCAGTATATTGTTTCAATTCCTCAACCGTAATGTTTTCTAACGCTTGTTGATTAGGTTTGCCAAAATTGATGCACACTCTTGAAACACCAGTTGTAATAATTAATGTTTCAGCTTGAACTTGTTCTGCTAAAAGGCTTGTTGCAAAATCTTTATCAATTACCGCATCAATGCCTTCATAGATATTGCTATCTGTTTTCACGACAGGGATTCCGCCGCCGCCGACAGCGATCACAACAAAACCAGCTTCAATCAACTTTTTAATTGCATCTTTTTCGACAATATCGATAGGTCTTGGAGATGGAACTACTCTTCTGTAACCACGGCCAGAATCTTCAATGAAAATCCAATCGGGATGTTCCTTCTTCATTTCCTCCGCTTGCTCCAAGGTAAAGAATGAACCTACTGGCTTAGTTGGGTTTTTAAAGTTAGGGTCATTTTTGCTTACTTCAACCTGAGTAATCACGGTGGCAACTTTCTTGTTGATGCCTCTTCTTGCAAATTCATTTGTCAAAGCTTGTTGAATTTGATAGCCGATGCCGCCTTGTGTGTCTGCACCGCAATTTACAAGTGGTACTACTGGCATGCCCTTCACTTCATGTGCAATTTCAGATCTTCTTAGACCAAAACCTACTTGAGGGCCATTACCGTGTGTTACAACAACTTGGAAGCCTTCCTCTGCCATATCAGCAATATTCACGGCAGTTTCACGTACAGCTTCATATTGTTCTTGTACAGAACCGGTTCCATCTTCTCTAACTAGGGAGTTTCCACCTATAGCAACTATAACTAGTTTTTCCATTAATTTTTCTCCTGTCCTTCTGTTAATTCTGTTGTTTTTTCAATAATTCGAGCGATTGTTCTTTATGCAAATGATATAATGGATTTTCCGGGTCATTTGCAATCGCATTTTCGATTGCTACAATCGCTTCCTGATGTTTACCTAGAGAACGAAGGCTATTTGCCTTATGGAACGAAAAATCATATCGATTCGGTTGCATGGAAAGCAGAATATCCATTTCCTTAACAGCTTCTTCGTGTCTTCCTAATTCTCTTAAGTAATTTGATTTATGATAGCGATAGAACGTCTCGTTAGGCGCTAATTTACTTGCCTTATCATATTCCAAAAGCGCTTCCTCTGGCTTGTTCATTAATCGCAAACAATTGGCAGTATAAAAGTAGAAATCTAGGTCGTTAGGATTCATCTCCAACGCTATCTTATACTGCACGAGTGCCTCCTCGAACCTTTTTAATTCCTGCAGGCAATATCCTTTATAATAGTAGAAATCAAGATTCTCAGATTCAGTTTCAAGAGCTTTATTAAGCTCTGTAATCGCTTCCTCAAACTTATTTTCCTTATAAAGCTTTTTCACTTCTTGAATGACTTGGTTTTTTTCGCTATACTCTTTTGTTAAGATTTTGACTACCTTTTCTTGCTTTAGTTCTGTAGCATGCTGAAAGGACGATTTTCCATCACGATCCGGCAAATGAACATCAGCAAAAGCTTCAACAAGGTTTTCTATAATATTGGAGTACAGACGGCCGCCATTTCCCAAAATGACTGATTCTAAGAGTGCGGACCACCCCAGATTATTCACATGGTTAACCGGCACACCCGCATCTAAGCAAATTTGAACTGTTTTCAAATAACCCTTTTCGCTGGAAGGTAATAACGCGGTGCCGCCAAAACGATTGACACTTTTTAGATCTGCACCATATTTCAACATCACACTTAAAATTTCGTGAAACCCATTTGCTCCTGAACAAATAAATGGGGTAAGTTGGGTAATATCTCTAGTGTTTACGTCGCTCTCAGCTTCCAATAACAGTTTTACCGCTTCAAGTTGGTTTTTTTGTGTTGCTGCCATTAAGGCTGTCCGGCCATTTTCATCTTTAAAATCGACGCTTGCGCCTTCTTTTAAGAGCTTTTGTACACCCTCTATATCTCCCTGCTCACTTGCGAAGATTAGCTCCATATTTAAGGATTTGCTTTCCATCTATATTCTCTCCTATCCTCATGCCCTACTGTGATATTCGGATTGAAATCATAAGTAGGGGAGAGTCTAAAAACCAATATGAACTGCATATTCAGTTTTTTTCAATCTCCCCTAAACAATTATTTATTAAGGCTCTTTTCGTAAACTTTGTTGCTTATGGACCTTAATAAGGGTCAAATACTTAAGTTTCTAGGCAATTTTCGCAAATGTTCTTACGAAAAGATGCCACGAAGAATCTAGTTATACGGGTTGAAGAACTTATACGAAAAACAACAATCTATGCGAAATTAGCCTTTATTAATGAATGTTTTCACTTAAAGCTAACATCGCTTTTTCAAAAGCTTCAACAGGAGGATGGGTAATTCCGGCACCAATCATTCCGATTCCTGCATCTTTGTGGGCAATGGCCGTATTAATGATCGGCATAATTCCAGTTTGAACAACTTTACGAACATCAATTCCAGATGGAACTCCCATGAAATCAAGTAACGGAACCGTTACGTTAGGGTTTTCAGTTGTCGTGATTTCTTTCATTTTTGTTGTGTAGCCGATTGCTTCTTCAACTGTTCCACCTACTAATGCTACAATCGCGGGAGCAGCCGCCATCGCGAATCCACCGATACCATATGTTTCAGTGATCGCACTGTCACCAATATCAAGACCTGAATCTTCTGGCTTGTAACCAGCAAACATTGGGCCAATAACTTTTTGAGCTGGACCTGTAAACCATGTGTTTTCTGGCATACCGCTAACGCGAATACCGAATTCCACACCATTACGGGCCATTGTTGTAACAATCGTACTGTTTTCAATGCCATGTGCCGCATCAAGTGCACATTTAGCCATTGCCATCCAAGTAGGACCTGAAAAATAGTCACTGCTTGCAACGAATTCAAATACTTCTTTCTTCTGCTCGGTCGTATAATCAGTTTGAACGAGGTATGGAGTCAACGCTTGAATTAAAAGGGTCGTACCTGCAACATTTCGGTTGTGACACTCATCACCCATATGAAGCGCTTGTGCAAGCATTAAACGCAAGTCAATGCCATTGGGATTAAGTTTCATCGCATCCCTTAACATTGGACCGAATACATCGCGCATCCAGATTAAGCGGTCAATAACACTCTGGTCATTAGCTCCCATACGAAGGATTTTTGATAATTGCTCACTCAAGTTTGTATAAGCAATGTTGCCATATGTTTTGTTCTCAACAATATGCATAAACATGGAGGCAGATGTAACCCCAGCCATGGAACCAACACAATTATGTTCGTGACATGGTGAGAAAGTAATTTCACCGGATGCAGCAAGCTCAGCAGCTTCTTCAACATTCTTTGCTAATCCTTCAAATACGATTGCTCCTGTTACAGCCCCTTTCATTGGGCCGTTCATTTTATCCCAAGTGATTGGAGGGCCGGCATGAAGGATCGTCGTTTTGGTCATGCCAGGAACACAATTAATTGCTTGATCATAGCCAATTAATACTGGCTGTGAATTAATAATTCGTTCTACCGCCAGCTTATTCGCTTCCTCGATTTTTTCCATAATTGCTGGATTTTCAAGCTGATCAAGTGCTGCAATTAGTTCAGGATTCCCCCGGCCTGGCGGTGTCCATTCTAAATGGATGACTTCAGCACCTTGCTGCGTTAAATCATCCTTGAAAGATTCAATTCCTACGTTGATTACATGTGGTTTCCCTTTAAAAAGTTCATTAATTTTACTCATGGCTATTCTCCCTTCACAACAAATTCTCTAGCCAATAGCCCTGCATTTTGACTGCTGCTAGCATGTGTTACTCCTGCAGCTAATAACTTGTTAATTTGATCATCTATATCCTGAGGATCAAGTTCTGTTCCAAGAACATATCCGATAATTTCTAAATGTCTGCCTTCTTGTTCAGCCAGTTGTTTGGCTTCAATCATAGCTGGAAGAAATGCTCCAACTGGATCTTCGTGTGCACCATAGCCCAAAACAAAGTCCATCACAATAACACCAACAGAAGGATCTTTTGCTTCTTGCATAAATCTTTCTAGGCGTGTAGAAGGATCAATCATAGGGTGCGGCTTGCCTTGTGTATATTCATCGTCACCAAAGTCGATGAATGTATGATCCTGACTCGTATATCTATCTTTTAAACGGTACTCTGGATTTCTTGCAATGTTGCTGTAGACATTATCGAATTTCTCCATTGCAGCGTGCATCGCTTCATCGCAAAGTGTTCCACCGCTGAATAGACCGCGAATATATTTTTGCTCTGGTGTTAATTTAGTGCGAACTTCTTCGATAAGCGGAATGTTTAACGCGCGCTTATTTAGTTTGCTTTCGTCAGCACCAGCAAGTAAAACGGCTTTAAGTGCTGCTTCTTTTGACATTTTTGCAAAATGGCCGCCAGCTGCAGTAATTTTCTCTTCATCGCCGCCAATAAACCAAACAACAACAGGTTTTTTACATGTTTTAATTTTCGCTAGAACTTTTTCTTCCACACTTGGAGCAGGTGGCTTAGAAACAAGAACGATTACTTTTGTCGCTTCATCGTCTTCAAGTGCTTGAATACCATCAAGCATCATGATTCCGCCTACTTCTTCTTTCAGGTCTCTTCCACCTGTTCCAACCAATTGAGTAATACCGCCGCCAAATTCGTGGATACGGACACTTACTTCCTGGCTTCCTGTACCAGACGCTGCAACAATACCGATATTTCCTTTTCTAACTGCATTCGCGAAGCAAAGGGCTGTATTTCCGATAATCGCTGTACCACAGTCAGGCCCCATCATTAATAAGCCTTTTTCATGAGCTAATTTCTTTAATGAAATTTCGTCTTCGATGCCTACATTGTCACTAAACATCATAACGTGGAGATCATTTTCAAGAGCTTTTCTTGCTTCTCTTGCGGCATATGCTCCATTTACAGCGATAATGGCTAGATTCGCTTCAGGAACACTTTGTGCAGCAGAAGAAATAGTTGCATATTTGACTTCACTTTTTCCTTTAGAAGTATTCTTTTTTGTAAATAACTCTTCAATT
Organism: Bacillus sp. MUM 116; assembly: GCF_001866655.1. Classification (GTDB taxonomy): domain Bacteria; phylum Bacillota; class Bacilli; order Bacillales; family Cytobacillaceae; genus Neobacillus. Next base: position 41,940 of record NZ_MLYR01000033.1, on the reverse strand, counting down.
TCAGGGAAAGCGCTTTCACATAGATCATCATTTGCAGCTTTTACTACAATAATGAGGTCGCTTGTTTTTGCTTCCTCAATTTCAGGTGTCATTAAACCTACATTCCTCATTACCTCTTTATTCATTTCAGTACCCATTGCGATAATGGCTTGTTCCACACCTTCAATTTGATTCGCTTTAGTTGACAGCGACATTAAAGATACTGAATCAAAATACGTGTTTGGCTTGATTAACGCTTGTACAGTCATACTTTACCTCCTGCAATTAGATTAACTTCAAGTCCGCAGATTAACCCTAAGGCTATATCTGTTCCGGACGAAGAACCGATATTTAATACATTTTTTAAAGAGAGAATAAGCTCATTTTCTTTACCATTTATTAAGGATTGGACTAAAGCAATTATAGACTCTCTTACCTGACCTCTAGACGCCTTTTTCAGCGCCATAAAGCTGATATCATTTGTTAAGCTTTTTGCCTTTTTAACTACTTCTTCACAAAAAAAATTATCGGGTTTGAAAGGACTGTTCCTCATATTTAAAATAGTAAATAACCCGACTAGGAAATCATCCCCTGAGGGGGTTAATCCGGGTCCAAGACCTATTAATGAAACCGCATGCTGTAATGCATTGGGCATTTGATTCTTTAACAGTTCACTAAAAAGCAGATTTGTTCTTTTTTCAAGCAGATTAGACATTTCTTTTTCAAAAGGGGTCTGGGATAATGCTTTCTTAATTCCTCCGCTTTTACCATGAATGTCAATATAACTCTTCATCTTATTTAAATTGATTTTCAAGCTATTCAAATCTTCAGGGTATGTTGGCAAAATACTCTCCCAATTTTCGACCCTTTCTAACGTAATAGCCATTTTATCTGCAATGTATAGAATGTGATGGTTACTGTAGACAATGTCGTTTACTTCTAAATTCAGCTTTTCAAAAGAGTTCTCTTCTATTACGATCGTATTGGGTCCATTATCCATCTGACTGCTAGCAATGGTATATAGTTCACCATTTTCTCGGCAAAAAAAATTAAACGTTCTGTTAAATGTACTATGGATAAATCCACTTAATTTTGAAGTATTAACTCTTTGGATAAAATCAACATCACCAGATTTTGCAAATATCACTAGAGTCACCTCTGATCTGGAATGTACATAAATCAAATACTTTTGTATAGAGCATGCTTGTGATTAATGCCTAAATGCCCCCTTTATTTTAAGAAATGGTTTAAGGCTTTAATTCCGCCTAACTTCCCTGCTTATTTTATGGATACACAGGGTTTAATATATTTCGTAAGATTGCTAAAATTAAAGTAGGTGTAGAAGAATCTTCAACCTTACATTACTTATTTTAGATAGAACGAATAAAATCGTCATTGTATACCTGAACCAAAAAGACTTAAACACATTTAGGCAATATGCACAATGTTTTTTGACGAAGGAGTGAAAAAATTGCTTACAATAAATGACCTATTCGAAATAAAAGCGCTGGATGGTTTAAAAATAGTGGCGGGAGAAAAAGGAGTTAATAATGTAATTTCCCTCGTAAATATTATGGAGAATCCAGATGCATTCGACTGGCTTTCTCCAAATGAATTACTCTTATCTACGGGATATATTTTCAAGGATAATGAAGCATTACAAAACCGAATCATTAAAGAGCTTGCAGAAATAAACTGTTCAGGACTAGTTATAAAAATGAAGCGGTATTTTGACACTTTACCGCAAAATATGATTGATCAAGCAAATAAATATGGACTGCCTCTTATAGAATTGCCTATTGAATATACTTTATCAAATGTAATTTCAATTATTAATGAAAAAGCATCTGGAAGATACGATTTATTAAATAGAAAAACATTAGATATGCATAATATCTTATTTAGAATTGCGCTTGAGGGCGGAGGAATTGAAAGGATTTCTTCTATGATTTCTGAAACAGTAAACAATCCAATTCTCATTTTAGATCAGGATTGGAAGCTACTTCATTACACAGAACACGTAGAAAACAGAGTGCCTTTAGCTTACTGTTTTAACCTAGTTAAAAATAGAACGGCATTCCGGAAGGAATTTACTGATTCTATTCCAATTAATATTAGTGAAATCAACAAACCAATAAAACGGATTTATTCTTTAGAGGACTTAGAAATAAAATGTCGTATTCTCCCCGTGGCGGTTGCAAACAGTATATATGGGTATATTGTCGTTTGGGAAACGGTCAGTGATTTATTAGAATTTGATTATATTGTTCTTGAACAAGCTTCCACGATTATGGCACTTGAAAGGATTCGAGCAAAGGAAATCGAAGATGTTAAATTAAAAATACGCCAGGAATTTTTCGATGATTTATTAACTGGAAAAATTACATCCAGCGATACCATTCATACCCTTTGTGAATTTCACGGACTAAATTCAAATTATAGGTATTACTGCATTGTGATAAATATTGACTCTCCTGAACTTGAGCAATATAAAGACATGGTAACGAGAAAATATAAATTGGAAAATACGACTAGAAAATGTGTGAATATAGTTTATGAGCAAGCAAGTGAAACACAAGGAGAAATTACCTGCTTCCATAGAAATAATCGAATGATCATTTTAATTGGACAAAATGAAAAAAGAACCCCAATTACAATTAATGAAGCAAAAGCATTTGCCAATCTGGTCTACAAATCTCTGGAAGATCAAATTAATAATACAACCTTTTTAGTAGGTATAGGCAGACAATACAAAACAATTGAGTCCCTTCACAAGAGTTTTTCTGAAGCCAATGAATCCATTCGATTAATGCAAAAATTCGGTGATAAAGGTGGAATTTCTCATTTTGAGGATCATACCGTTTATCACTTCTTAGACTCTAATATAAAGGACATGGAGTTAGAAGACTTTTTCATAAAACGGCTTGGTAAGATTTTTGAACATGATAAACTACACGGGACAGGCTATCTCATTACATTAGAGAATTATTTTATGAATAATCTTAATATAAGTGAAACTGCAAAAACGATGTTTTTACATCGAAACACGCTTATTTATAGAATCGAGAAGATTAAGGAGATATTAAACACCGATTTGAAAAACTCAGAGGAATTATTACAAATACAATTGGCTTTAAAGATTTTTAGACTTTTAAATAAAAATCTTTAAGAAGAAATGAAATTGTTTAGAGCCCCTCAAAAATTATTTTGAGAGGCTCCTAAACAAAAGGTTTATGAACGTTATGATGCAATTTGTTCAGTCTTATTTTTAGAAACACTATAATTCTTTGTGGCCACACTTACAACGATCATAACGATTACATTTATCGTAAGTGCTATGAACCCGACATTTATATCCTTCACCCACTGATTAAGTAAAGGAAACAGATTTCCAATAGTGGTTTTTGAAAGGGTAATGTATGCTACCGTAGCTTCCCCCATAATGATTCCTGCGAATGCCCCTTGCTTCGTCACGAAATTATTCTTCATTAAGCTAAATATCATAGCTGGAAACAACTGTGTAACCATACTGGACCCCATTAATAATAAAGCGACAATCGTACCGCTTTTAAACGTAAAAAATAATGAAACAAGAGCAACGACAGGTACTAAATACTTAGCTAAACTTACAATTTGTTTATCAGTAGCTGAAGGCACAAATACACCATAGACATTTTTGGACAGCAAAGTAGCCGCAGACATTAATAGCATCGAACCTGGTACTAAGGCTGTGAGCACTCCTGCAGCACCAATTACTCCCATTACCCATGGATCGAAAGCTAGTTTAGAGAGACGTAATAAAGATAAATCAACCTCATCCCCCTTCAAGCCGGGAATTTGAAGAATAGCAGCAAAGCCGGCAAAGAACACAAAGAGTAAGATAAGTTGATATAATGGCATAATGATTGTATTTTTACGGAACGTTTTTTCACTTTTTCCTGAATAAATTGCGCTAAATGCATGCGGATACATATAAAAACCAAGAGAAGTTAATAAAACCGTAGAGATAAACCATGATATGCTTAATCCCTGGCTAGGCAAAGTTAAAAAACCTGGCTTTGCTGTTTCGATCGCTTCAAACATGTGCTGATACCCGCCATAATAATGGAACGGTAAATAGATACCTAAAAATACGGTAACTCCTAGGATTAGAATATCTTTAACAACCGCCGTCCAGGCAGAACCATGGATTCCTGAGATCATCACATAAATGGTAAGAACAATAACCGCAATCCAAATCGCTACCGTGGGTGAAATCGCTCCGTAAGATGCCTCTGATACAATACTCCCCAAACCTTTCAATTGAAGAACCAGATAGGGGATGACAGCAGCAACACCCACAATTGACACAAGGACACCTAAGTATGGACTATTATACTTACTAACGAAGAAGTCCGATTGTGACATTAGCTTCTTTTCTTTTGCATATCGCCAAATAGCGGGAACATACCAATATGACATAATCAATGCCAATGTACCATATATTAAAATATATAAAGTAGGGCCGCCTCTGCCATATGCCCAACCGCTTCCACCTAAAAAGGTAAAAGTGGAATACGTTTCACCTGCCATTAACAAAAAGATAAAAACGGTTCCAAAGCCACGACCTCCAACTGTCCACTGTTCTAGGTCCATATCTTTACCTTTACGCGCTCGAATACCAATGGTAAGGGCAAAAACTATAGAAGCAATTATAATAAGTAATGCTGCATTCATGATTCATTTCCCCTCCTATTTCTAGGGTCTAGTTTAAATATAACCGCCAAAATCCCCGATGTAATAACCACCCATAAAACAATCCAAAAAAGAAAAAAAGGTAATCCCAAAATATAAGGGTTAACTTTATTTACAAAAGGAATTCCTCCAAGCAGGCCAATGAACGGAATGATCGCCAATATATTGATGATTTTCAAAATACATCCTCCTTTAATTCTCTTAAAAGTATCTTTTACTAGCATTGATAGCACTAAAAAAACAAAGACCGCTTGTTTTTTTAATTATAAAAAATATCAGAATAATTTAATTTAAAAATATTTACGAATATTTAAATTATCTTTACTATGTTCTTTATAATGGAACCTCCTGATTATTAAAACCAGTAGCAATAATGGTTACTATAATCTCATCTTTTAAATTCTCATCAATGACAGAACCGAAAATCATATTTAACTCGCTGCTTGCAGAAGAAGTAACAATATTGGCTGCCTCTTGTACTTCATATAGACTTAAATTAGTGCCCCCTGTGACTTTCATTAGCACACCTTGAACTCCATCAATAGAAGTACCAAGTAACGGGCTGGAAATAGCTTTCTTTGCAGCTTCAGCTGCGCGGTCTTTACCTGTTGCGCTGCCAATTCCTATAAAGGCAGTTCCTTTATTGGACATGATCGTTTGTACATCAGCAAAATCAATGTTGATTAAACCGGGTACAGCTATTAAATCAGAAATACCTTGGATACTTTGACGAAGAATATTATCCGCTTCTCGAAACGCTTTAACTATGGGTGTATTTTTATGTATAATCTTCAATAAGCTATCGTTTGGAATAACAATTAATGTGTCCACTGCTTTCTTCAATAAGGCGATTCCGCTAGCCGCTTGTTTTGCACGTTTACGGCCCTCAAATGAAAATGGAAGTGTTACAATTCCAATGGTCAGTATGCCAAGATCACGAGCAATTTGAGCTATAGCAGGGGCAGCACCCGTTCCTGTACCGCCGCCCATTCCGGCTGTAACAAATACCATGTCTGTGCCTTTTAATACTTCTTGGATCTGCCCCCTGCTTTCTTTAACTGCTTTTTTACCTACTTCTGGATTTGCCCCTGTTCCTAATCCTTTTGTCAATGTTACACCGATTTGTATCTTGATCTCTGCTTTTAATAATTTAAGAACTTGTGCATCTGTATTAACAGCAATAAATTCTACACCCTGAACTCCATGTTCAATCATACGGTTAACAGCGTTATTTCCTCCGCCTCCAACACCGATTACTTTCATGTTGACTAATGAATTTACTCTTGTAACAAACCCCATCTTACTGTTCCTCCAAGCTCCTCGAAATTACCTTTTTTAAACTATTCATTCTACTATCTAAAGCATTTATTTCATTTAGACCAGCTAACGAAAAAGGCATTGTCGTTAGCAGTCCCGTAAAGGAAGTTGCTAAAGACAATGCCTTTCATTGAATCTTACCACTCTTCGCTAAAAAAGCCGGAAGGATTCGACACCCAAAAAAGGGGATCCCTACTTCTGATTCCAAGAAAATTCCATCATTAAATCAATAAACATTATTAGAATTAAATACATTTAGTAATATGCTAACATAAGAATAACAATAGGAAAAATATAAAAAAACTAAGTTTTACTTAAGTTTTTCATATAAGTAAACGCGGAACGTTTTGACAATAGGCATAAGATAACTGGGAATTTTCGGAACTTTTCACGAATCCAACTATATGGATCCGAAAACGAAATTCCCTTTATATATTACAGCATGGCGTCTAGCTCTCCTTGCGATTGCCTCAGCAGAACAGCTCGCCTCAACGAATACAGCATCAGCTTGATCTCCTGCTCTAGGCCATACACGTGTTCCATTTGAATTAAGCGGTGTTTTATCGGTAATAAACGAAAGTGCCTTTGCCAATGATAGCTCGTCTATCCAAGAGAATCGTTCTGCCATCAAACTAGCCTTATAAAGCACGTCACCTGTACCAAAAGGGTCCCAATGATCGGTAATATTATCATTGATAAGTGAGACTTTTACTCCTTTTTGATGAAGTAAAGGAATCGGAGGTGCAGAAACATCAATAGGCATGGAAGAAGCAATGGAAATTCCGGCATTCGCCAATAATTCAGCCGTTTCTTCTGCCACCTCTAAAGAAACATCACCAAGTGCATAAGCATGTCCAATCGATACTCTTCCCTGCCAGCCAGCTTTTTCGGTAAGGTTTGCCAATCGTTTCATCGTAAAGATCCCCAGATGGCCGGGATCGTGTAAATGCAAATCTATACTAGCGTCAGCTTCCACTGCCAACTCAAACATCGTTTCAAGGGATTCCTCAATATTTTCATCCACTGTTGCAGGATCAACACCTCCAACATGCGTTGCCCCTCTAAGTAAAGCTTCTCTTACTAGATCAACCGATTCACTGCGTAATAGGCCATGTTGCGGAAACGCAACAAGCTCATATGAGAGTTTTCCATTATAGGATTCTAAAGTTTCCAGAACAGCCTCTAGATTCTTTATCCCGCTAATTGGGTCAACATTGCATTGAGCACGGATATGGGTTGTCCCGTTTTGCAAAAGGAGATCCAGAATTTTTTCAGCTCTCTCCTTCGTGACAGGTAGTAAGCGAGGAATCAGTTCCTTCTCTTCTTCCAAACGTCCAAAAACATCGACAAATGGGGTACATGCCCTCCATGGGCCGCCAAAATATGTTTTATCCAAATGGATGTGCATATCTTTAAAAGAAGGGAGCATTAGAAACCCTTTTGCATCTTTCTTTGGTAAATCGTCGGCTGGTAAATTATTCGCTGAAGCAATTTCCTTTATTATGCCGTTCTCAATGCGAATATGACATACTTCTGTAATCGTTTCCACAATAGCGTTATCTTTGTAGCGAAAGCCACTTTCAAGTAGAACATTCGTTAACCAATAGGATGTAATCATAATCTCTTCACCCTTGTTCAATATATTTATTTGAGTCATGATTCAATTCTGGAGGAAGTTTTTTAAAGAAATTAGTATTTAATGCAAGATAAGTGAAACCAATTGCTAACCAAATTAATCCTGCAGTTTTTGCATATGCATCCAATTTATATATGAAAAACAAAATTGCGAAAGCACCAATGGCCGGAGCTACTAGATAACGAAGAACGTTTACCCCTTTTCGCCTTTTCTGTTTCACAAAATAATGAAAAATAACCGATAAATTGACGAGAAAACAGCCAAACAAAGCACCGAAGTTTACAAGAGAAATCGCTGTTGTTAAATCAAAGAACAAAGCACTTAAGCTGACGACTCCAATTAATAAAATATTATTTGTTGGCGTTGCCGTTTTTGGATTGATATATCCAAAAAATTTCTTTGGCAGCACTCTTTCTTGGCCCATTTTATACAACATGCGTGAGCAAGAAGTCTGTCCTGCCAATGGACCGGCGATTGCTCCTATCACAGTAAAAAACGGATAGATAACTGCCAGTATGCCTAGCCCTATTTTTTTAAATAGTTCAAGCGATCCAACATTTACATCAGCAAATTCACTCCAGGCAGTTGGCCAAGCGAGCATCATTAAATAAGAGACAGCAACGAACAATATCCCGACACCACCACAAATAATTAAGGCAGCTCTTGCGATATTCACTTTCGGATTAATCGCTTCTTCAGCAACGGTCGTTACGGCATCAAAACCGAAATAGGATAATACTAGAACGGAAGAGCCTACAAAAATTACATTCCAGCCTACATCTGGTTTGGCGATTTCGCTTAAGTTCACAAACGCATTCAAGTCAAAAAACGTTCCTGCTCCGCCTCCGCCAGAAATATATTTAATTAAGAAAAACACGACAATAAGTACAATGGAAAGCTGAATAAGAACAATTGTATTGTTAACCCATGCCGTTACATTAATACCGATATAACTTACTGTTGTCACTAAAAGGGTAAATCCAATTATCCATACCCATTTTGGTATAGAAGGAAAAAGTGCGGCCATATAATTTGAGGCGAAGATATAGGACAGCATTGGAACGAGAAGATAATCCATCATAACAGTCCAGCCTGTCAAAAATCCTATATAAGGATTCATTGCTTTTTGGACATAGGTATAGGCAGAACCGGATATTGGAAAGGCAGATGCCATACGGCCGTAGCTGTATGCAGTAAATAGCATTGCCAATGCAGTGATCGCGTGAGTTAAAGAAAACATTCCATGTGTTAAATTGGAAACAACGCCATACATATCAAATATCGTTGTAGGGATCAAAAAAGCTAATCCGAAAAAAACAAGTGAAGGAAGTCCAAGTACTCTTTTAAATTCATGTTCGGATTGTACCTTATTAGTACCTATAGTAGCTTCTGGTTTCATTTACACTGGCCCCCATTTAATCAAATTGTTAAATAACTGTATACTAACTATTTTGAAGCTGTTTTAACATATTTTGATAGTGTTGTTGAACATCTTCAATATGTTCTCGCATCAGCTTAGAAGATCTTTCTGCTTCTCCATTTTTAATGGCATTTAATATTTGTTGATGATAATAAAGTGCATTTTGGACATCATCATATACAGCCATTTCGATTCGAACTCTCTTAAAAAAATCAGAAATAGAATTGTACGCTTGAATCATCACTTCATTATTGATCGAGCGAGCCAATGTTCCATGAAATACAAGGTCAGGTACCACAATAGATGATTCCATTTTGATACATACTTCCAGGTCGATAAGTGATTTTTCTAGAATTTGTATGTCATGGGACTGAATTCTTTTCGCAGCTAAATAAGCGATTTCCACTTCAATAGCTTTACGAAATTCCAACAGCTCAAGTGAATTGTTAACATCCATGGACATCATTAACGACTTGGAAATCTCCCTATCTTCCACAAACGGATTCGTTTTTACAAAAGCACCTTTCCCTATTTTCTTTGTAATAACCCCCTTCTCAGAAAGCGTTTGCAATGCTTCCCTTACTGAAGTTCTACTTACTTCTAACCATTTGGCTAACTCTCGTTCAGAAGGAAGCGGATCTCCTGGCTTCAGGTTTTTATTTTGAATTAAATCACACAAAAATTTTTGTACCGTTTCACTTACAATTGCCATAGCGAATCTCTCCTTAATGATGAGTGGTAATCAGACCGGTTAGACCAGTTAATGCAAAAAAATAAACCCTTTCTTCTCCTCCTTTATTTTCATAACATTTATTTATGCAAAAACTATACCAAATTAAAAATACTGTTTTATTGGTTAATTTTTAGAAAATTGACAAAAATAATATGCGTTTTTGAATAAAAAATTTACAAATGCATAATTTTTGGAGACATTGGTGGAACATATCGGTGGACGGCGAAGTATGCAATTTCACAGAAAATGGGGTTTCGCTATTTTTATAAAAACTCTACACTATAAAGAAAAGCCGCATTTTCCATTGAAAATGCGGCTTTTCTATAAATACTATTTTTAATGACAGGATATGTTTATTCCCTTTGTTACTGATATAGTAAATAAGGAAATATTTCTATAAGGCTTGATCATCTAATCTTTTATTTTCTATTGGGACTACTCTATTCTTACTTCCAACCCATTTAACGGATACGAAGCTGCTAACAAGTAACACAAATGCTCCAAATAGATAGGGCAGGTTAATTTGAATATCGAATAACACACCTGCTAGCGCAGGCCCAAAAATTTCTCCCAGACTCATATAGGCATTGTTCAATCCCGCTACAAATCCTTGTTCATCTCCCGCTTCCTTTGACAGTAGTGTGTTAATCGTCGGTCGTAATATATTATTAAATGTGAAAAACAACATTGTTATTGCCATTACATAAAAAAAATTCCCCGAAAATAGCAAGAATACTAGTGATACTGCCGATAGAACGAGCATAGCAGTAATAATTGGCTTTTCTCCGAACCTTTGTGTAAGCCGGTTGGTTAGCATTACTTGGTTGAATGTGGCTAGCAAGGAACAAACCATGATCAAAATGGAAATATCTCTAGTTGTAAATCCATAGCTCTGAGTTACGTACAGCGGATATATCGCCTCAAAATGAGTAAGTCCAAACGTAAGAGAAAAAATCATTAACAATAGAATAAAATAACGAGAGTGAACCGACTGTGCCAGTTGACGAAAAATATTTTCTCTCTTTGGTTTCGTTTCTTGTCTTATGAGACGAACCTCCGCAGATTGAGATTCCGACAAAAATAATACACAACAGATGATCGCCAAAAGACCAATACATGCAGACGCGAAGAAAGGTGCCCTTGTTCCAAACTCTGCAAGTATTCCGCCCAAACCAGGGCCAATAATAAAACCAGATGACATGGAAGCCCCTAAAAACGACATAGCTCTAGTCCTCTGTTCTATAGTCGTAATATCAACTACATAAGCCATAATGGAAGGAACCAAGGCAGCTGCCCCCATTCCGCCAATAAATCGGGCAACAATTAAAAGCGAAAAATAACTTGCAGTCGCAGCCAATACGTTAGAAATAGCGAACAAACACAACCCAACGACAATCATCGGCTTACGACCGTATTTGTCTGAGAAATCTCCAGCAATTGGTGAAAATAAAAACTGTGACAAACCGAAGGCAGACACTAAATACCCCGCTGCTTTTCCGCCGGCTCCAAATTCTTTTAGAAGTTCAGGGAGAATCGGAATAACAAGACCAATGCCAAGCATCGCAAGAAACATAAAAGTCAGTAAAAGTAGAAATGCAGATTTTTTTGGCACGGATTTTTCTCCTCTTTTTCTCGAAAAAAATAATATTCGATTCTTCTTGAAATACTTATTTTGAATCAAGAGAACCCGAAACGATTTTTCCTTTGAACATCGTAGCTACTCGTTTCGATCTTCTTGCAACGGCTTCAGCTGAACAAGATGCTTCAACAAAAACAATACTTGCTTCGTCCCCAATTTGAGGCCAAACTTGATTTCCTTCAGAATTAAGCGGAGTTTTACCATCGGTAATAAACTGGAGTGCTTGTCCTAAAGAGCGTTCATCAGACCAGTTTGAAATTTCCGCCAAACGATTAACTCGTTCTAAAACATCCCCATTTCCAAATGGTGACCAAACATCAAAAATATTATCACATCCGACTGCAACCGATACTCCTTTCCTGTGTAATATGCCAACAGGCGGAAACTTTATATCAAGAGGCACACTCGTAATAATGGTGATTCCTGCATCAGCCAATAGTTCTGCCATTTCTTCTGCTTCAGATGGAGGAATATCCCCAAGGGCAAATGCGTGACTAATCGCAACCTTACCTTGAAGACCTGCTTCTTTCGTTAACTGTGCCAGTCTCTTTATTGTAAAGAGACCTAATTGATCCGTGTCATGTAAATGCAAGTCGATTCCCGCATTTCCTTCAACAGCAAGTTCAACCATCTCTTGTAAAGAAGCCTCAATATCCCCATCTACGGTAGCAGGGTCTACACCACCTACAAAGCTCACTCCTTGCCTGAGAGATTCTCTTACTAAGTTTTTTGCCCTCGTACGCAATAAACCGTGTTGCGGAAAAGCTACAATTTCATAAGATAACTTTCCTTCAAATGTTTGCAAAGCTTTTTGAACTTCTTCTAAATTCTTTAGACCAACCTCAGGATACAGATCCACATGTGTGCGTACATGTGTAACTCCGGATTTTAAATAAATATCAAGCAACTTTTCTGCGCGTTCTTGCGTTGTAGTTTCTAAGTTTGGAACAACTTCTTTCTCGATTTCGAGTCGTTCAAAAATACTGTTAACAGGTGTTACAGAACGCCATCGGTCACCCAGCATTGTTTTATCTAAATGGCAATGTTTTTCTATAAAAGATGGAAGAACCAACAATTGTTTCACATCTTTTTTTGGTAAATCGTCTGCAATGGTTTCATCAGAAGATACGATCTTCGCAATTTTTCCATCCTCGATCAATAGATGGCAACATTTCGTATTTGTACCTGTTATAACGCCATTATCAACTTGGTAACCACTCTCTAATCGTGCATTTGTTAGCCAGTATATTTTATCTGTCACTTTCTTTTCCTCCTTATATTTTGATTTGTATTTACTTTCTTTCATGACGGAATGTGCGTTAAATCTTTGGAGAGTTATGCCCCCGCTTTTTTTAGAATATTTTCAATTTCTCGAAATCCTCGTTTTTGAGCATGTTCCAGAGGCGTGATCCCTTCAGAATCACCAATATTTACATCGGCACCGTTATCGACTAATAGTTGTACGATTTTTTGATGCTTTTCTCCTCCGTTACCTAGAATGACCGCTTCCAATAATGCTGTCCAATGCAGCTTATTGATGTGGTTGACATCAATATCCGAGTTATTAAGAAGTTCTTTCACAACATCAACGTGCCCTCGCTCTGAAGCTGGTATAAGAGCCGTACCCCCATATCGGTTTGTAAGTTTCGTGTCAGCTCCGGCATTAATTGCGAGTTTTACGATTTCAAGCAAGCCTTCTGCTCCGGAATACAAGAGGACATTATTTAAGTTATTATCTCGAATATTTATGTCGGCTCCCTTTTGGATAAGAACCTTTACCGTTTCTATTTTATTGGAATAAGTCGCTGCCATTACAGCTGTTCTTCCGAGTCCATCTTTTGCATTGATGTTTGCACCATTTTTAAGTAGCTTTAGAATGTTCTCAGTGTCCCCATTCTCTGCTGCTAATATCAATTGTTGATTCATCAGTTTCATTTTCCTTTCTTCTACTAAACTTTGTGAGGGGTTTGAAACTCCCTGACACGCGGTAAGTAAAATAACAAATAAAATCATAAAGAGACGATACTTTAGCAAAGATCCATTTCCCTCCTATATTAATAGGCTATCACAGGGATTACTATATGAAAAATATAAAAAAAATAAGATTTACTTAAGTTTTTCATATAATTAAAACAACAGAAATGAATCCATTTTAACATCGAATCAGAACGGACCATTCTTTATTTTATTTCCGTTTCATTGATGTGAGCATCCAGAAACGGTTTATAGTTCGGTTCCTTCAGCTTTCCTTTTTTATACAAGTAGATACCGATGATGAAGTATAACACGAGCAGCGGTGATCCGATATAGAATGAAAATCTAGTATCAGGGCTGAACGCTGTGTAAATTGCAATTGCAACTAAAACAATTAAGCAGATGATCGTCGGAATCGGGTAAATCCCCATTTTGAACTTTAATTTTTGTACATCTCCACCATGTGCCACCAGCCATTTTCTGAACTTATAGTGGGAGAGGAAACTACCGAACCACAGAAGCATCCCATTAAAACCTGCAATAGAAATAAGCCAAACGAATACTTTATCTGGTGAAACGAAATTAGTAATCAAGGAAACTTGGCCAAGGAATAAAACAAGAAGAACGGCATTCACCGGGATACCTCGTTTATTTACTTTTCCCAATGCTTTCGGTGCTTTACCTTCTTTTGACAACGCCACTAGTGTTCTGCTGAGTGAATAGATCACAGAATTGGCACAAGAAGCCAATGAAGTCAAAATAACGATATTCATGATCACTGCCGCTCCCGGGATTCCAGCCATTTCCAAAAGGCCAGCATAGCCATTGCTTAAAACGCTTACATTATTGTAAGGAACAACCAATCCGATGATGGTTACGGAACCAACGTAAAAAATTAAGATCCTCATGAAAATCGAATTAATTGCTTTAGGCACATTCTTCTGAGGGTTTTCTGTTTCTCCTGCTGCTGTAACAACCGTTTCAACACCCAGATAAGACCATATTACTCCTGTCATCATCAATATTACCGCTGTGAAGCCGTTAGGAAACATCGATTTAGAATTCCAGTTGGATAACCCGATAAACCCTTGGTGACCAATCACTCCAAAGATCATTAGAACACCAACGATCAAGAAAAGGATAATCGCAGCAACCTTGATACCGGCAAACCAATATTCAGCTTCTCCGTATGATTTTACATCGATTAAGTTCAGGCCTAGAATCAATAATGAAATGATGATACAAAATACGATAGGAGGAATACTAGGGAAGAATTGATTTAAAATCATAGCCCCACCCACGATTTCTGCCCCAAGACCAAGGGTTGCGTTAATGATTAAATTCCAACCTACCATAAAGCCGAAAACCGGATGAACAAAAAGACCCGAATACGTCGTATAAGCACCGGGAATCGGCATGAAAGTTGACATTTCGCCAAGACCTTTCATTAAAAAAAACACTAAAATTCCAATAACTAAATACGCTATAGGAGCTCCAAGTGCACCTGCTTTTGAAACTACATTTCCAGAAGCAAGGAACAGACCTGTTCCAATTGCTCCGCCGATGGAAAGCATGGTAATATGTCGGCTTTTCAGCCCACGTTTCAACTCATTAGTGTGATTTTCCAAAATTTAATATCCCCCTTATGTTCTCATCTTTATAGGGTGTTTGATGTCTCATTGTTGTCCTATAGCTAAAATGTCCATCTAACAAACCCTGAAATAATAATTAGAATTTTCCGTCATTCGTTACCAAAGCGTCCACTATAAAGTAAGCCACACCTGTTTTTAAATCCCTTGAATATCCAGTTATTCCTTTTCTTATCTGATACAAATATGCTAACATGGGTACGACCTTATTAATAATATAAAAAAAATAAGATTTTCTTAAGTTTTTCATATAATAGAAGGAGTGTTTTAACGATGGACATAAGACAGCTGAGATATTTTATAGCCATTGTTGAGGAAAGAAAAATTTCTGCTGCTGCTGAAAGACTTCATATATCTCAACCCCCTTTAAGTCAACATTTAAAATCAATGGAAGAGGAACTAGGCTCAAAATTAGTAGAGAGAAGTGGAAAATTTTTCGAATTAACCGAAGCGGGGAAAGCCTTATATAAATACGCTTTGCAAGTGACACAGTTAATGGAAGAAGCCAAAATGGAAGTGAAGGAAGTAGGAAATGGAATAAAAGGAAGACTATCGATAGGAATCAATACATTTTCAGTTGTTGAGTTACCTGAAATACTCCATCAATTTCAAAAACTATACCCTAAGGTTACTTATAAAATTCAACAAAATGAATCCTCCCATCTTTGTAAATTAGTTAGAGACCGCGTAGTAGAGCTGGCAATCATTCGAATGCCGCTTGATCTGGATGATTTTTCAGTTCTTCACCTTCAAACAGAACCGTTTTATTTTATAACTTCAAAAAAACAGAAACCATTAGTTCATGGGGTCTCATTTGGTGCGCTTCAAAACTACCCGATCATCTTACCGAGTACGGAAGGATTAGGTGTGCATTATTTAATTTTAGAGGCATTTTCTCGGTACAAAATACAACCTAATATTGTTGGTGAATGTTCTGACAGTACTTTATTGATGGATTTAGTCTCATCTGGTTTTGGCGCATCCATTATTCCAGAAACGATCCTTAGACGGCATAAAGGATATCCAATACACTCGTACCAAATTCCAAGTTCTAAGTTGTCCGCCCCTGTCGGCATAATATGGCTGAAAAATCATTATCTATCAAAGGCAGCTCAAAACTTTGTAGATTTATTAAAAAAAGAAAGAATTTAGTAAGTTTACATGAAACAAATACTGATCTTTACAATGCCCGAATATTGGACAGTTATTAAAAGTCCCGTATTCGGGTTACTTTTGTGTTCCATCACAAAGAAAAATGATTTACACGTAGATCCTTTACCTACCCTCATCTCCTTCGTTTCTGTATTCTTTATCACCGTATGTAAAATCCTTGTCGTATCATTCAACCTCTTGAAAAATAAAATTTTTAATGAAAATTTTATTACCATCTTTCTATTTGTCAAAAGGCAGCAATTTTTATTTTATTTTTTAAATTTTCATAAAATTATAAAATGTTGTTGACACTAAACAGAAATATTCTTATAGTTTCCTTATGGAATATTTAAGGACATTTTCCTTTTTTTCGAAAGGAGCAAAGAAGAAAATTTCTACAAACTGAATTGGGCATGTTTAAAGAAACTATCTTGGGGGTGTTAAACGGGCTTGGTCATCAAAAGGTATATATTAACTAATCTATAAATAAAGGAGAAGTTATAATATGGATCATGAAACTAATTTTGGTCATGGAAAAAACAATTCCGCACACGAGTTTAAAAGAGTTCTTGGACTCCCGTCTCTTGTTTTTTGCGGGTTAGCATTTTTAGTTCCTACAGCTATTTTTGATCTGTATGGCGTTGTATCTAATATCACACACGGGATGTACTCACTTACCCATGCCTTAACTGCAATTGCTATTATGTTTACTGCCTATAGTTACAGCCGCATGGCTTCTGCTTTTCCTGTTGCTGGTTCTGCTTATACCTATGCTCAACGTGCAATGAATTCTCATATAGGATTTTTAACTGGCTGGACTGTAATGATGGATTATCTGCTCGTCCCATTGTTATCTTATTTCTTTGCAGCAAATTACCTGTGGACACTCTTCCCAAACATACCGAAAATTGTATGGATCATTTTACTAACCATTTTAGTGACTACGATTAGTTATATTGGTATCAAATTATCCGCACGGGTATATAACACGATTGTTATTATCCAGCTTTCTATTATAGCGATTGTTGTGTTTTTTATATGTAAATATATTATAGATGATGGAGGAGCAGGAACATTTTTTAATTTTCAAGCTTTTTTAAACTTAGATGAAATATCTAAGCCAGGTGCTGGTTGGAATGCAATCTTTACGGGTGCATCTATTCTGGTATTATCATATTTTGGTTTTGATGCCGTAACCACTCTTGCTGAGGAAGCAAAAAAACCCAAAGTCAATGTAGGAAGGGCAGTTCTAATTATTTGTGGCGGTATTGGAATTATGTTTATTGCTGTTTCCTATTTAATGATACTAGCTTGGCCAACTGGATGGAGTGAATTCACAAACGTTGATACGGGATCGGTTGAATTCTTCAAAAAGATAGGGTTAAGTACCCTTGCGGTGATATACCCTTTTTTTACAATTATTGGTGCAATAGCTGGTCCTTTGGCTGGACAAACCGCAGGCTCTCGTATGCTGTATAAAATGGGGAATGAAGGAGTGATCCCAAAGAAATTTTTTGGATACATTAACCCAAAAACATCAACTCCTACGAATAATATTCTTTTTATTGCAGCGATCAGCTTAAGTGCATTTTTTCTTGATTTGACATCACTTATTTCACTTGTAAACTTTGGTGCATTGTTTGGATGCTTACTTGTAAATTTATCGGTTATATTTTATTTCTTTGTTAAACAGAAAAAGCGTAGAGGTATAAACTTACTCAGAAACTTATTATTTCCTATAATAGGTCTATGTGGTATATTGTTCTTTTTGTTTAATTTAAGTATAGCTGCAAAAACTGCTGGACTTATTTGGTTGGGAATTGGCTTCATTTATCTTGCTTTAAACACAAACTTCTTCAAAAAACTCCCTCCCGAATTACATCATGATTCCAATAATTACTTTGAAAAAGGTTAAAAAGATCTATAATCTCTTCTCAGAAATTCAAGCATTCTATTAAATTCAACAGTCTTAATAACTAAGCTGCCTCTTACTAAAAAATGAATAAAAAAAACGGAATTTGAATGATTTTAACCAAATTCCGTTTTTTGAAAAAGATCTTTAACAATCACTGCGCTAAAGTGACTTCCTTTTTTGTTTTTTTCCAAAGTTGTTCTAGCAGAATTACTATCATTGTACCGACAAGCAGACCATTACTAAAGATATATTGCAGAATGGAAGGAAGACCTTGAAATATACTTGTAGGAAGAAACATTAATCCGATACTGATTAACAATGTAATTCCTAATATGGTCAACCTTCGTTGGTCTAGTTCTTCTCTTAGAATAGACTGAAAGGCAATCCCTATCATTTCTACAAATGACGCCAGAGATGCAGCACTGGCAATAGGGCCTGGAAGCAAGGCTAAAAAATTAACGATCGTTGGAAAAAGGGCTATACCTGATAAAGCTATACTTGCAATAAGGAAAGGCCCTAATCTTTTTTGCCCCGTTAATCGGATAAAGCCAGCAGAAACTGGTAATGGAACAATTCCAATTGTGGAAAAAACAGCAGCTAGAAAATGAGAAATTCCACCAGCCCAGCTGCCACGATTTATCGTTTTTATCTCGCTTTTCTGAGATTTAGGAACTGCCTGTTTGACAGCCGTAACAGCCGCAACCGTATTTGAAACTAAAATAAACGTAAACAAAATGGCAGTTACAACCATTCCGGGATTTAAGCGTGGAGTACCCCAAGCAAAAATTTCAGGAAGTCTAACCAAAGAATCTGAACGGATAAAAGTACTAGAGGTTTTACCGAATAAAAAGTATAGAAACCATCCCAATAAAATTCCAATTAATAAGGCGTAACTTTTAATCCACCCTTTCCCTTTAATAGACAGCATAATTATCAGAAAAAATACACCGAATGAAATGGCTGTTGTTCCATAATCTGGTCGGGATGGCTCTCCATGTAATGCCATCATACCTCCTAAAAAAACACCGCTAAGTTGAAGTGCTAAGAGAAAAATAAAGGAACCTGTAACTAAAGGAGTGAACAAAAAGAGCAGCCGATTCACTAAACCGGTTATACCAAGAATGAAGAGCAAAAGGCCTGCAACGATTAACCCGCCTTCTAAGAATTGTAAGGTTTCAGATGTATTGTGGCCCTGATGTATAGCAACCCCCGCTAAAATCACAAACACACTAACCCATGAACCTGCCGGGCCATCAGCAATTGGGTATCGATGTCCCAACCATCCTTGTATAAAAGAACTAACCCCCATCACGAAAAACGTTCGCTGCATTAATTCAGAAATTTCCTCAATTGACAAATGAAATACGTTCCCAATTATAATAGGGAATGCAACAGAAGTTGCTAGTAGGAAAATGAACCATTGAAAAGTATTTAAACCACCGTAAAAAAGTTGTTTCTTCATATTAATTCACCTTAATTTGTTTTTTACCCCTGAGGGAAGATATAGTAGAAAAATATTATCGGAGCAAAACTTAAAATCTAACTGCTCTTTTTTTCTCTTCAACCTTTATGTTAACACCCGAAGTTATATATGGATAATATAAAAAAAATCAATTTTATTTAAGTTTTTCATATATTAAAGAAGTCATAGTATGATTTCTAGAGGTTTCCTCGCACAAACCTTTTTTTGCAATAAATACAAAAACGAACGTATAAAAAGAACGTTCGTTTCCATTGCGTTTATTCCATTTTATCAGTCGTGATTGTGTGTTATTCCCACTCAATCGTCGCAGGTGGTTTACTTGTCACATCGTACACGATGCGGTTCACATGCTTCACTTCATTTACGATGCGCACAGAGATTTTCTCTAATACCTCCCAAGGAATACGCGCCCAATCAGCAGTCATGCCGTCAACGGAAGTTACTGCACGGATTCCCACTGTATAATCATATGTGCGTTCATCCCCCATTACACCAACACTCCGTATATCAGGAAGTGCCGTGAAGTACTGCCAGATTTCACGATCAAGTCGGGCATTCTGGATTTCTTCACGTAAAATCGCATCAGATTCTCTCACGATTTCAAGCTTTTCTTCCGTCACTTCACCCAGCACACGTATTCCAAGACCAGGACCTGGAAACGGCTGACGCCATACAATTTCATCTGGAATGCCAAGCTTGGAACCCAATGCACGCACTTCATCTTTAAATAACGTATTAAGAGGTTCAATCAATTTAAATTGCATATCCTCAGGCAGCCCGCCTACGTTATGGTGAGATTTGATTGTTTGCGCAGTCAACGTTCCGCTCTCAATAATATCTGTATACAAAGTTCCTTGCGCCAAAAAGTCGATTCCTTCTAATTTTTCCGCTTCATCATCAAATACGTAGATGAACTCGTTACCAATAATTTTCCGTTTTTGCTCCGGATCACATACACCTGCAAGTTTATTTAAGAACCGCTCTTTCGCATCCACTTTAATAACATTCATTTGGAAACCTTCGCTGAATGTTTTCATGACGCTCTCCGCTTCGCCTTTACGAAGAAGACCGTGGTCAACGAAGATACAAGTCAGCTGATCACCGATTGCTTTATGAATCAATACCGCTACAACAGAAGAATCCACACCGCCGCTAAGCGCACAAATCACTTTTTTATCTCCTACTGTTTCGCGGATTTTTTCCAATTCCACTTCAATAAAGTTTTCCATGTTCCAACCTTCTGTACATTTACACACATCGAACACGAAATTTTTCAATAAGTCGTTGCCGTATTCAGAGTGAAGCACTTCCGGGTGGAATTGTACCCCATAAAATTTACGCTCTTCGTTGCTCATTGCCGCAATCGGGCACGAATCGCTCGTTGCATCTGTGACAAAGTTTAACGGCAAGCTGGTTACTAAGTCACCATGGCTCATCCATACCACTTGTTCTTCCGGAAGGCCGTTGTATAGCTGGGACTCGTTTTCTACTTTCAAAACCGCTTTGCCGTACTCGCGGTGCTCTGCCCGTTCTACCTTACCGCTGAAATGGTGGGCCATAAGCTGCATGCCATAACAAATACCGAATACGGGTAATCCTAAATCAAAAATTGCCGGGTCGCAATGGAATGCTTTATCTTCATATATGCTGTTCGGGCCGCCAGAAAAAATAATTCCTTTGGGATTCATCTTCTTAATTTCTTCCGCCGTAATCGTATGTGGATGCAATTCGCTGTATACGCCGAACTCGCGGATACGGCGGGCAATAAGCTGGTTATATTGGCTTCCGAAGTCTAAAACAATAATAAAATCGTGTTTCTTCAAATTAATCACTCCTGCATTAAGTCTTTTTGCACGTCAGCTTCATATCCCTTTTTCTTCTATTTAATCCAAGAGAAGAAAGAATTTCTTCTTGCTTTCCCGAACATAATCTTCTTCTGTCATAAGATCATAACTAAGTACATGTAAAAACCCATGCACTGCTAAAAAGTAAAGCTCACGACTAAAGGAATAACCATACTGTTAAGCCTATTGCGTTCACCTTTTCTTCTTTATAGGTTTATTTTCTCTGATCCTCTGTGCTATAACTAAATATAGCTGCTGGACTAGTTTGTGAAAGAGGATATAACTAAGTATAGCGACTAGTACGGATAAGCAGAATAAGTTGGCGAAACACTTTATGACCTTCAGCTTTCACGATGAAAGGATTTTAATTATGATTGATAATATAGATCTTAAGATACTGGCGTTACTAAAAGAAAACTCAAGAATGCAATGGAAGGATATTGGTCAAGAAATACATATGACAGGGCAGGCTGTAGGAAACCGTATTCGCAGGTTAGAGGATTTAGGCATCATTGAACAGTATACGATTTCAACAAATAAGGCAAAGCTCGGACAGCCTGTAACTGCATTTATTACTGTTTTTGTAAAGTCAGAGAATCACACAGCATTTCATTCGTTTTTCAATACGGAAGAGGCAATTTCTGAAGCACATCGGATTAGCGGAGAAGGATGCTATCTGTTGACTGCTCACTTCGCCTCGAATAAGGAAATGGAATTACTTCTTGAACGCCTCTTAAAACATGGTAACTATCGTGTCAATTTATCGATTGGAAAATTAAAATCCTAAAACCGCTTATTCAATTTGGAAAATATTTGCATATGTTTTTATTACAAAAAAAGAGACTAAATCGTCTCTTTTTTGATTCCTCGAACAAGAACTATGAGGCTTATTGTAATAATGGTAAATGCTGCAAACGCAAGCAATGGGATAGTAATAAACCCAAGCCAGTTAAGATAATCTTTTGAACACGGCACACCGGATGTACACATTTCAAACTGCTGAAGATATGGGATTTTTTGCAAAACAGTATGATATCCAGAAATAAGCATCCCAATAATTGATAATGGTAAAACATATCGATAGATTGTTAAATCGTTTCGATACCCGGCAATCCCAAGAATAATCACTAATGGATACATAAAAATTCTTTGATACCAGCACAGTGTACAAGGAATGAAATGACGCACTTCACTGAAGTACAAGCTTCCAAGTGTGGCGATAATGGCAGCAGCCCAAGCAACAAGTATGGATTTGTTCATTTACCTATTTCCCCTTTGCTGCTTTATTAACCATATCCTTCAAATCATCAAGTGTTTTTCCTTGGAACATCTTCCCGTCCACAAGTATGGTTGGAGTTCCTGTAACTCCAAGTTTTGTTACATAATCCATATCTTTATTAAAGGCTGCATCCGCCTTTTTTGCATCAAAATAGGCAACAACCTTGTTGACGTCCTTTTCATTTGTGACTTCTTTAAGTGTATTCACCAAGAAGTTCTTATCATAAACATCCATTTTTTCATATTTAGAATCTTCCGGCTGCTTTTTATAAAGAAGCTCATGGAATTTCCAAAACGTATCGTTTCCAAGTTCATGATATACCGCTTCAGCAAATTTAGCAGCCCGCGTTGAGTCTACATTAATAAAAGCATCGTTAAAGAAATATAGTTTTGCTTTTCCGGTATCGACTAGCTCTTTTTGAATAACAGGAATCACACTATCAGCAAAATTCTTACAGTTTGGGCATTTGTAATCGCCAAATTCAATGATAGATACCGGTGCTGAACTTTTTCCCAGAAACGGCTGGCCGGAATAATCAATCGCCACCTTCGAGTTGGATGCTGGTTTTTCCACTTTTTTGTTGTGGTTTCCCAGAAAAATAAAACCAAGAATACAAACAGCGATTAAGCCAATAATCCAGAACGTAAACTTAGATGAACTCCCCTGCTGCTTCGTATTATTTTTGTTATTTGCCATAGATTTAAACTCCTCTAATCTTCTCTTTGATAAATTTAATTTTACTAAACTTGTCTACTTATGTGAAACAGAAAGGGCTATCCTTCACAAATTGTTAATAAAACAGAAAAAATGCCATTGGAAAATGGCACTCATTAAAATTCCATACAAAGATAGCTCAGCGTTCCTAATTCATAGTCGCGGTAGATGGCTTTTGCCTGATCTAAACCGTTTCCACTGCCCATCGCAATGAAAAATGGGACAAAGTGTTCCGGTCTTGGCACAGCATACTTCGCATTTGGGGCCAAATTTTGATATTGGAAAAGACTTTGTAAATCCTGATGTTGAATTTTATTTAAAAGCCAGTCATCAAAGGCAACAGCCCATTGTTCCGGTTCATTTGCGTCCCAGTTAACCATACGTAAATTATGAACCGTTACACCACTGCCAATGACAAGAACATCTTCTTGTCCAAGCCCTTTTAACGCCTCGCCAATCTTATATTGCGTTTCCGGAGGTAAAAATGGATGAACAGAAACCTGAACAACCGGAATATCGGCATTTGGATACATTTTGGATAACATCGTCCAAGAGCCGTGATCTAACCCTCTCTTTGGATCCAGATTTGCAGGAATTCCCGCTTTTGCAAATCTATCTTTTAATTGTTGTGCCAACATAGTGGAACCTTTTGCGGGATACTTAATTTCATATAACTCTGGTGGGAATCCATTGAAATCATAGATCGTTTCATATGATTCATCTAAAGATGAAATCGTTAACGTTGCCGCTTCCCAATGAGCAGTAAAAATCACTATCGCTTTTGGATGATATTGCTGTCCTAAGTTCTCTAAAAATCGAGTATATTGATTATCTTCAATCGCTAACATTGGTGAACCATGTGCTAAAAATAAAGATGGCAGCATTTTTTACACCCCTTTACTTACTTTATGTAACTAACTATAATATCGTAATGTTATTGCGTCAAGTAATACATTGATACTATACAATTTTAATCGGTATAATGAATATTATAGAGGTGAAAGAACATGAATCAATCATCATTATGCCCTAAATTTGAGCAGGCTATGAAATTACTCAGCCAGCGTTGGACTGGTTTTATTATCTATCAACTTCTATCCGGCCCGCAGCGTTTTTGCAACATTGAATCCTCCTTGCCCATCAGTGGACGGCTTCTATCAGAAAGACTAAAAGATTTGGAACATGAGGGAATTGTAAAAAGAGAGGTATATCCGGAAACACCGGTCAGAATTGAGTATTCTTTAACGGAAAAAGGGATAGCAATGGAGCCGATTATAAGGGAAATTGAAAAGTGGTCGGGGGAATGGGTTGAAATTTTTAAATAAAAAATTGAAGCAAGCGAGTGACGGATAAGCTACCGGAATGAGGGAAAACTAATTCGTTCGGTCGTCACTATGCAAGAAGCGGTTAATTTCAGTTAACCGCCCCTTCCTCCAAAATTCTATTTATACAGAAACATTCTCACTAATTTTTACAGCCTCACCTTTAAGTGCTGACTCATAAAGCCCATTAATAATTTGTTGTAAATAGACACCTTGTTTCGGGGTACTTAATGGAGTCTTATCTTCCAAACATGCATCTACAAATCTTCGAAGTTCAAGTTCATGATAATTTGTCTTTGGTAGATAAGCAGGAGTGATGTCTAGTAACGCCTCGTGTTTTTCTTGATAAATTTTAAGTGGGAAAACATCTGCTCCGCCCTTGTCCCCCATTAACGTCACATTCATTTCATCTGCTTTTTCAACGTTGGCAGCAAATGCTGTTTCTAATATAATCGAAGCACCGTTTTTAAAGGTAATCATGCCGCGTGCCATATCTTCGACAGAGAAGTTTTCCCAATCCCATGATCCCATGAGGCCAACCCCTTTTCGGTTCCCTAGCTTTTGGTAGGTCACCCCAAACACAGTATCGGGTTCCGGATAGCCCATCAAATATAAAGCAGTATCCAACATATGTACACCGATATCAATTAAAGGCCCGCCACCTTGCAGCTCTTTGTTTGTAAATACACCCCAGCCCGGAATTCCCCTACGGCGCATTGCCGTTACCCGTGCGGCATAAATATCACCAAGCTCACCATCGTCAATAAACCGCTTTAACAATTCTACCTCCGGAGCATGTCGGAAATGGAACCCATAGGATAAAATTTTTCCTGCCTTCTCGCCCATAATGGCCATTTCCTCTGCCTCTTTTACAGTCATCGCCGGCGGCTTTTCACATAAAACATGACACCCCGCATGTAAAGCAGCAATAGTGGCAGGATAATGGAACTTATTTGGTGTGCAAATACTTACCGCATCCAATTCAACTTTTTGAAACATTTCTTCATAGCTTGTAAACGTATGTGGAATATTGAATTCATTTGCTACCTGTTCGGCTTTTTCCTTAACCACATCAGAAATAGCAGCTAACTCAACCTTTTCTCCACATTTTAAATAATTTGGAATATGAACATCCTTTGCGATACCGCCTGCACCAATAATTCCAACTCTTAGCGTTTTCCCCATCCAAATCTCTCCTCCTTTGGTCTATGTTTTTTTGTGTTGACGTGATTATTTCAGATGTTTCTACTCTTCATTCTTGTAAAATTGGGATTAATCACCAACTCTTAATACGATTGTATCGTACTCTGCTCTTTCAAGTAAATTTGAAATTAATCAGCTTAAATGCAGGTGGAGGCTCTCCAGACTACCCGTTTTTTAGGATTTTGTTGGCTATAAGACTCCCTATTAAATAAATTTAAAATTCTTATGATAAAATAATAGGAAAAAATTAGCTAGGGGCGAAAAAGATGAACAATGAATTTAAGGGTTATATCGGAACCTATACCAAAGGAGATAGTAAAGGAATTTATTCTTTTACTCTTGATACAGCGAATGAAAAAATTACGAATATAAAAGCAGCTGCTGAACTGGATAACCCTACCTACCTCAACATTAGTATAGATAATCGATATCTTTATGCTGTTATCAAAAAAGGGGAAGAAGGCGGAGTGGCTTCTTTTTCAGTTGATTGCGAATCTGGCGGGCTTACTCCCATGAATACGCAATTAGCTCCGGGATCTTCCCCTTGCCATGTGAGCATGGATAGTAAAAATCAATTTTTATTTAGTGCAAATTATCATAAAGGAACCGTTGAATCTTATATGCTTGACGCTGAAACTGGTTTAATCCAACCCCCTGTTTCCGTTATTCAGCATGTAGGTTCAGGTCCGGATTCGAGACAGGAAAAGGCTCATACACATTTCGCCGGGGTGACTCCTGATGAGAAATATATTGCAGTCGTTGAATTAGGAACGGATTCACTTCTTACATATGAAATCAACCAGGATGGGAAATTAAAAGAGGTAAACCGTCTATCTACCCCTCCGGGAAGCGGCCCTAGGCATATTACCTTCCATCCAAACGGAAAATTCGCATATGTGATGACGGAGTTTAGTTCAGAGGTTATTTTCCTCACCTATCATTCAGAAGATGGCCATTTTACACCGAACCAATTTATTTCCACAATTCCGGAAGATTTCACGGAGAATAATCAAGGCAGTGGTATCCATATTTCCGCTGACGGCAGATTTGTCTATGCCGGGAATCGCGGGCACAACAGCATTGCTGTGTTTAGGGTAGACGAAGCTACAGGTGAGTTAAGTTTCGTTGAGCGTGTTTCCTCGGAAGGAGATTGGCCAAGGGATTTTTCAATCGATCCGACTGGTAAGTATTTGGTTGGTTCTAACCAGGAATCAGGCAATCTTGTCCTTTATAGACGGGATGTCGAAACCGGGACGCTTACATTAATAGAAAAAAATATCGTGGTCCCTTATCCTGTTTGTGTAAAGTTTTTACATTATTAAATTGAGTATGTACCCAATAGTTATCCTCTGACAATTAGGCCTACTTGGTAATTCTAAGTAGGCCTCTTATTTAAATTAAACAGGAAACAAAAAAGACCATAATTTGGCCTTAGGAAACTTTTAAAAACTCCTTAATTTCTTCGATGGAGATTCCCAAATTTCGAGCTTGAAGAATAAGGTCGATCCATTCATCATCTAGTTCTTTCTCATTAATCAATGGGGTTTCCATTTTTCTTTCTTTCCTCCTAAAATAAATGTATTTTAGGCAACTCAGCCGTCATAGTTAGCACTTTAGACCTGTAGCTTTGCGTCCCACCCTTTCGAGAGGTTTGCCGTTTTCTATTTACAAATTATTATCTATGAAAATATTACCATAAAAGTTCACTATACCGAATATATTTAATTCCAAAAATTTCGACAAGATTTTTTAATACGTTAATAAGATAAAAAAACTACTTACAAACTTTTCGAATCCATTAATCTTCACTCATTCTTTTATTTTTCCACCAAGTAGACATAATAAATTAAAACAGTCTTTATTTACTAGAGGTGGTTTAGGTGGATTTTTTACATGGACAGGATTCATTAACAACAATCGAATGGAGTTTAAGAGCAATCATTACTTTCTTTTTTATGCTTTTTTCAGCAAAAATTATGGGAAGCCGTGCTATATCCCAGTTAAGATTATTAGATTTTATCATTGCCTTAATGCTGGGGAATATCATTGCCCATCCATTATCAGACCATAGTATTGGAATGAAAGGTTCCATCCTCTCCACAATCATAATCGTTGTCTTATATATGTTATGCGTCTACCTAACCCTAAAATGGCCCCGCTTTCGAAAATTAATGGATTCTGATCCCTTCCCGCTAATAAAGGATGGTGAAATTCTATACAAAGGATTATTGAAAGCTAGAATTTCAATTGAATATTTATTAGCAGAATTACGAAAGGAAAAAGTAGAAGACGTTAAAAAGGTAGCATTGGCGTTATGGGAAGCGGACGGTAAAATGTCTATTTTTCTCGATCCCCAATATGAACCACTGACACCTTCGAATTATCAAATGAAAACAGAACCGTTTGATTTACCAAAAACAATTATAACAGAGGGAAAAATCCACTATCACATCCTGCGTCAATTAAACAAAGAGGAAAATTGGTTAAAAGACAAGTTAAAGGCACAATACCAATCTGAAGTTGTTAATATTCTATTGGGAACAATAGATCATCAGGAAAATTTAAAGATATTTTTATACAAATAAGAACAGCTGTCTTAAGAAATAAAGACAGCTGTTTGTATGTAATGACTAGTTACAATACCATCTTTTCCAAATTTCCGCTGAACTTAAACACCCATCCTCATTGCCCCATTTTCCCTTTTTATCTTTGCATTGGTCATCATCCTTGCCATCATGTTTTTCTTCGTTACAGAGCCACTTTAAAAAACAATCCCACCAATCATCACTCGCTTGATTATTTGGTACATTATTTTTTGATGTATTTTGAACCGTTCCTAAAGAATCCTTGTTAAAGAAAGAAAAAAGGTCAGAAATAAATTGGTTGATTCCAGTGTATGAACTTGATTGACTTGTATTTGAAGAAGCTAATGCAGAAGTAGGAATGATCAGTGACCCAATGAATATTCCCATAAAAATTAGTTCTTTTATCCGTTTCAAATACTTTATCCCCCCTTACAACAATTAATTTTATTAAGAACAAAAACATCCCTTATTAAGAATTTTAGTCCTATTTTCTTAATTTGTAAATTTATTTTTCAATTTTACCAGGATAAATTTCCTACTCATTATGGCATGAAGATAAACAAGCAGAGTTCATCTATTTTTAATGGTTGAGAAGCCACGGTAATTGGATTATAATGTTCTTTAAAAAGAACACTTATCGTTAATATACCGCACTCTTAAAGGGGTTATATATGACAGAATTACAATCAAAAAAGAAGGTACTTACGCGAAGAACCTTTCTAAAAAAATCAGGAAAAATGTATTTGGGCTTGCTGGCAGCTGGAATCATGATGGGAACCTACTCATTTAAAATAGAACGGTTTTGGTACCAGGTAAAAGAAGTAAAGCTAAAAATTAAAAACCTTCCTAAAGCATTTGAAGGCTGGCGGATTGTTCAATTTAGTGATGTTCATTTAGGCTTTCATTACGGGATAGACGATTTTCAACATGTGATTAAATTGATAAATGGTTTAAAGCCAGACATTATATTCTTTACGGGAGACTTGGTACAGATTGGGAATTATAAACCAGAACCGGCTATCCCCCTGCTCCAATCGTTAAATGGGCTTCGTGGGGGAAAATGGGCCGTAATCGGGAATCATGATTTTTATACGAAAAACCAGGTGATTAACGTACTAAAAAATTCTCAATTTCATGTATTGGATAATAACCAGGACTTTATTGAGGTCGATCAGCAGCGCCTTTATATTGCCGGAATCGATGATCAAATGTATGGGAATCCAAACATCGGAAAAGCAGTAGAAGGACGAACGCAGCAAGATTGTGTGCTCCTGCTTGCCCATGAACCCGATATTGCGGATGAAAGTATTAAGCACCCAATTAGTGCGCAATTCTCGGGACATTCCCATGGCGGCCAAATACGATTTCCTTTTTATGGCCCCATTATTAAACAGGTTCTCGCCAGTAAATATTCGGATGGGTTATATAAAATTGGAGAAAATAAAATGCCATTGTACGTAAACCGGGGGATTGGTACGACGAAGCTTGCGGTAAGGTTTCATTGCAGGCCGGAAATTACAGTGTTCCATTTAACGACTTAGAGGATAACTTTTAAAGTCATCCTCTTTTAATTTGAAAATAATGCCTTAATCATACCGGCTATTCTCTTTTTATATAAAAAGAGATACATTTTCAGTCCTTCCCTGTCAGACAGTTGGTCGGGAATTTCGTACTTGGATGGCACTAACCAATGAATAAACTCAACAAAACTATGTTTAGCTGAATCGAAGCTAAACAATTGGTAATCCAGAAAATCAAGATATTTTTTAAACCCCTTGGCATTGCGATACTTCCATAGTGGAAAATCTCTTTTATAAATGAACGGTTTCATTTCATTTAATAAAGGAAACTGCAAATAAAGGATCGATAAGGTTCGAATCATTCTTTTATGTGTTTGATGAACTGCTGCAAGTTTCAATATTTCCTCAAAATCCAGTTCTACATGATAGAGATAAAGGACTTGAATGATATCCATGAAATATTTCATGGAGTCCAGATTATGCCTCCAGCCATGAAGGCAGATCATGTAAAAAGTATGATTAGGAGTTAGTTCTTTAATATGCTTATATCTCTCAACCGTTCTTGCATCCTTCCATAGGTCATCAATGTCAAATTTTGATGTACTCTGTTTGACAAGACTCCAATGCAATTCCACTACTAATGGCATCTCAGAGTTCGGCAGTTTCTTGCTATAGCTGCAATGAAAGTGGCCGGGAATCGGTGCTTCCTCTACTGTAAACCCAAGTAAATGAATAACCTCAATCGCTTTTTCAAGATCCTCTATCCGAATTAATAAATCAATATCAGATGTGGCCCTCGCCCCAACATGACCGAAAACCATTTCGGCTAAATGGATTCCTTTTAAAGGAATAACATCTATACCCTGTTTCTCAAACTGCCCTGTGATTTCATTTTGTTGACTTTTGATAAACAGATTTTGATAAAATGCCTTTTCATAGTTTTCTTTTAAAAAAAGCTGGAAGAAATCCGGTGTTTGCTCCAATTTCCCTTGTTTTTTTAGCAAAAAGTATAGTTGAGAGGCAATCCCATCCTCTTCAATATCGTTCATTGCATGATGATAATAGAATTTGTCTTGAGGTAATGGTCCCTGCCCATAGATCGCTTTTATTAATTCAATCATTACAGAACCACCTCATTTTTATGATTTTGCCACAATGGCCAACGGTTTTAGTTTAGTAAACGAAGTTTCATTTAAGTTACGATATAGCCCATGCTCCCTAATTAATTCATTATGTGTCCCTTGTTGAACGATTTGGCCATTATCGATCACTAGAATAAGGTCTGAATTTTGGATGGTAGATAGTCGGTGGGCAATGACAATGGTGGTCCTTCCTTCCATTAACTGATCAAGCGCTTCTTTCACATAGTATTCGGTTTCTCCATCCAAAGCCGATGTCGCTTCATCCAATAAAAGTATAGGAGCATCCTTTAAAATCGCCCGGGCAATAGCCATCCGTTGTTTCTGGCCGCCGGATAATTTCATTCCATTTTCACCGATTTCCGTATCATATCCTTTTGGCAGTGAAAGGATGAAGTCATGAATCTCAGCATGGAGGGCAGCCTCGACCATTTCTTTTTCCGTAATATTCGGCCGGGCGATTAAGAGATTTTCACGAACGGTTCCAGCAAAAAGAAAGGTTTCCTGTGGGACATGGGCAATTGAGCTTCGTAACTCCGAAGCAGTTAACTCCTGAATGGATTTACCGGCAATCCGAATCTCCCCTGCTTGTGGCAGATAAAACCCTTGTATAAGGTTAAACAGCGTGCTCTTCCCCGCACCGCTCGGGCCCACAAGTGCGACAACTTTTCCCGCGGGAATCGTCAAATCAAAATGTTCAAAAACATTTTGATTTTCCACATAACCAAACGTCACATCACGAAACTCGATTGAGTCTACAATATTGAGTGGCTGTGAAAAAGCTGGCAGTTCGTTAACAGCAGCGGGCTTATCGAGGACATCCAGTACTCGCTCCAAAGCGGCAACCGAACGTTGGAAACCGGCCCACACATTTGCCATTCCCGTAATTGGATAAAACAAATGAGTAACCAAATTCAAAAACGTCAACAAAGCACCAACTGTTAATTCTCCTTTTGAAACAAACAAGGCACCGATTGAAAGATTTAGAACAAAAGTGATAGAACCAATAATCTGCTCGCCGGTATTATACCAGCTTTGAAATTTAGTGTTTTCTAATTCTAAATTCAGCAATTCCCGATTTTGTTTGACGAATTTATGATAGCGGAGCCTTTCCAATGTAAAAGAACGGATAATCGTAAAACCATGAAAGGTTTCGTTTAAATGATGATTAATATTTCCAATTAACTGGTGAATTGATCTGCCATTTTTCCGTAGTAATAATCCAAATACCAAACCGGATAATGCGGCGATGGGGGCAATAATCAGACTCACTAAACAAAGAGTCAAATTGATTTGCACTAAATAAATGAAGACCACAATATAGATAATCGGCAAACGAATAAGGCTTATAAGGCTACTGCCAATTACACCATCGACCCCATGGATATCATTAGAAAAGTGGGACATTAATTCACCGGAACGGTAGTTGGAAGCATCTCCTGCAGGCAATCTGAGAACATGATGAAAAAAATGATTTTTTAAATCCATTTTTACAGCGTTGGTCGCAAATAAATTGCAGTAAGTATAAGATACGCTTGAGGCAATGCTTGCAAGAATCAGGAATGCACCATATGGAACTAACGATAAAACCTGATGATATCCGCCATGAATTGCCGCATCCGTCAGGTCCCCATAATACTTTGCAAAGGCTATTGTTAAGTAAATATCTACCCCTAATAACAGGAGTATCAATACATAAGCCTTCCAACGTTTCAATATATAGGGCATGACAAAGGTTAACGCTCTGCGAATGTCCTTCATGGTAAAATATTGTTTTATAAGTGATTCAATCTGTTCCCTCATATTTGGCCACTCCAAAATTCAATTAATATTGCAATTTCCATTTCCGATTTAAGTATTTTTGAAGAATACCAGATAAACAGGGAAAGGTGAGAATTAACTTCCCCCAGAGTTTTGATATAAAATGATTCGGAGACAGCTTGAAATGTTGTTTTTGCACACTTACCAGTTTACCGAGCACTCTTTCTTCCCCAATAGGTAAATCAAATCCTAGATTTGTATCTCCTTTTAGTAAAATCCGTTGTTGATGATTTATCCATTTAGTCCCAATGAACCGATGAGCAATTAACCGGCAATCCTGGGAATGGAACAATAGAATATCACCCTTTTTTAGCGATGATGTATCGCAAGGAACAAACCTGCAAAGATTACCTTGGCGGATAAATGGATACATGCTATACCCGAATGCCGGAAGTTCCAGCCACCCGTCTTTATTGATTGTACTTTTTAAAAGGATAAAAGTATGTTCATCAATTAACATTTTCGATCAGCCCACACTCATCAAGATGAGATAAGAATTCTTCCATGTCTTTTTTTAATTGTTCCTTGTCTTCGGTCGATTTAAATTTTTCTGATACCGCTAATGCAAGGGATTCTGCTGTCTGTTCTTTATTTAATAAGGACCAGCATAAACCGCCCACTTCGTTTAATTTGGTAATGGTTAATTGGTCCGTATTTAAGAGGATCCATTCACCATCGAGCTCCGTTGTTTCAACATTTTCCTTTTGAATATATGGTGTCATCATGATATTAGCTCCCAAAATGTATTATTTTTTTGAAAATGAAGCTCATAAACTGGCACTTGTTTCACTAGCATCGTCATTAATCTCATAATCGTTTTCATTTCTTCTTTGCTTTGTGGCCAGAAAAATACTTTATCCATTAACTGAAGAATCGCGTCTGACTTGTCTAATCTCACCCGGATATTTTGGATTGCCTGGTTAAGGAGCTGAATACTAGCTAATTCTGCATTGCCTTCAAACTTTTCTGCCTCCAGTTCACTTCGGAATGGGGAGTTAAATACTTGGACTCCCTCTGATGTAATTTTAACTAGTGTTGCTTCATCTGAAAGGAGTTCCCTCGGATAGGAAAGTCTCGCAGCTGTTGATTTGCCTGCTCCTGAGTGACCTGAAAAAATATGTGCCTTCCCTTTATCTATTGCACAGGAGGAATGGATTAACAGCCCCCATTGATGATGGACGATGAATGCGCTATATAGATTGGTTAAAGCATGTTTTAGGGCAAGTTCATCGTGGGCAGAAATGGTGGCAACTTTGTATTCAGAATCAACTTCTATTAAGTAATCAGCTCTTTGGTAAAGAATCTTTTGTTTCATCTTGGTTATCTCAACTTTATAGTCTTTAAAAGGTACGCCGTATTCGTCCTTAATATTAATGTTGAGATGGGTTTGCTGATCTTCATTATTTAAAAATACCGGAAAGCTTTTTTCGAAAAATTTATTGAGCTTTTGAGAGTGGCAAAGGATACGGATATAGTGGTCGCCAATTTTGGTTGTTAATTGTTTCATATGGATCTCCTTAATGGGAAACTTTAAATTATTTACATAGGAAGTCATTGAGTAGACCCCATTGACTTCCATACTTTTTTACTTTTAGTTAACCTTAGGGTTACATTGGCCTACACCGATATTGCCATTCCCCTTACCATTTCCGTTACCATTGCCCTTCCCGTTTCCATTTCCAGGGGTTCCTGCACCACAAGGGGTTGGATTTGGATTTTTGTCATTTGGGAAATGTATTCCCCCATTACCATTTGAATCTGGGTTATTCCCTTTTCCAGGATTCCAACAATGCCTAGTTTCAAACTGAATAGGTTGATGGCTTAGGACCATTGGTTTTGAATAAACTTTTTCTGCTATCACTTTTTCACCTCCTTATCGAAATATGTTCATTATAAAGAACAAAAAATCAAAAAAATAAAAGCTTTACCAATTCAAATATATTTTAATATTGTTATAATTCACTAATTATATATTTACTTAATAAGTATAATCCAAATATCGTTCCTTTTAAAGAACAACCATTCGACAAAATTCATCAAAATTCATTTTGATAATCATTTAATAAAATTCTGCTTTTATAATCCTATGATTTAAATAAAAAAAGCTATTTAGTAGAGTATTTTGTCTACGCATAATAAAAAATTTGGAATAAATATATTGGTAAAGCCACTATTTAATTAGCATTCCAATATTAACATTTACCCAACTCCTACTAAGTAAATTAATTTTACATTTTTCAAAACCAATTATAACTATTTCTAATCAAAAAATAATATTCAACTGCTTTCTCCTATAGATCCTATAAGGAATTATAAAATAACGTGGCTTTTTAAAATTTTAAAATAATTGGAGGCATGGATTTATGACTACTCTTCCCAGTGGAAGTTATGTCTTAGATTTAACCCAATGGGGTGTTTCGAACACCGTTACTGATTACGGTGATAAAACATTAGCAACAAATAACTCAAATGGAATCAACAATGCAATTGTATGGGCTGCACAACAGGGATATACAGAGTTTGTATTTCAAAAAGGAACCTATCTAATTGATGAAACAATTCCAATTCAGCCGCAAAGTTTCATGACCCTTAATTTAAATGGAGCTACCCTAAGAATTCGAAACAATGGGTTAGCTAATTACTCTGTTATTAGTTACAAACAAAATCAAATGTTTTCCCGCGTAACAAACGGGATTATTCAAGGCGACCGATATAATCATAACTACACAACACCTGGACAAGCTAGCACACATGAATGGGGAATGGGTGTCTTAGTTCCCAATATCGTAAATACTGCAAAAGGTGAAGGAACTAACACCCGCTTTATTACAATTGATAATATTGAATTTTTAGATTTGACAGGAGATGGAGTATCTTTATTTGCAACAGGCGGAGCAATTTATACTACTACCACTCCAACTAAAACTTATGCTATCACATTTGAATCAGGTTCAATCAATACTGCTAATGGTAACTTAATAGCGGATTCAACAAAAATCCGTTCTAATATTTTCATAGATTTAACTAACCCTCAAATTATTAAATGGAAAACTTTTGGTATATACGGGGATATTAGTTATCAAACTGTTGGCTCAGAGATTGATGGCACATTGCCATTTGATATTATTTTTTATAATACTAACGGCACATTTAACTCATCCTTAACAAACGTTGATTTTTATGATGAGATCCCACTGCCCGATGGAGCTATTAGTGCAAAAATAGTACTGCATCAATCAAATATTCCTTCAGCATCAGGTAACGGGCTAACTTTAAGAAGTATGGAAATACCAAAATTCACCTTCATAGAAAAGTGCCATATCCACCATACCCGCAGACTAGGAGTTACATTACAGGGGGCAAAATTTGTTTGGGTTAAAAATAATGATATTCATCATATAAGCGGTACTGGGCCTTCTGCCGCATTAGATGTTGAAGATAACTATGCGTTAAATCAAAATCTTTGGATTGAAGATAATTTTCTACATGACAGCCCGTTGCAATTAATCTTCGTTAAAGGGAAAAACTTCCATGTGAGGAATAATAAAATTGAGAGAGGTATTGGCATTACAGGTTATGCTGGTGCAAGGAAATTATTTATAGAAGGAAATTATTTTAAAGATACAAGTGTCAATATTAATGGTGAATGTGTGATAAGTGATAATCATCTTCATAGAACTAATGTAAATATAAATAATGGAACAACTGAACCAGCATTAGTCGATAATAATACTTTTTTAAATAGTTCATTAAACGTAAACAGACCTAAAGCATATTGTGTTTCAGTTTCCAATTGTAAATTTACAATTGACACGGATTATAATAATGCTATAACAGGTGCAGGATTCTCAGCGGGAACATATCCGCAAACCATGACGGGTTGTATATTTGAAGGTTCATTAGGTTCTTCAAGTGTAATATTTAACGGTGATGTAACTGCTACCGAAGGATGGTCCTATAATAATATCCTGTTCCTAAACACCAAGAAGTCAATGAATAACAACGGCGGAATAAAAATACCAAGAGGCACTTATACGAATTGCAGGTTTAATAATACAGGAAATCTAGCCGCAAATAAATATGTAGAATTTATAGGGTGTACTTTTACTTGGGATGGATATAGCTTATTTAGTTTTTCAAATAATGAATTAGCGAGGTTTATAAATTGTACCTTCAATGGAGGGTCTAGTACAGCTTTCTATTTTTCAGCACAAACACAAGGAAGGGTAGAACTACTAAATAACTTATTCGATTATTCAAATGCCATTTCTACTTCTTCTGGTATGATTGATGGATATTGGTTGAATGTAACAGGAGGGACTTTAATCGTGGATGGAAATAGATTTAAATCTAATTTGGCCATGAAGGCAATTAACTGCCCTAGTCCGACTCCTGATCAATTTAAAATCATTTTTGTTAACAATACCTTAGAGGATAATGTTACTTTTTCGGTTGATAAAACCCAGATGCCTTCATTCCAAAATAATACAATTAATAGAGTTATTGATCCATACAATTGGTCAACCTCTATTCCAACAACCGGTTATTTCAAATTAGGAAAACAAATTTTAAATAGTAATATGGCAACCGACGGATTTATGGGCTGGGTTTGCACAGTAGAGGGTTTTTCTGATATCTATCCGGCTTGGCAAGCTTCAAAGACATATCTTATTGCAGATAAAATTTCCGTAAATGGATATATTTATTATGCTACTATTTGGGGCGCAAAATCCTCCACAGTAATGCCTGTGTTTCCAACTACCCCACTATATTCTACAGTTAAAGACATTGCCGGAATACCTATCTGGACAGCAAACTCTATATATAGTATTGGAGACAAAGTCTTACCAACAAATAATGCAAGCAGTTATTATGAGTGTACATCGGCCGGAGCCAGCGGCAATACCGAACCAACGTGGGGGACTTCCTCTACTGTAACTGATGGTACTATAGTTTGGACAAAGAGGGACTTCCAAGTTTGGAAACTAGTTGGAGGAACGGCTGTTTTTAAAAAATTTGGACCACTGAACTAAGTGAAAAGCCTTTTTAAGCGCCTGCTTTTGCAGGTGTTTTCTTTTATATTTATAAATATGAGATTTTTTTATTAAAAATATCTTGTAGGTAACATGCTCTTTATAAAACGTAGCGGGAAAAGGTATTTAATTCACCATTTTCCCACCAAATAAGACACATTTTTATCCAATCGCCCTTTTTGTATTACTCAAATTCAAGTTATTTTTATCAATTCTTAGTATGAGAGGTTTATAAATGAAATTAACGATATGAGAAGAAATAAGACATAGACTAATTAACCAACAGAAAATAAGTATTGGATATTTAACGGCAAAAACAAGACTAGGGAAAATCGTCATATAAAAAAACATGTGAGTTAACCAAATATTTGTTGAATGTGTTCCAAAGTAATCTAGAATTTTTTGAAGGAATTTACTTTTATCAATAAGGTTGAATAAACAAATAAAGGTAATTCCCGTTATTGGAGCAATAATCATAGACTCATAAAATCCATGTATGACAGCCAAAAGGAGAATACCTAATAAACAAAAAACATTTTTCATCGAAATTCTATTAAATTTTTTAGAAATCTTCGTATAGATTTTCTCTTTTGCAAAAACTGCACCAACAATAAAAGGCAATTGAGAGGTACCTAATAGAACAATGGCATTTACAGTCATGTTCAGTGTAGAATTATCACCTAAATCAATAACATGTTTAATTCGTTGAATATAAGTGATCAAGTATACGAAACCGGAAAAAGAAATCAAAACATAGGAATTGCATTTTCTTACAATCTTAAAAAGTGCTGGTGCTAATAAAACTAGAAGAATATATGTCTGCAAAAACCACCATGCTCCGTTATAGGAATTCGATAAAACAAAGAAATTCAGAATAAACTTAATAGGATCGCCAGGCAATGTTTCAGACTTCCCAGCAAGTCCCCCAATCCCCACAAAAAGAAACAATATAATCCAAAAATTAATTAGTAATTTAAAAATACGCATTCCGTTCTTTTTGATGGTTTGACCTTTGGAATTTTTAATACTCAAAAATAATCCATATCCACTGGCGAAACAATAAATGGGCACACATGCATCCCCAAATAAACCAATATAATAAATTAACGGGACCCCATTGATTAGTGGATATGTATCATATAGTCCATGGACATCTTTCCTACAAAAAAGATGAAGGAGCAGCATAAACATGATCGCCACTCCTTTAGTCATTTTCATATCTTGTTTTGTGAATTCCATTTTTATGTCCCCTTTTTTTTCCAAATCTATAAATTAAACCAATTCCTTATATTCCGCATAAAACCCTTTTAACATTGCCAACTATAACAGTACTTTCAAGGTATAAATCCAATAATGGTATATTTAATAAAAGATAAAAGTAAGTTTTACGCGTAGGCTTAAACTAATATGCTCCTATCCTGAACAAAAAGATTTATATTTTTACGGATGCGCGTTTTGTAACTTTATTTTTTTCTAATGTCAAAGTTGGACTTGTTAAAAGTTTTCCAAGTTTGATAGAAGGCTTTTCAATAAAGTAATACATTAGACTTGCTGCTATAAATGAGAATACAAAAGAACTAACTAAAATTAGGCCTATGGGCAATTTTTCATATAAAATATTAACAGATGAAAGTAAGACAGGAACGTGAATCAAATATAAACTGTAGGAAATTTCGCCAATGAAATGGATCGGTTTAAATAACATAATTGATTTTATTATGTTAGAATTCACACTGAAGATTATAAAGATTGAACACCCTAATCCAATAACCCAATCATCGATAAATTGAAAATGTAAGAAAAATACATTATGGAAAAACCACCAGGAAAATGTATATGCCAAAATTGCTATAGCCAAAATCAATAACTTGAATCCTAATGATATCCTCATATACATAGAATTAAAGAACTTTCGGTGTTTAGATAATAACGCTCCTATCATAAAAAAAGAGATGTAGTGTAAAGTTAACAGGTATGAGGTATCAAATTTCACCAAATCATATTTGAAAAATTTTATACTAGAATACCAAGTTAATAAGCAAAAAACAGATATAATCACCCCGAATGAAATGACTTTTTTCCAATCGAATTTTAAAACAAAATACATCAAAAAAGGAAAGAATATTGATATTCTCATTTCATGTACAAGGGACCATATTACAAAGTTATATGATGCGCTTTGAAAATCCCCCAAAGGTAAAAGGTGATTTAAAATCTGCCATATAGTGATAGGTGGGGCTATACCATTAAACCATCCAGTTAGTTCAGGTGCTTTTATACGAGGTATTAATATCAAAAGCAATACAGCTATTATCACTGATGTTAGATAAGGTATATAAAGTCTACAAATTCTTTTAATTAGGTAATTTTTATATTCTTGATTTTTATTATTATAATAAGGTAGTGATAAAACAAATCCACTTAAAATAAAGAAAAATAGGACTGCTTCGTGCCCCGCCCAAAATATGTGAAATGGAGAATTAGATAGATAAATTACAAAATATAGAGGTACAACACCTAAAAAGTGAGATAATACAACTGATGTTGCAGCTAGTCCCCTCATCGAGTCTAATTCCTTCATACGTTCATTCTGATTCATTATTATAAATCCCCTCCGCATTTATGTTAGCAACCCCAAAAAAGGTTCGACTTTTCCTAACCTCACCCATTAGGGATTTATCAAAATAAAAAGTTAAAATTAAACTAAGGAGAAAAAACTTAAAGTAATTATTAGCTAATTATTATTACCGGATGGAAGAAAAAAATTTGATTCTGGAAATCCCTTAACTAGTTATACATTTAGTGCATTTGAATTTTCCTCCATTTGTTCAAAGATAACACAAAGTCATAGAATTGCAGAACACTGAACAAACTGGCAGGAATACTTGTAGCTATCAATGAAGCAAAGATCCATTACTATCTGGAACTGGACAAATTTCAAAAAAATAATCCCGGCAGCATAGTTGATGAGATTGAAGGTAATTATGATCTTATAAGCTATTGGATTACAATGCCTCCACTTGTTAAAACTCTTGTCGAACAGGATCAAAAGTAACAGGATTGAACAAAAGGAATTCTTCGTTTTATAATTAGTAAATTTGCATTTAATCAAAGCAAAAATAAAAAAAGCATACCATTCCATCCTTAGTCCCCATTGTACTCTTTCAAAAAAGAAATCGTTCGAATCAAAAGAAATGCATTTGTATATCGATTTTCACTTTAAAATTATCAAATTTCTAAACCGTTTTGTATGTAGATGCATTATTTCCTATACAACTGTTGATTTTGGACATTTTATTCTGTCAAGGCAAAATTATTGTGACCCCAATCAACTCACGATAGATAGTCTATTTTTGATGAAAGAAATCGCCCCAATTAGGCCGTCAAGGTTGTAGCAATAATCGGCCTTCACTAATTTGCACAAAACAAATAAAAAAATCAAAAATTTATTCAAAGTCAACTTGGGCAGGAGACTTCCAGCCTTTCTAATTATGTCAGGTTTTATTTGCCGATTTCACATTGACGATAGTTGAGTTAATATGTAGCTTTTGAACGAGAACTAAATTTCTTTAATTTTATATTTCTTCCAATATATTTAATAAAAACATATGAATAGTATGAAAAAATAAAGATACAAAGCGGGAATAAAATATTCCAGAAAATTGTTTCCCTTAAAAAGTTCATATCAAAATGGGTTAAAATTGTATTACTAATATTAATTAAAAACACATGTAAAACATAAATACCTAAAGATTTCTCTCCAATCTTGGAAATCAAGGATCCTTGTCCTAAACAAATTAATGTTAAAAAAATTGTGGATAAATAATAATTATTTCCACCACTCACTAC
>NZ_MLYR01000032.1 GCF_001866655.1 Bacillus sp. MUM 116 | reverse complement strand
ACAAGCCGGCCGAAAGGTTGTTCTTTAACCTTTTGAACGGATTGGCTTGTGACCTCAAGGGACTAGGCGCCAGAGATGGATCATTCTCAAAGCAATTTATTAATTCTTATAATACAAAAAAAATCCCTTCATTAGGATTGAAGGGATTTTTGCACGGAATATTTCTTTTTAAAATGATTTGCACTCAGGATTTTCGCCATTTTAACCTTCCTTAATCCAAACCACCAAAGAAAAATCATAAAAGGAAAAATAATATAGATCCAGTTTTCCTGGGTTATCAGAATGTAATCATAAAATCCATGAAGAGCAAATGGTAAAAGAAGTGATAGGATAATCCATTTTATTTTCGAGCCATCTGTAAATTTTGCCTTTCCAATATAAAAACCCATTATTACACCGAAAAGGGCGTGGCTTGAAACGGGAAGTAATGCACGTGAAACAGCATGCTCAATACCATTAGCCACTAAATAAAAAATATTTTCTACAGTCGCAAAACCTAAAGAGGCTGCAGCACCGTATACAATTCCATCGAATGGCTCATCAAATTCAACATGTGAGTAAATGGCATAAAATAGAATAAACCACTTAAAGAATTCCTCTAAAAGACTTGAACTAAAGAAAGCATCAATAACATCAGACTTTATTAGATGTTCCGCTTCAAACACGTGCTGGATAAACATTATAGGAAAAACAAGAAGAGCCCCATACAAAAATGTTCTTAGAACAACGGAAATAGGTTCTGTTTCATATTCATCTTTTAAATAAAAATAACTTAATAAGGCTAAGCCGGGAGCAATTCCCGCCGATAAAATTGCCAGCATTTAGGATCCTCTTTTCAATCCGTTTTCTATATCGTATCATGTAACGAACATATTTTAAATGAAAGATTCTTCTAGTTTAGTGAGCCTTATTTTATTTCACGGTTTATTATGGATTTGGAAATAAGTCCCCCATGAAAACGCCCGTTTTCAATAAAAATTTCATTTGCATTATTGCCTGCAGCAATTACACCTGCAATAAATACGCCTTCTATGTTTGTCTCCATTGTATCGGAATTATAGCAAGGCCGTCCTGACTCCCGATCAATGTCAATCCCCATTGTTTTAAGAAATTGTTGATCAGGATGATAGCCTGTCATCGCAAAAACAAAATCATTATCTATGGTATGCTCCACTCCATCTTGAACATAGATTACTTGCTTTTCAGTAATTTCTTTTACATGGGCGCGAAATTCCATCTTAATTTTTTCATTGCGAACCAAAGCTTCGAATTCAGGTAGGATCCATGGTTTAATACTAGGGGAATATTCATTTCCTCGATATAGTACCGTAACTCTTGCCCCAGCCTTCTCTAGTTCAATCGCTGCATCCACGCTGGAATTTTTACCACCAATTACACAAACATCTTTATCAAAATAAGGATGCGCTTCTTTAAAATAATGGAAAACTTTTGAAAGCTTTTCTCCAGGCACATTCATATAATTAGGGTGATCATAATACCCCGTTGCAATCACAACATATGGCGCCTGGTAGGTGCATTTATCCGTCTCGATTTCAAATAATTTTCCTTTTTTCGTTACCTTTGTTACCTTTTCATAGGCGTTTACGCGTAACTGTTTTCTTTTGACTACTTCCCGGTAATATACCAATGCCTGATTACGCCGCGGCTTATAATTTTCTGTTAAAAAAGGAACCTCACCAATTTCTAATTTTTCACTGGTGCTAAAAAAGGTTTGATGGGTTGGATAATTGTAAATAGCATTTACAACATTCCCTTTTTCAATAACAAGCGGGTTTTTCCCAATTTCTTTTAAAGAAATAGCCGCAGCAAGACCACATGGTCCGCCGCCAACAATAATGATATCTTCTAATTGCATATATGTGCACTCCCTTGGATTCAGTACATAAGTAAAAAAACTCCCATCGTCTATGATAGGAGTTTTTTTGTAATATTTCAATGAT
Source organism: Bacillus sp. MUM 116 (assembly GCF_001866655.1). Taxonomy (GTDB): domain Bacteria; phylum Bacillota; class Bacilli; order Bacillales; family Cytobacillaceae; genus Neobacillus. The sequence goes on along the minus strand of NZ_MLYR01000032.1, from coordinate 40,524 downwards.
GAATGCTTAAATCCAGCCTCTAAAGCGGCTTGCTTCTGCCATTTTTCTTACCCCAACCATATAGGCTGCAAGGCGCATGTCGACACGGCGTGTTTGCGCTGTATCGTAAATGCTGTTAAAGGATTTAACCATAATTTTTTCTAACTTTTCTTCTACTTCTTCTTCTGTCCAGTAGTAACCTTGATTGTTTTGTACCCACTCAAAGTAAGATACCGTTACACCACCAGCAGATGCCAATACGTCGGGCACAAGCAGAATACCGCGTTCTGTCAAAATTTCAGTTGCTTCGAGTGTTGTAGGACCATTAGCAGCCTCAACAACAATCTTAGCACGAATATCATGTGCATTATCCTTCGTAATTTGATTTTCAATTGCGGCTGGAACAAGAATATCACAATCAAGCTCAAGTAATTCTTTGTTTGAGATTGTATTATTGAACAATTTAGTTACTGTTCCAAAACTGTCACGGCGATCTAATAAATAGTCAATATCAAGTCCATTCGGATCGTAAAGTGCTCCGTACGCATCTGAAATGCCAACTACTTTTGCCCCAGCATCATGCATAAATTTGGATAAGTAACTGCCGGCATTACCAAAACCTTGAACAACAACTTTGGCGCCTTTAATATCAATGCCTCGTTTTTTCGCGGCTTCACGAATACAAATGGTAACGCCCTTCGCTGTTGCGGAATCACGGCCATGAGATCCTCCCAATACCAGCGGCTTTCCTGTAATAAATCCAGGTGAGTTAAATTCATCAATCCGGCTATACTCATCCATCATCCAAGCCATGATTTGAGAGTTTGTAAATACATCCGGAGCCGGAATATCTTTTGTTGGCCCAACGATTTGGCTGATTGCACGCACATAGCCACGGCTTAATCTTTCAAGTTCCCTGAAGGACATATCACGTGGATCACACACGATTCCGCCTTTTCCCCCGCCATATGGAAGGTCAACAATACCACATTTTAAGCTCATCCAAATTGAAAGGGCTTTCACTTCCGTCTCTGTTACACCAGGATGGAAACGAATACCGCCCTTTGTTGGACCAACAGCATCATTATGTTGGGCACGATAACCAGTAAATATTTTTGTTGAACCGTCATCCATACGAACTGGAATTTTTACTGTCATCATGCGTAATGGTTCTTTTAAAAGTTCGTACACCTCTTCAGGATAACCTAATTTTTCAAGAGCTTTATGAATAACGGTTTGTGTAGATTTTAACACATTATTCGTTTCCTCTTGATTAGTCTTCTCAGTACCATTTTCGGCTACCATTTGTAATCCTCCTAAGAATCTCTTTTACGAATGTTGTCCGCTTTCAGAGACAAGTATACACGTTTAAAAGATTAATGCAAGAAGAAAAATTAAGTTTCACACTTTATTATGAAAATTTTGTGCAAACGTTGTCTTTCTTATGCATATGGTATTTTTTGGAGGATAAAAACACTATTTATTAACCGAAGGGAGCGGTGGCTCCCTTCCGGAATTGACCAGAAACTATTTAAAAAAATGGAGAATGGTTTCCACCGCTTTTTTTTCAATTATTTTTTTACCGTATTCTTCAAGCATGTATGGACTAAGTAAAGAGGGCTCACCATATTCAGATAATAAGGATGCCGTTCGTTCATTTGTGATCTCATCCAATTTCGTTAGAAGTAAATAGTATTGGTCATTCATCGTATATAGAGTACCGGCTAAAATATTGATTAAACTTAACCTCTTCGAAAGATTTATGATATCTTCAAAACTTGCAAACTCATACAAAAGGTCTTCCGACCCCTCCACCCTAACCTGCATTTCAATAAACCCATCGAATAATGATTCATCATCTTCAGTGATTTCATCGACGGTAATAATCATAATCATTCCTTGAGCCTGTAATGAGAAAATTTCCACTGCAACAGAACCCTGTATTTCTACATCGAATTCCTCACTTGCCTCTTCCAGCATATCGTGAAAAAGCTGATGCCATTTTATCGAGTCCTTCCAAATATCCTCCTTGGAGAGACCCCTCTCAAATAAATCATCAGAGGTTAAGAAAATTTTAATTTTATTGGCTGTTAAGCGTTCTAAGCGCATGCTTTTGCCCCCTGCCGTGACATAACTCTTGTGTTTAGTTTATGTCATTGCAGATTAATGGTGAATTGTCTACCTCGCCAAATCGCTTAGTTACCGTTTTTCAGTGTAATTAGATGGGTTTCTGCGGGAGCTCCCAGCCTTAACGGAACGCTTGTTGTTCCGTAACCATTACTAATTAGCAGAGTAGTCTTTTCTAAACTTTTCAGTTCTCCTCTTTTGTAAGGACTATACCCAAGAATATGTATTTGTCCTCCATGTGTGTGTCCGCTGAGCACAAGCCGTATTTCGTGTTCATGTTGAATTTTCTCTGTAATTTGCGGATAATGACTGGCAAGGATTTTAAAACTATTTGGGTCGGCATCCATTAACGCAAAATCGAGCCGATCACGCTCTTGACTTAGGTCATCAACCCCTAATAGACATAATTTATCTCCTTCACCTGATTCAAAGGTTACAGCTGTATTATCGAGAACTTTAACTCCTAAATCTAATAGGAGGGCATCTAACTCGTGATAGTCCACTTCATAATCATTATTCCCCCAAACAAAATAAACAGGGCCAAGGTGTTTTAATTTTTGCAGATTTTCCTTTACTTTTGAAAATGGAACACCTTTTTCAGTTAAATCCCCACCAATAATGACCAGATCGGTTCTTCCTTTTAAAGTGTTAATAATTTTGTCAGAAATACTGCGCCGATGTATATCAGATATAAAAAAAAGAGACACCTTGCCAAATGATTTTGGAAAATCACTGAATTCTATTTCCACTTCCATTACTCGATTTAGAAATGCTTGCATGATCATAAATAACAAAAGGAAAATTCCCAAAATCAAAATGATAATAATAAACATGTTCCACAGTTTCCCCTTTACACGTTCTAACGTTCTATGGAAATCATACCATACCGAAAACTCAAACTAAAAAAGAGAAATATTTCAAGTTAAAAAATCCCTCCCATACCAATGCATGAGAGGGAAACATTTCTTTCCCCAAGCACTTAATCGTCTTCTTGAATACTTAAAATTCTAAATCCATGTTCTTCAAGCTTTTTCGTAAACTTATCAATGTTATCCTTCTTTTCAATCTTCATTACAATTCTTCGTACAAGTTTATCCGTTTCATCGAATGTAACGAGTGAGATTATGTGTTCATGGAAATGATGAGCAATTTCTGAAAGGCGGGCAATTCTGCCTTCCGTTTCGACGGAAGTGAAGGCAATTCGGACACCTGGACGGTTTACCCCAAATGCGCTTTCAAATGCCGCCAACACATCTGAACGTGTGACAACACCAAGGAAAATACCACTTGAATCAACCACAGCCAATAAAGGAAAATCTTTAAGCTCTAAAAGTGTTTTTTCAAACACTTCTCCCCCTTCCAGGAAATTATCCTGATGGGTTGCAACCTCATCTACAGTTGTAGAAGTAAGATAGTCATCGCGCTCCTGATTAGAATTAAAATAGTTTTCGTAAATTCCATACCGAGTTACTACACCTGCATACTTTGCTCCATTAAGTACTGGTAATCCATCAATTTGGTGTTTTTCTAATTGCTCCAAAGCTTGTTTCAATGTTTGATCATACTGAATTGTAAAACACTCATACTTGGAAATCATCATGTTTTTTACGAACAACTTCATCACCTCGTGACTTTTAATCCTACAACAATATTATAATTCAATAATCCCGTCCAAAACCCTCAAAGTTGTTAAACTTTGTTGGCATGTTACCAAATTCACATCATATATTTATCTATGATGTTAAAACAAGGAGGGTTATGATGAGTACTCATTATAAATCTTATCACCCATTTGTAAGCCAGTTCGACCCTTGTAAGCCGATAACCGTTAAAACTTTTTCAACCCCGCCACATTTATATATGGGATTTCAACCGCCAAATTTACCGCAATTTACACCCATGGAGGCTCTTAGGGCAGGAACATTATGGAGGGACTTTTATGATCCCTACTTCAATTCTCTTGAAAAATCTAAAGGGGGAACGCCAACATGAAACAACTCCCTCCGGAATACTATCAATTAATGGAGCAGCTGCAAGCGGTAGATTTTGTTTTAGTAGAACTTACCCTCTACCTTGATACGCATAATGACGATTTTGAAGCCATTAACCAATTCAACCACTATGCAAAAGAGCGAAAACGACTGAAAAAAGCATTCGAAAGCCAATTTGGCCCTTTATTGCAATTCGGCAACAGTTACTCAGGACATCCATGGAATTGGGATGATACTCCTTGGCCTTGGCAAATTTAAAAGCGGAAAGTCCCTTTAGCGAAGTACACTAGTCGTTGGACGCTGAAGATGAATAGTAATCTAAGTTCAAAGTGGTAGTAGACTGTTCTATATAAGGAGCGGATTAAATGTGGATTTATGAAAAAAAGCTACAATATCCAGTAAAAGTTAGTACCTGTAATCCAACATTGGCAAAATACTTAATTGAACAATACGGTGGTGCTGATGGGGAATTAGCCGCTGCTTTGAGATATTTAAATCAACGCTATACCATACCAGATAAAGTTATTGGCCTCCTGACCGATATTGGTACAGAGGAATTTGCCCACCTTGAAATGATTGCAACGATGGTTTATAAATTAACAAAAGATGCTACACCCGAGCAATTGAAAGCAGCAGGGCTTGGTGGCCATTTTGCAGATCATGATGGTGCACTATTCTACCATAATGCAGCAGGGATACCGTTTACCACTCAATATATCCAAGCAAAAGGTGACCCGATTGCTGATTTATATGAAGACATTGCAGCAGAAGAAAAGGCACGAGCTACTTATCAGTGGTTAATAAATTTAAGTGATGACCCGGACATTAACGATAGTCTCCGTTTTCTTCGCGAACGGGAAATCATCCACTCCCAGCGTTTCCGGGAGGCAGTAGAAATCTTGAAAGAAGAACGTGACCGAAAGAAAATCTTCTAGATCAGATAAGAAGCGAGCTCAATGGCTGCTTCTTATTTTTTTGCATGATAAAGATTAATGTCATATATTTTTTTCATAATTTCAAAATCAATATGGCGATTTTTCCATTGTTCCTCCTTCTTCCATAAATCCTTGCTTCTATCAACTACTTCACATCGTAATTCATGAAATTCTTTTTCGAATTTATCCTTTTTTTGTTTTAATACATTCATCCACCCATACATTAAAATGGTCATAGCTAATAAGATTAAATTCTTAAAGTCACTAACCGAAGCGGAAAACATTGCAAAAAAGGAATAGGAATATTGCTTTCCTATCACAATATAGAAGTAATACAAATATATAAAAGACACGGCAAGTGTTGCCATAATCCAAAAATTATGCAATTTTTTTGCGTCATCAAATTTCTTTTTTCTCTTTCTAACATTTTCAAGAATTTGTTTCGTTGTTTCATCCGTATATTGTAATTTAAGGATTGGAGCATCCATTTCATCCCCTCCATTTCTCCTTATATACCTATGAACTTGTCCTGAAAAATATGTTTAACCTAAAAAAAAACCGACCAATTTACTGATCGGTTAGTTATTTAAGGGTATTTTTAGAACTTGACCAGTATAAATTTGATTATTTACAAGATGATTGGCATTCCGGATAATGTTAATCCCTGATTTGGAATGATAATAATTCATAGCGATTCTAAATAAAGTTTCTTTCGGTTGTACGGTATGATAAATGATTTTACCTTTTTCTGCTGATGCAGCTGCTTTGGGCTGCTCGTCTTTATTTTTTTCAAGTTCATTTTGCCCAGTTTGACGCTCTACTGTTGTGTTTTGTACCGGTTTTTTTGTCTCTGTATTCTTCTTCGGCGGTTGACTTGCTGCAGTTTGTATCGTTGTTTTTTTATCACTAGAAATCGCCGTTTCACCGCTATCTTTCTTTTTTTTCTGCTCTTCCGTTTTAGGAGTGTTTGGAATCGTTTCTTTATCATGCTGTGCCGCTTCAAGATTGATGGATTCATATCCGGATTGATTGCTTAAAACTTCCTGTTCCTCGTTTATTTTTTTTCCATGATAGTAAGAAATAATACTGAAACATGTGATTGGCAGAAGGATAAACAATAAAACCAATATGCGTATAACCGGATATTTTAACTTGACCTTCTTTTTTTTCGGTTTTTGACGGTGAAGCTGGCCTCTTGGTGGTAATTTTCCTCCATTTTCCGGCTTTTCTGTTATCTTTTCGATTCGGCGCTTTAACCTCTCAGCCTGATCTCTATATGGTTCCTCTGGATTCATGGTGCGTCCCCTTCCCATTTATCAATCTGCTTATGTTTCATTTTTATATACATCCCCAATAGAAAATCGATCACGAAATGCATTACTGTTGTAACAGCAAAATTATTTGTCCATTCGTAAATAAATCCAATGAAAAAGCTAAGCAAAACAATATTGAAAAATAAATACCAATTAAAAAGATACCGATAGTGAATCACAGCAAAAATAACGCTGGCAAAAATTAAACCAACCTTTGTTTGAATGATTCCCCGGAATAATAATTCTTCACAAAATGCCACAAGTGCAGCAATCCAAAGTATCTGAAGCATATTTTTATTGTTAAAAATTCTTTCATTAAGACCGCCATCGTCGTAATAAGAGGATGGCAGCCATTTCATAAGCGCAATATCTACCAAAACCACCAAAACTCCTGCGGGAAGCCCTATTTTCACAATCATAATGTCATTCAAGCGAAAATGGTTAAGGAAAGAAAAATGATCAAATAAAATAAAACCTAAAATAATTGAAATAGATAATAAAATCATTTGAGTCATATACAGATGGAATAGTAATTCCCGATCTGATAGCCCCCTAATTAAATCAATATACTTATTTTTCATTTACTCATCTCACTGTGGATTAAAATTTTTCCAAGATATTCTTTCCATTTCTTTTGTCTTTCGTCATTAGAATTCTTTCTATCCAAAGATTGAAAATCATGAAGGATCATTCCGCATCGATCACAGCAAGGATTTACCTTGTTTGTGATCGGCGCCTCTTCAAAGTAATTTAGAATAAATTCACGTCTGCACGTGTTGGATTCTACCCATTTTTTCATTAGAAAAATATTATTTTTCTTTACTGTCAGTCTTTCATCTACATAGTTCGTAATGATTGACTTTAATTCATTTAGCTTCCCTATATCCTGATACTGTCTCATAAAATGTTGAATGATTCTCCACTGTATTTCTGAAAATCCACCAATTTCTTTTAATTCGTCACTAAGGCTAAAATGTTCCCCGTCTGTAATTCGATGTTCCTTCATTTTTGAAAACAGCCAGTCTAGCTGCTGTTTAGAGGGTAATTCTCCTTCCGCTAGCTGTAATGGAAGCTGTTCATCCCATGGAGAATACAAATAAATCGCAACGCTTGGCAAACCATCTCTCCCTGCTCTGCCGATTTCCTGTATATACGACTCGAGCTGCATTGGCATATGGTAATGAATGATATACCGAATATTTTCTTTATTTACCCCCATTCCAAAAGCACTGGTAGCGCAAATGACATCTAATTGCCCATAAATAAATTGTTGTTGTATTAAAATTCGCTGCTCATGATCCAGGCCACCGTGATAGGCCATCACTTTATCTACACCATTCTCTGCTAAATACTGCGCAACTTGTTCTGCTGCTTTTTTACTCGAAAAATAAATGATTCCTGGTGCCTGCAGCTTTAAAACCAGATCTGAAACCCGCTTTTGTTTTTCAATGCTATCTTCCAGCTTTTCTACATAGTAGGCAATATTGGGGCGATCGACCGTGGACTCAACCATTTCAAACTGTTGCAGATGGAGGGATTGGATAATATCTTCCTGAACCTTTTTTGTAGCTGTAGCCGTGAGCGCTAACGTAAGCGGATTGCCCAATTTCTTACGAACATCACCTATTCTTGAGTAATCCGGACGAAAATCATAGCCCCATTGAGAAATACAATGTGCTTCGTCAATGACAAACAGCGAAATTGACAGCTCTTGAAGCCTTCGAATCATAAAGGGGATCCCCAACATTTCTGGTGAAATAAAAATAAACTTGTAATTTCTTAAGTTTTGGAGAACATTTTTCCTCTCTTCAGAAGAAAGAAAGGAATTTAATGCAACAACCCTTTTTTCACCCATTTGCATTAGTTGTTCGACTTGATCCTGCATGAGCGATAAAAGCGGGGATATAATAATGATTTGTCCATTAAGCACATATCCGGGGAACTGATAGCATAAAGATTTTCCCGTGCCGGTAGGAAGAACAGCCAATGTATTTTTGCCTGCCAAAATCGATGAGACAGCTTCCTTTTGCCCTTTTTTAAAGGTATCAAATCCAAAATGTTTTTTTAATAGTACTTCTAATTCCATTGCAATTCACCATACTTTGCCAAAACCAGGCGAATTTGAAAATAGCTTGCCTGACTTAAGCTGTTTCTGATTAACTTTAATTGCCTCGTTTGTAATTGAATAGAAAGATTGATTATTTTATTCTGCAGTTCTTTATCCACATAGGTTTCAATTGAAAATTCATTTAAATTTAAAGCAAATTCGACAAGATGATCTTCAATCGTACTTTGTTTTAAATGACGCAGTTTTACAATATCATCGATGCTAAATCCTTTATTTAATAAATCCCATGTTTTACGTGCTGATATCGTTAATGAATCATTTTTCCTTAACCCTTGGAAAATGGATGATAAGAGCGGATAGCGTTTGGAATCTGTTTCAATTGTTTGGATTAAAAAATGGATGATATTGATGAATTCGATATGATATTCAAGGTTTTCCATCTTTAACATTTTTGCGGTTTGTCCAGCTGTTAAACCAATTTGCCGATAACCGGTTAATCGATAAATCACGACTTCCGGCTCAATGTCCGCCGATCTTTCAAGGGCATTGGTTACTTCTGATAAAAGCAATCTTCCCAATTCATCCCGCGGGCGTTTAAAACTTTTTATCATTTTTTTTAACCATAAATGGGCATCTTTATTTTTCTGTATCGGAATATATCGATTTTCTTGATAGACTAAATTAGAGATGACCTGTACAAGTAAGGAAAGCCTCTCCCAAAATGGATTGGTTAAATGTTGATACTCCCAGCCATTCAAATAGCGGGGCAGTGAATGTTTTTTTAATTGATCTTCCCCGGACGCAGTAATTAAAAATTGATGGTCGCTGATCTTGCTAATCCATCCCTTTTTAAATATCCTTTGTACAATGGTATCAAAAAACTCTCTCGTTAATGGTTCGATAATTCGGAAAAATTTTTTAAGTGAGTATAGGTGTGCATCTTGGATGGTTTGTGATGATTTTTTTCCATTTAACAAATGGTAAATGGAATAGATCGTTCGTTCCCCATTTAATTGCTTTAAACAATATAGAATAATGTTTTCTAAGGATTGCATCAGCCCCACCACTCTTTTAAATTCGACAACAAATTCAGTCATTTTTCTTTTTATTCTACCATGAAATGGTCAATTTGGTTTCATGAAAATGTTAAAGAATAATGGGCAAGCTAAAACAACCATTGATTTGTAACCATTTTTCTATTGAAAAGTTACACATACAGTTTTACAATAGGAATGAGAAATGCTTTTCCCTGTAAAAGTGGAAAAGAGTAATAATAATTTTTGTTATTTATTGGGAGGTTTTTTTTCATGGCGAAGTACACAATTGTTGACAAAGAGACTTGCATTGCTTGTGGTGCATGCGGAGCAGCGGCACCAGACATTTATGATTACGATGATGATGGCATTGCATTTGTAACTCTTGACGATAACGAAGGAATCGTTGAAATCCCAGATGTATTGGTCGATGACATGATGGATGCATTTGAAGGCTGTCCTACTGATTCAATTAAAGTTGCTGACGAACCATTTGAGGGCAATCCAACTAAATTCGAATAAAAAAGGTAATACAGTTGAGCTACTGGCCCTCTCTTTTAGAGAGGGTTTTTTTTATAGGATAAGAATTTATAAATTGCTTTGAGAATGGTCCAGCTCCGGCGCCTGCGCTTTTCTAATAAAGTAAAAAGCAACAGGCCCAAAACCTGTTGCTTTTTACTCTATTATGCGCTTTTAATGATTGCTTGTTTTTTAATCCAAGCTTGCATTCGAATAAATAAGAGCATGAAAATCCCTGACATGACCACGCCCTTAAGAATATTAAAAGGGAGAATAGCAGTTATAACCAAAGTTCGAAGTGCCGGAGCTGACATTTCTTCCATCCCTAAAAAGAAGGTATAGGCAGGAAAAATGACAAAATAATTTAAGACACTCATTAAAACCCCCATTGTAATGGTTCCTATAATTAAAGCAAATGTCATCCCTTTTCGGGTTTTTAATTTCATATATATATAATATGAAGGCAAAATGAACAGAAGTCCGGCGACAAAGTTGGCAATATGCCCTACAGGGACACCCGTAACACTACCTGTCATAAAATAATTTAAAACATTTTTAAAAAGTTCTACGAGAATACCTGCAATTGGTCCAAAAATCAATGCAGCCATCAATGCTGGAAGATCACTAAAATCAATTAATAAAAAATTAGGGAAAATTGGCAGCGGAAAGTTTAGCAGCATTAAAAGATAGGCAATTCCGCTTAACATTCCAATGGATACAATCACTTTTACTTTCATTTTTTTCATTTTCCTCTCTCCTTTTTGATCCATCAAGTTAGGAAGAGAGGTTCAGCAAATATAGCAGCCCGCATAAATAATAAACCCTCAAGAAATTTTCTTGAGGGAGTTTTAGGCAAGCTTAATAAACGTCCATTAAATAAAAATTTTTTGAACGTTTGCAGAACCTCCATCTTCTCCCATCCAGACTATACTGTCGGCTTTGGAATCACACCAAATCCTGCCTAAAAAGGCTCGCGGGCTTAGAGAAATGTATCTCAATACCGCCGATCGGGAATTTCACCCTGCCCCGAAGATAGATCGATATTATTTTCCTTTAATTATACTTTATAAATTGAAAATTGGAAAGTAGAAAAGCCCGCTTTTTTGCAGGCTTGTTTGGTTATTCAGGTACAAATAAGATTTGTTTAGGCATTATTAAATCTGATTTAAGCCGATTCATATGCTTGATTTTTTCAATAGAAAGATTCTTTTTCCTCGCAATGGATGCCAAGGTATCGCCTTTTTTGACAATGTATTGATCTACATTTGCCCGTAATTCCTGTCGATAATCTGAACTTGCTGCTACAATATTGTCACCGCTGCTTGCGATTCCTCCTTGTACTGCTTCGCCAACTTCTGCTTTACCTAACAATCTTTCAGGATCGAATGCATTTTTCTTATCATAGGTCCAGGCAGTTTCGTGTGTTTCAAAATGAAGGTGCACTCCGGTAGCTTGTCCTGTACTCCCCATTCCTCCAAGCATTTTTCCTTGTTTGATCGTTTGTCCTTCACTTACAAACCGCTTATTTAAATGCGCATAAACGGTAACATATTGATTTAGATGATTAATAAAAACTACATTTCCATATGTATTAGAGTAATAGGATTTTACCACTACTCCATCATCAACTGCCAATACAGGAGAGCCTAATTTTCCTGCTATATCAATTCCTTTATGTTTCCCGAGTCTTGTTCCATATGTATCAGAAATGACACCATCTGCGGGCCAAATCCAATCAACCTTCGCTTCACTTGCCTTTAGCATGCTTGCTTCAGTATGTCTCCCCCCTAAAAATAACAAACTGACACATAATGCTAAAATAGCCGCAATCAAAAACCTTTTCAAATAATCCAACATTACTAACTTTCCTCCTTACATCTGTTCCTCTCCAACACACAATATGTTATTTAGATCCTGTTTAGAACCTTCTTGGAGAGGAATGGTAAAGCATACTTGTTATAATTTGGATTGATTCTTCTTTTTATACATTTAAAAAGACAACTGGTTGACCGTTTTAAATTATGGTGTGGATCGTAAGTTAGGTGCTACTGGAACTTTGATTTCTTTTGTTAAATCAAAGATTCCAACTCGTGTTAATGGCGCATCTAGAATAAACACGCTCTTTATTCCAAACTCTTTTGCTGTTAATAATAACGCTTCAATTGAATATATTGTTTTCGGCGAATCCTCTAACATAGATTTTTCATTTAGCGTCAGGTAGAGGGTGTTCTTTTTAATTACCATCTTCCTAAATTTCATTGCAGGTAAAATAGAGGCCTGTAGGCCCCATTCAGACTGATCATTTTTCATCGCCGTAAAGGCCGCATTTATCGTATTATATTTACTTACTGATGGAACTAAAAATGGTTTATTCTGATTATTTGAAGGGTAAAGGAAAAAAGCCCTTTTATTTTCATTTTCAGCATTTATCTCTTCCAAATGACCGAAATTCCCTAATTCAATCCCCGGGTGGCGATTGGTTGAAAACCGTATTCTTTTTACATTACTGTTAGTTGAAATATCCTTTTTTATTGCGTTTACAAAAATGGTTTCATTAGCGCCCTGCCCGTATGGATGATTTCTTGGGACATCAACATTCACACTATTCTCTTTTTCATTTAAGGTCAAAGTCGCATTCATTGGATAATAATCACTTAACCCCCATTTTTCCTCTTTTAAATGAACCATATTTTCATTGAATAGGGTGATCCACGATTGACTTGCCTTTCGATTCACGATGGTGGAAACAGGAATTAAAATTTGACCTTGATGATCGGGAATCCAATAAGTTAAAATCTTCCTATTCCCAATTTCTCCTTCATAGGCAGCTGTTTTCAGATTCATTTCACGCATAAGTCCAAATTTTTCTGCACCGGTTGAATCCATTGATTTCGAGGATGATTGTCTTTTTTTCATCTCGATGGCTTTGTCTTGCATTTTTGATATCAGTTCCATTTTTCTTTCGGATTTTTCATCTTCTTGACTCAAAGAAAATCGATTTCCTACAAGTAATTTTGGAATTAGAATAACGATAAGAAGTAAAGCTGCAGCAGAAGCAATTACAGGAATTACCCAGACTGGCCTCTTCTGTTTTTTTAAAGAAAGGTTTTGGTAAATGTCACGAGGATCGCGATGATCTTTAATTTTAGGCATTTGCCGCAGTAATTCTTCGAGCTGTTTATCGCTCCACTCTGACTTTTTCACTTTTTAATCCCTCCTTTTCGGAAAGCAAATCCATAAGTTTCTTTAGTATCTTTAACGAACGATGTTGTGTTGTTTTGACCTTGCTTTCCGTCCAACCGAGTGCTTCGGCTGTCTCCGCTATTGATAAATCATGGATATATCGAAGAATAATGACAGATCTTTGGTCTACCGTGCAATATTCCAAACATTTGTACACACTCATAATTTCTTCTTTTTGTACTGTAATTTCCTCAGGAATTGGATATTCATCCTTCACTTGACTTGTTGACCAATCAAACTTTTCTAATAATCGGTCCTTCCACCCTTTTTGCTTTCGGAAAAAATCAATGGCTACATTTCTAGCAATTGAAAACAGCCATGTCCTTTCACTGCTTTTCCCCTCAAAACGATTATAAGATTTAAATACACGAATATAGACCTCTTGGACAAGATCCTCTGCATGTTCTTTATTTCTAACCATATAAAATAGAAATTGAAATACGTCGTGATGATATTTATCGTAAAGTTCATCGAAAACGGAGTCCATTTAATCCCCTCCCCGTTCAAAAGATTAGTCGACATATATGTATAAAAAGTTTCATTAATTAAATATAGACTGTTTTCGGTAAAAAAGGAAGGAATTTTTTGGATATAAATGTCTTGGAGTAATAAATATAAACAAAGCCTGTTTTCGTAAAGTTTGTTGCTAATGAACAGAGTCGTTGATTGGAACGTAGGGATGCTCGCTTTCCGCGGGGCGGGCGTTGAGCCTCCTCGGAGCAACGCTCCTGTGGGGTCTCACCTGTCCCGCTGCTCCCGCAGGAGTCTCGCACCTTCCGTTCCAATCAACTTCTTAATTAACAGTTTGCCCATTCAAAACCTACTACAAAAACAACAATCCTTGAGAAATAAACCTAAACAAAAAACCCACCCATTTAGAAATGGATGAGTTGAATTGTTTCCCGTGTATCAAGAACAATCGTCAAAAATCCCCATTCCATCCTCTATTTTTGAAGAAGGAAGAAGGAAAATGTCGTTCCTTGACCGATTTTACTATGGACAGATATATGTCCATGATGGGCATCAATAATATTTTTAGCAATGGCAAGGCCCAGTCCGGTCCCGGACCTTCCTCTTGTACGAGCTTTATCCGCCTTATAAAAACGTTCAAAGACAAAGGGTAAATCTTCCTCAGGAATACCAGATCCAGAATCGGCTACTTCAATGACAACTCCTTTACTTTCCTCGGTGACCTTTAACGTAACAGTCCCATCCTTAGGTGTATGTCTAATTGCATTATCAATTAGATTTGTTAAGACCTGTTCAATACGGTCGGGATCGAAAGAAATTGGATTTACTATGTTCCCGATATCTGAAGTTAAGGAGATTTCATGCTCCTTTACAAGACCTTGGAATTTATGAATAATCCTGTTTATAAAGGAAGGAAGATTCACTTCCTCTACAGTTAGTTGAATATGCCCCGCTTCCATCCTTGCCAAGTCAAGCAGTTCGTTAACCAGGCGGCCCATTCGTAACGATTCGTCATAAATAACTTTTGCCATTTCTTTTTTCTCTTCTTGGGTTTCAGCAATATCATCGACAATCGCTTCACTATATCCTTGCAGCATCGATATAGGTGTTCGAAGTTCATGAGAGACATTTGCAATAAAGTCTCTTCTCATTTTCTCGAGCTGCCGCTCTTCCGTCATGTCGCGTAAAACCGCGACAGCCCCCCGGATAAACCGATTGCTGTAAAGCGGGCTTACAAGGATGACCCAATGACGTCCTTGTAGAGAAATTTCACCCATTTTCTCTTTTTCGGTATCAACTGCCTGTTGAAAAAGCTCCATAACCTTTGAAGGAATTGCCTCTGAATTTGACGATAAACCTTTTTCATAATACCAATAGTGAAGAAACCTGTCTGCTGGCGGATTGGTAATTAAGATGGTCCCATCCCGATTAAAGGTAATAACTCCATCTGCCATACTGCTCAGGATACTTGCCAACTGCTCTTTTTCTTGACTTAGGGCATTCATGTTAAATTTCAATTGCCTACCCATCTGATTAAAAGCTGTTGCTAATTCACCAATTTCATCATGTGTGAGAATCGGAACCTTTGTATCAAATTTCCCTCTCGCTACCTCAAATGCTGCCTCTCGCATTTTTCTAAGCGGTGCTGTAATTCGTGTTATTAAAAAGAAAGCAAATATAGTAGTTAAGATAATAGCAACTCCGGCAACCAGTAAAATAAATCGCGTTGTCGAATGGGTCGTTTCCTGCATATCTTTCAATGACTGGTAGATAAATACTGCACCCATTTTTTCATTTGGCAGATGCAGCGGCACTCCGATAATAGAATAGCTTGGATCTTGATTATTTTCACTTTGTTCTGCCGTAAAGTTCGATATTTTTTCTACAGTTCTATTTTCTTTAAATACCTTCGCTAATTCAGGGTCTTTTTTAATATCGGAAATTGTTAATCTTTTTTCTTCTTTCGTGTTTGGAGAATAGTAAATCTCATGATCATTTTTAACAATGACTACTTTCGTAACATCATCAATTATTTCCCAAGATATTTCTAAAGCAAGTGAAAATTGATCATTTGGATGTTCCTCTAACACTCGGGCAATTTTCTCAGCAGAATGAGTTAAATTATTTTTTGTTTCAAGAATGTTTTGATTTTGGAAAAATTCAAGGAGCATTACAGTTAAAATAAACAGAACAACTGAAACCAGTAATAGGATGGTAATCCAGAGCTTACCTACTACACTTCGTAAAAAGGTCATCCATTTACGACCTCGAATTTATATCCAACGCCCCAAACGGTTACAATCATCCTTGCGGCATTCTCAGATACTTTATTTAATTTTTCACGAAGACGTTTGACATGTGTATCAACCGTCCGTAAATCACCAAAAAACTCATAATGCCATACTTCTTTTAATAATTGTTCCCGGTCAAAAACTTTATCCGGTGATTTTGCAAGAAAATAAAGTAATTCATACTCTTTTGGTGTTAAACTGACTTCTTTTCCTTCCGCGCTCACTCTATGTGCATCATTATCAATTGTCAAAAACGGAAAAACAATAACGTCTTTGGTTGTTGTCTCGGTTTGTAAAAAACTTGTTTGTGACGATCTCCTTAATAGTGCTTTTACACGCAGGACAACTTCCCTTGGGCTAAAAGGCTTTACTATATAATCATCTGTTCCAACCTCGAAACCTTGAACCCGATTTACCTCTTCACCTTTTGCCGTTAACATAATGACGGGAGTAGCTTTCTTTTCCCTCAGTTCACGGCAAACCTCAATGCCATCCTTCCCAGGCATCATAAGGTCAAGAAGGATTACATCATATTCATTCTCTATCGCTTTAAACAAAGCCTCATATCCATCCTCAGCTTCGTCTATTATATAATTTTCACGTTCTAAATACATTTTTAGGAGTCGGCGAATTCTTTCCTCATCATCTACAACTAAGATTTTTACGTCTTTTTCCATTAATAATCCCCCCATGTTGTTATTTTACAAAATGAGTTTATTTTTTGCTATATTTTCAAAAGAAATGGTTTCCTAAAAGTGTCAAAATTATGACAAAGCAGAATAACTATAATTAAGATTTTTTAAAAAATAGCCTTCACTTTCTGAAGTGAAGGCTATAAATTATCTATATTGATTTTTAACCCGCGTATGAGTGAAGTCCTGCGATTACTAGGTTAACGGCCACGAGATTAAACATGATAATTACAAAGCCGATCACTGCAAGCCATGCGGATTTTTCACCGTGCCATCCCTTTGATAGTCGCAGATGTAAAAAGGCTGCATAGAACAACCAGGTAATGAGAGCCCAAACTTCCTTCGGATCCCAGCCCCAGAATCTTGTCCAGGCAACTTGGGCCCAAATCATTGCAAAAATAAGAGCACCCAGTGTAAATACAGGAAAACCAATTAAAACTGAACGATAGCTAATTTCGTCAACAAAATCCAGCTTAATATTTCGAACAAATGGCTGCAGTGCGGCAGCAATCCGCTTTCGGAGCAGCAATCGAATGATTCCATAAAGAATCAGCCCTCCAACAAAAGACCACATAACCGTATTCATTTTCTTCGCATTAATCATTGCCGGCATTTCTACAACCGGTTCAAAACCGCCCTTTGTAAGT
The DNA here is from genome assembly GCF_001866655.1 of Bacillus sp. MUM 116. GTDB lineage: Bacteria > Bacillota > Bacilli > Bacillales > Cytobacillaceae > Neobacillus. The sequence continues at coordinate 23,214 of NZ_MLYR01000032.1, read as the reverse complement.
AATTCCCCTTTATGAGGTCCAATCACTGCGGGCATCTTGTATTCTACTTGCACTTGATTTTTATTTTTATCAATCCAATTAAATTTCTCATTATAACCTGCTCCGGAAAAAACGGAAGATACTAAAACAAATCCTAATGTTGTAACAAGCCCAAACATGACGATTTCAAGCCAAAATGTTTGTTTACTTGGTTTTGATTGGTTAACCGCTTTTACAAGATAAATTAACCCTGCAGCGAAACTTATGGCTAATATCGCTTCACCGATTGCTGCGGTTGTAACATGGATATAGAGCCAATAACTTTGTAAGGCCGGAATTAATGGCGTTATCTCACGAGGGAACATACTTGCGTAGGCAATGACCAAAATGGCTACCGGCATTGTAAATAGTCCAAGCAGAACAGTCCGATAAATTAAAAAGATAACAATAAATGCTCCGACAAGCGCCATACCAAAAAAGGTTGTGAATTCAAACATATTACTTACTGGCGCATGTCCAGAAGCAATCCACCTGAGAATAAAGTATCCTAATTGAGAGATAAAACCAATTATTGTTAAAAAAACAGCGATTTTTCCCCAACTGTTGATTCCTTTTTTCTCGTCCATACCTTTTTTAGCTTTAATTGCTCCTCCATAAAATAAGGTCGCAATTAAATAGAGTATAAAAGCGATAAACAGTAAATTACTACTAATCGATACCAACTATGCTTCCTCCTTCTCCGTCAATCCTTTTTGAAGCTGATCTTCCGGCATGATAAATTTTGTGTCTTCTAAAATCGTTTCTATTTCTCGTTTTAGACCGTACCAGTTTTTATTTGTATGGGCTGCTACCCACACTTCTCCATTTTTACGTTGAATCCAGATTCTTCGATGATTCCAATAGGCCCCTTGGACAACTCCGATCATGAAAATAATCCCGCCCAGGATAATAACCCAAAGCGTTAAATCCTTTCTAACCGTTAATCCGGAAACATTTTTCGTCTCAATTCCTCTAAATGTCATTTTATACTTATTATTGCCAAATGGCTCAATATTTTGCCGGATTGCCACAAAACTCGTTTCACCTTTTGGTTTATCAGGTGTAATCATCCGAAATACAAAAGCAGGATTGTTCGGAATCCTTGATTTAGTAGTAGGTCCGCCGCCTTTTTCAAATTCAAAATCAGGGAAATAGCTTAGAATCTTTACAGAATACCCATTACCAAGATTATAAACAGGCTTCGGATTATAAAGATTGATTTTTAAGTCTCCAAAAGATTTGCCGGTTGCTTTATCCGTCATTGCAAAGGACATTGATTGAAGCTCATCCAGCCTGTAATCGACCTGATAAATTGAATAGCCATTAAACGTTAATGGTTCATTAACACGAATGCTGTAATCTTTTACCTTCTTAAGCTTCGGCTTTTCCCCCGGAATGTTCTTGCCAACTCTTTCATATAAAACTACATTAGATTGATAATTTTTAGCTACTTGATTTACTCTATTAAGAGCTTGGTCAAATTTTTTATCTTTATCTTTATTATAGAGCTGCAAAATAAATTTATTATTTTCAAGGTAATACTTTCCGTCAGTTTCGGGAATTACCGCAGTTTCTCCTTCGCGGATCCACAACGACTTATCAACATACATACCCGGAACAAAACGAAGCATGCCACCAATTAAGAAGATAATTAAACCAACATGATTTACATACGGACCCCAGCGGGAAAAACGTCCTTTTTCAGCTAACAAATCTCCATTTTCTTCACGAATATGGTAGCGTTTTCCTTTTAAATGTTCTTTTACCTTTGTGAAATCTTCTGCATTAATGGACGTGTTAACTCCAAAAACGCGCTGACGCTTTAAAAAACCTTCATGTCTTGTCACGTTTTGCGCTTTCAAAGCCTTATATAAAGGTACAACCCGGTCAAGACTACAAATAACAAGGGAAATCCCAATCATTGCAATTAATAATAAATACCACCATGATCCGTATAAATCATTAAAGCCAAGCTGGTAATATAATTTTCCCAACCAGCCATATTCCTGCTGGTAAAAGTCTTCTGCCGGCATCGTTTGCGGAATGTACGTTTGCTGCGGGAAAATGGTCCCTATCGCGGAGGCAATTAAAGTGATGACAATCAGCCATACGCCTACCTTTACAGAAGAGAAGAAATTCCATATTTTATCAATAAAGGTTTTATTATAGGTCTGTGAACGGCGTGCACTTCCTTCATATCGCATATCTACAAGTTGTTTTTCACTCTCTTGCTCATCCAATACCTTTCCGCACGCTTCACATAACACGGTTCCATGAGGGTTCACATGTCCGCATTCACATTTTACATCTTTCATGATAAAAACTCCCAACAACCTTAAGGTTTAATTTTCTCCATAAATTCCCTTACTTTATCCTCCGTTAATTGACCAGTAAAATATTTAACAACATCGCCGTTTTTATCAATTAAAAATGTTGCTGGAAGCGGATCAATACCATAGACATTCATCACTTGCTTATCATTATCAATTACAATTGGAAAATCAAGACTATAGCGTTCCGCAAATTGATTTACGGCAATATTCGATTCGTTAATATCAACCGCGAGAACCTGTACCCCTTTATCTTTAAATTGATGGTATTGGTTATTTATGTAAGGCATTTCTTTTTCACATGGCTTGCACCATGTTCCCCAGAAATTTAGAAATACCCCCTGTCCTTTATAATCGGATAAACGATGTTTTTTCCCCTGCATATCGATTAAAACAAAGTCAGGTGCCGGTTTTCCAATTGCAACTTCCTGCCGGTCATCCTTAGTTAAATTTTGATATAGCGTATAAGCAACTGCTAAACCAAGAACAAGCAAAATAATGGTTCTCATTACTAAACGCCGCTTTTTCATTTGTACCCCTCCAGTAAGCCCATTTGACACAATTTGACTCAATTATATCATTTACGAACATAACCATTTCATTAATAACAATAAGCAAATGTGAACGTTCTATGAATTTTTCTTGGTAAATTCCATTGCTAATGCTCTTAATTGTTTAACTTCATGAGGGGTTAGTTCTCTTGCATCCCCTACTGATAGACCATTTAATGTTAAAAATCCATAGCGCTCACGTTTCAATTTTATTACCTCGTGACCAATCGCTTCGAACATTCTTTTTACTTGGCGGTTGCGGCCTTCATGGATAATAATTTCAACAATCGCTGTTTGTTTCTTTTTATCCAATGACATCATTTTGACTTTTGCGGGGGCTGTTTTCCCATCCTCTAGCCGAATCCCTTTTTCCAATTTTCTTAAACTTTCTTTTTGGGGAATTCCTTTTACTTTTGCTACATAAACTTTTTCGATTTCATTCCTTGGATGCATCAATAGGTTCGCAAATTCTCCATCATTCGTCAGGAGTAAAAGTCCTGATGTATCATAATCAAGGCGTCCGACAGGATAAACCCTTTCTTTATAATCCGAAAAGAAATCTGTAACCACTTTTCTGCCTTTATCATCGCTTACGCTTGAGATCACACCGCGTGGTTTATACAATAAGAAATAAACTGGTACTTCCCGTTCAATTGGTATTTCATTCACTTCAACTTTATCGGATGAAGATACCTTTACACCAAGCTCGGTAACAATTTTCCCATTTACTTTCACTTTTCCCTCTTTTATTAATTCTTCCGATTTTCTTCTCGAAGCAATGCCCGCTTGTGCCATTACTTTTTGCAATCGTTCCATATATTTTCCACCTCGAAGAGTTTACTTTAATACATCATGCATGTTTCCGGTAATAAAGGAAACAATTAGATTATTCCATCCTAATGAATTATGACATAACTTCGACATTTTTCAAAGCTAATGATATAGTAAAATAAAGAAAGCAAGTTCCTTTCACAGGAACTTGCTTTTTTTACGTTTAAATTTTTTCTATTTTGTTCCGAAAACAAATGCAACCACGATGATAGCAACAACAATTCCGACTACATCCGCTAATAGACCAACCTTTAGGGCGTCACCCATTTTTTTAATTCCAACCGCACCGAAATACACGGTTAAAACATAAAAAGTTGTATCCGTACTTCCTTGCAGAACAGAGGCTAGTCTTCCAATGAAGGAATCCGGACCGTACACTTTGATTAAATCACTGGTCATCCCCAATGCGGCCGTTCCCGAAATAGGCCTTATAAACAGCAATGGAACAATTTCAGCAGGAATTCCGATTGCCTCCATGGCCGGCCGAATCCAATTCATTAAAGCATCCAATGCACCAGATGCACGGAATACGGTAATGGCAACGAGCATCCCAACGAGGAAAGGAATAATGGAAACAGCAATTTTAATACCTTCCTTTCCCCCTTCTACAAAGCTTTCATAAGTGGGCACCTGTTTAAAAGTCGCATAGAGTAAAATAAAACCTATTAAAATGGGAATAAAACCTAAGGAAATACCCGATATCAGCTCCATGTCATTTTCATCCTTTTCGGCTTCTTCGATAATAAAAATAACGGTCTATCAGAATAGCAGCCAATGCTGATAATATAGTGGCAATTACTGTTGGAACAACTATTTCTGTTGGGGATGATGAATTGTAGGTCATTCTGATGGCAATAACTGTGGTGGGTATGATGGTAATACTCGCTGTATTAATTGCTAAAAATGTAACCATAGACCGGCTCGCTGAATTTTTCCCGCCATTTAATTTCTTGAGCTCTTCCATTGCTTTAATTCCAAGGGGAGTAGCTGCATTTCCCAATCCAAACATATTGGATATCATATTGGACAAAATATACCCCATCGCTGGATGATTGACTGGAACATCAGGAAACAAACGTTTTACCAGCGGCCGGAATAACTTGGATAATTTATCAAGAAGTCCGGCTTCCTGAGCAATCCGCATCATCCCGAGCCAAAAAACGAGGATGCTAATCAGGCCAATGCAAAGGGTTACAGCATCTTGCGCGCCAGAAAAAATCGCCTTATTTACATCCTCCATTTTTCCGTTAATCATTGCGAACACAATACCAATAATAGTCAAACAAACCCAAATATAGTTAACCATTTGTTTTCACACCAATAATGGATAGAAAGATTTCTTTGACGAACTCAAATAATCCATCATTATTAACCGTGATGCCTTTATAATAAACGGGTACTTCCTTCACGACTCTCCCATCCAAATAAATCATCGCTTTTCCAACCTTCCTGGTTTTCTTCGAATCCCCCCATTTTTTAGAAGGCTTGTCTAATTTATATTTAATGTTAAATAAATCCATTTCATCGTTTGTGGCTGGATAGACTACGGAATTTTTTATAAACAAATGATTCTTGTAGATTTTATTTGTAGAAATATCAAGTTTGCCTTTAGGGATCACTTCTGCCATATCAAAACTTTTAAATCCGTCGTCATACATGGCGATATGATCGTCCCAATCATTAGGATCGTTTAATGTTACCGCAACAAGATTCATATCTCCTTTTGTTGCTGTTGTAACAAGAGTTCTCTTTGCAAGCTTCGTATAGCCCGTTTTACCACCTGTACAATATTTGTACATTGTTAACAAACGATTTTTATTTTTCCAAACTCTGTCCCAGTCTTCGGTTGGATTGGGTGCACGATGTACTTTCGTACCGGAAATTTCCCTGAATTGTTTGTTATTCATGGCGTACCGCATAAGTAACGCCATATCATAAGCCGATGAATAATGCTCGGGAGTATTATCAAGTCCATGCGGATTTGAGAAATGAGAATCAAACATGCCGATTTCCCTTGCTTTTTCATTCATTAATAACGAAAACCCTTCAACACTTCCTCCAACATAATCTGCAATCGCAACAGCTGTGTCATTCCCGGACCGGAGCATCAAACCATAGACTAAATCTTTCAGTTTTATTTTTTCGTCCGGCTTAAGGTAAACAGAGGATCCTTCTGTCCTTACAGCCTGATCACTTACCTTCACGTATTTATTCATTTTCCCTGATTCAATTGCCAATATTGCAGTCATAATCTTTGTTATACTGGCAATTCTTCTTTTTGTGTGTGCATCCTTTTCATAAAGGACACGGCCCGTTTTTTGTTCCATTAAAACCGCACTGGCAGCACCTACGGAAACGGAAGCATCCACCTTTTGAGGAATGTTAGCAATGAATAGTGTGACTATGAGTGAATAAAAAACCAGCTTCCATATCATTCTCATTAGATATACCTCGTCTCCTTTTTTTATTTCTAAAACAATTTTATGCAGGACAAGGATTGTTATGCATCTTTTGGAAAAAAAACGAAGGCAACCAGCCGAATGGAAGGTTGCCTTTCAAATTGTCCAGCTCCAGTGCCTAGCCCCTTGACGTTGGTTTTCTCACTAAATCGCAGTCCATTTAATATCAGCCGCTTTTTCGAAGCGCATTCCTACGTCATGCCAGTTGACAATGTTCCACCAATTTTCTACATACTCAGCACGTTTATTTTTATATTGGAGATAATAAGCATGCTCCCAAACATCAAGAACAAGTAATGGGATCGTATTCCATTGCGTCAGCAGCATATGCCTCTCTGTTTGCAATACTTCCAAATGTCTTGCCAGCGGTGACCAAACAAGTAATGCCCATCCAACACCCTCTACCTGTTTCGCGGCTTCAGTAAATTGTTTTTTGAAGCTTAAAAAACTTCCAAAGTAGTTCTGAATCTCATCTTTTAAAGGACCTTGTGGTGTACCGCCACCATTTGGACTCATATTCTTCCAAAAAATTGTGTGAAGATAATGCCCCGATCCATGAAAAGCCAGTTCTCTTGACCAATGCTTAATAAGAGTAAAATCATTGCTTTCCCGTGCCTTTTTTAGGTTTAGTTCAGCGTTATTTAAACCATTGACATATGCTTGATGATGCTGACTATGGTGCAGTCTCATAATCTCTTCGGAAATATATGGTTCAAGTGCATTATAAGCGTATGGCAGCTCCGGAAGTGTATGTCCACCTGGAGCAAGCGATTTTTCCAATAACCAGATATTCCCTACTTCTTGTTTTCTATGAAAATAATTTTCCATATGATCATGGATTGACTCAGCCTTTGACTGCAGATTTAGAAGCTCTGCATCCGATAACTCACGATTGGTATTTTCAATTAATTCGCTAAAGTCATCGAGATGTATCCATAAGTCCGAATCTGCCTCCACCTTTTCCATCTCTAAAAAATCTTTCATTTGCTCATTCCATTCAAAAAGTTCATTTACATATTTACGGAATTTACTCATGGTCTCCCTCATTTCAATAACTCATTTTTATGGTGAAACCCAAGTCTACCTAAATGGTATGTTTTGAAACTTTTATTAATGCAAAAAAGGTTATTCCTTAATTAAGGAATAACCTTTTTCTTGAGATAAGAAAGTATAAAATGAGGCTTCGAGAATTGTCCAGCGCCTAGCCGCTCGAGGTCACAAGACAAGCCGTCCAAAAGGTTAAAGAACAACCTTTCGGCCGGCTTGTCTTGTGCTATGCCTGAGGCTGTTCAAGGCGATTGCGCTTTTCTTATTTATTTTGATTGTGCCATTTTTGTCCGATAATCGGTTTCGTAAAACTCAAGTTCTTCTCTAATCCGTTGAAAATCGCCTTCTAAGGCTTTGATGAGCTGCCCAATGGATTCAGGTACAGGCTGATAATATTTAATTGAATTTTTTCCGGTATATGCAGATCTGCTATCCTCATACCATGCATCATTTTTTGGGGAAAAGAATTCTTCAATACATTGATGATAAATACGATATAGCGTTTTTTCAGCAGCGGCCTTTTGAAATGGCTCACTTTGAAGGATCAGTAAAGATGTCTCGATACTTTCCTCACTGTAAACCAACAGTTTCCGTAAGTTAGAAATAATCAATTTGTAATAGTTTTGTTTTTCAACGGTTTCAGGATTTAATTGTGAAATGGTTGTTTCATTTAAAAATCCTTCAAGTGTTTGAATTGTCCCCTTTAAAAACTCTTTTACATCTTTAAGCTGTGATTCTACTAATGTATTACCCACATTTACACCCCCGAATATGTTCCATTCTAAACATTATTTTGGCTGCATAATAAAAGCAAGCGGTGATTTTAACTCATAATTTTTGTTTTGTTTAAGGGATTGAAAAATTTCAGGCAGCTTTTTAAAATCAATATCCTGGAAAAAGGCCGCAAACTCGTGCTTAGAATTAATATATACCCGTTTACGATGGCGCAGGCCCGGATTTTTAATTAAACAAACAAGGGCAACAATATCCTTAAACTCTACATCATCAAAAATGGGGTCTTGCTCATAGGGAGTGAATTCATTGAAAAATTCTTCAAAATACCTAACATAGAGAACGTGTAAGGTTTTTTCTTCTCCATCATCCACAAAAGTTACTTCACTTCTGTTAAAGAAATCTTCTGAGGTATTTGATTTCTCCTTTTCTAATTCATATCCGCCGTATTGATTAATTAGCACCTTCATTCCACTCCTAAACAATAAGAAATTAATGAATTTAATAGTTATTTCTATTTTATCATAAATATTCCTGCATGTTTCTGAATAATTCTATGATTCAAGTGTTTCTTGAAACTTTTCAAAAAATAAATCCGCTTCATCCTGGATATATTCCTCATCGGCCTTTTCAGGTAGTTTTGGTAGTTCTTTAAGGCTTTTCAGACCAAAATAGTCGAGAAATTCCTTTGTTGTTCCATATAAAATCGCCCTGCCTGTACCTTCTGCTCGGCCGACTTCCTTAATAAGGGCCTTGGAAACAAGGGTATGAAGCGGTCTTTCTGTTTTTACCCCGCGAATTTCTTCAATTTCCGCACGCGTGATCGGCTGTTTATAGGCTATTATCGCGAGAGATTCTAACGCTGCCTGTGATAGTGTGGACGTATTAGGAGAATCGACCAGTTTTTTTAAATAGACGGCATTTTCTTTCTTGGTCGCAAGTTGAAACGTTCCGGCCAGCTGTACAATTGTAATTCCTCTTTGCACATTACGTTCATATTCACATATCGACTCTTCAATGATTTCATTTGCCTTTAATTCATCTACCTCTAATACCTCGGCGATTTGTTTCAATGTTAACCCTTCATCACCAGCGGCAAACAAAAGACTTTCTAAAATACTGCTCCAATTAATAATTTCCAACCACTTCTCTTCCTTCCTGTTTTGCCTCAACGAAAATATCGCCAAAGTTTTCTTGTTGCTCTACATCAATTTCTTTTCGTTTAATCAGTTCTAGGATTGCTAAAAAGGTAACGACAATATGTTCCTTCTCCGGATAGGGAAAGAGTTCATTAAAGTTTTTTCGGCCTTTTAAATGTTTTAATTCACCCATGATTTCTGACATTCTTTTCTCAATTGAAATTTCCTGCCGAGTAATTTTTGTGGCCAATGGCCGCTGGAGTTTTTTTCTTCGCAGCAATTTTTGAAATGCTGCCAGCATATCATAAAGCGAAACATTCAAATCGGCCTTTTCCGGTTGTTTATCTTTTGCAAAATCTGATAAATCACTCGGCGGTTTTGTATACATTAGTCCGCGTTCCTCTTCCATTGACTTTAAATCATTGGCAGCGTCCTTATATTTTCGGTATTCAATTAAACGTTCCACAAGCTCGTCCCTTGGGTCCTCATCATAGGAAATTTCGCTTTCCATATCTTCGATGTTTTCTTCATTTTTTGGTAAGAGCATCTTGCTCTTGATGGCCAATAATGTAGCAGCCATGACTAAAAACTCACTTGCAATATCAAGTTTGAGTTCTTTCATTGTATGAATATAGATTAAGTATTGCTCAGTAATTTGAGCAACTGGGATATCGTAAATATCAATTTCAAGCCGATTGATTAAATGCAATAATAAATCCAACGGCCCTTCAAACGCATCAATTTTAACCTTGTATGGCATCGTTTATTCACCAGTATTCTTGAAAAATTTGTCGCTTTTCTTTCGACTATTATTAGTATAGAGGAATCAGTTTCGTTATCCAATAGAAAAATCCCCCTTCTTGGGTCGATTTAACTAAAACAAGAGATTGCCCAAACACTGGACAAATTCTCTACATATGATGACATTGAACAAAGCAAATATACATTTAGGAGGTAATTAATATGTCTGATGGTTTTGGTGCCGGTTTTGCGTTAATCGTTGTTCTATTCATTCTGTTAATTATTGTTGGTGCTTCTTGGGTTTGGTAATTTAAAAAGCGGAAGTGCCTGGCCTGCCATTTGGCAGGCTTTTTTTATCCCAGCCAAATCTTCTAAAAAAGCAATAATAATCGTAATTATGATAAACTAAATGTACGAAAAAGGGTAAGGGGGAGAAGGATTGTACCCAAAAGAATTTATGGAATATATGGTCCACTTTCATGGTGACCGCGATTATTTTGAATGTCATGAAATTCTTGAAGAGTATTGGAAAAGAATTGACCCTGCGAATAAAGAATCGATTTGGGTTGGATTTATTCAATTAGCAGTCGCCAATTACCATCATCGGCGGCTCAATTTTACAGGAGCAAAAAGAACGTTGGAAAAAGCCTGTTCCATTTTTAAAAATCAACATGAAACAGTTACCCAATTAGGCTTGGATTATAAAGTATTCATGGAGGATTTGACTAATCGTTTAGCAGTGATTGAAAATAAAGCTCCTTACAGTAGTATGGTTCTTCCTATTTGCCATCCGGTTTTCCTCAATAAATGCATAGATTTATGTAAAAGGAAAGGATTTGACTGGGGAAAACCAAGTAATCTTACAAATGCTACATTGGTCCATAGGCACAAACTTCGAGATCGATCAGATGTGATTCTGGAAAGGGACCTTGCTAAAAATAGGAAAAGGCAACGATAAACGGAATCGTTGCCTTTCAAGAAGACTTTAACATATATCGCATTTCTCAACAAAAGCTGCTGTTTGTTTATTTGAAGTGATTTTTCGCTCAGGATACATTTCCTTCAGTGCTTTTACCATTTTTTTCCCCACACCTTGATAACGATGGGAAGGGTTCACAGATATATGCTGTATCTCTAATTCATTGGATGCATCGAGATTAAGAACTCCAAGCAGGCCAATAATATCTTCTTCTTTCCACAAGAACAACTGCCTAAATTCTTCTGTCTCATATTCCTTCATGGTTTGCTGGAGCTTTTTTAAATCCTTTTCATTTGGCATAAAGGACATTAAACCCATAGCAATTTTTTCGAAAGCTTTTTTATATCGAATTAACATATTGATCCCTCATTATATTAAATAAACCCCGCAAAAAATGTTTTTCCTCTAAAAATGTTACAATTTATGTATTATATGTTTTCCCAGCCCTAGTTGCGCCCTTGTCAATCATACAAAATAAATGCTTATTCATCAATCCCAATTACTAGGGATGCTTAGGAGCAATAAATACCCAATAAATGATGCCCCAAATAATTGAAAGGGCAATTAAGACACCGAACAAAATCCAATTATTTCTTTTCATTCACGACTTCCCCCAAAAAGAATGAAGATGCTTCCTACATTCTACACCATTTGAAAAAAATAATCTATTTCTCTTTTATCAGAAAAGCGGAAGCGCCTTGCTCAGCCCGACAAGTACTGGAGGGCCTGACGCTGAAGTCGGTTTTTGACTTCATCGGCATGCCTGCATCATTGAATAAGCACCCTTGCAGGCATGCGACGAGGTGAACAGCACTTCCTCGAATATGCATTGCCGCAGGAGCAGATTTGCAATCTAGGAAAAAAGCAGTTCATTTTTTCCCTCGAGGGGCTAGGCGCTGGAGCTGGCCAATTCTCAAAGTTGAATTATTTACCACTTTCTTTTCAGATAAAAGGAATAAGCCGCCCAATTCTGGGCAGCTTCCTCCTCATTTGAGTGGTAAATCGAGTCTAATTAAATCTTCGTATGTTTCCCTTTTAACAACGAGAGTGGATTTGCCGTTTTCAACAAATACAACCGCTGGTCTTGGTAAACGATTGTAATTATTTGCCATCGAATAGCCGTAAGCACCTGTACAAAAAACTGCTAGAATGTCCTCATCCCTTTGTTTAGGAAGTGGTAAATCCCAGATGAGCATATCACCTGACTCACAGCATTTACCCGCGATTGAAACGATTTCATCTGAATTCTCCAGCGGTTTATTGGCGAGTACTGCTTCATATTTAGCTTGATAAAGTGAAGGTCTAATATTATCACTCATTCCTCCATCAACTGCCAAATATTTTCTAACTCCAGGTACTTCTTTTGAAGATCCGACCTTGTAAAGGGTAGTTCCAGCATCTCCTACTAGTGAACGGCCTGGTTCTATCCAGATTTCCGGCATACTTAAAGAATAATGACTCACAAGCCTTTTCACTTTTTTAATTATTTCCATCACATATTGATAAGGTTGCAACGGCTCATCTTCATTTGTATATCGAATCCCAAAGCCTCCGCCCAAATTTAGAACTTTTGCTTCGAACGATATATTGTTTTTCCACTCATTTAATTTTTCAATAAGTTTTTCAGCTGCCAATAGAAACCCCGTTGTTTCGAAAATTTGCGAGCCAATATGACAATGAATCCCTAAAACCTCGAAATTATTATAGAGCAATGCTTCCGTTAATGCTTTTTCCGCTTGCCCATTTTGCAGGTCAAACCCAAATTTAGAATCTTCCTGACCCGTTAAAATATAATCATGGGTGTGGGCTTCAATTCCTGGTGTAACCCTTAATAAAATCTTGACCGTAGTATTTTTCTCCGAACAAATGGATTTTAAAAGATTAAGCTCATAGAAATTATCAACGACTACACAACCTATTTCTTTTTCCAAAGCCATTTCCAGTTCTTCTCTGCTTTTGTTGTTCCCGTGAAAATGAATTCGGTCAACCGGAAACCCTGCAGCTAGTGCTGTAAATAACTCGCCACCTGATACAACATCTAGTGATAAGCCTTCCTCTTCTGCAAGCTGCAGCATGGCAATCGTCGAAAAGGCTTTGCTGGCATAAGCAACCTGTGCTTGAACATTTTGTTCCTCAAAGGCCTGCTTAAATCCCCTTGCCCTTTCTCTGATTAATGCTACATCATAAACATAAAGAGGGGTACCGTATTCCCCGGCCATTTCAATTGCATCAAGGCCGCCTATCTCTAAATTCCCATTGCTATTAATACCTGTAGAACCATAAAAGTGCATTTTCTCCCTCTCCCCGTAGTAACTCAAATTCATATCCCTTAGCATTAATAATAAATAGACAGAATCTACAAAAGATACTGCCTATCTTTTACAATCTTAAATTAAAATTACTTTAGCATAACAACGCAAAATCTGCAATTTTTTTAAAATCAATTAGGCGGCTGGCGGTACCGGTTTCTTGGATGGACAATACTTGGTCTGAGTATTGAACCCGGTACTGCTCTGCGGAAAATAATTTGTAAAAATCCTTTTGGCTCGAAAGGCAGGAATGGCCAAAAGTAAGGTGTATTAAATGTGCGCATTTTAACAAGGAAAAGAAACAGCAGTGTTGCACCAATAACAAACCCAGGTGTATGAAAGAAAGCAACCAGAAGAAGTAAGGTAAGTCTGCCAATTTTATTTGCAATACTTAATTCATAACTAGGTGTCGTAAACGTCCCAATTCCTGCAACTGCAACATAAAGAATAACCTCGGGAACAAACAGGCCAACACTAATGGCAATTTGGCCGATTAACACCGCTGCAATTAAACCCATTGCAGTTGATAAAGGTGTAGGTGTATGAATTGCTGCAATTCGTAAAAATTCAATTCCAAAATCCGCTAAAAATATTTGGATGATAACCGGTATATTTGTCTGTTCATTGGGTCCAATAAATGCAAGCTTTTCAGGCAATAAGGACGGCTCTAACACAAATAACAGCCATAAAGGCAACAAAAAAATAGAAGTTAATACCCCTAGGAAACGGGTCCATCTTACAAATGTCCCCATCGCCGGAGATTCACGAAATTCTTCAGCGTGTTGAACATGATGAAAATAAGTTGTCGGGGTAAGAATCACACTTGGTGAGGTATCACAAATAATGGCAATATGCCCCTCTAATATATGAGCGGCTGCAATATCGGCCCTTTCTGTATATCTTACTAGCGGAAATGGGTTCCAACCTTGTTTTAAGATAAATTCTTCAAGGGTTTTATCAGCCATTGGGATTCCATCTGTGTCAATCGACTTTAATTCTTTTCTAATAATATTTAATAAATCAGGGTCTACCACATCTTCTAAATAGCATATGGAAACATCTGTTTTTGAACGTTTTCCAACCTTTATCAATTCATATCGAAGACGTTCGTCTCTTATTCTCCTTCTAATTAAAGCAGTATTAAGAATAATATTTTCAACAAAGCCATCCCGTGCACCTCTGACGACCTTTTCTGTATCGGGCTCTTGAGGCGAGCGCCCAGGGTAGCTCCTTACATCGACTACAAATGCGGTACTTTCGCCATCGATTACTACTACAATTAATCCAGTAAGGATATAGTCGACCATTTCGGTTAGTAATGTGATTGGTTGTACAGATTGGTTAACTAGTCGGTTTTCAATAATCTTAAAAAGATCTGCAGATAATTTTTCATGGTCATTTATTTCAACTAGTTCTTCAACCAATTCAATTGCATATCGAGTATCAACCAATCCACTAACTGAATAGATGTGTACATCCTTCTTCAAAACCTTTAACTTCCGAATATTTAAATCGAAGCTTACTCCTAAACCAACCCTTTGTTTCATGTAATGTTCAACTTCACTCACTGATTCCGGAATTGGCCATTGTTGCTCTTCCTTATTTGTCATGAAAACCACTCCTTTCGAGAATAAGTTCCACCGCTTTTTTCGTAATCGGTGAGCCGATCCTGTAATCATCTCTCCTTGCCATTTTACCGATATCTCCGATTCCAACTATTAGCGGGACATCTAATTCGTCAAGGCAGTAAACGGTATCTCCATTTATTCTGCCAATTTCCAGTTCCGGTATACCAAATTTATCTACTCCATAGGGAGTTATTTCACCATCGCGATCAATACTTATATCAATCCTCGCCCACTCTTCATGTCTTGACTTTGCAGCTACTGCGATTATCCCCAGTACTTCAATATCCTTATGTAATGCAACATATTTTAGGGCATTTTCACCGGCACCCTCACCCACAATGCCACTATCATCAAACATCACCAACACCGGATCATTTGGAGCTTTTTTTATTAAATGAATAAGCTCATGACCTGTTAATTTGGACGGATTTCCATGAGACATAGAAATGCAGCGCCCGCCCACTTCCTTAGCAACATACTCCACAGCCCTTCTTGCATAATCATCTCCATCCGTAATTAAAATTACACGCCTCCGAATGCTCATGATTGTGATGTCCTTTCATGGCTTTAATTCCTGTTAATGATGAATAAAATAAACCCATTGAAATAGGGACCCAGCAACTTTCCCTAGAACAATAGCCATTATTAAATAGATAATGTCTTCATCCAACCTGATTCTTTTTGCAAGAATTGGAAGCACATTTAATACTTCTGTTAATGCACCTGCAAGCATCCCCACATAGACTCCCTCTGTTAATCCAAGGGGAATCAAAAAATAAGCTGAAATGCCTAAAATTGGATCTCTTAGGCTGATAGCAACCCCTGCAAGAGCACCGATGACCACAGCCCATTCATATTGTTGTATCATTTTTTGTGTTTTTGATAATTGTGTCAGTCTTGGAATAATCCCGAGTACAGTTAAAAAGGCAACAAAGCCCAAACCAACAGCCAATCCGCTTGCTAAACCAAAAAAGAGTACGGTTAAAATTTTAATTGTCATCAAGTTTCTTCGTACTTTCTTTATTTTCATGAATGACCAAGTAATTATCTAAATCCATTTGATAATTAAACATTTCGACTTCGAGTGGACTGGGCTCATCATTGATTCTCTTTTTAAACACATGATTAAAAAATAAAATCATTCCTAAACCTAAGCCAATAGAATAAGGAATTTGAAATAACCATGGTTTCGATTCTTTTCTCCCGGTAATAATGGTATAAAATTTTTCCTGAACGCTTCTCATACTGACATCATCATGAAAATTCATGATTGCCATAGCTGAACCAAAAAATAATAAAAACCAAATTAACAGAAAAAAAGGAACAGAGACTCCTTTTTTCTTCGTTATCACCTCTATAATCGTTTGTGCCGGCCCAACTGTTTGAACTTCCATCTCGGGGAATTTTACCGTTATCTGATTAATCACTTTCATCACATCAATAACGACAATATTCCGATCCTTTTCTGAAATTTGATGGATGACCGTATTTTCCAAATTGGTCATATCATTTTCCGGTGCAATTATTTGGGCTACATCCTTTAGCTTAATCACATCTTTCGGATTAGTTTTCACACGATTCCGCATGCGGATGTAGATTGTTTTTTCCAAAACATTCACTCCCCACACATTGATTTCCTCGTATAACTAGTATGGATAATAGTTTCTTTTTTATGAAACCAAAAATTGGAATAAAAAAGACCGAATGGATCATTGATCCATTCGGTCTTTCATTTGCATCAATATTTTTTTCTCGAGCCTTGAAACCTGAACCTGAGAAATTCCCAGCCTCACTGCTACTTCCGATTGGGTTTGATCCTTATAATATCTTAAATACACAATTAATCTTTCGCGTTCATCCAATTCTCTAATCGCTTCTTTTAACGCGATTTTTTCAAACCATTTACCCTCATTGCCATCATCGATTTGATCCAAGAGCGTAATGGGATCGCCATCATTTTCATAGACCGTTTCGTGAATGGAGGATGGCGTTCTGCTGGCCTCTTGGGCAAGAATAACGTCCTCGGGTGATAAATCAAGGTATTCCGAAATTTCATTTACGGTCGGAACCCTGCCAAGCGTCTTCGATAATTCGTCTTTTGCCTTTCGAATTCGGTTGCCCATCTCTTTTAATGATCGGCTTACTTTTACCGTTCCATCATCGCGGATAAATCGTTGAATCTCTCCGATAATCATTGGAACAGCATAGGTGGAAAACTTTACATCATAAGAAAGGTCGAATTTATCAACTGACTTCAATAAACCAATACAACCAATTTGGAAGAGATCGTCAGGGTCATAGCCTCTATTTAAAAAACGTTGGACAACAGACCAGACAAGACGCATATTTTTTTCAACAATTAACTCCCTTGATTCCTGGTCTCCACCCTGGCTTTTTTTTATCAATTCTTTTACTTCATGATCCTTTAAATACGGTTGATTTTTATTGTTCTTGACCTCCACATCCATTGGCAAGTCTCCTTAATTGCACAGCATTTTGCGAGATTGTAAATGCTTTCGTAATCTTACTTCGGTTCCTTTACCTGGCTGCGTGAGAACCTCGACCTCATCCATGAAATTTTCCATGATAGTAAATCCCATACCGGATCTTTCCAAGTCCGGCTTTGTTGTAAATAATGGCTGACGAGCTTCCTCCACATCTACAATTCCAATTCCTTCATCTCGAATCGTCACATCAATTACGTTTTCCTCAATACTAACGTAAATATAGACGATTCCACTTGAATCATTTTCATAACCATGAATAATCGCGTTCGTTACCGCTTCTGATACCACCGTTTTAATTTCAGTCAGCTCATCCATTGTCGGATCAAGCTGAGCGATAAACGCAGCAACGGTCACACGTGCAAAAGATTCGTTTTGACTTAACGCACTAAATTGAAGATTCATTTCATTTTTCATTTTTATGCAACCCCCAATCTTTGCAATGCAAAGCTTTCAGTCGGCTCCATTTTAATAATCTTAAATAAACCCGACATATCAAATAACCTTTGTATCGCAGGGGAGATTGCACAAACAACCATCTCACCGTGCACCTGCTTAATTTGTTTGTATCTTCCTAAAATAACCCCTAGTCCCGAGCTATCCATAAAGGTTAGATGTTCCAAATTTAAAACAATATGACGAATATCATTTTTTTCAATTGCATTTGCAGCCTGCTCACGGAGTTCGTCTGCTGTATGGTGATCCAATTCACCGCTTAATCGAATACATAAAACATCATGTTTAATTTCCAATTCAATGTTAAGACTCACTATCCCTGGCCTCCTTAATTTGGTATAGTGAGTCAAATTCGATAGAGGGACATACATTTCCTTCTATTGGGACAAAACTAGTGGTCATTCGCTAAAACTAGTAATAAACCTTCTATATTCGACAAACACTTTTTATTTTCCGGATTTGGTAAACATACCGAATGCCCGTTTATAAAGACTCCACCATCCTGCCTCTTTTACATCGGTTTTGGCTACTAATGGACTTTCCAAAACAACTTTTCCATCCTTAATCAACTTGATGGTTCCGATTTTATCTCCTTTATGGACAGGAGCATCGAGATTCTTCTTTAGAAGCACTTTTTGTTTTACGTCTTTTGTTTTTTCTCCTTTTTTCGTCAATAAGGATAGCGGTTCACTCGTAACTGCTTCTACTGTTTTTTCCTTCCCTTTACTTACATGTGCTTTGCTTATCACTTGATTCCGCTTATACATAGGATGTGTTTGATATTGACTAAAGGCGTAATTAAGCATTTTTGTGACTTGGGCATTTCTTTCTTTCGATGTTGGTGCGCCAAAAACAACGGCAATGACACGCATACCATCCTTTTGGGCTGTCGCCGTTAAACAATATTTTGCCTCTGCGGTAAACCCGGTTTTTAAGCCATCAACACCCGGATAAAAGCGGACAAGTTTGTTCGTGTTAACGAGCCAGAACTTTTTATCCGTATTTTCGCGAAGGTAAGCCTCATACATTCCCGTGAATTTCGTAATATCCTCATATTTTAAAAGTTCTTTTGCCATAATGGCCATATCTTGAGCTGAACTATAATGGCCTTTTACAGGAAGCCCGGTTGTATTTTTAAAGAAAGTATGCTTTAACCCTAACTCTTTTGCTTTTTTGTTCATCATGTCAACAAATGCCTCTTCAGAGCCTGCGATTCTTTCGGCCACGGCCACTGAAGCATCATTTCCTGAACCAATTGCAATTCCTCTTAGCATTTGTTTTGTAGTCATTTCTTCGCCTGGTTCAAGAAAAATTTGTGATCCGCCCATGGAGGCAGCATATTCACTTGTGCGAATTTTTTCATTCCAGTTTAATTTTCCTTGATCGATTGCTTCCATGATTAATAACATTGTCATAATTTTGGTCATGCTTGCCGGCGGCAGTTCTTCCTGGCTATTTTTCTCAAAAAGGACTTTCCCCGTGTCGCGTTCAATTAATACTGCTGATCTGACATTATTTACAAGCTCGGTGCTATTCTTTTCTTCAGCTGCAAAAGCGGAAGGAATCCATAAACTTGTAACCAAAAAAGATATCATCATTAAAGAGACGATTCGTTTCATCGCATAACCCTCCATTCTTTATATAGATACCATTTTTTCCAAATCAAACAACTTTATACAGAAATTTCCTCCACTATAATAAAAAAGCCCGAGATTTTCACTCGGACTTTAAAACTCCATTATTCGGTAATCTCTTCATGAATCAAGATTGGTGCTTCTACTGGTGTGGTAGACATCTTGATATTTTCATAAAGTTTATCTTTCACTTCATTAATATTTTCAAAATTGCTATAAATTGTTACCAATGATTCACCTTTTTTCACTTGGTCACCAATTTTTTTCCGTAGGACAAGACCGACGGCTAAATCAATAACCGATTCTTTGGTTGCTCTCCCGGCACCTAACAGCATCGCCGCTGTTCCTACCTCATCGGCAATAATTTCGGAGACATATCCGTCTTCTCTCGCTTCCAATTCATAGATAAATTTTGCTTGTGGCAATTTGGAAGGGTCTTCTACAACGGATGCATCTCCGTCCTGTGAGCTTAAAAAGACTTTTAATTTTTCAAGTGCTTCCCCATTTTTTATCACGTTTTCCAGCATTGTTCGAGCTTCTGCCAAAGAATCTGCCTTTTCAGCCAAATACACCATATGGCTTCCAAGTGTTAGACATAGCTCTGTTAAATCATCCGGTCCTTCCCCTTTTAACGTATCAATGGCTTCTTTTACTTCAAGCGCATTACCTATGGCATAACCCAGCGGCTGGCTCATATCAGAAATAACCGCCATTGTTCTTCTGCCGACATTATTTCCTATCCGCACCATTGCTTTGGCAAGTTCTCTGGAATCCTCAAGTGTCTTCATAAACGCACCGGCGCCGGTTTTTACATCAAGAACAATCGCATCAGCACCCGCTGCTATTTTTTTACTCATAATTGAACTTGCGATAAGTGGAATACTGTTAACTGTAGCGGTAACATCTCTTAGAGCATAGAGCTTCTTATCAGCTGGAGTCAGATTTCCGCTTTGGCCAATAACCGCAATTTTATTATTATTGACGAGATTTATAAATTCATCATTTTCAATTTCTACATGGAATCCTTTTACTGCCTCCAATTTATCAATGGTCCCACCTGTATGACCAAGTCCGCGTCCAGACATTTTTGCTACAGGTACCCCAAGGGCGGCAACAAGCGGTCCAAGAACAAGTGTCGTCGTGTCACCAACCCCGCCGGTGGAGTGTTTATCAACTTTGATTCCTTCTATTTTTGATAAATCAATTTGATCACCGGATTCCACCATTGCCATTGTTAAATCAGCCCGTTCTTTTTCAGTCATCCCTTGAAAATAGATGGCCATAGTCCATGCACTGATTTGATAATCAGGAATGGAGCCATTAGTATAGCCATTAATGATAAATTTAATTTCTTCCGTTGATAATTCATGCCCATCGCGTTTTTTTTCGATCAAGTCGACCATTCTCATTCATTATCACCTCTTTATAAGTTTAAAAATACAAAAATTATGCTATTCTTTTGACAATTTCTTTAATATACAAAAGGAAGTTTGATTTAACTTTTTCGGTTGTTTCAATTACTTCATCATGGCTTAATGGCTGATCTAAAATGCCTGCTGCCATATTTGTGATACAAGAAATTCCCAAAACTTTTAATCCACCGTGTCTTGCCACAATTACTTCCGGAACTGTTGACATCCCTACTGCGTCTCCGCCGAGCACTCTGGCCATTCTTATTTCTGCAGGTGTCTCATAAACAGGGCCTGTAAAGCCAACATAAACTCCTTCTTTGATGGCGATGTTTAGATTTCCGGCAATTTCTTTTGCAATCCCACGTAATTCTTTCGTGTATGCTTCAGACATATCCGGGAATCGCACTCCAAGCTTTGAATCATTCGGACCAATTAACGGATTTGTTCCCATAAAATTAATATGATCCGTAATAATCATTAAATCGCCTGGGGTAAAGCTTTCATTCACACCTCCTGCAGCATTTGTCACAATCAGCATCTCAACGCCTAATGCTTTCATCACTCGCACTGGAAATGTGACTTTATCCATACTGTATCCTTCATAGTAATGGAACCTACCCTGCATGGCGACAACCTCTGCCCCGCTTAGGGAACCAAAGACCAATTGTCCAGCATGACCCTCTACCGTTGAAATTGGGAAATTCGGGATTTCAGAATAAGGAATTTTAACTGAATCAACAATTTCATCCGCTAAAACTCCTAGTCCGGAACCTAGAATAAGACCAATTTTCGGTGTTTTTGAATATTTTCCTTTTAAAAATTCCGCAGCATTTTGAATTTTTTCGAAATTCATCGCTATACCCCTTTTTATTTCAATTCGTTTAAAAAGCTTTTACCGTAATTTGGCATTTTTATATTAAAATTATCTGCAACGGTTGCCCCAACATCTGCGAACGTCTCTCTTAATGGAAGTTCCTTTCCTCCTTGCATTCCCTTTGAGTAAGCAAGTAAGGGAACATATTCTCTTGTATGATCTGTTCCAGGGGCAGTTGGGTCATTTCCATGGTCTGCTGTAATGATTAACAAATCATCTTCTTTAAGCTTTTCAAATACTTCAGGCAATCGGGCATCATACTCTTCTAAAGCTTTTCCGTATCCTTCAGGATCGCGGCGATGTCCATAAAGTGCATCAAAATCAACTAAATTTATAAAACTAATTCCGGTAAAGTCCATTTCAAGGGTTTGAATCAACTTATCCATTCCGTCCATATTGGAAACAGTTCTTAATGCTTGTGTTACCCCCTCTCCGTCATAGATATCTGATATTTTGCCAATCGCAATCACATCATAACCAGAGTCTTTTAATTCACTCATAACGGTTCGATCAAATGGTTTTAATGCATAGTCATGACGATTTGCAGTACGTTTAAAATTTCCAGGTTCGCCTAAAAATGGACGGGCAATGACCCGGCCAACCATATACTTTTCATCAAGGGTTAATTCGCGGGCAATTTTACAAATTTTATATAATTCTTCAAGTGGTACTACTTCTTCGTGGGCGGCTATTTGTAGCACAGAATCTGCAGAGGTATAGACAATTAATGCACCCGTTTTTATATGCTCTTCTCCGAGTTCTACTAATATCTCCGTACCGCTTGCCGGCTTATTTCCAATAACCTTTCTGCCGGTTCGTTTTTCGAGTTCTGAAATAAGTTCTTCAGGAAAACCTTCAGGGAACACACGGAAAGGGGTCTTAATATTTAAACCCATAATCTCCCAATGTCCTGTCATTGTATCTTTCCCGTTAGATGCTTCCTTCATTTTTGTAAAATAGGCAAGAGGTTTTTCCGCTTTTGGTATCCCTTTAATTTCACGGATATTGCTTAAACCTAATTTGGCCATGTTTGGCATATGAAGGCCATTCATTTTTTCTGCAATATGCCCATATGTATCGGCGCCCTTGTCACCGAACCTTTCAGCATCTGGTGCTTCACCAATACCTACCGAATCCATTACAATTAAAAATATTCGTTTATATTTACTTACAGTCATAAGGTTTTCCTCCTTGTGAAGTGGTAACGGTTACACGAAAAACGGAATAAATCGTAACATATGTTGCCCTTTTTTAACCATATTAACCATGAAAACACATTCATTCGTCAGAAGTCTGACATCTCTATTTTACTAAAAGACTAGGAAAATACAAGAAAAAACTGCCTATAATTTAGACAGTTTTCTAACAGAAAAGCGGAAGCGCCTTGGTCAGCCCCGATATAGTAAGACTAGTCGATTGGCAAGCTTTGCGAAGCCAGAGACTTAGTCGCACTTAATGCGTACAGAAAGCGTTAGCTTTCTGTAGCCAAGTGCTGGAGGGCACGGCGGTGAAGTCGTTCTTTGACTTCATCTCCGGGACCGAAGCAACCTAGGAAAAAAGCAGTTCATTT
>NZ_MLYR01000031.1 GCF_001866655.1 Bacillus sp. MUM 116 | reverse complement strand
ATTCAATAGATCGCTCAGGGATATTTTTCCTTATATAAAATTTTTTCTGATATCTTTCCCAGTCGAATAAAAAATATAGTTTATGCTCGGATCCTATTAGTTTTGACATATTTTTAAATTTAGCTGCGATTATTCATAAAATAATCCAATTATAGTTTATTTGTAATAAAATCATAATACTTTTTTGATATAGTAAAGCCGAAATTACCTTTTCTTATACAAAGTAAGATTTAGTGTTAATTTATGATACATACCTACTAAAAATTTATTAGAAATTAATAAAGAGGAGGAAATGATGTTTAAGAAAATTGTAAAATCCTATGATTATACTTTAATTATTGCGATAACTTTATTATCTCTCTTTAGTTTAATCATGGTCTATAGTGCGAGCATGGCTACTGCTGTAGAAAGATATGGAGTTTCCAGTGATTATTTCTATCAGAAACAAAAATTATTTTTACTATGTGGTGCTTTTTTCTTTGTTATTACTGCCTTATTCCCCTATAAAGCCTTGAAAAGCAAAAAAGTACTTATAACGATTGTTTTTTCATCCATTTTTATTCTAATGGCTCTTTTTCTCTTTGGACATGTGGCTGGGAATGCACAAAGTTGGTTTAAAATTGGACCGTTTAGTATTCAGCCGTCAGAATTTGTTAAGCTTTGCGTGATTATTTATTTATCTGCACAGTATGCTAAAAAACAGGAATATATAAATGAATTTAAAAAAGGGGTTATACCTCCTTTATTTTATTTAGGAGTAGTTTGTGTATTAATAGCCATTCAACCGGATTTCGGTACAGTTGAACTTATTTTATTATTTTCTGGAGCAATCATTATTTCTTCTGGAATCAATATTAAAAATTTATCGAAACTAGGTACACTTGGTGTTATAGTACTGTTACCATTTTTTCTTCTTTTTTATAATAAAATTTTCACATCAACTCGAATGAATCGTTTTGAAATTTTAAAAGATCCATTTAAGTTCCAAGAAACCTCTGGATACCACATTGTAAATTCATACATAGCAATTGGTAATGGTGGAATAAATGGAGTAGGATTGGGAAAAGGGATCGAAAAGCTTGGTTATTTGCCAGAATCACATACAGACTTTATTATGGCTGTTATTGCTGAAGAGTTAGGAATATGGGGTGTTGGTTTTGTAATCATTACATTAGCGTATATAGTGTTAAGAGGGATTTATATTGCATTGCAATGCAAAGATCCATTTGGAAGTTTACTTGCTATCGGTATTTCAAGCATGATTGGCATCCAAGCTTTTGTTAATCTTGCGGGCATTTCTGGCCTCATCCCACTTACTGGTGTCCCGCTACCATTTGTCAGTTATGGAGGATCTTCTCTGATTCTATTATCTATTGCTGTAGGAATTTTAGTCAATGTTTCAATGTTTGTTAATTACGAAAAGAAGTATAAAAAACAACAGAAACAAAACGTTGAAAATATTGTTAATAGGAAAAATATTTATTATCTTACAAAATAAAGTGGACATATTTTTGTCTGCTTTTTTTACTATACGGATCTTTATAGGGACGGTGACTGAGATGTTGCCTTCCTAGCCGACAAAAGCAACAAGTTTAGGATGAGATAGTACGATGCAAAATTGATAATGTGAAAAGCTTAGAATATTCCAAGGTAAAGCCTCATAAGGTCATCGGAGCAATGAGGGAATTCTCCAAACCTCCGTACAATTTGGATGTTTTAAAGGTAGAAGTTCCAGTAAATATGAATTTAATAGAGGGGGACGCAAAAGGTTAGACCGCAGCGTATTTTAAGGAGCAAAGTGAAGCAACTGATTTACCATTTATTTTTTTAAGTTACACTGTAAGCGAGAAACATTCGGCAAACCGAAGCAGTATTATTGTCAAAATATTCTCCAAATCAAGAAGTTGGAACAGGGACATTACATATTAGCCAAATAAAATATGCAATGTCCTTTAATTTCTTATCTTTATTTAATTTAAAACTTGATAATAGTTCCAATACAAGGTGTTAACTCCATCAAATTCATATAAATGTGTAGGTATTTTAGCATGTTCAATGAATATTTCCGTCTAATCCATTACTGCTGCTTGTGCCTTTTCAGGCGTATCTTCTATATTAGGTTTTTTTCTTCCATAAAAGAAGATAAGTATTATTCCGACCAATGTTAAAATGGCTGCCACCATAAAAGCAGCATTCATCCCAGATACAAATGCTTTCTGCTGAATCATTCCATTCACCATGGTTACGGCAGTTTGTTTTGATCCAGAAGCTCCCATGCCATGTATTTGCAGAATTTGTTGCATCTTTGTCAAAAATTGACCGGACGGTGAGGTTTCCGTCACTTGCCAAGCCATATGAGCAGCGGCAATTTTTGACTGTGTGGTCATGTAAGTCGTAAGGATTGCCGTTCCTAATGAGGCAGCAACCTGCCGTACTGTATTGTTCATAGCCGTACCCTGACTCGTCAACTCAAACGGAATAGCGTTCATACCGGCTGTTATAAGAGGCATCATCGTCATTGACACTCCCGCGTTGCGCAGAATGTATAACCACTGAATTGTGCTTGAACTTGTTTCTACTCCCAAATTCGTAAATCCCAGCGTAGCTAGTGTAACAATAACCAATCCGACAATTCCTAGCGGACGTGCTCCAATGCGATCGAATAATCGGCCGCTGATTGGCATGATGACAGCTGATGCCAATGCTGCAGGTGTCATGAAAAGTCCTGTTCGAACAGCTGAAAACCCACGGATATCTTGAAGATAAAGCGGAAGAAAGAAAATACCCGCAAACATTGAAACACTCACAATTGAAACGATGATAAGACTCATGTTAAATTGGTAGTTTTTGAAAACCCGCAACTGGATCATCGGTTCTTTTACTTTAAGCTCAACAATTACCAAAATGATTAAACATAGTACACCTACTGAAAGAAAAAGCTCTACTTCGGAAGAACCCCATCCTTGAGAAGAAACCTCATTAAATCCATATAATAGACTTCCAAAGCCGATAATCGAAAAGATAAAACCAAAAAGATCAAACTTACCTTTCGACTCATGTGGAAATTCGTGCATCTTAAGGACGCCAAGAATCGCAGCTACAATGCCGATTGGAACATTGATGTAGAATATATACCGCCACGACCAATATTCTACTAAATATCCACTTAGTGCAGGTCCAAAGGCGGGGGCCGCCATCATGGCAATCCCGAAAATGCCCATAACAGTCCCTCGACGTTCAGGTGGGTATATACGGAAGATCATCGACATGGCAACTGGCTGCATCAAAGCCCCACCAAGGGCTTGAACGATGCGGAATATGATGATGGTTTCAAGATTCCATGCAACTCCACAAAGTGCTGATCCAATAGTGAAAGTGGCTAATGAAAACAGGAACAGCTTTTTAGCTCCATATTTATCCGTCAACCATCCGGAAATTGGAATGAGCATACCAAGTACGAGCATGTATCCGGTAACAACCCATTGAATTTGATCAGTACTCGCGTTCAGAGCAGTCTCCATTTTGGGAATTGCTACATTGACTACACTAGTGTCCAAAATAGCCATAAACACTCCAAGAATAATGATAGTCATCTGTAATGCTGGGGACTTAATCCGGTCTATTTCATACAATGATTCAGCCAATTGATTCTTAAGTTCTGTATTCTTTAATTCGGGTCGTGTAATATTTTCCCTTTCCTCTTCATTCATCTTTTTCTCTGGATCCATTTTGACTTTATCTATTTTCTCTTGGTCTAATTGTGTTTGCTCAACATTCGGCATTTTTTGTTTCAGTATCCTGAAATTTATAAATAGCAACAGTATAATGGCTAAACTAACATAAACCGTGATTAATATAAACATCTTATCACCTACTTATGGATTTTCACGGTTACGTTCATACCAGGAACAAGATTAAGTCTTTTTGAATCATCAATTGTGATCTTAACAGGAATTTCTTGAGTAACTTTTGTATAGTTACCGGTGGTATTATTTGCTGGTATTATCGAAAAAGTTCCTGCAGTTGACAGCCCAATTGAGTCTACTTTTCCTTTTAAAGGAGTGTTAGGGAAAGCATCAATATAAATATCAACATCCTGATTTGCATTGATCTCATCAATAGCTGTTTCATCTATATTGGCTGTTACCCATAAATTACTCATATCAAATGTTGTAGCTAAAGGCGTACCAGCAACAACAAATGAATCTTTGACCACATTATTTTGAACTACTGTTCCGCTTGTTGGAGTACTAACTGGTATGTTTGCAGGTGCTGCTTTTCCAGTTCCTGAAGCAAGAATCGTTCCAATTTGTTGATTTTTTGAAAACGAACTTCCAACGTTTCCATTCCAATTAGTTAATTTACCTGATGTTGGAGCAACTATTGACACTTGTTGACCGGTAATTGAAGCATTGTCTGTGCTCAAATAATTAACAGAATGATTGTAATAAGCATATGCTCCAAATCCTCCACCAACTAGAATCAGTAAAATGATCACATTTAAACTAATCATTTTTCCAAGCTTCATCATTTTTCCTCCTCAATATAAAGGATTGATAATAGATTTTTGTGTAATTGCAATAATTGTTTAATATCTTCCTCAGGCATATTGAGTATTTGATTCATTTTTTTGATTAATAATGAATTGGACATAAAAAACTTCAATATTCCCTTTCCTTTATTGGTTAAATAAATTGAAACCGCCCTGCGATTTTCAGGTGGTACTGCCCGTTCGACCAAGTCCTGACAGACTAAACGGTCAATGACCCCGCTGACAGTACTATTTGTTAGCTTTAGTTTTTCAGCTAAATCTCCTAAACCAATATTCGGATTTATGGAAATTAAATGAAGAGTTTTTAACTGAACAACTGTAATTCCCACCCGATCTGCATCTGTTTTAACAATTTTATAAATTGCCCGTTTGATTTCGGAAAAGGATTCGAGAATTTCATTATTCAGGATGAAAATAATAGCCTCCTTGTTTTTGGTAATCAAATTATTACCACCATAATATTTCGTATGCGAAGTATTTATTCACTGGAAATTTCTTTTTGTATTTCAATCCAAAGGGTTTCAACTTAATCAAAGGTTCTGAAAATCAAAATGAAGATTTGAAGCTGTTACACACTTGAACAAACCGTTCCGTCTGAGAACGTGTTTATCGTAGATATTGTTGGGAGGTTAATGGGGCAGGTTACATTAATTGGAAGTGAAAAAATAAATGAAAAAATTTAAAAAGGGCACCCGAATGGGTGTCTTCTTTATTAGTCAAAAATTAATGTTAATTAATTAAACATTTTTTTGTTAAGGAAAAATTAATTTTGAAATTTTAGAATACTCTTAATTGTAATCGTTTGGAAAAAGATAAACGAAGGTTTTTTATTGATTAAAATTTTTGATTACTAATACCCCTTGTAAAAGACTTGTTAAATTTGAATGTTGAGAGGGTGATATGATGTTAAATGACCTTGAACTAAAGCTTTTATTTGTTATTTATAAATTAAAATACAACTATGATCAGCCGATAAAATTTAAAGATCTAGGATTTAAAAATAATTGTCAGGCTATACCTCACCTAATTAAGCTTCGTAGTCTTGAGTATATTGATTATGACTTTGATCAAATATTTAATACCGTTGAAGAAAATCAAGAAAAAATTCAAGTATGGTCTGGGGATATTGATTTACTTGATAAAGGATATCAAGAAGTGAAAAAACTTTTATAAAAGTTTTTTCTGAAAATAAGGAAGTGAGTATATGGCACACGAAATTGTTCAGGGAGACAATGGGTTAGTAATAAACATATCTATTTTCTCAATAAAAAAATGAATTGGTTATGACATCCTACCCCGGCCACCGTTATAATCACACCATATAAAATGATCAACCAGAAATATCTGGCTGAACTTAGTCTATAACTTTTTTTAATATACCTTGATCTAAACCTAATATACTAAGAGATTTTCCAAAACATTTATTGTGGATTATTCTTATTAGACCTTCAATTAAGGTGAATTAAAAAATTTACACACATGTGAAGACAATTAAATCTACATTATTTTTTATATCACTTCATTTACTAAGGGCGATTCCACAGCCTATGGTATACCTTTTTCTCAATAGATGCCTTCGGCCATGTTCACTATTGGAACGTCAGAAACAAAAGACACACACAACGGTAGCTGACAAGCCTGCTTCTTTGGTTGTTTTATTTTATAAACATTAAAATCGGAAAATTCAAAATGTTATTTATTTGTAACTTTAGAGAGCACCTGTTGATGGTAAAATAAAGATATAAGAGCCTTCAGGATTTTCCTCATGTTTTTTTGCGATTTATGGTTCAACCAGGAATTTGCATAAATCAAACAAAAAAGGAGAGTGGAAGATGAAAAGGAGAAATGTTGTGATTGGTGCTGCCGTTACCGCGGGTGTGGTTACGACGATTGGGGAATTGATTTATTCGCTTCGGGAAAGTAAGCAGCAACGGGAGCTGGTGCAGGCAGATCAGAATGAAATGGCAAAAGCCAATGAAGAAAAAACAGTGGCCAATGAAGAAGCAGCGTCAGTTAACCAACAAGTAACAAATGGCAATAAAGAAGTAGTGAAGAAAGCCCGTGTGGAGATCGTGAATGCTGTTAAGAAAGCCCGAGAGGAAGTCATAAGTGCTGTTAAGAAAGCCCGAGAAGAAGTCATGAGTGCTGGAAATAAATCCCGTGAGGAAGTCATGAATGCGGGTAAGGAAGTTGCAGCAGTCCAGGAAGAAAAGCCGAAAAAGAAAGGCTGGCTTATGCAGTGGTTAAACAGTGAAAGTAAAATTATCTCCAACATGGAATTCTCCCAAAAGGAGAGCCAAAAACAGAGTCAGCCAGAGGAAAAACAAAGCTAGACATTAATAATGGATTGAGAGAAAGAAACCACGGCATTTTTTCATAGCAAAACGATACCAAAAGGTATACCAATCTGGCATTTCATCCTCTTGTTTTACAATCCTAAGTCTAAGTTGTTCCTAAGAGTAATTATCGGAACATAATTTGTAATTATAAGCAAATATAATTCAGATAAAATATAAAACCTTGTTGAATCCGCCAGAAAGGCTGTCAACTTTGTGAATACTTAAGGGTTACATTATCAAATGAGGAGAAATATCTTGAAAAGGGACTGACCCCCATTTTTTAGATCTTTAATATGAGTGTTTTGGGATTAATCAGGGTGAACCGTACCATAAGTAAATGAGGTTTTAAAAGTAGTTTTAATTCCTTAAGCAATAAGATGTTAAAAACAAAGAACTGTAGACATTTGTCTACAGTTCTTTTCAATTCATCCTATTTAAAATGGAGATAAAGGCAAACCGGCTTCAAGGAATGCAACTGCATTAACTACTGCGTCTATAATACCTACTTCCGGTTGTTGAAAACAGTAAAATTGTGTGGAAATAATCGCACCCATTAGAGCACCCATGAAAGTGAGAATTTCCTATCAATAAATTCGTCACCAAGATGTTTCTAGCTGAGAAATTTTAGATTACATTCGTTATTAATTTAACATCCATATTCCCATTTGTTGCTTTAGAGTAAGGACAAACACTATGAGCTTTATGGACTAATTCCTCAGCCTCTGCTAATGATACCCCTTTGATCGACACGTTTAAGACCGCAGCTAATTTAAACCCTCCATCCTGATCTTTTCCAAGTGAAACTTCCGCCGTAACTTTAGAGTCAATTCGTTTTCTCGCTTGTCGTGCGACCAAATTTAGCGCACTATCGAAGCAGGCTGCATAGCCGGCAGCGAATAATTGCTCTGGATTCGTTGCATTTTCTTTTCCTTGACCGCCTAAAGATTTTGGCATTGAAAGGGCCAAATTTAATGTTCCATCACTGCTAGTTACTTTCCCTGCTCTGCCACCTTCTGCTGTAGCACTTGCGGTATATAATAATTCCATAAAAAATCACCCCGAAATATAATTTTATAAAATTTAATTGCGCACAATTTATTTTATAAAATTATATTATCGATAAAGTATTCTGAAGTCAATAATTAAGTTGTGTAAAATTAAGTTGTGGTTTAAATAATTGTTTATTGTATTATAATGGTACTAATGAAAGATGAAAGGACAAGAAAATGGAAAATAATCAATTAAAACTCGAGAACCAAATATGTTTTAAGATTTATTCAGCCGAACGTGAAATCACTAAATTATACAGAAATTTATTAGAAGAGTTGGATGTAACGTATCCTCAATATTTAGTATTATTGGTACTTTGGGAGGGAAAATCGGTGACGGTTAAAGAGCTTGGCCAAAAGTTATTTTTAGATTCGGGAACGTTATCACCTATGCTAAAGCGAATGGAAGGGAATAATCTTATTGAACGCCGAAGATCATTAGAGGATGAAAGAACGGTCATCATTTCATTAACCAAAAAAGGTGAAGAACTAAAAGACAAAGCTCAATGTATTCCTTCAAAATTGCTAGAAAATTTGTCCATAGACATGAAGGAGTTAAAAAATTTAAATCAAACACTATCAACCATTTTAAACAGAATTCAACAGAAAATATAAAGTTCGTTTAAAAACGTATAGCTGCAAACAAAAAATTACTAAAGACTCTTACCAGCGCGTAAGAGTCTTTAGTATGGTCATTAGATGGCTGCCAGGTTCTTGAGGATGCTTTCTACCATCGCATTAATATCTTCATTTTCCGTGTTTTGCAAGTATTCGGGCTTTAGGACTTGGGTTTTCTTCGCTACATAAAAATCCAATAGAGCCTGTTTCAATGACAATTCTTCTTCCACTAAAAAGGATGTATTCACCAATTTCCCTAGTACAGTTTCATCCTGAATAATTAAGATCGAGGGATTCAATTGATTAAAAACTTCTGCTTTCATGCCATTTCGATAAAAGGTATGAATGGCAGATAGTTGTTCTTTTCTTGAGTGCATCTTTTTTTCATAAAGATGCAAACAGCTTGTTTTTAAATCAGTCAAATAAATATCTGAAGCATAGACAGCTGAAAAAACAGCTTGTTCAAACACTTTTTGGAAACGAAGTGGATAAGATAACTCTTCATTGGAAATGGTTTGACCAGCTTCATTTATATAATCAATACAGAGATTAGTCAACTCCATAATAATGTCTTCCTTCGAAGAAAAGTAGTTATACAATGAAGCCCGGCTTAAATTCATCGTTTTTGCGATATCTTGAATGGTAAGGGAAAGGAATCCTTTAGTCCGAACGACATGGATTAACTTTTTTACATAAGCTTTTCTCATTATCTGTCTTTCATCAGGTGCAATTTTTCTCATACTACCACTCCCTTTATCAGGAAATTATATCATAATCCAAAGGTGTTCATTCAAATTCTGATATTCCAATTCTTTTCAGTTTACAACTAAAAGAAAGTGGAGTAAGGTTATACACAGTTAATATTTTAGACACTTTATAATATTTTTGTCTAAAATGGATAAAATTATTTAAAGAACTCAAATATTATAAATAATACTCATAACGAAAAGAGGAGAATATAATAATGACTTCTATGACAACAACACAAATAACGAATGATTTTAATAAAATTGTATCAGAACGCCGTTCCATTAAAAATTATGATAAATCGGTAAAAATCAGCCATGAAGAAATGACAGAAATTCTTACATTAGCAACACGTGCTCCTTCTTCTGTTAATATGCAGCCATGGCGCTTTCTTGTGATTGAAAGTCCTGAGGCAAAAGCAACACTTGCCCCACTGGCACGTTTTAACCGAACTCAAGTTGAAACATCTTCAGCAGTTATTGCCGTATTTGGTGATTTGAATAATTTTGAGAAATTTGAAGAAATCTACGGCACAGCTGTAGAGAAGGGATTTATGCCTTTAGAAGTAAAAGAAGGAATTCATGCTTCCGTTTCAGGCTATTTTGAAACGATTTCACGTGAAGCTATGGAAGATATTGTTTTAGTGGATGGCGGACTTGTTTCCATGCAGTTCATGCTTGCTGCCCGCGCTTATGGATACGATACAAATCCAATCGGCGGATATGAAAAAGACAAAATTGCAGAAGCATTTGGAATGGATAAAGAACGTTATGTTCCGGTTATGTTAATCTCTATTGGTAAAGCAGCAGATGACGGACACCCATCAGTTCGTCTGCCTATTGATCAAGTCGCGCAATGGAAGTAATGAAATCTAAATAAGAAGGGATTGACGTTCGATGATTATTATTCATGCAACATTCCATATAAATCCAGCGAAACAGGATATGTTTCTAGAGGAAATTCAGCCGTTAATTGTTGCCTCAAGAGAAGAAAACGGAAATATTTCATATCGCCTTCAAAAAGATACAGAAAACGAAAATGTATTTACGATGGTGGAGATTTGGCAGGATATGCAAGCTGTTGCCAATCATAACTCAAGCGAGCACTTTACCAAGTTCGTAGCAAATGCAAAAGACTTTTTGACTGCACCATTAGAGGTTAAAGCATTTGAGGGGCAGCCATTAAAATTATAGATTTCGGCCTCTTAAATAGAATGAAATGGGTAACCGTATTATAAGTAAATGGGTTTTTTTTCAAAAAACAATCAAGCCTATTCAAGAACAATAAATCTTGAATAGGCTTTTCTTTAAAGCTGCAAGTAATTAAAATATACATCCATGGGCTTCTTATTTACTTTAATCCTTATTGAAGCTTGGCGGTTCTAATATGCTCCGATAAGCATCACATATATATAAAATAAAAAATTAAGTGGTATTAGGAAAATCAATTGGTAAAGGATCGCAGAATATCACAAATCGGGTCTTTTTTAAACCTCAAATTAATATAATGACTTAGTTAGCTTGTTCCAGAGGTGAATAGTTTGGAGATCTTTGGTTTGTCTTTTGCGGTTCTTTTGGAGGTTATTTTAATCAATATTGTATTAAGTGGGGATAACGCAGTTGTAATCGCGATGGCATCACGTAATGTTTCAAAGAAGCAACAAAAGAAAGCAATCTTTTGGGGAACATTTGGAGCTATTATTTTACGTTTAATCTTTGCAGTAGCAATTGTTTACCTACTAAAATTACCTTTCGTAACTTTTTTAGGTGGTCTTCTTCTCGTGTATATTGCCATAAAACTTCTAATAGATAATGATAACGACTCTCATCGAGAAGGGGGTTCAAGTTTCATTTCCGCTGTGAAAACCATTATTACGGCTGATGCCATCATGTCCCTTGATAATGTACTAGCTATTGCTGGGGCGGTTGAAGGAAATATCGCCGGTATCATGATTGGAGTTATTGTGAGTATTCCTCTCGTTGTTTTTGGCAGCCAATTGATATTAAAGGCAATGGAAAAGCACCCCATCATTTCTTATGCTGGTGCTGGAATATTAGCTTGGACAGCAGGTGAAATGATGGTGGGAGAACCAAAATTCGAGTATATTCTTCCACAAGATTACCATTTGTTGATTCCTACTGCTATTACAGTTCTTGTCATTGGTTTGGGATATTTAGCTAATAAGATAAGGCTCTTTTCTTAAACTTTGTTGTTCTTGATATAAGAATTGTTCATAATATTAGGCTATGAGTTAAATCCTTTAGAGAATGAAGCTAACAATCTAAAAAAACAGATAGAAAAATTAGAAAAAGAGATGTTAAATGTCATAGACCTATCTAGTGACGAAACTCTTAATTTAGATGCAGAAATGTTAAAATCCCATTTAGCCTCAAAGCAAGAAGCGATAAACAAGAAAAAATCCCCTGATTACAGCCAATGAAATGTACCATTCCTGACATAGTTTTTACTACTGAATGACAAAATATTAAAAATTTTGGATGGTTTATAAAAAGGGGTACCCAAGTGATCTTTTATCCATTGGGTACCCCTTAATTTTTATTTAAAACACTTTCGTAGTCCAATCCTCACAATTCCAAATATCGGTCGCAATTTCACGATAGAAATCAGGTTCGTGGGATACCATCAAAATACTTCCGCGATATGCCTTTAAAGCACGCTTCAATTCTTCTTTTGCGTCCACATCCAAGTGATTGGTAGGTTCGTCTAGAATTAATAAATTCGTTTCTGTGTTTAAAATTTTACACAATCGAACTTTGGCTTTTTCGCCACCAGAAAGGACTTCGATTTTACTTTCAATATGTTTCGTCGTTAATCCACATTTTGCAAGAGCAGCACGGACTTCAGCCTGATTCATACTTGGGAACTCGCTCCAAATCTCTTCAATACAAGTGTTGTAGTTGGATTGTTTAACTTCCTGCTCGAAGTAACCGATGTATTGATACTCACCACGTTCCACTTTACCCGCAATTGGATTAATCAACCCAAGAATACTTTTTAAAAGAGTAGACTTACCAATACCGTTTGCACCCACAAATGCAATTTTTTGTCCGCGCTCCATTTTCAAATTCAGAGGGCGAGAAAGTGGTTCATTGTAACCAATAACAAGATCTTCAGCCTCGAAAATATAACGACTACTTGCACGGGCTTCTTTGAAATTAAACTCTGGTTTCGGCTTCTCTTTCCCCAATTCAATAACTTCCATTTTGTCGAGCTTCTTCTGACGAGACATCGCCATATTACGAGTCGCAACACTTGCCTTGTTACGAGCAACGAAATCTTTCAAATCAGCTATTTCTTGTTGTTGACGCTTGTAAGCGGACTCTAGCTGTTGCTTCTTCATTTCATGTATTTTTAAGAAGTTATCATAGTCACCAACATAGCGATTCAACTCTTGGTTTTCCATGTGATAGATCAAGTTAACAACATTGTTCAAGAATGGAATATCATGTGAAATCAAGATAAATGCATTCTCATATTCCTGTAAATAGCGCTTCAACCATTCGATATGCTGTTCATCCAAATAGTTCGTAGGCTCGTCTAGTAATAGGATTTCAGGCTTTTCTAGCAAAAGCTTAGCTAGCAAAACTTTCGTACGTTGTCCACCGCTAAGATCATCTACATCTCGATCGAGTCCAACATCGTCTAATCCTAGACCACGAGCAACTTCCTCAACTTTTGAATTAATTCGATAGAAATCATTACTATCTAAAGTTTCTTGTAGCTCTCCAACTTCTGCAAGTAATGCATCGATATCAGCGCCTTCATCACCCATTTTTGCATAAAGTTCATTAATCTCTGATTCAGCATCAAAAAGATATTGAAAAGCAGTACTCAAAGCTTCACGCATCGTAGTACCTTTTTGAAGTACAGCATGCTGATCTAAATAACCAACACGAACTTTTCGTGACCACTCAACTTTCCCCTCATCAGGTTGCAACTTCCCAGTAACAATATTCATGAAAGTAGACTTACCCTCACCATTTGCCCCAACTAGTCCAACGTGCTCTCCTTTTAAAAGTCGAAAAGACACATTATTAAAAATCGCACGATCACCGAAACCGTGACTTAAATTTTGTACGTTTAATACGCTCATTTTTTTAACCCCTTATCTAATGTCACATGTAGATATCTTACTAGATTTTAGCTGCTTTTTCTATCTTCGAGTTATTTTTTTGTGAAAATCGAGTAATGCTGTTATTTATTCCATCGAGTTAGTTGCTTTACAAAGTGCAGCTACAGAAACCGAATTTAAAATAGAAAATAAGGACAAGCATTATAAAGCGTAGCCAAATGGTTATGCTTTTTTTACTTTTTTGAATCAAATCACTAAAGTTTTGATACAAGATTGATTGTATCTTAGAGTATAATTTTAATCGAGGGAGTTCATTAAATGGAAGGTCTTATCAAAAATCCTTAACCATATTTTTTTGAACATTATTCGATAAGGATTGTAAAAACGTATGCGTTGTTGATATAACAAAAAGGGAGAGGAAATATGGGGAATTTGATAAAACTTACAAAAGAAAAGAAATGCGATGAAATAAAGCATTATCTTGAAAATATAGATAAAAATAAAAAAGGTACATTAATAAAACGAAGTTAGAGGAGGTTAAAATGGAGAAACAGGCTGATTTATTTCATTCATTGGAGGGTGAAAAAATCTATTTCAAAGCACTTAGGATAGAGGATGTTCAAGAGATACATCATTATGCGTCAGATCAAGAAGTTTCACGATTTATTGGCTGGAATTTGATGAATACTTTAGAGGAATCTCGTCAGCACATTGAAGTAATGTTAAACCGTGAGTCGGTAGGTACTCATTTATATTCCTCCATTGTTGAAAAATTAACACAAGCAATAATAGGGACAGCCATGATTTTCAATTTTGACAAAGAAGCAAACAAAGCTGAAATTGGTTATGTGTTACATAAACAATATTGGGGTAAGGGGTATGGCACAGAGATTGTTGCATTGATGAGTGATTTTGCATTTAAATCACTTAATCTTCATAAACTCCATGCCGTGGTAGTTCATGCCAATATTGGCTCTGCACGGATACTTGAAAAGAATAGATATGAGTTAGAAGGAAGATTAAAGGACCACTATTTTATAGAGAATAAGTATTATGATGCATTACTTTTCGGCAAAATTACAAACATGGAAACTTAGCGTTCTTATACAGATAAAATGAAGATCTTTGTTGACCATGATTTCAATAAAATATAGTCCGTTCTGATTCAATTAAAAGGCGCGATTGTGGAGTAATTTAGATAGGAAACGAATAAACTTTTTTACAAAAATTGAAACCTAAATCTAATTTATGAAAAAGAATATATAAATAACTCCATATGATACACCCTTTATAAAAATACTATTCTAGAGCGAAAAAAAAAGAACGAGGATCTCTGCTGTTCGTCCTTCCCGAATTCAAAGTAACATTGTGCAGAATTGTACTTAAAGTAACGGGTGCATTACTTTAAGAAGACATACAAAAAAGACCTCTAAAGGTCTTTTAATTGGGTCATTCTTTAACTGAGCCAAGAATAAAAATAGCCCATCAAGGATCTTTATGGGGTCCCACCAACAATCCGCTCAAAATATACGATAATCGAAAAAAGGCCCGATAAAGGGCCTTTTTCCTGCTCCATCCATCTTATTATTAGTAGAACACAAATGCTGTACCAACGATGATAAGGAGGATGAATAATACTACGATTAACGCGAAACTACTTCCTACTCCGTCCATTTATTACACCTCCAGCCTTAATGATTCATTCTGCTAGAACGTGTATTGGTTTATTAAAAAATAAAAGAAGTACCAACAATAATTAAAAGGACGAACAATACTACGATTAAAACGAATGTACTGCCTCCGCCGAAACCACCGTAGCCAAATCCTCCGTAACCAAATCCGCACATACTTATCACCACCTGTTAGAATGTCCAAAATAAAACTTTCACTATGTATAATATTTCATAAGACAAGAATCGCTTGGACAAACATCATATCGAGAAGGAAAAATATACCATTTGCCTATAAATGCAAAGAAACGTCTGCTTTATAGGCAAACGTTCTTTATATCCGAGAAGGTAATGTAATATGTCTGGCTCGCTGGTGGTAATCATAATATATGTACAAGATATTGAAATGTAATGGACAAGGGCTGATTTTTTGGGTATTTATTAAACAGATTTCACAAAAAGAAAAAAGTCTTTTTTTATAAGACTTTTTTCGAGAATTTATATCACCTGTTGTAATATACACTTGACAATATTCATCAATATGTCTACCGGCGGAGATTTGGTTCAAGCAAAAATTATTTAAAATAGGACGTTGTGAACCCGCATATGGATCTGGTAAAAAAGGCAGTTAACGAATTGCTTTAGATGTCCTCATTACTGATTAAAGTAAACAAAAAGAAGCCAGTTTCACACGATGTGTGAGCTTGCTTCTTTTTTGCCTGCTGATAGGAAAGTATAACTTTCCTATCAGGCATAAGTGCAACTACGCCTCATGAATCGCCCTTAGGGGCTCGCCAGTCGGCGAGTTTTCTTTATTTAAATATTGCTTGGTTTATACTATTCTTGTGTTTTGACAAATTCATCTTGAGATTGATTTGTTAAAAGTGGCGACAGCGTCTTTGTTCGTCCGTATCTAAAATAGTAAAAAAGATAGCATGCTGCCATAAATCCTAAACCGATTAATAAAGATAGACGCTGTGTTGGATCGTACAATGTAAATCCGAGGATAAACAAACACATTAAAATACACAAAATTGGAACGATAGGGAAAAAGGGGACGGTAAATTTTAAATCTTTTAGATTTCCCCCTGCTTTAATAAATTGTTTTCGAAAATTGTATTGTGCCCATGCAATGACGAGCCAAGCTATGGTTCCCCCAATTGCGGCAACAGAATACAACATAAGAAAGACTGTTCCTGGTGCGAATAGACTGGATAGTAGTGATAACAGTGCAAATCCAAGGGAAATAAGCAATGCATTAAGCGGGACTCCTCTTTTTGTAAGTTTTGAGAAAATAGTGTGTGCCATCCCATTTTGCGACATGGAGTAGAGAATACGCGTACCAACAAAAAGGCCAGAATTCCCTACTGACAAGAGGGCTGTTAAAATAACAAAATTCATAATATCAGCTGCATAAGGGATTCCAACCATATCGAAAACAGTAACAAAAGGACTTTCCATCAAACCTGCTTTTTTCCATGGAACGATTGCAGACAGGACGAAAATAGCACCAACATAGAAGATCAGCAGACGAAAGACAATGTTTCGAATAGATCTTGGGATATTTTTTTCCGGTTCTTCCGTCTCTCCAGCTGCAACACCAAAGACTTCCGACCCCTGAAAGGCGTATATAACTGTCATCATCGTAATGAATACACCCGTAAATCCTTTAGGAAACAGGCCGCCCTCTCCAATAAAATTAGAAAGATATGGTGCAGGTTGATCTCCAATATGAATTACTCCTAAAATTGCTGCTCCGCCAACTATAATGAAAAGAATAACCGCAGTAACCTTAATACCAGCAAACCAATATTCAGACTCGGCAAATGCTTTTGTAGTCAATGCATTTAAAGAAAAGAGTAAAATAATAAAAAACGCACTCCAAATCCATACGGGTGTATCAGGAAACCACCTTTTCATTAAAATACCGGCTGCCGTAAATTCCGAGCCTACCGTTGTCCCCCAGCTCATCCAGTAGACCCATCCAATCATATATCCTGTTGCAGGACCAATAAACTTAGTGGCATGAGCCTGAAAGGAACCAGAAACGGGCATAACTAACGATAATTCCCCGAGGCAAACCATGACGAGGTACATTAGCAAACCGGCTACAAGGTAGGCAATAAGGGCTCCTCCGGGTCCAGCTTGTCCAATCGTATAACCTGAACTTAAGAAAAGACCAGTACCAATTGTTCCTCCTAGAGTAAGCATGAATAAATGCCTGCCCTTTATTGATCGCCGTAATTGATTATTGCCTTCTTGGTTTTCGTTCATAGACATCTCCCCTATCCTAATTATGAATAAAAACTGAAAAGCTTTTAAGTATCGTTCCTCCTAACCTTAATGATGTTAACTCAATTTATTTTATAGTAAGAATATTCTGAAAATATATGTACAAATTAACTAAAAATAATGTTATTTAAGCCTGGCACCCTTGGTTAATAGAACTAAATGCTCTTATTTTGTCCCCGAATTTTTCTAATTTGTAAAATTATATAATGTTTCAATAGGATAAAAATTGCCTTAGATGCACTTTAAAATATAAAGATGGTCATCACTTCCCTTAATGAGAATATGCTATTGTTGAACAACATGGAGGTGACGTAATGGGAGTAGTGAAAGCAAGAAGTTCAGATATCGATCTTTTGGCTAGATTATTGCGGGCAGAAGCAGAAGGGGAAGGCGAGCTTGGAGTGCTTTTGGTCGGTAACGTTGGGATTAACCGAATTCGGGCGAATTGTTCTGATTTTAAAGGGCTTCGAACCATTCCGCAAATGGTGTTTAAAGAACATGCATTTGAGGCGGTTACACATGGATATTTTTATCAAGCAGCGAGATCATCAGAAAAACGGTTAGCCCAAAAAGTAATCGACGGGCAAAGGTTCTGGCCGGCAAAATTCAGTCTCTGGTATTTTAGACCCCCTGGGGATTGTCCATCCACATGGTATAATCAGCCGTTTGTTTCTCGATACAAGCTGCATTGCTTTTATGAACCAACTTCAGAAACATGTGCAAATGTGTACAATACGTTTTAAAGGAAATAGAGCCGTAAATATCCCTAGAAAATCGAACTAATGAATTTTTATTACTAACTATTGCATATTTTTCTCGTGTTAACTTCAATCCACGTTTACCTTCAAGTACCTTTACTCCAAAATGGTATGGCATAAAATCTCCCATTCTATTTATGAACAATTAAATATTAAATTCAACATTTACTGTAATATTCCTCTAATATCTTTTTTGTTGAACTAACCTGCCCGGTGAGTTTAAGTGTACCTTTTCACATACTCTGTTTAATATTTATTTCATTTTAACATGATTTTAAAAATACAAATCTTTCGATAATAAATATAAAACAAATGAGATGATTGGCAATATGAAATTATTTTCCTATATTTGTCCCTTTTAAAGGGGATTTACTAATTTCGTTAATTAAGTGCCAGTTAGTTATAATTGCTTGCCTGGTATAAACTCGTTAAAATATAAGAAATAAAAAACTGGTCTTCTGCATCCCTACAAATACGGACGGCCAAGATATCCACTCAATTGTTTTTATTCGGTGTACTGTTCAGGCTGATAAGGGAATTAAAAAGCCGGCTTTCCTCATATCACAGGAAGTCCGGCTTTTTATTAGGGAAAAATGTTATCCTTGGAATTGATCATTTTTACTATATCAGAGCTTGGTTACAGTTTTATGTATGAAGAACGACAGTTATATTAATGAAGAACAACAGTTACATTACAGGGACCTCTACTTAAGTTCACTAAATTAAAAATAGCTTCATAACTTTTAAGTACTGATGCCGAAACTTCATTTTGGTACAAAAGACGAACAATTTTTTGTGGCAAATGTGAAGCTTTTTCATTATATCCGAACGATCTCCTGTTGATTTGAAATAAAGTCGTACCGTTTCATTCCTTTTCAATTGTAGTATAGGTATTCTAATTCAAAAATTTAGGAGGACTATTTATGAGAAAATTAAATTTTTCAACAGTGCGATTTATGTAAAATTGTAAAATTGCTGTTTTTCAAAATGAAGACTATCCAGGTGAATATTTGAAGATTAGTAACAAAACAATCTTATGTGTAAGGTGTGCGTTTAGGTTAGTTAGTCATCCTGATTTTAAGTATTATCATACGTTCACGTATGATCAAATCATGTCTTTAGACTTTAACCTTATATTATTTTATAAAAAGCTAAAGGATATATATAAATATAATTGGGATTATAAAGAGTTAATTTATTTGGATCGGCAAAAGGAAGGTAAAATTTTGACTGATACTGATTTTGACAATAATATTTAAGCAATGGTCTTCAACATCGTGCGCAATTCTTTAGTAAGAATTGTGCTCTTTCTTTATGTTAAGGGCCAGATTGAGAAGGAAACAGTAAGAGTAAGAATACTGATCCAAGACTATTTGTGAAATGTTTCACTTAAACTAACGGGGCAGTATAGTTGAAGAATGGTCATTTATTTTTATTCAACAATCGGTCCATTTAATTGAAGATCTCATTAGATAAATAATAATATTTAAAGGAATAATTCATTCTGATAAAGAATATTAAAGAAGAATAAGTTAATTGCTTTTACAATACCCATAAGGGAGGAGAGGGATTTATGGTCAAAAAACTGATCGTCGGCGACGCATCGCATGAACTGGCCACTACGCGCCGCATTCTGGAACGCTTGCCCGAGGAGCATATGTCGTGGAAGCCGCACGAGAAATCGATGACGCTCGGCGGGCTGGCCACGCACCTGA
This sequence comes from Bacillus sp. MUM 116, assembly GCF_001866655.1. Taxonomy (GTDB): domain Bacteria; phylum Bacillota; class Bacilli; order Bacillales; family Cytobacillaceae; genus Neobacillus. The sequence goes on along the minus strand of NZ_MLYR01000031.1, from coordinate 2,394 downwards.
TCAACCTGCTAAACTGGCAAGTCGCGATTTTTCAGTACCCGGAGTTCGATCTTTCGACCGTGCCGCTGAGGCGCGAGCCTTTGGAAAAACGCGCTGACGTTCTGGAGGAGTTCGATGTAAACGTCGGCAAGTTGGAAAAGCTGCTCAACGAATGCGAAGAGAAAGCGCTCGGCGAGGAATGGACTCTGCGCCACGGCGACCATATCATCCTCCGAGAGCCGCGGGCGATCGCGCTCCGCACCTTCGGATTAAGCCACATGGTTCATCACCGGGCGCAGCTCGGGGTTTATTTGCGGCTTCTCGATATTCCGGTACCGAGCATCTACGGCCCCTCGGCCGACGAGGAAGCCCAATGAATTAAGTTTCTCGTCCAATACTCGCCTAAAAGTCGTAGGTCACTGGCATGAACACCGTTACTCAACTACAACGGACAAGAATAATTATACTCCTTGATCACTAACAGTTGAGGATTTTTAATTGAATAATACCAGTTAATATCAGCTTTTTGTCTATTCTGGAAAAGGGCGCTTTTCTTTAATAAGAAGGCGTCTTTTTGCATGGACAACATATTTAAGGGATTGAGTTTTTTTGAGGTGTAAAAAATATTGTGAAGTAATGTACTTAAAGTAAAGGGTGCTTAAGTTGAAGAAGACCATCCTCATTTATTGTAAATCACAGTGACTTGGGAAACGCTAAGAACAATTCATTTTTAGTGTGGTTTCAATGTATGATTGGATAAACAACCATTTATTTAACACAATTTGGTTTTTTGCTTTCTGTATTTCACTTCCATTTGCAATCGGAATATATCTTTTCTACAAACTCTTTAAGGTTTTTCGTAATCAGGATAATAAAGGTAATGAAACTAACCAATAGGATAAACTATAGCTCATCTGGCTTCTGTTCAATATCTATCTTGTTAATGATAATTTTTAAATGTATTATACTAACTGATACTTGATTTTTAAGTCTGGCTGCCACCCTTTGGTAGCTTTTTCTTTTTAAGCTAACGGGTGCTAGAGTTGAATAAGATCAGGTTGCTACGGCAGCCTTTTTTCTTGTTCCACTAACGTGGCAGATTAGCATTCCTGTAGATCGCTATTTTTCAACTTTGAAAAAAATAGAGCTCCTCAGTAAGATATGAGTATAGAGACCAATCTAACTCAAAACCTTAAGGAGGAACCCTTACTATGAAGTTTAAAATGCAAAACAAACAAAATCAACTAATTGAAAGAATTTCCGTTAAACATGTGTGAACATTGCTCAACAATTACACGTTGCTAGAGCTGTTAATTTCCGTGGAATTGTGGTGGGAGATCCACTTACGTTTAAAAATAATGAAGAGGGTTTTGCCAGTTTACTAACTTGGATTAAAAATCTCCAGAGATTAAATAACTTAGATGAAGCTATAGTTGGGATGGAACCTACTGGACATTATTGGATCAATCTTTCAAAATGGCTTTTAATACAAGATATTGACGTTGTAACAGTAAACCCACATTTAGTTAAAAGGAATAAAGAAAATCGTGATAATACTCAGTCAAAAAGCGATAAAAAGGATGCCTTAGTTATAGCTGATATGGTAAAGAACGGTTACTACTCCGAGGTTCGATACACATCAGAAACATTTGAAAAACTAAGGGTCCTTATGTCTAACCGTGATGTTGTTGTTAAACGACTTGTCAGTTCTATTAACCAATTAAACCGTTGGGTAGATATTGTTTTTCCTGAACTCCGACAGGTGTTTAAAGATATTACGGCTAAAGGCAATCGCAACTCTTCGTTTATTCCCGTCCCCTATGGACTTAGAAATTATGCAGCCCCACGAGGTTATTACTGGTTGGAAATCTGTAATGAAGAGGCAGCCTGGATTAAAAAAGGCCCTATTACTCCTCCAGCTAGCTAAGAAATCTATAGGTACAAGACAAGCACTTGATGCTTATAAATTTCATTTGACACAATTATTGGAGGAATATGATTTAGCAGTATTACAACTCGAAAGAGTTGAAGAACAAGTTAAAAGTGCATTGAATGAAATTCCTTTCGCAAAGAAATTACTTACCATTAAAGGAATTAGCGAAATATCTTTAGCAGGTATATTAGGTGAGGCAGGAGATCTTAGTGGTTTTTCGCATGGTAATTCCCTACTTCGCCATGCAGGATTACACCTAGCTGAAGCAAGTTCTGGTAAGTGGAAAGGCCAAATTGTCATTTCTAAACGTGGAAGATCTAGACTACGGCGATTCCTTTACTTAGCAACAATGAGTCTTGTGATGAACAATCCAGAATTCCAAGCAATACACGCTCACAATGTTAAAGTAAAAAAAATAAAGAAAATGAAATCAATTATGAAATTAATTGGTAAGTTAGCTAGGGTTTTTGTAGGCATAGCCC
>NZ_MLYR01000030.1 GCF_001866655.1 Bacillus sp. MUM 116 | reverse complement strand
GTGTTAAAACAATTTGGCCCATTATTAAATTTACAAGCTGTTATTCCTTTTCTTTAAAATTAATGTTTTAAATTTTTTCATATTTGAAAAGTAGACAGATGTACAAACCATTTTAAACTTCAAACATTAACTGTAATAAGACTGACAAGAAGGTGTCGAGTTATGCCAGCAATATCAGGAAAAGAGTATATTAATAGAATCGATCAGAATCATGCGGAAATTTGGATTGAAGGAAAAAGTGTGAGTGGCAAAATTTCTGAGCATCCAGCATTTGCAGGAGTCATGAATAGCCAGGCTAAATTATTTGACCAACAACTTACCATGGACACTATGACCTATTCATCCCCTACGAGTGGAAATCAGGTTGGAGTTTCCTTCCTTGAACCGAAAACTAAAGAGGATTTGGCGCTAAGGAGAGAAATGATTCAAACCTGGGCAAGAACAAGTGCCGGAATGCTGGGACGTTCACCGGATTATATGAATACATCAGTGATGGCTTTTGCCGCGGCTTCTGCTATCTTCACAGACAGTGCCAAGCCATTTGGGCATAACATGCGAAATTTATATGAAATTGCACGCGAAAGAGATTTAACCTTTACCCATACGTTTATCAATCCGCAGGTCAATCGGTCTCAAACCTACTCAGAGGATTCTTCAACCGCAATTTCAGCTAAAACCATTAAGCATAATGTGGATGGGATATTTATCAAAGGGGCACGTCTTTTGGCAACGCAAGGCGGGATCACGGATGAAATTCTCGTCTTTCCAACCCATGCTGCTGCAATCAACAAGGATTTTGCCTATGCTTTCTCCGTTCCAAGCAACACGAAAGGACTTAAATTCCTTTGCCGCGAATCTTTTCGTTATACGGATAGTCATTTTGACCATCCTCTTGGTTCGCGATTTGATGAAATCGATACGATTGTTGTATTTGATGATGTATTTGTGCCATGGGAACGTGTTTTCTGTTATCAAAATCCCGAGGCCTCTTATAAAATCTTTGCCGAAAGCAGCTTTTATCCGTTGACAAGCCATCAAGTAATGGCACGAAGGGTCGTTAAAACTGAATTTATTTTAGGCGTTGCCGAAATGCTGGTAGATACGATTAATGTCGGTGAATACCAGCATATTCAGGAGAAAATTTGTGAAATGATTGTCGGATTGGAAACTATTAAGGCTTTACTGCTTGCATCTGAAATGAATGCAAAAATCGATCGATGGGGAACAATGGCGCCCGATTTTACTTCATTAAGTACGGCAATTATCAGTTATTCACGCCTTTATCCGAGGCTTTGTGAAATTTTGCAGCAAATTGGTGCGAGCGGCCTCGTATCGATTCCGGGTGAAGCAGATTTTTCATCTGAAATTAAGCCGGACCTTGACCAATATTTACAAGCTACTAATGCAGATGCACAGACCCGCGTAAAACTTTTTCGTTTGGCTTGGGATATTAGCATGAGTTCCTTTGGAACAAGGCAGTCCCTATACGAAAGGTACTTTTTCGGTGACCCAGTCAGAATGGCGAGTAATATCTATCATACCTATAAACGTGACAATGCCATCGACTTCGTAAAAAAGTTTTTAGATCATAAATAACTCCAGTTTCATGGGTTTTTTCCATAAAAAAACAAACCCCTGTATTGGGGTTTGTTTCATGTTGCCATTTATTGTTTTTGGACATTAACAGCTTGTGGTCCACGTTGGCCATTTTCGATGTCAAAGGTCACCTCTTGACCTTCTTCTAATGTTTTGTACCCTTCCCCCTGGATTGCAGAAAAGTGAACAAATACATCTTCTCCGCCTTCACGCTCAATAAAGCCAAAGCCTTTTTCACCGTTAAACCATTTTACTTTACCATGTTCCATTTCTTTTGTAGCCTCCTAGCATTTTAGCCAATACATGTTTTCGCAAAAATATATTTGCGAGAATAGCTTTTCCCAAAAATAAACATTTTAAACCAAAATCTCCTTGATTATTTAATTTATTTTTCCAAAACCCATTTACGAATGGCTTTGGCTACACCATCTTCATTATTCGTTGCAGTAATCCAATCAGCCGTTTCTTTAACGGTTTCTTGTGCATTGCCCATCGCAATCCCAAGGCCAGCCTCTTGAATCATCGCTAAATCATTTAAACTATCCCCGCAGGCCATGACAGTTTCCATAGCAATTCCAAGGCGTTCACAAACGACTTTAAGTCCTTTAGCCTTATTAATTCCAATTGGGTTGACTTCAATATTTTTAAGAGTGGAATTACTGAGTTCAAATTCGCCTTTTGCTTTAAGCTCCTTCATAATCGTTTCACGGATTTCATCGTCATCAATATCAAATCCGAATTTTAACCATTCAAAGCCAAGAATATCCTCCGGCATATCATTAAACCAATTTTTAGTGGTACTAATGGCCCAAAACTTTGTTTTATGCTGTTTTGAAAGCTCCCACATCCATTGGATTAAATCTGAATTCACCAAATTTCTTTCCACGAGTTCACGCTTGTCATCCCAAATCTCACTTCCGTTTACAGTGACTAAAAAAGAAGTGAGTTCAAGGGAATCAGCATGTTCCTTACATGTTCGTAAGGAACGACCCGTACTAAGGACAACGAAGATCCCCTTTTCCTGTGCTTCCTTTATTGCCAGACGGTTCCCTTCAGAAACTTCTCCCTTGTCGTTTAAAAGAGTACCGTCCATATCGAGTGCAATTAGTTTGATATCATTTGATTTATTAACCATGTAATGTTCTATACCCCTTTCCAACTTTACTGCTTTAGATTAACATCTTTTCAAGGTGTTTTTCAAAAATTGGAATTCTTTTCTTTAATCATGGTTCGATTATGGTTTAACAAAACCTTCGTCGGTCGCGTAGAGCATTCCTATACTACTTAAGACATAAAATCCCCCCTCTCCTATCTCAATTAAATCACCCCTATTAAAAAAAGAGCCTCAAAATAAATTCGAGACCCTCAAATAACCTATTGTTGATATTGAACCCGATGTAAATTAGCAAAAATTCCGCCTTGTTCAATCAATTCATCATGTCTTCCTTCTTCTGCAATTCCATCTTCGGTTACGACAATGATTCTGTCCGCATTTCGAATTGTCGTTAGTCGGTGGGCGATAATTAATGTTGTTCGATTTTTCGCGAGCTCTGTTAATGCCTGTTGGATAACTAATTCTGTTTCCGTATCCAATGCAGAGGTCGCTTCATCCAAGATTAAGATTGGCGGATTTTTCAAAAACATCCGGGCAATCGCAATCCGTTGTTTTTGTCCTCCGGAAAGCTTCAGCCCCCTCTCACCAATTTGCGTTTCATAACCATCTGGGAGAGAGGAAATAAATTTTTCAAGATGGGCACGACACGCTGCATCAACAATCTCATCCTCTGTTGCATCTCTTTTCCCATATGCAATATTTTCACGTAAGGTTCCGGTGAAGAGAAACACATCCTGCTGGACAATCCCAATTTGCGAACGTAATGACTGTTTTGTTATATTGCGAATATCCAAACCATCAATCGAGATGCTGCCCTGATTGATATCATAAAACCGCGGGATTAAAGAACAAATCGTCGTTTTGCCAGCCCCAGAAGGACCAACAAAAGCAACAGTCTCCCCCGCTTGTATGTTCAAATGAATATTCTCAAGTACCGCTTTATTCGTATCATAACTAAATGAAACATCGTTAAATATAATATTCCCCTTCAATGAAGCAACATCAATCGCACGCTCTGTATCTTTTACCCCAGGCTCAGAATCAATCAATTCAATAAAACGCTTAAATCCTGCCATGCCTTTTGGATAGAGCTCCATGATGGCACTTATTTTATCAATCGGCTTAAATAGAATATTAACGTATAGAACAAATCCAACAAATTCTCCGTAAGAAAGCTGTTTAGTAAAACTTAACCACGCCCCGTATACAAGGACAATGAGGGTAATAAGACGTGTCATCATATAAATTCCTGCGTTGCTGTAGGACATAACCAGATAACCGCCAAGTTTAGCGTTGCGGAACTGTTTATTATTCGTTTTAAATCTTGCTATCTCATAATCTTCATTTGTAAACGATTGGACAACACGACTCCCCGATACACTGTCTTCTACCCGTGCATTGACATCCGCAATATTGCTGTACATTTGGTCCCAGGCCTTATTCATTTTGAGATTGCAAATGACAATAAGGAAGATGAGGAACGGAATAATAATAATCGTTGCCAGAGCAAGCTTCACATTGATGGTCAACATAATCCAGAAAGCCCCGATAAAGGTCATCAGCGCAATAAATGCGTCTTCCGGTCCATGATGGGCAAGTTCACCAAGATCAAATAAATCATTAGTAATTCGACTCATAATGTGTCCGGTTTTCGTATTGTCAAAAAAAACAAAGGATTGTTTTTGCACATGTTCGAACAGCTCTTGTCTCATATCGGTTTCGATGTTGATTCCAAGCTTATGCCCCCAGTAGTTCACAACAAATTGCAGGAGAGTACTGAGAAAATAAAGCATTAACAAGCCGAAACTGACCGAAACAATCGCAGTCCAATCCCTGCCTGGAAGCAATTCATCAATAAACCATTGAACAGCAAGCGGAAAAGCAAGCTCCAAAACTGCAACGACGACTGCGCTGCAAAAATCAAGGATAAATAACCGTTTATGTGGCATGTAATAAGAGAAAAAACGTTTAATCATAGCATTCTCCTTTAAATAGGAATACTAGAATTATATTAAAAAATTGTGAATTTTTTCAAGAAAAAAGACGCCTGAAAATGAATTCAAGCGCCTACTCTTTAATGGTGGTGATGATGGTCTCCCTTTGATGGATTAGTGATCAGCCATTCTTCTTTTGGTAGGTGGAAAAATTGAATCCAGACACCGTCCAAATATTCATCACCTTTTTCAAGAATAAAATCAATATCCTTATCTGTTTTCACAACCTCATCATTTGAAGTCGGAGTATCCAGCTTTAATTCATAATGGGCATGATCCCCATGCATATGGGTCACATATACACGAAACATTTTCCCTAGCGCTTCCTCTTTCTCCAACATTTTTTTCAAAGCTTTTGCTGCATTTCGATTAATTTTGACTTTCATTTTTTATCTCCTATTCTAATCAATTTGTAATTATTATCTCATTTATTGACAAGAATAGACAATTTTCTAACACGAATTACGTACGATTCCACTCCTTTTTCCTTTCGGGTTCAAAAATATTAACAAATTTGTCACAAATATTTTCAAAAACGTATATAAACATCACAGACATCTTGCTAAGATGGTGCTAAGAAGAATTGTTCTAATTAAATCAAATAATTACAGTTTCGGTCAGGATTCCATAAAATGACTAGAAAGTTTAGGATAATAAAAGATTTCTATGGTTAAGTCTGTCCGACATTGTGAATAAAATCACATAATTATTTGTGAAAAAATGAACAAAATTACTGAAGGGAGCGTAAAAAATGTTTAAGAAGGGCTTTATTATCCCCCTATTAGCTTTTTTACCAGTTTTATTTTTAAGCGGCTGTGAGCCAAACATGGTTGTTTTTCAACCTAAAGGTCCGGCTGCAAGAGAAATTTTAGGCTTGATTAACTGGTCACTTATTTTCATGGCACTTGTTGTAATTGTTGTTATTGGTTTATTTATATTTATTGTGTGGAAATATCGCGCTACCGATAAAAATAAAGATTACGAGCCGCCAGAAGAACATGGCAGTACCAAATTGGAAATTACTTGGACTGTCATCCCGATTTTGATTGTCATTGCTTTAACAATTCCTACTGTAAAATCGATTTACAATCTTGAAAAAGTTCCAAAAGGCTATGAAAATAAAAAGCCGATCACGATCAATGTTACATCTGCAGATTGGAAATGGATCTTCAGTTATCCTGAGCAAGGAATTGAAACAGTGAACTATCTGAACGTCCCAGTTGGTACGCCAATTAAATTTAACCTTACCTCTGCAGGTACGATGAACTCTTTTTGGATCCCTGCTTTAGGCGGCCAAAAATATACGATGGCAGGAATGGAAACCAAACTTAACCTTGTTGCTGATCAGCCTGGTGAATATATCGGGAAAAACACAAACTTTAATGGAAAAGGCTATGCTGAAATGGAATTTACGGTGGAAGCACAATCTCCGCAAAAGTTTGAAAAATGGGTTAAGGATGTAAAGAGTAATGCACCAAAATTAACTGAAAAGAAATATGTAGACCTTTTAAAACCATCGAATCTTGGTCGTGAAACTTTCTCAAATACGCACTTAGCCTTTGTTGATCACGGTGACATGAATTCGAAAATTTACACATTCCCTGAATTGTACAGAAACCACGACTATCCAGGGAAAATTTTCAAACAGCCTGATAATCACGGAATGCACATGGAGGGTCAGGCAGAATCAAAATCAATGGATATGAAAGACATGGACATGAAGGGCATGGACATGAGTGGAAATTCCAATGGAGGTGACCATAGTGGGCATTAAGTGGGATAGGTTTTTTATTACTGGAGACCCTCTAATCTTAGGTTCGCAAATTGCGATTCTATTAACCATGATTGGTATTGTTGTAGGTGTAACCTATTTTAAAAAGTGGAAATACTTGTGGAATGAATGGTTCACAACTGTTGATCATAAACGAATCGGGATTATGTATATCCTGGTTGGGGTATTAATGTTTTTCCGCGGCGGAATTGACGGATTATTAATGAAAGCCCAAACCGCAACACCGAACGAAAAGATCTTAGATGCACAGCATTATAATGAGATTTTTACAACACACGGTGTCATTATGATTTTATTTATGGCGATGCCTTTCTTAATCGGTTTAATGAACGTGGTTGTTCCATTGCAAATTGGCGCACGTGACGTTGCTTATCCGCAACTGAATGCATTAAGTTTCTGGTTAACCTTTGTCGGAGCAATGTTGTTTAATATTTCGTTTGTCATCGGCGGTTCTCCTGATGCAGGTTGGACAGCATACTTCCCTCTTGCCGGAAAAGAATTCACTCCGGGAATCGGAAATAACTTTTACGCCGTCGCCATCCAGATTGCCGGGATTGGTACATTGATGACGGGAATCAACTTTATCGTAACCATTTTAAAAATGAGAGCACCTGGCATGACGCTGATGAAAATGCCAATGTTTACATGGACTTCCTTTATCGCATCTGTGATTATCTGGGCATCGTTCCCTATTTTCACTGTTGCACTTGCCTTAATGACATTTGACCGGATTTTCGGTACGCACTTCTTTACCGTTGGAGGAGACGGGAACCCGATGATGTGGGCAAACCTGTTCTGGTTATGGGGACACCCGGAAGTATATATCGTTGTTCTTCCAGCCTTCGGTATGTTCTCTGAGGTTATTGCAACTTTCTCACGCAAAATGCTCTATGGGTATAAATCAATGGTCTTCTCGATTGTTGGAATTGCTTTATTAAGTATGCTTGTATGGGTCCACCACTTCTTTACAATGGGTGCAGGACCTGCCGTTAACTCAATCTTTTCGATTACAACGATGATGATTGCTATCCCTACCGGGGTTAAAATGTTTAACTGGCTGTTTACGATGCGAAAAGGACGCATTCAATTTACAACCGCAATGCTTTGGGCATTAGCGTTCATCCCTTGCTTCCTAATCGGCGGTGTAACCGGGGTCATGCTGGCAATGGGTGCAGCAGATTATCAGTATCACAATACTCTGTTCCTAGTAGCCCACTTCCACTATGTGTTAATTCCGGGTGTGGTATTCGCGGTATTCGCCGGACTTTACTACTGGTGGCCAAAAATGTTCGGTCATATGCTGAACGAAAAACTTGGAAAACTTCATTTCTGGTTCTTTACAATTGGTTTTAACGTAACTTTCATGCCAATGTTCTTCCTTGGCTTAGATGGTGCAGTCAGACGTTCTTATACGTATTCTGCCGAAACAGGCTTCGGACCTTTGATGCTTGTTTCTGCGATCGGTGCGGTAATTCTAGCGATTGGCTTTGGTTTCTTATGCTATAACATTTATTGGAGCGCAAGATATGCGGATCGCAATATTTCCAGCGATCCATGGGATGCACGTACACTTGAATGGGCAACATCTTCCCCTGTTCAATTCTATAATTTTGCGAAAGTACCTGAAGTGAAATCCATTGATGCATTCTGGTACATGAAAAAGCACAATGAAGGTTTGGAGTTGAAAGAAGAAGAATTGGAAGAGATTCATATGCCAAACAATTCCGGTCTTCCTATTATTACTTCAGTCGTTATTGGTACTGCAGGATTCTTCCTCATCTTTGAATGGAAAATTGCTGCACTTGTAACATTGTTAGGCATCTTTGCCTGCTTGATTGCACGGTCTTTCGATTACAAGGATGGCTTCCATATTCCTGTAGATGAAATTAAAAAGACCGAAAAAGCATGGAGAGATCTCCAAAAAGGAGTGAAGAAAAATCATGTCAGCTAATGTGAATACAGCTTTGCCTCTTGAATATCAAACAGAACAAAGCCGGATGAATATTTTTGGTTTCTGGATTTTCTTAGGTGCTGAAATCATTCTGTTTGCAACCCTCTTTGCAACCTATGCTGTTGTAGACCACCGCTATGCCGGTGGCCCTACCCAGCACGAACTTTTCGAAATTAAAGGAGTTATGATTGAAACCATCCTTCTTTTAACGAGTAGTTTTACATGTGGATTAGCTATTTATGAAATGCATAAAGGAAATAAAAAAGGGTTATTAACCTGGATGATTATTACCCTTTTACTTGGCGCAGGCTTTGTAGGAATGGAAATTGTCGAATTTATCGCCTATGTTCATGAAGGTGCGACGATGCAAACAAGTGCATTCCTTTCAGGATTCTTTGTCCTCCTAGGAACTCACGGATTACACGTCAGTATGGGAATTGGCTGGGCAACCATGGTATTGATTCAAATTGCGAAAAAAGGATTAACTCCAGTAACAGCTCGCAAGGCGTTTATTATCGGTCTTTACTGGCACTTCCTTGATGTTGTTTGGATTTTTATCTTCACATTTGTGTATTTAAAAGGGATGGTGGCTTAGGATGGAGAAACATTCACATGGTACACCACTAACACAAGTTTTGGGATTTGTTTTTTCACTGGTTTTAACATTTGCTGCATTGTTTGTTGCCTTAAAAACAGGATTATCATTTAATGCGATTATGTGGATTATCGGCACACTTGCTGTCATCCAAGCGGGTCTTCAGCTGTTTATGTTTATGCATTTAAGAGATGGTGAAGACAGTGCCGCACAAACCATTAACGTCATTTATGGTGTTTTTATCGCCGTCGTTACTGTAGCCGGCTCCATTTGGGTTATGTCGTTCGGTGGTATGTAAATTATAAAAAATCCTAGTCTACCAAGACTAGGATTTTTTATAATTTTTTCACTTTAATTGGACTTACCATTAGAATTGCCAATAAGATAGTAATCCATGGGTTAGTATAGGTAAACAACCCCATTCCAGCTAATGGCAAGCCTGCTGCAGGAATTGGAAGTCCCTTAAAATAGCCAATGGTAGGTTTTACACTAAACCTTGCTAACCGTAATGCCCCCATGGTTGGAAAAAGAATAAATGCTAAAGAAGTTAAAATCGATGGTGCTGCAATCGAATGAAAAATAAGGGCTGGAGCCACTCCAAAGCTAACAATGTCCGCTAATGAATCCAATACTACCCCAAGCTCGCTATTCACCTTTAATTTTCTTGCAACCCGTCCATCAAAAAGGTCTAATAAAGCTGAAAGAAATATAAAAATCGAGGCAATTCCAATATAACCGCTCATATTAAAAGTAATAGAAAAAACACCACATAATAAGTTTCCAATCGTAAATAAATTGGGTACGGCCTTAACAAGATGATGAACCAAATCCCCTCCCCCTTTCCATTAAACATTTCTCCTCTTTTGTAGCTTTTTCTTTCTATTTCGCCATTATTCGCTTTGAATTGTGAAAATTTCTTTCCATTATTTTATAATCAACCAGTCCCATAGAGGGGATTGGACATATAATGTGATATGAAGGAAAAGGGAGGCAATTTCATCTTGAATCGAATATATCCGGTTCACTACTATGGAAGGTTCCAGGAGGGATTTTCCAAGCCGCAGCTATTTAAAATGAGTAACGGCAAGGATTATCTTGTGAAATTCAAGAACAACCCCCAAGGAACAAGAGTTCTTGTAAATGACTGGGTTGTCGGACAACTGGCACAGTTATTAGAACTTCCAGTAGTACCATTTGAGCTGATTTATTTTTCCACATCTGATTTCAAAAAATTCCCTAAATTATACCAATACGGTTTTAAACCAGGGCATCAATTTGCCAGTCATTTTCTTAAAGATTGTACGGGGCTTTGGGAACCACTAAGTAATAAAACAATTGTCAATATTGATTCATTACCGGGAATGATTGTATTCGACTATTGGGTAAACAACAATGATCGAGATACGGGAAATGTGCTGTTAGAAAAACTTTCGGATAATACATGTTATCTTCATTTAATTGATCACGGATTATGTTTCCCAGGTCATGGAAATCAAAAAGAAAAATTACAATATGTACCTATGAACTTGCTAAATCAATCGGCGCATACATGGTCAGTTACGAAAATAGAGGACCCCGATTCCTTAAAGCAATTCACAGAGAAAGTTCTTTCACTTCCCTCAGAGCAAATACTTTCTATCATTAACTCTATTCCAGACGACTGGGACATGTCTTCATCAGAAAAAAAAGCCTTATTCAAATACCTCACTTCTGCCAAAAAGGCACTTCCCATTCTAATAGTGGAATTTATCAAGGAATATTTTTCCGATGTTTAATTAAGTTAGGCGTAACAAAAGAAGTACATTTCTAATGAAACGTACTTCTCTTTTTGGTGCTACTTTTTTGGATTTCTTCGCTTGCTTCTTACTAATTGATAGCTAATAAACGCTACATATAGTGGAATAGCTACGTAAATAAAATAAGGAAAGCGATGCTGTTCTTTTTTAAAGACAATGTAAATCGCGTAGCCAAGAAATAAGGTGATAATAATTCCGTATTTCGGTAAGGGAATATCCTTTAAACTAGGAATTTTTATTGTACTTACCATTAAATAACAAATGACAAAAAAGGCAATTGGCAGAATAATGGACGGCATTTTTCCATGAAACAAAGTTAGAAGAGTTAATAGCCCGCCACCTGCCGTAATGGGAACCCCAGTAAAGTGACTCAATGATGATTTGACAGCATTAATATTGAATCGGGCTAAGCGGTAGGCACCGAATAATGGAAACAGGCCGGAAATCGCCATCCCGACGATCCCAAAACCTGAAAAATAAGAATAATAGGCCATCATTGCCGGTGCAACTCCAAACGTTACAATATCCGCCAATGAATCCAATTCCTTTCCAAGTTCACTCTCAACATTTAGCATCCGGGCAATCCGCCCATCCATGCTATCAAGCATCATCCCAATGAGAATGAGAATGGCCGCATTTTTATAATCACCATTTGCAGAATACATGACAGATAAAAATCCAAAAAATAAATTTAAAAGCGTAAAAAGGTTAGGTATACCGTTTTTTATAATATGTATCACTCCAATTTTTCAAAAAACATCTTATTCATTATGTATATGCATCCTATTAAAACTTTTTTCTTTATAAAATTGAAAAAACCAAATAGCTGCAGCCAGCCAAAACCCGCTCGCGAAATATCCACCAATAATATCACTTGGATAATGTACCCCTAAATAAATCCTGCTTATGCCAATCGCCAGAATCATGAAACAACTGATTATGATCAGAATAGTTCTGCCCATCCTTGAGGAGATATGACGCCAAAGTAAGAACGCAATGATTCCGTAAAGTGCAAATGTGCTCATAGCGTGACCGCTGGGAAAACTATACCCGCTAATCTCAATCAAACGGTGCAGGTTTGGCCTGGCACGATGAAAAAAATGCTTTAAAAGACCATTTAAAATTCCTGCTCCGGCTATAACACTCACAAAAAGAATTAGTTCCAAACGATGATGCAACACTTTGTAGAGAAAAAATAAAAGGAACAAAGATAGAATGATAACCACTTTAGTTGAACCAATATAGGTAAAGAACTTCATAACCTTAGTAAGGACAGGTGTTTCGAGTCCTTGAACGGCCGAAATGATAGTGCTATCAAAATGACGAATTTTCTCATCACTAACCAGAATTGAAATAATCCCAAAGCCAATTACACTCATCAAGCTAATGATAAAAGCAACCAATAAGTATTTTTTAATGTCCATAAAGCATGACTCCTTTTGATTGAAAAAAGAGGTCCTACTCGAACCTCCCCGTTTCTTCGCTTCGATCATGATTTTGTTTCGACTGCAACACCTTTTTTTGAATACACGAATAGCTTTTGCCCCAAATAATTAAGCACAGTATACAGTCCAGTCCCAACAAGGACCGCCATATCGGTTGTTATTTTTCCACTAAAGAAATGATTCGAATAAAGAACGGCTGAAACTAAATTTTTTGCTAAATCATAAGAAATAAAATAACAACACAAAATAACAATGATAAAACGGATGGCGCTTTTTGAAACGGTGTTATTACTTTTAAATGTAAAACTTCTATTTAAAAAGAAACTTACAACCGCTCCAACTGAATTACCGATGAAGGTGGATATCCAATAGGACAAATGGAATGCATGTAGGAGAAGGTACATGACTGATAACCCGACAATCGTATTCAAAACCCCTACCATAATAAAACGAATAAAGGAATATTTCATACCTGCTCCTAATGACCAATGGCTTCGTTTATTTGCTTCTTAGTTTGAGTAGCAGAGAAGCTGTCTTTTTCAATTGCATACCTTGGTCGTTTTTTTACTTCAAAGTATATTTTGCCAATATATTCACCAATAATACCTAATCCCATTAGCTGCAGACCTCCCACAAACCAAATGGAGATGACCAGTGATGTCCAGCCGGAAACGGTATGGCCCAAAAAGTCTTGAATCAGAGCGTAGGCTCCTGCAACGATACTAAAAAACATTGCTAAAAAACCAATAAAGGTTACAAAGCGGATAGGAGTTACGCTAAAGGAAGAAATGCCATCGAATGCAAAAGCAAGCATTTTTTTTAATGGATATTTTGACTCCCCCGCAAACCTTTCCTTACGATCATAGTATACCTTTGTAGAGGAGAATCCGACAAGTGGAACTAAACCGCGCAAAAAGAGGTTCGTCTCTTTGAATTTGAATAATTCTTCAAGTGCCCGCTTACTCATTAGTCGAAAATCGGCATGGTTGGGAACTAAGTTAATACCCAATCGCCCCATAAGACGATAGTAACCAACAGCAGTGGTTCTTTTAAAAATGGTATCCGTTTCCCTGCTGTCTCTCACTCCATATACAATATCGTACCCTTCCCAATACTTTTCGACAAATGTTTGAATTACATCAATGTCGTCCTGTAAATCAGCATCAATCGAGATGATACAATCGGATTGCTTTGCAGCTGTCTCTAGTCCAGCCATTAATGCATTTTGATGTCCGACATTTTTGGCCAGCTTTAACCCTTTAACAAAGGAATTATGTTCTCCTTCACTTTCAATTAACTCCCATGTCCGGTCCCTGCTGCCATCATCCACAAACAATAATTTACTTTCACTAGAAATAAGTTTGTCAGCAATTATTGCTTCCAATACATGCGACAATTGGCTAGCTGTTTCTTTAAAGACATCTTCTTCATTATAACAAGGAACGACTATGGTTAAAATTGGTTGGTTCATAATTAATACTCCTTAAACCAATTATTTTACTTCATAAAGATAAATTTTCCAAGCTGAATCTTTTTGGTTAAATGCCTTTTTAAATTCCAGGTGGTTTTCTTTGGCATTTAGAATCGGAACAGCGGAGAAGATATATTTTCCCCCCATGCTTTTCAGGACCTTTGTATTAAGCTCAAGATGATGAATTTTCACCTTTGAATCCTTTTTAAAATCATATTTCTTCCCTAATTCTGAAACAAAAATATAACATCTTCCGCCCCAATGGTCGAAATAGGATTTTAATGTTGGATTTTTATCCAATTCTTTTGCAATAATTTTTCGAAACCGATGCTTATAAGCTAATGGATAAAAGTTATTATACGTATCCAGCGTATAGAAACCATTGTATTGAGCAATATCCGGATGGATCCCGATACTGACAACACGGTAGCTGTTTTGTGGCTTATCAATGTATTTTTTAATATCAGAAAATTGAGCAGTTGCATAAAATTGTTTAAAGGTAGGCGTCCCTGCTTCCCGATAATATATTTCATTATTTGCACTAAAAACCACCAAGAGCTGAGCTGCCAAACATAATTTCACGATGAGTTTCCAGTGTTTCCCCCTTTTCCATAAAATCAAAGCTCCAACAGCAAACATCATGTAAATTATCAATGGCCTTAAAAAATGAAAACGCGAAAAATTAAAGGTATTTAAAAAGGAAACTCTTTCTTTTATCGGTCCCCATCCTTTGTAAAACCAAAAAGCATACCAGACAGATAAGACAAAATTCAAAATAAATAAGTAAATGAATTTTTTTTCCAATTGCCCTTTTGATTTACTGGTAATAGCCCAAAGAACTAAAAATGAAAGCGGAACAATCACAAAAGTATGCAGTGTCATTACATGTGTATGTCCATAAAAATAATTATTAAAAATTAAACGAATCGTACTCCAGAAGCCATTGGTCGATTCAAAAAATTCATTCCGGTTTGTCGGTGCCTCAGGGAAAATTAACGAATAAACCAGGCGGTATTCGAGTAGTAAATACGTAAGAGTCATGGCAATAATACTGCTAAAGAATACCCAATTGACCTTCTTCTTAACTACTACATCTCGAATCCAAAGGAGCCCAATTGCTGTTAGAAAAAAGAAAAATCCAAGCACAAAACTTGAATAAAAAGGGAGCAGAATAAGCGTGATCCACTCCTTATAGGAGTAATTTCTTTCTCTTATATTTAAGAAAGCCCAAAGTGCAAGCGGCATGCCGAGGGTGCTCAGCATTCCCGAAGGCCAGAACGGTGTTAAGGCAAATGCCAATGAAACATATATGCGGATAATATAAGTCTCTTCCGTCTTTACAAAGTGCCTTTTTAATAAAAGGTACATACCCAAAAACGCAAAAATTCTCGTGATTGCCTGACTGATTGAATAGGCAAGCATCGATGGAAATAAATTATGCAACCACTGAATCCCGCTAAATTCTGTTCCAAATGCATTTCTTGGTAAGCCATTTATGATTTGCGGAATAACGGAATTTATTCCGCCAAACATTTGTCCGCTTTCCTTCAAAACTTTATACCAAGAAATATTCGAATCCAAATTATCATGAACCCGAATATGTGAATTTTCCCCTAGTATAAATAAGGGTGATAAATATAGAACAAGCAAAAATGCTGCAAAAGTTAAATGATTTCTTTCTTTACACCAAGTTGTCCAAAACATTTTCATTAATTCACCGGTTTGTCATCACATTGTCTATTTGAGTGATATTCCTTTCTATTTTTCTGATTACATACTTTTCTGCAACGCTAAGCGTCGAATAGAGTAATGTTCGTTTTTACAGCGTTCAATGGTTTGCACAATGGCTGCAACCGCATCAATGGTTGATGTTTTTGATTGAAATTGTCTTGATTTTTGTTTCATAAAATCGAGTGGACTTTGATTCTTCACGATAATCTGTAATTTATTTATTAAATCTTCATCACTCTTTGCTAAAATGGCCATACCCGCTTCAACTAAGTATTGGGCATTGTCTTCTTCCTGACCAGGAAGCGGTTTGTATAGACATAACGGAAGCTCCATCGCCATTGCTTCAGTAATTGTAACGCCGCCAGGTTTTGAAATCATCAAATCAGAGATGGCCATTAGCTCATGGACCTTTTCGCAGTACCCCATAATGAGAAATTTATGTTTAGGTGCAAGATTTGCTTCCTCTAATTGTTTCCGCAATCTATGGTTACGTCCGCAGATAACAATGATCTGAATGGATTCTTGGAGATTATCCAAAGCATGAAAGGTTGACAAGCCTTTCCCGATAAACCCGTCCCCTCCCCCCATTATAAGTAATGTAAATTTATTATCACTCAAACCGTATTTTTTTGCTAATTTTTTACGATGATGAATTTGATTAAATTTTTGTCGAATCGGTATCCCTGTATTAGTAATTTTATTCCCTGGTACACCGTTAACTATAAGTCTGTCCCTCACTTGTTTCGATCCAACCACATATTGGTCGGTAAACGGGTGAATCCAATAGGAATGGTCCGTATAATCCGTAATGATAGTAACAGCAGGAATAGTAACGTAGCCTTGCTCCTTAAGATTCGACATTAACCCTGCGGCAAACGGGTAGGTGCTGACGACAACAGCTGGATTCGTTTTCTCTATTATTTCAAGCAATGCCTTCATTCCCATTGATAATAGTGCATTCAATTTTACTGAAAACGAACTTTTTACACGGGTTTTCCTATAGAAAAAACGATATAGTTGGGGAAACTTTTTAATGCTTTGCTTATAGACATAATGGCTGATTGGGTATAAATAGGGATGCATCCATTGCATTACATCTACGATGACTGGTTCTGCATTTGGCAGAGCCTTTTCTATTGCTTCGCCAACCGCATTTGCAACCTGTTTATGTCCATCACCAAACGTGGCCGATAGAATGAGAATTTTATCTTTATCTCTTCTTTTCATATTCTAACAGCTCCTTCTATGGAATTAGGAAACTATTTTTCATTTTTAATGAAATTTTTATTAATGACCTTACTCTCAACCTTTTCATATAGATGGATTAAAAACTGAATAAGTTCATTAAATTTCCCCCAGTTTACTGCAAGAAAATGCACTACAATAGCTGTAGTTGCACCAATTACCATACCGGAAATCACATCTAATGGATAATGAACTCCTGTCCAAACGCGCGATACCGCAATTCCCGCTGCTAAAATCAGCCAAATCCAGCCAACTCGCTTTCTCCATAGCCATATCGAAGTAGCAATCACAAATGCAGCTGTGGAATGGTCACTTGGAAAGGATGCATTTTTCGCATGAGAAATCAACATAATGACATGATGGGCAACAAACGGCCGGGCACGATAGTAAACATCACCAATAATCATGTTGATCACTAGTGCAAAACAGGCTGCAATACAGGCCGAAACAACCATTATACGATTTTGATTTTTATGAAAAAACCAATAAAAAAGAATCCCTGCAAAAAATAAATACTCTGCCTTTTCGGCTAGAAAGATCATTATTGGATTCATAAATTTGTCGGTTATGGCAAAATGGTTGACCCATTGAAAAGCTGTATAATCTAAATGTGATAACATCTTCATTCTCCACCTTTACATCAATCTCTTAAAACATTCCTAAGATTAATTTACCAAATCTAAACTCGGGTGATTGTGTAAAAAACAATTTTTCCCATAGATAAGAATAGACCACCAGCCTAAATTTTTTATGAAGCGATTATTAAATATTTATTAAATCTGCTATTAACAAAAAAAATAAAGGCAATTCTTCATCTGCCTTTATTTTAATGACCAATTGAAATATGATTTGCTTTTAAACATGATATTTCTATTTCTTAGCCTTTAAATCGGTACCCAGCTCCCCAAACCGTTTCGATATATTGGGGATTGGACGGGTCTGCTTCTATTTTCTCACGAATTTTTCGAATATGGACCGTAACAGTTGAAATTTCTCCTAAGGAATCATAGCCCCAAAGTTTATCAAATAACTGATCTTTGCTAAAGACATGATTTGGATGCATTGCTAAAAAAGAAAGCACATCAAATTCTTTCGCCGTTAAAATTACCTCATGAGTATTAACAAAAACCTGCCTTGAGGCCTGTTCAATGCGAAGCCCTCTTACCATCAAGACATCCTTGTGCGTTTCCTTGCCGATTAAGCGGTCATAGCGAGCAAGATGAGCTTTTACTCTTGCCACTAATTCACTGGGGCTGAAGGGTTTCACAATATAATCATCTGCTCCCAATCCAAACCCGCGGATTTTGTCAATATCCTCTTTTTTAGCGGATACCATTAAGATGGGGATATTTTTTTCAGCGCGAATCGTTTTGCAAATTTGAAAGCCATCAACACCCGGAAGCATTAAATCTAATAGTATTAAATCATGTTCTTCCGCCAATGCCTTTGTGACCCCTTCATTTCCTGTAAAGGCCATATCAACTATAAATCCTTCAATCTCTAAGTAGTCCCTTTCCAATTCGGCGATACTTTTTTCATCCTCGATGATTAAAATCTTTTTCATTATGTCCACCTACTTTATTTAGCAAAATAAAGATCGAAGTACCCTGTCCCTTTTTACTCTCAGCCCATATTTTTCCATGGTGTTCTTCAATAATTCTTTTCGCAATGGAAAGCCCAAGACCACTGCCGCCTTTTTCCGTTCCTCTTGCTAAGTCAGCCCGGTAAAAACGTTCAAAGATATAGGGAAGGTTTTCTTCACTGATACCTGGCCCATTATCCTTCATCATAAGGAGAATACTAGAATTCATGGTTGAAAGCTGAAAACAAAGCTTTTTATCGGGTTTATCAATATATTTCAATGAATTATCGACAATATTTGTGATGACACGCTTGAGATGCTCGCGATCCCCTCTAATTAAATAGTCGTCATTATTTTCAATTGTTAGATTAATTCCAACTTTCATTTCCTCCAAATCAAACCTCAGTTCCTCAACAAAATCTCTTAAATAATGATCAAAGGAAATTTGTTCAAAATGAAACGGAAGCCTTTGTAAATCTAATTTTGAATAAAGAAAAAGTTCATCTATCATATGATCTAAATCGATTGATTTTGAATAAATCGTTTGAATATACCGGTCAATTTTTTCCGGGCTGTTGGCAACCCCATCACGAATTCCTTCGACGTACCCTTTAATCGTTGTAATCGGCGTTTTCAAATCATGGGAAATATTCGCAATTAGCTCCTTTCGGTTTGCTTCATAGGCTTGTTGTTTTTCAATCGATTCTTTTAAGCGGGCGCGCATTTCCTCGAAGCCTTGGGCAAGCTGGCCTAATTCGTCCTTTGACATCGGTTCAATCGCTTCGTTGAGGTTTCCTTCTTTCATATTTTGTGCCGCTTTTTGCAGTTCACGTATCGGTCGAATGATGCTTCGTGAGACAAAATAAGTGAGTAATCCATTGGTCACGACTAAGATTACAATTAAACCGATAAATAAAATAGGAAATGATGAGCGGACAAATTTTGCAAAGCTGCTTGCATCCGTCACTATAAATAAGGAACCCTCTGAATGATCCTTGAAAAGTAAATCAATTTTTTTAATAGAAATAAATTGATGATCAATTTGCTGAATCGGATCAACTTCACCTGTTATACCGAAAGGCGGCAGGTCATCTGTATCCAATCCTTTTAGAAAATTAGCGCGATAAAGGATATGATGCCCTCTTTTTACGACCAATCCAGCACCTGATTGGCTTAACTGGTTATTCACTTCATTTAAATACTTTTGATTTTCAAATACCTCAGGACTTGTTAGTGATTTGCGCTGAAGCTCAATTACTAACTGATCTTTTTTCGATAAATGTTCGGCATGCTCACGTGGTAAGTAGATGTTTTTAAGCTCCTTAATATCCCCTCTAAATAATAGTGCCACTAATAATGCGGATACAACAACAAAAAATATCGGCACAAGGATCATCGCAAGATAGGATATTAAAAGTCTCAAACGAATCGACATCTATTCCAACTACTTTCTGATTTAAAATTCTTTTCTGCTGAACTTAGCATAGCCGAATGTAAAAAATAATGCACTAAATGCAAGTAGAAATATCGTTCTTCCCAATACAATCACAGTTATCCCACTCGTAATCCAGCGTTGATACCAGTCATAATCATATGAAGGCAGCCACTGGCCAATGGTTGGGAAAAGATACGTGACAACAAACATAACTAGATAAAGCAGGATTGAGAATAATAATGTTTTGCTGCTTGATCCAAACCACTGGGCAAGAAAAATGATTAAAGCGGACATGGCCATAAGTGGAATCCACGAAAGTAAAAATGCTGAAATTCCTATAATCAGTCCATGGAACGTGAAGTTTTCTAGCCAAATCGCTCCCGTTAAAAGGGAGGATAAACAAACGATTAGTAAAAGAAAGAATAAATAAATGCCTGTGCAAATGATTTTTGACGAAAAAAGCTTCCATCTTGATATCGGACGAACAAGTAAAAACGATGCTGTCTTCGCTTCTTGTTCACCAGAGAACATATCGCTGATCGCAAGCGCCAACAACAATGGCAAATAAAAGGATACGGCCAAATTTAAAATGACAAGAGGAAAGCTTTCACCGTCAAAAGCCGTAAACCCAAAGCGGTTTTGCAGCAATTGCACTAGAGGACCTGCGGCTAATGGAAATAAGGCAGAAAGAACAAAAAGAAAAATGGTCGAACGTTTTCGCAGCAATTTACTCCACTCATTTTTTAAGTTTACCATTATACTTCTGCCTCCTTCCTTTTACGGATATATTCCAAATAATAAGTTTCAAAATTTTGTCCTTCAGCCAATTCATCCTTTGAGACGATTGCGTTAATCCTACCATTTGACAGTATCGCAATCCGATCGCATAAACGCTCTACTTCATCAATGAGATGTGTGGACAGAATGAACGTTACTCCCTCCTCACGGGCTAAGCGGCTGATTAGCTGTTGAAAATCATGTTTTCCTTCAATATCGAGTCCATTTGTCGGTTCATCTAAAATAACAAACGACGGCTTGGCAAGTAATGCCGCGGCAAGATATAATCGCTGGCGCATCCCTGTCGAAAAAGTTTTTAGTTTTTCAGCCTTGTGCTTAGACATCCCTACCCACTCAAGAACTTCGTCGATTCTGTCTTTTTGAAGTTCCGGATAAATCCTTGCGGCGAGCTCGAGGTTTTCATAGGCAGTTAAATAATCGAAGGCTTCCACACCGCTGATTAGTGTACCAACAGATTTCATAGCTTGTTCAAAATTGTCAGCAATATTGTGTCCATTAATGATGATTTTGCCTTGATCAGGATAGCTTAAAGCAACAATGCATTTCATTAATGTGGTTTTCCCTGCTCCATTTGGACCTAGTAAACCGAATACTTCGCCTTGTTTAATCTTAAAAGTAATATTTTCTATGCCGCGGCCATTTTTGTAGTGTTTTGTCACATTTTCAATTTCCAAAACATTCATTTCATATCACTTCCTTTTTTACAAAATAAAGAACACCTAGGCAGAGAATGTTCTCTGCCCTGGTCTCTATGTAGATCGTGGTGTAGTTTTAGTCTTCGTGACCATCGTGGTGTTCTTTTATTTGGACAACCTTTTTCCCTTTAAGATTGATTGTAGGGACTTTTGCCTGATTCAACTGATCAAGCTGGCTTGTAACAGTAAGAACTAAATCATGATGAGTTCCATTTACATCGTTACCTGACACATAAATGGTGGCTTCTTGACCTGTTAAATATTGATCATTATTGACTTTGCCTTTAAGCACAACACGTGTGACACTGATATTGTTTTTTAATTTAGGCAGTTGTGGTGTTAAATCTCCGAATTTAAGAGATGTAAATTCCTGTTTTTCTTTATGATTCTCTTGATGATCCATATTTTTCAAATAGAAGGATACAATTGCTTGAGCAACAGCAGGAACTTGTTCTTTGGAAAGATCAAATTGAAGCTCGGTTTTACCATTACCTAAATCGGAAGTAGTAATTTTATCTTGGTAATTTTTCGTTAATGCATCAAAAATGTTCTCAATATCTTTTTGCATCTGAGGTGAGAACTTTTCATCTTTTTCTTTTTTGTGTTCATGTTTATGATCTTTTTCTTGGCGCACATAGTACTTGTTATCCTTACTGGATTTGAGAATGGTACCGTTTTGACTTGAATAAAAATCAACGTTAGTTGTTTTTCCGCCTTTGGTAATTTGAACTGCACTGTGGCCTGATTCCGCCTTTAGGTTTTCCGCGTTAACGGAATCCACCTTATAAACGACTTTTCCATTGTCCTCCAGTGATGCTTGAACATGTGCGGTAAAGCTTTTAACATTTTGTGTTTTCTTCACGGCCGTTTTGAATAGATCATAGCCGGAAGAAGATGCTGACGCGGATAATACTCCACCTGCCATAAGCAAAGTACTAATCCCTGCAGCTGCAATGATTTTCTTTTTCATGGTTTTTCCTCCTTTATTTTTTTGGTGCATCTATATCATAAGCAAACAGGCTAAACATTTTATTAATCAATTATTAATTATTTCTTAAATCTGCCATTATAATAAAGGATTGATAATGAAATTAGGAACTGATTAGAAATTATGGAGGGTGATCAAGTATGTCCTGGCTTGTTTTTGCACTTTTATCTGCTGTTTCTGCTGCTTTTGTTTCGATCTTTGGGAAAATGGGCTTGCAAAATATTGATGCCAATACCGCTACCGCCATTCGGGCGATTGTGATGGCAGTCTTTTTAATGGGTGTGGTTGTGTTTGAGGGGAATATCAGTAAAATACCTGTCATTTTGCAGGATAAAAAGGCAATTTTATTTATCACTTTAAGTGGAATTGCGGGTGCGGCTTCATGGTTGTTTTATTTTTTTGCTTTAAAATTAGGGAAGGTTTCGCAGGTGGCTCCTGTTGATAAATTAAGTGTGGTTATCGCAACTTTGCTAGCGATTTTCATTTTTGGGGAAAAGCTTAGTTTGTTGAATGGGATAGGGGTTGCGTTGATCGCAGTAGGCGTTATTTTGACTGCGTTTCATTAAATAAAAAAGTAAAGGCAGCTTGCCTTTACTTTTTTAAGAATAAATTATGACGCCTTCGACTCTTTTTTCGTCGACTCCCTTGAAATGAACCATCCTCCTGCTGCTATCGCTATTAAAACAAGATAGAAGCTTATTTTCCATTCTGTTGAATGGGCAAATTCCTCATTCAGAATCGAAAGCGCTGGATGGGAAAGTGTATAAACAACTAGCTTCACTCCTACCCAACCAACAATCATAAAGGCCGCCATTTCAAGGCCAGGACGTTTCTCCAATAATTGTACAAACTTATTTGCAGCAAAACGCATGATAATCAAACCGAGGAAGCCACCGGCAAAAATCACCAAGAATTTACCGCCATCCAAACCGCCGATATCCGGAAGCTTTGTTTCAGGCAGAACAACCGCCATCGCCACCGCAGCAAGAATGGAATCAACCGCAAAAGCAAGATCAGCTAGTTCAACCTTTAACACCGTCATCCAAAATCCGCTCTTTTTTGGCTCTTTTGGCTTCTCTCCCGTTTTACTTTTAACAAGTTTTCGGAAAATATGATTTCCAGCCATGAACAACAAATAAATCGCCCCAATTGCTTGAACCTGCCATACATCCACAAGAAAAGAAATGACAAATAAGGAAGCAAATCGTAACATAAATGCACCCGCTAAACCGTAAAACAAAGCCCTCTTCCTTTGTTCTTCAGGAAGATGCCTCACCATGATTGCCAGAACAAGCGCATTATCTGCCGCCAAAAGACCTTCCAATGCCACAAGAATCAATAAAACCCATCCATACTCCAATAAAATTGAGAAATCCATCAAAACCATCCTTCTCTAAAGTTTTTAAATGTCCCCTTTTGCCATTTGAATATTACGATAGCCCAGCCTCCACAAGGATGTGAGCTAAAGCAATAAAAATAGGCCTTTACCCATCGGTAAAGGCCTACTCATACAAAAAGACCTTTACTTGTGAAAGTAAAGGTCTTGCTAACAACATCATCGTTGCCAATAAAGCCGGAGAAATAGGATTTCTCGAAATGACGACTTTATTGTACAGCTACTCCCCTTTAAAAAGGAAATATTTAATTACTATTATTATATATTTAGAATATCATTTTTGTCAAAAAAATTATAACCCATATACTTCTGAATATTTTTTCTCCAAATATTTTACTAAATAATCCGCATTTAATTCTTCGCCAGTCACCTTTTGAATTAATTCATTTGGAGTGTAAAGCTTACCATACTGATGAATATTTTCCTTTAACCAATTTTGAATATAGTCAAATCTTCCCTGTCCAATATGTTGATAGAAATCAGGTAGATCTTGTTCAATTTTTCTTAAAATCTGTGCCGCATACAAATTCCCAAGTGAATAGGAAGGGAAATAGCCGATTCCGCCAAATGACCAGTGGACATCTTGTAGAACTCCCTCAGTATCAGTACTAGGTGTAATTCCGAGATAGTCCTGCATTTTCTCATTCCAGATTGCCGGCAGGTCTTTCGCTTCAACTTCACCCGCCATCAAGGCTTTTTCAATTTCGTAACGAATCATAATATGCAAATTATAGGTTAACTCATCTGCTTCCACCCGGATAAAGGATGGTTGTACGGTATTTACAGCGCGGTAATATTCCTCA
The DNA here is from genome assembly GCF_001866655.1 of Bacillus sp. MUM 116. Lineage (GTDB taxonomy): Bacteria > Bacillota > Bacilli > Bacillales > Cytobacillaceae > Neobacillus. Next base: position 82,728 of record NZ_MLYR01000030.1, on the reverse strand, counting down.
ACTGTCACATTTTCAAGTGCTTCCGGAAACTGATTTTGAAGCTGCGGATAAAAATAATTCCAGAATTCTTTGCTGCGACCGACCATATTTTCCAAAAATCTTGATTGGGACTCGTGAATTCCAAAAGATGCCCCGCTTTGAAGAACTGACCCCTCAAACTCCGGATTGATATTTTGCTCATAAATTCCATGACCTGCTTCATGAATCGTGCCAAATAAGGCAGAACGGACATTATGCTCCAGGTAACGGGTGGTTAAACGGACATCTCCTGTATTGATTGTTTGCGCAAAAGGATGCACAGTCTCATCCAGACGGCCTGCTTCTAGATCAAAACCAATTAATGGTAAAATAAAGCGATTGAAGGCTTTTTGTTTTTCAATATCATATGATTGGTCAAAAATTTCTATTGGTGTCGGTCTTCCCGATTGTTGAATTTTTTCTAGTAAACTTACAGTTGATTCTCTTAATTTCGCAAACAATGGATCAAGTTTTTTCACCGTCAATCCCGGTTCAAACTCATCTAACATCGCATCGTATGGATGCTCTTCATAGCCATAAATTTCGGCGAACCTTCTTTTAAAACTTACAATTTTCTCAAGGTATGGAAGAAAATGATCAAAATCATTGGTTTCCCTCGCTTCTTCCCATGCGTCATTAGCTTGAGCAGTCAAAATTGAATATTCCTGAAAAAGGTCTGCCGGAATGCTTTTTGCCTTCAGATAATAATCTTTATATTCTCTTAGCTTTGCCTTTGTATCAGCGCCTAATAATGAAGCGTTTTCATTCCTATTTAAAACATCCAGTAATCGGCCCATCTCTTCAGAAACTGACAGTTTAAATACTTCCGTCCTTAATGTGCCGATGGCCTTTGCAAAGGAATTCCTTCCTTTCTTGGGTGCCATCACTTTTTGATCCCAGTCTGTTAACCCAATGATGCTTGAAAAATGTGAGATTTTCTCATCCAAAGCGTTAAATTCTTCTAAAGCCTTCTGAACAGTTGGATCAACCAGCTTATGTTCCAATATGTAGGACCCCCTAATCGTATTAAATAGGCCAAACTTCAAAGCCTATTCCCTTTTTATTATAAAATAATCTATCTGATATGTGAAAAATTTAGAAATCCTTTTTATTGACAAATTTTTCAGACAGGATTCTTCCCTGTTACGGATTCTCTATTACTTGTATAACTTTTACATCTATAAGGAAAAAATAAAAATTAGAGAAAAATTTTCAATTACATAAATCACCATTCATATATAGGAGGCAGCTAAAGTATGGCGGAAGTTAGACAAACCGTTGGTAAGCCTGAGCAACGAATTGATGTGGTTGGAAAAGCATCCGGGAAGGTAAGGTATATTAGTGATTTTTCAATGCCAAATGTTGCTCATGCCAAACTGGTCACAAGTACACAGGCACATGCCAAGATTATTTCGATTGATGAAACAGAAGCATGGAAGGTACCAGGTGTTCGGGCGATTGTGACCGGTAAAATGTTCCCCTTTCGCATTGGCCCCATTTTAGCTGACAGGCCGCCACTTGCATTCGAAAAAGTTCGTTACTACGGAGAACCGGTTGCGATTGTTGTTGTTGACCATGAACATCAAGCAAAAAAAGCGAAACAATTAGTGAGGGTTGAATATGAACCATTACCAGTGGTGAATTCAGTTCAACAGGCTTTTAAAACCGAGGCCCCATTGATTCATGAAAACTCAGGACAATATGTAAAAATCATCAGTAATGTTTATCCTATTCAGGGAACCAATATCGGCAGTCATATCAAGATTCGTAAAGGTGATTTTATAAAAGCATGGGAGACCTGCGAAGTTAAAATAAAAGAAACGTATTCTTTTAATCTCTCCGACCATGCTGCCATTGAAACGCGCGGAACTAGGGTGGAAATCAATCCTGCTGGAAAAGTGGTTGTTCATTCCAATACACAATCTCCCTATACAATTAAAAAAGTGTTAAATCAGTTTTTCAATGTCCCAGTAGGGGATATCATTGTCCATGCCCCATTGGTAGGCGGGGCGTTCGGCGGAAAAGGGACAGTTCAGCTGGAGCCATTAGCTTATTTAGCTTCAAGGGCAGTTGACGGTAAAATGGTGAAAATTGAATATGAACGCGAAGAGGATCTTATTACCGCTCCCTGTCACATTGGTATTGATGCAACCATAGCGATTGGGACCAATAAAGATGGAAAAATTATTGCAGGGCAATATACCTTCCTGATTGACTCGGGTGCTTATACGGATCAAGCCGCTGGGATTACCAGGGCGATGGCACTCGACTGTACTGGTCCATATGATGTAGCAAACGTTTGGTGCGACTCTTATTGCATGTATACGAACCATCCATATGCAACCTCTTTCAGGGGTTACGCTCACCCTGAGTTAACCTTTGCTGTTGAGCGTACAATGGATCAGCTCGCAAAAAAATTAAACATGTGCCCGATTGAACTAAGGAAACTGAATGCCATTAAACCAGGAAACACTTCCCCAACCCAAACCCTTCTCAATGCGAATAATATTGGCGATGTCGAAAAATGTATCGAACGGGCTAAAAAGCTTGTGAACTGGAATGAAGGGCAGCGAATCGTAACGGACACCGGTAAAATTAGAACAAAAGGAATCAGTACATTTTGGAAAACCTCAACAACTGCAACCAATGCGCAATCAGGAGCGATTATTACCTTTGAAGCAGATGGAAGTGTGAACTTAAACTGTGCTGCCATTGAATTGGGCCAGGGTACAAAAACGACGCTTGCGCAAATTTTGGCCGAACGTTTAAAAATGGACATCAACAAAATTCATGTCACCATGGAGATCAATACCCAATATGATCCCCATCAATGGCGGACTGTTGCAAGTTCTACAACCTTTTTGGCAGGAAGAGCCGTAATGGCAGCAGCAGATGATGCCATCTCCCAATTAAAAAGAACTGCGGCTATTGCCCTGCAGTGTAATAAAGAAGACCTAGAGGTTGGAAGCGGCCGAGTCTACCTAAAACCAAGTCCAGAATATGGTATCAAGATCGAGGATATTGCCCTTGGCTATAAGTATCCGAATGGCCATGCGGTGGAAGGCCAAATTGTCGGCCATGGAAAATATATTCAACGGCATCTTACGCCGATGGATAAAGAAACGGGTTTTGGCAAGCCCGGGCCGTGGTGGTCCGTTGGAACGCAGGCTGTAGAGGTTGAATGGAACCCGAAAGATTATTCCTACAAGGTATTAAAAGCGGTAACCGTTCTTGATGGTGGGACAATTATTAACCCGGCAATGGCAACACAGCAAATGCGTGGCGGCATGTATTTAGGTTTAAGTTTTGCAAGCAGTGAATCGTTTATTTTTGACAATTATGGTGTTGTTCAAAATCCGCAGTTACGGAATTATCAGATGCTGCGTTATGGCGAGCAGCCTGATGAATACCTTGTTGACTTTGTCGAATCCCCTGCTGCTGATGGACCGTATGGTGCCAGGGGGATTGGGGAATACGGGGTGATTGGCATGGCAGGAGCCCTTGCCAATAGTTTATCCACTGCGGCCGAGGTTGAGTTAAACCAGCTTCCCTTAATCCCTGAGTTCATTTGGAAGACGAGAAAGGAACAACTAAAATGATACCCTTTGATTTTGAATACTATAGACCTGAGACGCTTAAAGGAGCTGTTCAAATATTTCAAGATCTCCAAAAACAAGGTAAAACCGTTATTTATTATAGCGGCGGAACGGAATTTATTACTTTTTCACGCAGAAATCATATGAGTGCTGAAGCAATAATTGATTTAAAGGGAATCCCTGAATGCAATGTTTTGAAAATTCAAGGGGATCAATTGGTCATTGGTTCCACAGTTGCATTAAATCAAATTACGGAATCTAAATTATTTCCTTTACTAGGTGAGGCCGTAAAAAAGGTTGCAGACCATACGTCGCGAAATAAGATTACCATTGGCGGAAATTTAAATAGCCGGCTTATCTATCGGGAAGGAGTCCTGCCCCTGCTTTTATCCGATGCAATGGTTCGAATTTCCAGGACTGAAGGCGAAACCCTTTTGCCATTTACTGAGGTATTTCAGCAGGAATTGCAATTGGGTCAAGGGCAGTTTCTTGTTCAAATTTTAATAAAAAAATCGTACCTTGATCTCCCATATATTAGTTTTAAAAAAACAAAAAGTACGAAAGTTGTATCCTGTCGTATCAATAGCCGCCCTTGTCAAGGACCGGAAATTACGGGCTGCCTTCAGCGGGGTTTGTAACTATCCATTTCGTTCAGCAGAGATTGAAAAAGTCATCAATGATCCGTCGCTTTCGAATGAAGATCGTGTATTGAATGCGATCAAATTGCTGCCATCGTCCATTGTCCATGATATTCAGGCTTCGGCAGAATACCGGGAATTTGTTTTTAAAAATGCCCTATCCGATACGATTGAAGCATTAAAGGAGGCTAGCTCATGATTTCGAATGGTTCGGAAAAAACAGTAGTCAAGCTGCATGTAAATGGGGAGACGCACGAAGTGATGGTTCGCAGTGCCGATACACTTTTACATACATTACGGGAACAACTGGGGCTTACTGGTGCAAAGCGTGCCTGTGAAAATGGCGATTGCGGAGCCTGTACGGTCTTGATAAATGGGCAGCCACAACATTCTTGCCTGTCGCTGACCATTGAAACAATTAACCAGTCAATCGGCACCATCGAAAGTCTATTAGATTCCCCTATTCAAAAAACGTTTATTGAAAAGTGGGCCATCCAGTGTGGGTATTGTACGCCTGGATTCATTCTGAATTGCCATGCCTTGGCGCACAAACACCCTGATGCGGATGATTCGGTTATTGAAGAGTGGATGGAGTCCAATCTTTGCCGGTGTACAGGCTATCATGAAATAAAAGAGGCCATCAAGGCGGTCTTGACGGAGGTAAAAAATAACCCAGCTTCTTAAAATTGAAGCTGGGTATTTTTTCAGCCTTTTTTAAAACTGTTATTGCCTTGATTCAGGCTGTCAATTAGGCCTAATGTTTGTGAGGCCTGCTCAATTTGCTGCTGAACCTGTTCCAATTGCTGCTGAGTTGCAGTTGTTGATTGTGTGACCGCAAGCCCTTGCATTTGGTTCAACTGCTGTGTTGCCTGTTGCAGCTGTTGCTGGGCCTGTTGTAATGACTGAAGATTATTCATGGAAGCACTTTGTTGGATGGTAGTTGTTGCTTGCTGTATGGATTGAAGCGCCTGTTTCTTTTGTGCTTGAAATCGTTGTTCCATCATTGGCTGATTTTCCTGAAGCTGCTGTGCTTGCTGCATCATTTGCTGTTGCTGAAAGCTTTGCGATTGCTGCTGATTTTCCTGTCCGGCGCTTTGTGATGGTCGCTTCTGTTTACTCTTATTTTTCACAGGAGTCCCCCCTTTTTTCTACCATTAGCATTCATTAATTAAATTCCAATTATCCAAATTTTTTTCAAAACCCATTTTTCAAAAAATCGTTAAGAAGGTAATACTTTACACAGATGTGAATCCATCTGTAAAATAAATAGTAATAATACCAATATTTGGACTGGGCATAATAAGAATTGCGACGGAGCTGGACAATTCTCGAAGTAAAAATTCATAATTTCTTATTTAATAAAAAAGAGCGATTTTGGCTGGCATAAAGGATGTGTTACATAATTGGAAAAAAAGCAAAAGTCCCATTTCCCTTTTCGAATTAATATTGTATTTTTTAGCGTCTTTCTATTATTTTCTGTACTCATTTTACGTCTTGGCTTTGTACAAATTGTGTATGGTGAAAATTTCAAGCGAGATCTTGAAAGAAATGAAGATATTACGGTAAAAAATCCAGTTCCAAGGGGAAAAATGCTCGACCGGAATTATAAAGAAATTGTCAACAATATACCAAAACGGGCGATTACCTATACAAACATGGGTTCTGACCAAGAGGAAATGCTTGATACGGCAAGAAAATTAGCAAAACTAATTGTGAAAAAAACCGATAAATTAACAGAATGGGATAAAAAAGATTTCTGGATATTAAAATATCCCCAGTCGGCGGATGCCAAAATTTCCGAAAGTGAAAATGAACTTTACAAAGCAAAAAAATTAAAAGATAAAGACCTGTATGAAATAAAAATTAAGCGGATTACGAAACAGGAATTAAAACAACTCACACAGGAAGATCTTGAAGTAGCAGCGATTTTCCGTGAATTTCGGAACGGCTACAAATACACCCCGCAAATTGTCAAGAATGAGGATGTGACAGATAAAGAATTTGCGGTTGTCAACGAAAATCTCCAATCCCTGCCCGGGGTGGATACGACAACCGATTGGGAAAGGTCCTATAACTTTGATAACACCTTAAAATCGGTTTTAGGAAAAGTCACAAAATCAGATGAAGGACTTCCTGCTGATCAGCTGCACTATTTTTTATCGAAAGGATATAACCGAAATGACCGTGTTGGTAAAAGTTATTTAGAAGCGCAATATGAAGATGTTTTACATGGTTATAAATCCAGGGTGAAAAATGTCACGGATTCAGCAGGGAATGTCGTTGATACCGAGGTGGTTTACGATGGACAACGGGGAAAAGATCTTGTACTCAGTATTGATATGGAGCTTCAAAAAAAGGTTGAGAAAATCATTGAGCAAGAGCTCTTGTCGTTAAAGAGACTGCCTGGCACACATTTCCTGGATCGTGCTTATGTTGTCTTAATGGACCCAAAAACCGGCGAAATTTTAACAATGGCGGGAAAACGGATTGTACGAGACGAAAAAACCGGAAGAACGGAAATGATAGACGATGCCCTCGGAACCTTCACCACCACCTATAATGTTGGCTCCGCTGTCAAAGGTGCTACCGTATTAACCGGTTATAAAACAGGTGCCATTACTCCAAATACCTATTTAAGTGATGTCCCGATCAGGATAAAAAGTACACCTGAAAAAAAGTCATGGATGTATTTGGGAACTTTGAACGATATTAACGCTTTAAAACTATCCTCTAACGTTTATATGTTCAGGACGGCGATCAGAATTGGTGGAGGAAATTATATCCCAGATCAGCCATTATCGCTTAAACCGAACAGCTTTGACATTATTAGGAATTCCTTTGCGAGCTTTGGACTCGGCACAAGAACCGGAATCGATCTACCGAATGAACAGGCTGGGTTTAAAGGTTCTAGCAGGCTGCCAGGATTTTTGCTTGACCTCGTCATTGGACAATATGATACTTATTCTCCAATGCAGATGGCGCAATATGTTTCGACGATTGCAAATGGAGGCTATCGAATGCAGCCTCATATGGTTAAAGAAATTCGTGAACCAATAAATAACACTGAGGAAGTTGGTCCTGTTTTTAAACAAATCCATCCAAAAGTGTTAAATATGATTGATATGAAGCAGGAGTGGATTAGACGGGTTCAGCTTGGTTTTAAGAAGGTGTTTCAAGAGCCGGGTGGCACAGCTTATCCTTATTTTAAAGGAGCGTCCTATTCCCCCGCCGGCAAAACCGGTACAGCAGAAGGATTTTATGATGGCCCTAACCGCTGGAGATATGGAAAGGAACCACCTGGGGTTATTAACCTTAGTCTTGTCAGCTATGCACCAAGTTACGACCCCCAAGTAGCTATGGCTGTGCTTGTCCCATGGGCCTACACAGGCCAATCAGAAAATAAAGCAAATTTCCGTATTGGCCGAAGGGTGATGGACACATTTTTTCATATAAAGCAAAAATAATCATTTACTTAAAACTGGTTTGGAGTCCTTTCCAAACCAGTTTTTTTTGCAAAATGTGGGTGATTCATAATTATTCCATAAAAGGGAAACATACTTGGAAAAGGAGATGGGGAGATGGAACCAAATGGCCTGGTTTACAAAAAAACAGGAACAAAAACAGGAACAAAAACAGAAAAAAGAATCTCTTGAACAATATCTTCAGCAATCAAAAGATTTTAAGCAGGTTTCATATAACAATCAAAAGACCAACAACAGTTTTAAGTTTTCATTTATTTCCACTCTCATTGATGAATCGATTTTACAGGATAATGCACTTCCCTATTTACTTGAAAAAAACTTTGAAACAATCGAGGACATTAAAAAGATTATTCCTCTCGCAGATGTGCAAATCTGCGAGGATCAAAGCGTTATTGAGCAGAAATTATTTAATGGGTACGTTCTTCTGACACTTGAATCAGAAAAAAAGAAATTTGCGTTTATAGCAGCACAAAAGGAAATTGTCCGCAGTGTATCAACACCTGAGGTTGAATTTAGTGTAATTGGTCCAAAGGAAGCATTTGTTGAATCCATCGATCAAAATATAAACCTAATTCGAAAAAGACTTCCTATCAAAGAACTTATTTTGGAAGAATTTCAAGTGGGCTCCCTTTCCAAGACGAAAGTGATTGTCATGCACATTGATGGTATTACAGACCCGGTTAATGTCCAAACAGTAAAAGAACGGATAAAAGGGATTGAATTTGATGCGGTTACCGACAGTTCCTATATTGTTCAATTAATATCGGATAATAAAAATTCTCCTTTTCCCCAGCTCCTCGATACCGAGCGTCCGGATAGGGTTACAGCGATACTGGCAGAAGGGAAAGTTGCTATATTTGTTGATGGATCGCCACATGTTCTAATCACTCCAACAACATTGGTTGAATTTTTTAGTTCTTTCGAGGATTATTTCTTAAATTGGATCTTAGCTTCTTTTTTCCGGTTGATTCGGCTTTTTTCTGTTGCATTCTCTATTTTAATAACGCCGGTTTATGTAGCTACTCTGTCGTATCATTACGAGCTGATACCAAAGGATTTAATGAATACTCTGGTCACTTCCCGCCGGAACATTCCACTCCCTCCTATCTTGGAAGCTGTATTTTTAGAACTAACCATCGAATTGCTCAGAGAAGCTGGGGCAAGACTTCCGACCAAGGTCGGTCAGACAATTGGTATCGTAGGCGGTATCGTTATTGGAACAGCATCAGTTCAAGCAGGATTGACCAGTAATGTCCTTTTGATTATCGTGGCACTGGCAGCACTCGCATCATTTACAACACCCGTTTATAAAATGGGCAATGCTATTCGGTTATTGCGCTTTCCATTTTTGTTTTTTGCGGAATTGTGGGGCCTGATTGGAATCGTATTCTGTTTTTCTGTGTTAATGACACACTTAATACGGCTTACATCGCTTAATCGGCCTTTTTTAGAACCACTCTATCCACCAAGAATGAAAGACCTTAAGGATTCACTTATCAGGCTTCCATTCAGCAAACAATCACGGCGGCCTTTAGCGTTAAGAACACAAAACCCTATTCGTTTTACTCCGCGTAAAAAAAGTGATATTGATGAATAGGAACCGGAGGAAGGAATATGGAACAATCATTGCCTGAAAAAGTAAAAATTTCTCCTTTTTTAGTGTTTTTTCTTATTCATTCGATGCAGTTTGGTGTGGGGGTCCTCGGCTTTCAACGTATAATTGCATTAACAGCAGGATATGATGCATGGATTTCCGTTGTGATTTCTGGTTTAAGCGTCAATATCATTATTTGGATGATGTACAGAATATGTGAAGCAGCAAATGGAGATCTTATGTCGGCACATACTTTCATATTTGGAAAGATAATCGGTAACATTCTGTCCCTGCTATTTGTTTTCATTTACCTGCTTACGGCTGTCATCACGCTAAGGCCATTCATTGAAATCATTCAAGCTTGGATGTTTCAAGATCTAAGTACCTTTTGGTTTTCCCTGGCTTTTTGTGTATTGGGAATCTATATATTATACGGAGGTTTTAGAACTGTCACTGGGGTCGCATTTTTTGGAGTGGTTCTTCCGGCATATTTACTTTTTACCTTCCTGTTTACCATTCCATATGCGGATATTCGGAACTTACTTCCAATCTTCGATCACTCAATTAAGGATCTGGCGATTGCTTCATATCAAATGTCTTTTACCTATTCTGGATTTGGCATATTATTGTTTTTTTATCCGTTTATCAAAGAACCGCAAAAATCAAAGAAATGGGCCCATCTGGGCGCCCTTACTACAACTATTATCTATACACTTCTTTCTATTGCGACCTTTTCCTTTTTTTCAGAGGGGCAGTTGCAAAAAAATATCTGGCCAACCTTGACCATGTGGAAAATCGTTGAAATGCCTTTTGTTGAGAGATTTGAATACATCGGCATTGCCAATTGGTGTATTATCATTCTTCCCAATTTCTGTATCGCTCTTTGGTGTGGCGCACGTATTTTAAAAAGTGTAACACATCTAAAGCAAAAATATGGTGTCATTCTCCTATCAATAATTGTATTAATTTTGACCGTTATGATGAAGACACGGCAGCAAATTAACACCATTACCGACTTTACAGGGGATATAGTCTTTTTCATCAATTATGGCTATGCTCCGTTACTTTTTTGTCTGATATTGATTGTAAAAAGGGGGAAGAAAAAATGAAGAACATCATAACACCTGTTCTCATCGTAACCCTTGTGCTTGGCGGTTGTGTACAAAAAAGAATCTTGGATGATGTCAATCTCGAAACGGGAAGTGCCTATGATTATGTCAATGGGAAAATCAGCGGGACTGCCTTAGTGCCTGTCTATTTGCCCGATCAGGCCGTAGAAAACAAAACCTTCACGGCCCCTTCTTTTCTAAGCAGGGATTTTTTAAGAGATGTCCAGCGCGAATCTTCAGATCCACTCGTGACAGGGAGCCTTAAGGTGGTCCTTTTTGGGGAACGGCTTGCAAAGAAGAAGGGAATTTTAGATTTAATGGATTCGTTACAACGGGATCCCAGCATTGGTGCCGGACTATACCTTGCTGTAACCGAGGGGAAAGCAAAGGATATCATTGAAGGAAATTATGGAGAAAGAGGAAATGCTGTTTATTTAACCAATCTCATCAAACATAACATGAAATCAATGGATGTTCCTAAAACCAACCTGCAGCGGTTTTTATTTGATTTTAATCAATTAGGTAAAACCCCCTATCTTCCAACACTAAAAAAAATAGGTAAGGAACAGGTGGCAATAACTGGAATCAGTTTTTTTCGATATGGACGTGTAGTTTATTCAATTTCGTCTGAACAAATGTTCTTCTTTAAGTTGCTTGTAGACGATTACAGTCAAGGAACGTTAAAAGTGATGTTAAACAGTGAAAGGGCAGCTATTGAAAGCATCCAGTCAAAAAATAAATTTAGGCTTATATCCAGAGATCCTTTAACCCTTGATATACAGGTTAAGGTGAACGCGGTGTTAAAGGAATTCTCGGGCAAAAAAGTTACACCTAATAAAATTAAGAAAATAGAAAATAAAGTACAAGAAAAAATTGAATCTGAGTGTAAGGATTTAATCAAAAATTTTAAAGAAAAAAATATTGATCCTGTAGGTTTTGGCCATTATATAAAAAGCAAAACTAGAAATTTTAATTTTAATAAATGGCAGACCGACTACCAAAATCTTAAGGTAAATGTTCATGCAGATGTAACGATTATGGAATCAGGCGTTATTGAATAGTCAATGAGGGACACACCCTCTATGCAGTGTGTCCTTTATCGTCTTATTTTTTTCCCAAAACGGATTTTACCGCTTTTTCAATTTCAGCGTACCCTGTACAACGGCAAATATTGGACCGTAGCCACTCTTTTATCGTTTGATCATCTGCATCTGGATGTTGTTTGATGAGCGAATGACAATTCATGATGAAGCCCGGTGTGCAGTAACCGCACTGAAAGGCAAAATTTTCAACAAACGCTTTTTGGATGGGGGCATTTTTAAGTCCCTCAATGGTGGTGATTTCTTTCCCCACTGCTTCCACTGCAAGCATTAAACAAGATTTCATCGGCCAGCCATCCACGTTCACCGTACAAGCACCGCAATCCCCATTTAAACAGCCCGGTTTTGCACCCGTTAACCCCAGTCTGCTTCTAATGATAAATAATAATGTATCCGCGGACCTTACGGTTACAGATTGGTTTTCTCCGTTTACCTTTAGGACAATGGAATGGGATTTCAATCGATCACCCCCTTTTTTCAATTTTCAATCAAAGCTCCTCTAACTCTGATAAAATATCTTCTAATAAATGCCGTAAAACAAATAAACGGTATTCATTGGATCCTTCGATATCATTTAAAATCGGACTAGGTAAATCGGTTAATGCGCGGTCGATTCTTTCTTTAACGGGCATTAAACGATTATTTATCGAGGTTTCGATATTCTCCGACCTGAATGGAAATGGACAAAGTCCACTTATTGCCACCCGAATCTGATTATCAATTTTTAACGCATTAATAGTTATTAAGGGATATCCAACATCCCATTGCTGTCTACGTTTAATACTAACAAACGGTGCAGTAATATATCTTTTCTCTGTGGCAATTTGGACTAGATATTCCCCTTTATTTAATTGGAGTCTTTCTTTGAAAATATCATTCATTCCCGCTACTCTTACTCCATCTAGACCCACAATAACCACTTGACTGTCCGCAAGTAAAAACGGCAGCACCGTCTCACGGTAAAAAATTTGTGCACAAATATTCCCACCGAGTGTAATTTTCCCCCGAGCTGTATGGTCCGCCACTTCACTTGCCGTTTTTGTTAATAATGGAAACGGATTTGCTTCTTCTATCTGGGTTAGGGTCAAGGAACTTCCAAGAACAAGATAATCCCCGTCCATCTCTAAAACATGAGATTCTGCTAATCCCTTTAAATCAATGGCTGCCTCAGTATAGGCACGATCAATCCTTCCAAGGGTGATTAATTCGGTACCTCCGGAGATAAACATCGGCTGTTTTCCCTGCTGGTCCAAATATTGATATAAATCCACTGCTTCCTTTACCGATGTCGGTCTATAATAATCAAATTCAAATGGGATCATGACCGTGTCCTCTCCTTTGTTTTCCAGATAAGTTCCGGAATCAGAGGTAAATGATGAAGGGATACTCCCGCAGCAGTGGAAAGGGCATTTCCCAGTGCACCCGGCATTCCCATTAAACCATGCTCCCCAACACCACGGGCCCCATATGGCCCATCAAGCTGTGGTGTTTCCACAAAACCGACAAGGAATTCAGGATTTTCTCCATAGTGCAGCGGGCGGTACGTTCTAAGCTGCGGATTCAACACCCTGCCAAGTTCATCGAAATAAAATGTTTCTCTGCCGGCAAAAGCGAGTCCCATGCTCATTGCACCCATTACTTGGCCCTCCGCCGCTTTTTCGTTCATAACCTTTCCTAAATCTACGACGGTTGCAGCTTTTACCAAACGATACGTATAATCCCTACGGTCGAATTCCACTTCGACTCCATAGGCTGCAACCGTCCATTCTGGGCCAGGTTTTCCTTCCCCCGTCTCAGGGTCAATATGGGTTAGATGACGTAATATAAATTTACCTCTGCCGATGATTTGCCCGCCAATTGAATTTCCATTTGGATATTGATATCCATAGCCGATGTCCTTAAAATCTAATCCAATGGAGGGGTCATCCCGTAAAAAAACACGGCTATTCCCTATCTCCAAATCTGAAATTGGCGCCCTCAGCACACACGCAGCAATTTCTTTCAGCTGGTGGATGACATCCTCTGCTGCTTCTAAAACTGCTCTTCCCGCCATATACGTCCCCCTGCTGGCCACAGTTTTCCAGTGCTCAGGAGTCGTTTGGGTATCCACAGTCATCCTTACATGGACTTTATCTACATCCATTTTCAGTCTTTCCGCAAGAATTTGTGCCAATACAGTTTTCGTCCCCGTTCCAATTTCAACCACACCAGACATTAAATTCACACTTCCGTCACGATTAAAGGTAATAATCGCACCTGATGGGGCATTTGGGTCGATGGTTGAAGATTTCCAACTGCAACAGACACCTTTTACGCGAACAAATCGTTCGTTTATTTCATTGATTGGTCCTTTATCCCACTCAAATAAATCTCTTAATCTCTCAATACATTTTTGTAAGTTTCCAACATTGCTTTTATTTAAAGGTACCCTGGTGGGCGTGGTACTACCAGGCTTAATCGCATTGATATAACGGATATCAAGCGGATCCATCATTAATTTGTTTGCAAGTAAATCAATCGTTCTTTCAATTGCAAACGAAATCTCAGAATGTCCGAAACCTCGAAAAGGTGATGCATACGGATGATTCGTATACATGCAATAGGAGTCACACCAAACATTCTCAACATGATAAGGTCCTGTACAATCAACTGCACCTGCTCTTGAAACATCGATGGCTTTATCAGAATAGGCGCCGCCATCCCACCAATAACCAATCTCCATCACTTTTATTTTTCCGCTGCGATCAGCTCCAATTTTCACCTTTGCATCTAATCCGATATGACATGGAGATGTGATGATATCCTCTTCCCTGTCATTCAATACTTTGACAGGTCTTCCGCCAACCGCCTTTGAGGCTAAATAGGCAAACACTTCAAGCTGTACTGGTGCCTTCCCTCCATAGGCGCCTCCAACTAAAGGGGTATGGACAACAATTTTCCCCATATCTTCTCCGAAGTAGTCCGAAATAAGCCTTTTTGCCATAAAAGGTGCTTGTGAAGAGGTAGTAATATTGATTGTACCATCCGGCAAAATCTCGCACGTAGCACATCTCGTCTCCATTGCCACATGATCGGAAGATGCAAAGGAAAAACTTGCTTCGACCGTTGTTTCACTTTCTGCCCAGCCTTTTTCCATGCTCCCTTTGCGGATTTTATAATGGGTTGCAATATTGGTCCCCGGAACCGGGAAGGACACCTCATCTTTTTTATATTCCCCTAATCTTGGGTGAAGAAGGGGCGCATTTTTCTGAAAAGCTTGTGTGGGCGAATTGACCACGGGCAGTAACTTATATTGGACCTTTACTCGATTTGCTGCTTTTTTTGCCTGTGGAGCAGTATCCGCAACTACAAGGACAACGGGTTCTCCATGATAGAGCACTCTTTCAAAAGCAATTGGCGGACGGTCACGTACCCCTTCTCCAATTAATGGGAGATTTGCATCCCCTTTTATAATAGCCCTAACCCCTGGCATTTTTTCAGCCTCTGTGGTATCGATAGACACAATTCGCGCATGTCCATATGGACTAATCACCATTTTACAGGAGAGCATCTTGACTGATTGGTGGTCATGCGTATATTGAGCTCTTCCTGTCACTTTTTCCAGCGCTTCCTTCCGTATGACACTCTTCCCAATTACCTCCACACTTTTCCCTCCTAATCAGCACAAAAGTTCCTACCCTATTTATATTCATGCTTCATACAGTTCTAGAATGTTAATTTTTTACTTTGTTCAATCATAATCTTTTAAAAACATCCCTGTTTAGGAGAGATTCGTATGAAATTAATAAAATTTGCCGACTCTTTGCCGATCCCGTCACTTTTAAAACCACTTTGGAAGTCAAAGGATTACAGCTATTATGAAGTACGAATGATGGAAGTAAAGCAAAGCTTGCATAGCCATATCCCTAATACAACGATATGGGGATATGAGGGAATCTATCCGGGTCCAACCATTGAAGTAGAAATGGGGGAAAGAGTCTATGTTAAGTGGATGAATGAGCTTCCTGATAAGCATCTTTTTGCCATAGACCACACAGTTCATGGAGCGGAAAAAGACAAACCGGATGTTCGTGCAGTGGTCCATCTTCACGGAGGCAGAACGGAACCGGCGAGTGATGGCTATCCGGACGCATGGTTTACGAAAGGCTTTGAAAAAACAGGGCCATTTTTCTTTAAAGAAATATATGAATATGGAAATCCGCAAAGTGCTCGGGCACTCTGGTATCACGATCACGCAATTGGGATTACCCGGTTAAATATTTATGCCGGATTGGCGGGGTTTTATTTGATCCGCGATTCTCATGAGCGGTCTTTGAAACTGCCTAGCGGCAAATATGAAATTCCTTTATTAATTCAGGACCGTACCCTCAATGATGATGGTTCCTTATTTTATCCCGCTCAACCACAAAAGAATCCCCCCGGATTTTCTCCTTCGATTATTTCTTCTTTTTTTGGAGATACGATTGTCGTTAATGGGAAAATCTGGCCCTTCCTGGAGGTAGAGCCGAGAAAATATCGATTTCGTTTGTTAAATGGAGCAAATGCACGGTTTTTCAATCTTTTTTTAGACTCCGGGCAGCCGTTTTTTCAAATTGGGACAGATAGCGGCTTTTTGGAGCGGCCTGTCAAAGTTCAATCACAGCTTCTTGCACCGGCTGAACGGGCAGATGTCATCATTGATTTTTCTAATCTTGCAGGGAAGTCCATCATCATGAAAAACGATGCACGAACGCACTTCCCGATTGGAGATCCTGTTGATCCCGATACAACGGGAACCGTGATGCAGTTTCGAGTAACAAAGCCACTTTCCAGTATGGATTTGAGCGTTATTCCAACATTTATGGGAATGATTCCCCGATTGCCTGAATCCTCTGCGCGGAACCAGAGGTATTTACAATTAAGTGAAGAAAAAGATCCGTTTGGAAGGTCATTATTTTTATTAGATCAAAAAAAGTGGGATGATCCAATTACTGAAAATCCTCAGGTCGGGACAAATGAGATTTGGTCCTTTGTGAATACAAATGGAGATGATCATCCTATCCACGTCCATCTAGTTCAATTTCAAATTTTGGACCGGCAGCCATTCGATGTGAAACATTATAAAAACACGGGGATGATTAAATGGACCGGATTGCCGGTGTTCCCAGAAATAGGTGAACTCGGCTGGAAAGATACAGTAAAATGTCCGCCGGGCCACATCACAAGAATCATCATTCCGTTTTTTCCGTATACCGGCCAATATGTATGGCATTGCCATATGCTTGAACATGAGGACTATGAAATGATGAGGCCTTATCTGATTCTTCCTCCAACCTAGCTGTCTTTTAGCAGAACCTTTGTCTCATAATATAATGCTGCCATATATTGATGTTTCTCCAGTTCATTTGGAATGGATACAATCAGGAAATCACCCGGAGGACCTGGTTCTGCCGGGTTTTCTTTAAATAATGGGATGAACGCTTTCACTTGTTCTGCCCAGAGTTCCTGATCCAAAGCTGACATGCTTCCGGAAGATGCCCATTTCATTAAGATTTCAACGCTGTTCGCAAGATAGGAATAACCTTTTGTTAAGAACTGTATCTGCAGTTGATATTGATGCAACTCGCGTAAACTTTTTCCTGCATATGGATTGTATTTAAGACTTTCTTGAGCATTCTGAATCATTTGTTTGGATTGATGAAGTTCTTCAAGAAGCTGTTTTATTTCAGTTTCGATAAGGCTTCCTGCCTTTAAATCAGGCCCTTGAAAAATCCATTCCGAAATATTGGTAAAAATTTCTATTAAATGTTCAGAAAGCTGTGTAAGATTTTTTTGTACCTGTCTTGTAAAATTAGGCGGATAGACAAGCATATGGATAAGCACTGCAATAATGGCCCCAATTAAGGTATCGCGAAAACGATCAATTGGGTAGTCCCCTGCCTTTTGGCCGACTACAAAAACCAATAAGATCGTTAGAGCTACCTGATGGATGGCCGTTTCATCACTTTTCAACCATTTAGCGATAAAGCAACCGATAAGGATGAGAATCCCGATTGTCCAGCTCGAAACATTGATGAAGGGTGCCGCAAGAACGGTTACGGAAATACCGATAATGGTTCCAGCCATCCGGTGATAGGAAAATCGAATGGAACGGTTGATGGTTGATTGCAAACAAAGAATGACGGAAATCGGAGCAAAATAGGGATGATGCGACCCTAATAGCGTTGCAATTTGCCAAGAGATGGCACTCGCCACAGCCATTTTCCATATAAGAAGGGATTTATTTTGTTTATGTTCAAATAATGGATTCCCCATGGACTCTTCCCCCCCTTGCATGAATGGCAATCACATTGTTTATCCTTTCCATGATGATTTTAGGGTATCCAGTGATATTTTTACAATCTTTGGCTAGACAGCTGCAGAAAAGGTTATCCTAGATTTTAGAAATCGTTAATGGACAGGGTGATAAAGATGGGTTTAATATATATTTTTTTAATTGCATGGTTTGCATTAAGCATATTCTTTTTAATGAAAAAAAGTCTTTCAAATGCTGTTAATATCCTCACCTTTTTGTTCTTCCAAATTGTTCACATTAATATTTTTACAATCTTAACTTTGAAGTTAAACTTTTTAATTCCGAATACAAGGCCATTGGCTTTTATCGCCATTCTTCTTTTTCGTGACATATCTCTTCCTGTCTTTCTACTCATCTACGTAAATCTGCTTTTCTCTTTTAAAAAGATAGGGGCTAAATTAGTCGTTACGGCTATAATCTTTTTCATTATTCACGGTGCCCATTATATATTTTTGGAGCTGGGGTATTTTCATTATTATCACTGGTCATATTTCCGAGAAGCTTTATTTGATTTCAGCTTAATGCTCATCTGCCTCGTAATAGCGTATGTATTTAAGAAATTATTTTCAAGGGAGAAAAATATGAATGGTCATCTTGCAAATTTATGATCGTTACTTTAATTTAAATGAATGGTTCGTTCTGGTTTTGGTTCTCGGCGGTTTTTGTTTGGTTTTTTTTCTTCCGAAAATGATACCTCTGTCAGCAACACTTTTCTGTCTACTTTTTGGACCCTTTCTGGGAATGGTTTTTGACCATACCCTCGCCGTTCCACCCTTAGATTTCTATGATGTCGGTGACAAGTCAGAGTATGAACTTTTTGATATTTTATCCTATTTGATGTATTGTCCTTTTGGGTACCTCTTTATTTATTTTTTGGAGAAATTTAAAATTAATAGCTTCAAGTGTATCGTTTACATTTTGGTTTGGACTATAGGAGGTATCATGCTCGAATGGATTGGCTCAAAAATTGGAATTTTTCATTATAAAAACGGCTATAAGTTACCGTTTTCCATCCTAGTTTATGTATTTACCCAAAGCCTGCTTCTTATCGTCTATCATTATTTTTTTAGAAAAAGAGTTTAACCACTAGAATTTTGGTTTTTGGCAAACTAGAAAGAAAATATTTTGCTTTGCAAAGGATTGACCACATGAAGAAAAATCGTGCTTTATTTTTAACAGCTGTTGCTTCCGGCACAATGCTGAACCCTTTAAATTCCTCTATGATTTCTCTTGCACTTACGAGTATCCAAAAGGATTTCCACCTATCATTTACAACGGTTTCGTGGCTGATTTCCTCTTTTTATCTTGCAAGTGCTGTCGCTCAGCCAGTTACCGGAAAAATTGGTGACTTAATCGGTCGAAAGAAAACATTTATCGCCGGGCTATTTCTTGTTGCTTTTTCTGCTTTTACAGCGCCGTTTTCCACTACGTTTCTTATGTTGTTAATGATGAGGTTAATTCAATCGATTGGCAGTAGTGCGATTTATCCCTCTGGGGTTTCTTTAATTCGGGATAATATTAAAGACAAACAGGCCTCTGCCTTATCGGTTCTGGCTATTTTCGCCTCGGCAATGACAGCACTTGGACCGACACTTGGAGGATTTTTAATTGTTTGGGGAGACTGGCCTGCGATATTTTGGGTTAATGTTCCGTTTTTGTTAATAAGTTTGCTGCTTGGCTGGTATATGTTCCCTAAGGATCCGCAAAAAAAGAAAGAGAATATGAGAGAATTGCTTTCTCATCTAGATTTGTTAGGGATTGGGTTATTTGCCGGAGGAATGGTATTCCTGTTATGGTTTTTGTTGTCGTTTGAATCGAAAATTCATTTTGTTTCTGGCATTGCAGGGGTTTTATTCATTCTCTTATTTATTTGGCGTGAACTGCATGTGAAGGTGCCGTTTATTGATGTGCGGATTTTTAAAACGCACCGGCGTCTTTCCTGGGTCTATCTGCAGTTTATTGTGTTAAATATCTTTTTCTATTGTTTGTTTTTTGGTCTCCCCCTTTATTTCCAGAATGCCTTGCATTTAAGTGTGGAGAAAAGCGGTATATTTATGCTGTTTATGTCCGGAATGAGTATTATTATTTCTCCGATTACAGGAAAATGGATTGATAAAACTGGATTAAATCAGCCGATTGTGCTGGGGGCACTTTTATCGGTCGTCGGTGCTGTAATCATGTCGCTCTTCTTTATCAAAGCCTCTGTTTGGTGGCAAATTGGCTTGATTTTAGCTTTATTGGGGCTTAGTTATGGGATTGGAAATGTGGTTCTTCAGGTTGCAATGTTAAAAGAAAGCCCGAAAGAGATGCTTGGGACAACATCTGGGTTGTTTCAAACCTGCCGTTATTTAGGATCGATCCTGTCTTCCATTGTGCTTGGGTTAATCTTTGGCAAGGGAATTACAACAGAGAATATGGAGATTCTTGGGGTTGTTTTGATTTGTATTGGGGCGGTCAGCTTCGCAATGAGTTTGTGGTTTACTGGTTTTAAGATGAGAAGTGTTAAGGTTGGGCATGAGTAAGGTTGTTTTTAGCTTTCGTATTGCATGAAAGTGTGGGTTTTGGTGTGGGTAAGTGCCCGGGGTTACAATTTTTACTATGGGTAGGGCATTTAGAAGTATTGTTAGTTCCCATGAGGGTGATTTTTTTAGCTTGATGGGCACTGAGAACCTCCGTTAGTTCCCATGGCCCTGATTTTTTTGCCTGTTCGGGCACTAAGAAGCCTTGTTATTGCCCACGCAACCTATTTTTTCTACGTCGCTGGCACTATATACCCTCGATAGTGCCAGCTATACTTATTTTTTCAATAAAGAAGAAACTATCTGGCCTTAGCGTCCTCCTCAAATGGACAAAACAACCACTTTGTCCAGGAACGGTGCCTGTCACTGTAAAAGTTTTTTGATATGTTCTTTGGGATCCCAGCAATTAAATTTGTAGTGGGTTTTGGTTCCGTACCCTAGACGGCTGCAGTAATAGTGCATGCCTTTTTCATTTTTTTCGGCTTTAAAGTGCTGGCATGTGGCACAGCAGTGATAATCTTTCATGACTTTTCTCCTCCTTTACTATGAAGCTTACATTTCCTAAACTATTAAAGTTTCCTTCATAATTTGGTCATATATTTTCGTTAAGATAGGATCAGGTTCAGGACGGACCTACACACCGCTCCCCTTTTAATATAGATTTGATTGTAAAGCCCGGCATCCATTTATGCCGGGTCATTTTTTAAGCAAGAATGCTCATAATCTAGAAACAAATAAATTGTTACTTCTTCCGTTCCATATAAAGGTCCCGATTTTCAATCTTCTTAAAACCATATTGTGTATACAACCCGTGGGCATCATTGGTGGCCAGCATCAATTTCGCAACATTCCTTAATTCAGACTGTTCCGTAACGATTTCCATCAACCATTTGGACAACCCTTTTCCACGATATTCCTCCAATATAAAAACATCCATTATCCAACCAAACCGGTAAAAATCGCTGACGGTGCGGGCAAAACCAACTTGATCCGCATTCCCTTCAACAGGATTTCCCTCATATACCCCAAAACAAATTGAAGAATTTTCAATTGATTTTTTCACCACTTCAAACGAAATCCCTGGTACCCAGTATGATTCTTCACTTAAGAATTGATGAATCCGAGGCAAATCGAGATATTGTTTATCGATGCAAATAAAAAAACCATCTTTTTCCCAAATCGACATCTTTCTCATCACCTTTCCGTAAAACTGTTTCATTTCTAAGTATACAAACCCCATTCCTCGTCAATAACAATACCAATCATCTAATAAATGGGGTGTTCAATAAATGAAAGGAATTTATTTTATCAATGATCAGATAAAAATAAATAACCTATCAAAGGAAGAAAGCTTTACCCTCCAAGAACAAGTCATTTTAAATCATATTCAAGAGTGTGACATTCAAGTTATGAAATTAAATCCTAACCAAATCTATCAACATTACACGAATCCGCATGCACTGCTATATGATTTGAAAAAGAACAAAAGCCAGTTGGATTGTCTGGTCCTTTACTCACCCGAAGTGATGGAGGATTTCATATACACTTACCCGGCCCGGTGGCTCATTTTAAAAAGCTATTTCAAAGAAGTCATTACACTGGAAGGAAAAAATGACCAGCTATCAATTAAAAACGTTATTTAATTGACTTAGATTTCTTGCGGTAAATAATGATAAAATTGATCAGGAAAATAATTAAAATATATAAGCCATATAAACCAAGAGATAATAGTTTGTTACTGCTTAGTGTTGCACCTACAAACGACAAAAGCAAAATATTCGGGATTTTTCCAATGGTAGAGGCTATAAAAAATATGAACCATTTTACCTTACTAAGACCGCAAATAATATTCACAACCGGTGCAGGAATAATTGGAACTAGTCGGCTGGCTAGAATGGCAAGGAAGGAATTACGGTTCAGGAATTCCTCATATTCCTGAACCTTTGGATATTTTGAAAGTTTTTCCCGGGCATAATCCCTAAAACCATACCTGGTGATAAAAAAGAATACCATTGTTCCAGACATGGCACCTATTAATGATACAAACATTCCCTGGGTTATCCCAAATATGGCTCCAATCATTCCCGCTAAAACTGGAAATGGAATCAGCGGAAAAAATACACAAATCGCAACTAAAAGTATGCTGATAAAAATCGCTACATTGCCGCCTTGTTTAATTAAATAGACAAGTTCATCCTTTTGCAGGTACCCGGCCAAAATAATTAAAATAAAAACACAAATACTGCCAATTCTTTTTACCATCGATTTCTCTCCATTAGGATCATTGTTTAATATTCATTTATTATTGTAATAGGATTAACCCACCTGTACCAATAATTAGTATAAACCAAAATGAAAATTTCTTCGTAACCCCTGCTGATGTGGAAGCATTGATGAATTGGTTGTTGCCCAAATAGATTTCAACATGCGTATGATCTGCTAAATTCTTTTCACAATTTCCTCCACCTATTCGATTAACCCTGTATCGGAAATTTGAACCTTGGTGTTAACTTAATCCCTTTTGGAGTGTATGTTTAATATCCACATTTTACCTTTTCTATATTTATGATAAACATAACTTTTCCTTTTAATGATTCTTTAATCATTTCAATTCGATTAAACTCATTTTACTCCCTCTCGTTCCACTTCTTTCCTTTTAAACTTCCTTAAAAAATGGAATTTTATTCCGAAATCGATTTTTAAAGACTTTTTTGAATTCATAGGATAAGTTTTCACGATATTGTCAAGATATTAAAATGACCCTGATTCTTTAAATAAGTATTTATTACCTTTTTTTTTCATCTAATTCATTTATAGTTGATTTATGGAATTTGATTGTTGATAAGGAGTTATTATGATCAGAACAATTGCAGTGAATCAAAAATATGAGTTAATCAAAGATGTGGAAATTTCTAAACTAGTGAAGGGTGAGTTTCGCTGGTATTGGATTGATTTTCAGGAGCCAATTAAGGAAGAAATAGAATTGCTGAGGGAACCTCTAGCTTTTCATCCCCTAGCAATAGAGGATTGTATTCATACACTACAGCGGCCAAAACTTGACTATTATGATGATTATGCCTTTTTTGTCACACAGGCATTAAATCCCGCGACAATTAAACGGGAAGAGGTGGATTTTTTTCTCAGTAAGCACTATATTGTAACCTTTCATCACAACCCGTCATATGAAATTAATGATGCCTGGAACCGTCTTAGCTTAGGTAAAGATGTAAAAAAGTGGGACCCGGCTCATGTGTTTTATAATGTGCTCGATAAAATGGTCGATAATTATTTCCCGCTGGTATATCAAATCGAAGATACCTTAAATGAAATTGACGAAAACTCAAATAGACGTTCGATGGAGGCATTGCTAGAGGATTTATTCGATGCCAGACATGACCTGCTCTCGCTCCGGCATACGATTACACCAATGAGGGATCTATTATACCGGATTCTTAATTCACAGCGGTTAACCAGTATTGAAGGAAGAATTGCCTATTTTAACGATATTTATGACCATTTGCTTAAATTATCGGAAATGATTGAAGCAAGTCGCGAGCTGACAACGGACATCCGGGACAGCTATATTTCAATCAATTCGCACCAAACGAACCATGTCATGAAAGTACTGACAGTCATCACCACTATTTTTATGCCAATCACTTTCATTGTCGGTCTCTACGGCATGAACTTTCACTATATGCCGGAATTGTCTTGGAAATATGGGTACTTTGCTACAATTGCCTTAATGTTTTTCATTAGTTTAGGAATGTATATATGGTTTAAAAAGAAAGGGTGGTTTAAATAAGAAAGGGTGGTTTAAATAAGAAAGGAAAAACATTGGTAAAAACGAAAATCTGGGAATTATATTAAAACACCAACTTTTTTCTGATAAAGTTGGTGTTTTTTTATTCATTATTTTGTTTTATTCTCTAATTCTTTTAAGGCATCAGTTAGTTGATCATTTAATTTTCCTAACACCTCTTTATCAATTGCAGCTGCTTCTGAACCAGCAATGGTTGGGTCAAGATATTTTTCGACTTTTTGGTAAAGTTCTTTGTCCTCTTTTTTCACATCATCTTCAAATGTAGCCCAATGATCTTCTAATTTTGGGCCAAGTTCTTTCACTTTTGCCTGATCACCACTTTTAATTGCTTTTGACAGCTGTCCTGTTGTATCCAACATTTTATTTACACCATCAGAAACTTTATTTTCAGTTGAATTACAACCTGCTAATACTAATGCACTTCCAAGACCGATTGCTAAAACCATTGATGTTACTTTTCTCATGATAATTTCCCGCTTTCATTGTTAGTTTTGTTCACCGCAATTAGATTTTTGTTTTTAAACCTTTTTGATAAAAGTATAATTATTGCACCTAGGACAAGAATTATTTGTGGAATTGTACTTTCCCAAGATGGATATAATGCAAAAAAATCAATACTTGGGATGCTTTGAGAATTTGTCGTTGGAACGAATCCTGCTAATTGAAGACTGTGTATCCCCATTCCTGTAAACTTAATACAAAGGTAAAATACAATTATGCTAGAAACCATAAAGAATGGACGAAGTGGTAATTTCAGTCCAACAAATACCATTAAATAGGCTAAGATTCCAAGAATTGCTGCTCCCAGAAGAAAACCTAATAGTAATGCAGAAAGTTTTATTTGGCTTGCCATACCGATATAAAACAATACTGTTTCCGTTCCTTCCCGAAATACTGCAAGAAAGGCAAGTACCCCTAACGAAACAAGTTTACCCGTTGTTAATGCAGTTTGACTTTTTTCACGAATATAACGATTCCAATCAGCGATGTTGGACTGACTGTGAAGCCAATAACTCATATAAAGCAGCATTACTGCCGCAAAAACACCTGTCCATCCAGCGATAAGAGCATTATTATCTCCAAACGCTCCAGATGAGATCACAAATTTTACAATAAGAGCAAGAATCACACTAACGCCCAGACCTGATAATACCCCAGTCCAAATCCATCCTTTTCCCTTTCCCTCAGCAGATTTTTTCACAAAAGACATAAGTGCAATTACGACGAGTAATGCCTCCAAACCTTCACGGATAAGAATCATCGCAGCATCCCAATAAGTATAGCTAGATTTTTCAGCCAAAGGAGTAAGGTATTTTACCATGTTATTAATTGTCTTTTCAGCTTGCTTATAATTAGGTGGATTAGCTGATAACATGGCTTGAATAGTAACTAAATCTCTTTCTGAATCACTGTAAACTTTGGCAGACTGGGCAACCACTACACCCTCTACACTTAACCAGCTGCTTCTTGCCTTTTTGATACTTGCTAGTGCTTCTGTTCGATTTTGCTTATTAACTTCCTTTTTTGTTTCTTGAAGAAGCAGGATAAAATCCTCTAATGAAATATCGTCTTTCTTAAAACCTGATTCTTTCGGGTACCCACCACTAGCAAATTTTTGGTTAACTTCCTTTAACCCATTTAAAGCTTGTAAAACTTGATCCTGTTTCTTAAGGGTAAAGGCATAGACTGCTTGCCCCATATTCGATTCAATATCTCGGTAAGCAGTAGCTGATTCAGCTTTAATTCCTTCTTCAATTTCTCTCCAGGACTTATTAAATTGATCATATGATTTTTTTGCTTTTTCAAGATCTCCTTTAGAAGCAAAATCGATTGCTTGATCAATAGATACTTCAGCCCTCTTTATATCCTCACTGGAATTCCCAGCGGCTGATACTGGATTATGTATTCCAAATCCGAATATTAATAGAAGGATAGATAATTTGAGTAATAGATTTTTGAACATATGGATACCCCTTTAAAGTAATCTAATTGATAATGAATTTCAATTTCACCTATAACTATTGTATTTCCATTGATAACGATTGTCAATTAGAGGTTTTTAATTTTTTTACAATTTAATGCACCGGTAGAATGTTGGAAATCCGTCTGAGATAACTAGAAAAAGAATTGAGGCAGCTAGAGAGGCAGTATTACTCTGAATCATTAAATTTCAGTTTATTTAAGATTCCCTTATATACAAATTTCACGGATTTGTATATAAGGGTTTTTTTGCTGGATAAACTTGAAGGTGAAAGGCATGTTCCCTAAGGTTGATTAATGGATATCATGATAGAAAAATAAATTCCATCTAAAAAACCCACATTTGTATATTAAATCTAAATTTCATTGTTAATCATTCGGACAAGTCCCTTGGTCTTTTATATGACCGGAGCGATTTATTTTCGTTTCCAAGTATTTTTCGTTAAATTCGGAAACATCCCCCCATAATGGTTTTCTTTCCGAAACAGGCAGGCCGGCATTTTTTAACGCATTTAATTTTTTCGGATTATTGGTTATTAAGGTTACCGGTTTCTTTCTTAATGCTTTGAGAACTTGAATGGCATCACTATAGTTTCTTGAATCATCGACAAACCCAAGAGCTTGATTTGCATCTACAGTATCATAGCCATTTTCTTGTAGGATATAGGCCATCGCCTTGCTGAATAAGCCAATTCCACGCCCTTCATGGTTCGCCAAATAAAATAGTGCGCCATTTCCATGGTCGACAATCATTTTCATCGATTGTTTTAATTGGAAGCCACAATCACATCTTTTACTTCCAAAAATATCACCAGTGTGACAAATTGAATGTAATCGAATAATTGCATCATCGGCATACTCAAAATCCCCAAAGACCAAAACACTCGATTGTTGAAATTCAGCTAAGTTAACAGAAGATAATTTTTCAATTATCCTTTCAAAATCCTCTGTTACCTCACTGCAGTTTAACCAGCAATACCACTTAAACACCACGGTTTCTCCAAACAAATTAACTGGAAGACGAATAGGTCCGACTAAGTATAGGGCCCCTTTTTCCGTTTTAATCAATTGAATTTTATTTTCTAAAATTGAAAGAGCTTTTGAGTCTAATTTGGTTTGTTTCATCAATAATCCCCCTTTTGTAGTTCGTTTACTGAATTTAATTATCTTCCCCAGGCTTGTAGAAATATGGATCATTTTTATGGTGCTTTACTTCATTATTATCTATAAATAACTTTCCATTGTCTAAAAAAGTGGCCAGAATGATATTTTCTACTTTTTCACCTATCTTTTTAACCTCGTTCATAAGCCAATCTTGATCCAGCTTTAGATATTTTAAATTATGATAAATGATTTGACCATCCATAATAAGTGGAATCGGGATGTATTCTCTCTTCACCGTTATATTTAAATCATTCGTCTGAACGGGTCGGTATTTTGATTTAGGAATAACACTTATGCTTCCTGTTTCTTCCATGACAGCAAGAGCAATATTTCGTGTATCTGTATATCCTTGAACTCTTAAGTGCGACAATAGTTCATTAACCGGCATTCGCACCTTTTTTAGCCCTTTTCGATCAATATCACCATTTCGAATCAACACAGTAGGACTTTCATTTAAAATCCATCTTAATTTATTATGTAACGATAACCGGGTAAAAATTTTATAAAAAAAGGCTGTTATGACACCATAAATAATCGCTTTTCCCAGATGACTGTCCTCTACTGGCGTACTGATGATATTGGTAAGCACAAAGATATACAATAAATCGAAAGTATGCATTTGGGAGACTGCCTTTTTTCCTGTCACCCTTAATAATACATATCCTGCAAATAAAACAATTAAGATACGAAAAATAGTTTCCAACTCAATCTCCCCTATAAATCAAAAACGCCTATTTGAATTATTCCCTTAAACCGCCGTAAAAAACTGGTATAAAAATAAAATGCGTGCGAGTTTTTCTCGTACGCATTTCTTTAATCTTACTATAGTTTCATATCTATTATTATTTCCAATTATTATAATCGACCTTGCCTCCTGTTACATCAATCGTATTGCGCTCCCCTTTATAATATTTTTTCCCATCTTTTTCGATAATTAAATTTTCATACGTATACAGCTTTTGACCATTTGGAAGCTGGATGACAACCTTTTTCCCGTAATCCTCAGCCGGTGCCTCAATGCGAATCGTGCTAAAATATAAATAACGAAAGACAAAAAAACCTACAGTTAAAATGATACAAGCAAGAATGAAAAAGAGTGGACCTTTTCGTGAAGATTGCTTCGGTTTGGCATGATATAGTTCTAATCTGGTCATTTTTCTCCCTCCGCCAGTTTGTAAATCGCTAATTTTAAATTTCCCCTTACTTTAAAAATTGTTCCAGTTATACCCAATTTTTCTCTGTTTTATCCTAAAAAACAAAAATTCATTACTGTTAACCTATGCAGGAAGCTAAAAAAAGTTGCCGGAAATACGATTTTTGTTATCTCAAAATTAATTAGTTGTATAATAAAAAAGAATGATTTTGAAAGGAGAATCGCCTTGTCATATGCAAATACAGAAGAAACAATGAAATTAATTACTGAACTTGTTTCGATTCCAAGTCCGTCTGGAAATACCCATGATGTTATTACATTTGTCGAACATTTCCTCTCTGAGTTAAAGGTGGAAACAAAAAGAAATCGTAAAGGCGGATTGATTGCGACCATTCCGGGGAAAGATGCAAACCGTCACCGAATGTTAACGGCTCATGTCGATACGCTTGGAGCAATGGTGAAAGAAATTAAAGCAAACGGCAGACTGCGAATCGACCTAATTGGCGGATTCAAGTACAATTCCATCGAAGGCGAATACTGTCAGATTGAAACGAGCAACGGAAAAAAATACACCGGTACCATCTTGATGCATCAAACATCGGTGCATGTTTATAAGGATGCAGGTAAGCTTGAGCGCAATCAGGAGAACATGGAAGTTCGTATTGATGAAAAAGTACATAATGCAGAAGATATTCGTGCCCTTGGAATCGAAGTCGGGGATTTTGTTTCCTTTGACCCACGAGTCGAAATCACTCCAAGCGGTTTTATTAAATCGAGGCATTTAGATGATAAGGCAAGTGTCGGAATTCTCCTGCAATTAATTAAGCAAATAAAAAACGAAAATATCAGCTTGCCATACACGACCCATTTCCTTATTTCCAATAACGAAGAAATCGGCTATGGCGGCAATTCTAATATCACACCGGAAACCGTGGAATATTTAGCCGTTGATATGGGGGCAATGGGTGATGGCCAATCTACCGATGAATACACCGTATCTATTTGTGTGAAGGATGCCAGTGGTCCTTATCATTATGAACTGAGAAAAAATTTAGTCCGCCTTGCTGAAGAAAATAAAATTTCCTACAGGCTTGATATATACCCATACTATGGATCCGATGCCTCAGCAGCGATTCGTGCCGGGCATGACATTGTCCATGGTTTAGTCGGTCCCGGGATCGATTCGTCCCATGCATTTGAACGGACCCATCAATCATCGATTGAAGCAACGGCAAAGCTCTTATACCACTATGTACAATCAAAATTGGTTCAATAGGAAACTTATTGGAAAAGTATGGGTTGCAAAAAAAGTACTAAAGAATTAAAATAAATTAGCCGGTGCGAAATTGCGCCGGCTATTTCAATGTTTTTATAGATGCATAATAAAAAATTAATAGTGCTCTCATTTAATTTTAATGCAAGAAAATACGATGGGGATTATGATTAAAACGTCAATCAAATCAGAACCTATCGACGAAATAGGGCCAATATTTACAAAAACATTCTTAAACAAAACGCTTTATTTTTTTTAAAAAAATTCATTTCAGATCTAAGCCGTTCACATTATTGACAAATACAAACGCGGGGTAAATAGTATGATTGATAAATTAAAAGATTTTTTTTATCGTGGAAAGGTACGGTGGGTCAGCAACTTTATTTATTACCTGATCATCCTTCTTTTACTGTTTTTCATGTACGGATTCAATGATTCAAGTGCCGGATCGTATATTTACAATGACTTTTAATGCGGGGGTAACTCTATGAAATTATTATCAACTATCAAACAATTTGCAGAAACAGAGCCTACTGCACTTGCTTTTGTCTCACAAAATCAAGAAATCAGCTATGGTGAACTTTGGAGAAAAGCGGAGCAAACTGCCTCTTATATATTAAAATTGGCACTTAAGCCGTTATCGCCAATTTTAATTTATGGGCACATGGAACCAGAAATGCTCGTTGCTTTTTTAGGGAGTGTAACGGCTGGCCATCCATATATTCCGGTGGATACTTCCATTCCGATGGATAGGGTCGGAAAAATAATCGAGAGTTCAAAAACAAAACTCGTGATCAATGTATCGAATGAGCCTCTATTGATTGGAGATCCATCCGTTCAGGTTGTAAACTTAAGTGAAATCAGAAATGATTCTTTTTTGCCAGTTACTTTGGACTCTTGGGTAAACGAAGATGAAACTTTTTATATTATTTATACGTCTGGAAGTACGGGAAATCCGAAAGGTGTACAAATTTCCGCTGATAACCTGCAAAGCTTTGTAGATTGGATGGAAGTGGACTTCCCTATCAATGGCGGGCTACGCTTTTTAAATCAAGCACCGTTTTCATTTGATCTTTCCGTAATGGACCTTTACCCTGCATTAGCAAGCGGAGGGACAATTTGGGCAATTACAAAGGAAATGATTGCAAGACCGAAAATATTATTTGAAGAATTAAAAAGATCGAACACCAATGTGTGGACGTCAACACCTTCATTTGCTCAGATGTGTTTAATGGATCCTTCCTTTAATCAAGAACTGCTTCCAGAATTATCGGTATTTCTTTTCTGTGGTGAAATTCTGCCTGTTTCCGTCTGTGAGCAGTTGAAGGATCGGTTTCCGAATGCGAAAATTTTTAATACGTATGGCCCGACAGAAGCAACGGTTGCGGTAACTTCTGTTGAGGTGACTGATGCAATTTTAAAGGAATATCAAACCCTTCCAGTAGGAAAAGCAAAGGGTGATTCGCAAATTCTTTTACTGGATGAAAATGGACAGCCGGTTTCAGAAGGTGAAAAAGGCGAAATCATTATTGTGGGACCAAGTGTCAGCAAAGGTTACTTAGGACTTAAGGAACAAACAGAAAAGGCCTTTTTCACTTATAATGGCCAGCAGGCTTACCGTACAGGTGATGCTGGATATATGATACAGGGACAGCTTTTTTATAAAGGTCGAATGGATTTCCAAATCAAATTGCATGGCTATCGAATGGAGCTTGAAGAAATCGAATATCATATTGCAAAATCTAAATATGTAAAAACTGCGGTTGTTGTTCCTATCTATCAAAACGATAAGATTGATTACTTATCCGTTCTGATTATTCCGGAACGACACAACTTTGAAAAAGAATATCAACTGACCGGTGCAATTAAAAAAGAACTAGGGGAAGTACTTCCAGCCTATATGATTCCAAGGAAGTTCTCCTATCATGAAGAACTTCCGATCACTCCAAACGGAAAAGTCGATCGAAAACAAATTCGTGAAAAGGTATTGCTATGACACCATATGGTTCATTTACATTCTTTTTCATCCTAGCTATTTTATTAGCACCAACGGTCATTCTTGGGCTGCAAGGGAAGAGATTTCAAACCTATAATATGATTGTCTCTGCCGTTGCCCTAGCCATTATTTTTTCTTCTAAGCTTCCTAGTTTCATAGCTTTAATTGTTTTCACTATCTGGCAGGTCCTTTTAATCAAAGGGTATATTGCCTATCGAAAAAAGGCGAACAGCGGCTTGGTTTTTACTTTCGCGGTGATTGCTTCGATTTTGCCGTTAATACTAGCCAAGTTCTTGCCTTTTTTTTCACCGATTAATTGGGCAACCTTTTTAGGAATTTCTTATTTAACCTTTAAATCAACACAAATGATTATGGAAACAAGGGACGGGTTAATTAAACAAACAATCCCGCTCCATCGACTGCTTTATTTCATTCTGTTTTTCCCGACGATTTCTTCCGGTCCAATTGACCGCTACCGCCGGTTTGATAAAGACCTGAAACAGGAATTAACAGGCGAAGAATATAAGATGCTATTGTATAACGGCATTAATAAAATCTTCCAAGGTTTTTTATATAAATATATTATTGGTTATTCGATTAATCACTTTTTCCTCGCCAATTTGAGATTTATCGCAACCAATCATTTCGAGAGTCAGCTTTATTATATGTATGGTTATAGCTTCTACTTATTTTTCGATTTTGCCGGATATAGCGCGTTCGCAATCGGCGTTAGCTATATTATGGGTGTTAAATCACCGGAAAACTTCAACTTGCCTTTTATCAGCCGGAATATGAAGGATTTCTGGGATCGCTGGCATATGAGTCTTTCCTTCTGGTTTAGGGATTATGTTTATATGCGGTTTGTTTTTTGGATGACGAAAAAGAAATGGATTAAAAATCGAAATATAACTTCCAACCTTGGCTATGTTTTACTATTCCTGCTTATGGGATTTTGGCATGGACTTGCGATACAATATATTGTATATGGAATTTATCACGCACTATTAATGGTCGGCTACAATATGTTTGAACAATGGAATAAAAAGCATAAATGGTGGCCGAAAAATAATTTTACACGGGTTTTTAGTATTCTGCTAACCTTCCATGCAGTTTGCTTTGGTTTTTATATTTTCTCAGGACATTATATTCATTAAGGAGTTTGATTAAGATGGAATTTAGAGAACAAGTGATTGAGTTATTAGCTGAAATTTGCCAGGATGATGCAGTAAAGGAAAATCCGGATATTAACTTATTTGATTCTGCTCTCCTTGATTCATTTGGAACGGTAGAATTACTCGTTCAAGTCGAAGAGCGCTTCGATATTACCGTGCCAATTACCGAATTTGACCGTGATACTTGGAATACACCAAACAACATTGCAATGCAATTGGCTGATATGAGATGAAAAAGCCCATTTTTATGCCGCTTATACTAGCCTTTATTGTTCTAATTGTGCTAGTAATAATTCCAAATAAATGGATTGAAAGTCTGATTCCAAAAAACAGGATCAGCGAAGCGGCAACACAATTAAATCCCTTCATGTTTCAAGGTAAATATGTGCAAGGGATAATGCTTGAAGATCCCAAGTATCTGCCAATTTACGGTTCATCAGAGCTTGCAAGGCTGGATCGCTTCCACCCTTCCAATTACTTTCAAGTAGCCAATGATGGGTTTACCCCCTTTTTAGTTGGGCGGGGAGGCTCAGAATCATTGATTCATTTTTTAAATTTTTCCGAACATCTCGGAGAGCTAAAGGGAAAAAAAATCGTTTTTGTCTTATCTCCCCAATGGTTTAACCCTAATGGAGCCGACGAATCGCATTTTGTTCCGAACTATTCTTCGCTGCAAGGATATGATTTTGCTTTTAATAATACACTCAATCCTGAAGTAAAGAAAAAAGCTATCAAGCGTTTATTGACTTATTCATCTGTAAAAGATGATCCAATGCTTTCTACGCTTTATAAATCGGAAATTTCCAATAATCCATGGACAAAGGAAGAAGCAACTCTTGTTCGTCCATTTGCACTTGCTTATAGAAGTTTACTAGAAAAGAAGGATTTATATTACACATTTGCAGGCGGTACGAAACGGGGCCGGGATATCAGTCCAACTCTTCGACATAAAACATGGCACCAGCTTGAGCTTGAAGCGGAGCAATATGGAGCAGTACGGGCAACAAATAATCATTTTTATATTGTGAATTCGCAGTATAATAATATCAAAAGCTTCTTACCTTCTTTAAAAAATAAAAACATTCATGGTTCCTATGGAAAGTCGAAAGAATATGGTGACTTCCAGCTTGTACTTGATGTATTAAAACAAGCAGGTGCCAAACCGTTATTCATCTCGGTACCGGTCAACGGACATTATTATGATTATACCGGTTTTCCAAAAAAGGGCCGGACCGATTATTATCATAGAATTAAGAAGCAAATTGAGGCGGAAGGATTTCAGGTTGCTGATTTTTCCGGGCATGAATATGATCCATATTTCATGAAGGATACAATTCATATTGGTTGGAAGGGCTGGGTTTACACTGATCGGGCTATCAAACAATTTTATAATGGGAATGATAAAAAACTTGTACGGTTGAACTAATGATAAAAACGCTTGGATTTGACAAATCCAAGCGTTTTTTTTGCCTCTCTTTTTAAAATACTCATTTCAATTTATCGCAGACGTAAAGAATTTTTTAAACCGTAAACTAGCAATCACTAAACCTATTAATCCAAATCCTAGAAGGATGAGGACAGGTACCCAGATATCTTCCAAATGGGCCCCGCGGATCATGACATTCTGCATCCCCTGCTGTGCCCAATACTGTGGAGTGAATTTCCCGACAATCTGGGCAAATCTTGGCAGGAAATCATATGGAAACCACAAACCTCCGGCGATCGCCCCACCCATCGTAATAATTTGCACAAAAGCAACTCCTTGGTTTTCACTACGGACAAATACTGATAACAAAAGCCCTAAACCGGTCGCACAAACCGCCAGACTGATGACAATCAAAATAATCGAAAGAACGTCTCCTATATTCAAGTCATACACCACTTTTCCAAACACTAATAAAACAGTGGATTGTGTTAAAACGACCAAAATATTCGGTACCCACATGCCAATCAAATAGTGATAGGATTTCATTGGAGTACTCCTGAGACGAGATAGCATACCAGACTCTTTGTCTTTAATAAAATTCCTAACCATCGTGATCATAATAAAGAAGACAAACATCACGGTATATCCCGGAACTACCTGAGTAATCATATTCAATTTGGTAGCATTTTCTTTGACTTCTTTTAATTTAACGGGAGGGGTTAAAGTCTCCTTTGCCTGGTCTGCATTTTGCCCTAATGTTTGGAGAGTTTTTGAGAGTTTTGCTTCTCTAAACGATGATGCCATATTTTCAAGTACAGCCTTTATTGGTGCCACGGCCGAATCCGCTGTTGCATCGCGGTATAGCTGGATATCTGCCGGCTTATTTGCCATTAGATTTTCTTCATAACCTTTTGGGATCACCAAAAGAGATGTAGACTTGCCATCTTTTATTTCTTTAATTTGCTCATTTAAGCTTTTCGTTGAATCCTTTTTTAATTCAAAACCGGGAATTTGATTTAATTGCTTTAGGAACACTTTGGACATTTGTGAATGGTCTTGGTCATAGTAGGAAACCGTGATTTTATCTGTAGTGTTTCCGAATATTGATGCAAAAATAACGATAAAAAAGATTGGCAGCAAGAACAACCAAAAAAATGTCCCTTTTTCCTTCAAGGTTACTTGGATTTCTTTACGGATAATACTTTTAATCATCGACCAATTCTCCTTTTCCATTAATCCCTGAGGGTAGTTCCTGTTAAAGTAAGAAAAACACTTTCGAGTGAGGGTTTCATCATTTCTAATGCCTTTACTTTGGTCCCCATCTCCGTTACTGTTTGAATGGTTTTTTCCATTGAAAATAATACCTCATCCGTTTCAAGCAGCCACCCTTTCTTATGTTCACTGACCTTTGTGACTCCTATGATTACAGGCGGCACTTGCTGATCTTCTAACTCAAGATAAATCGCTTTTGTTGCATATAAATGAAGCAATTCATCTAAATTCCCTTGGACAATCACCTTTCCATGATCAATGATGGCAATATCATCACAAAGGGCCTCAACCTCTTCCATATAATGCGTGGAATAAATGATGGTAACCCCTTCATTTCTTAATGTCTTAATAATTTCAAAAATATGATTGCGTGATTGTGGATCAATACCAACGGTAGGTTCATCAAGAATAATCAATTTCGGTTTATGAAGCATCGCTGCAGCAATATTAATCCTGCGTTTCATTCCTCCTGAATACGTGTGAATAGCGTCATTCCCCCGTTCACTAAGTCCCACCTGTTCAAACACTTCGGCAATTCTTTCTTTTAATAGCTTCCCTCTCACCCCGTACATTTCTCCGAAAAAAACAAGATTATTATATGCCGAAATTTTTTCGTATAGGGTAATTTCCTGCGGAACGTAACCAATAAGACTGCGGATTGAATCAGCAGATTTCCGGATATCCTGCCCAAACACATCCACATCCCCTGAATCAGCTTCAATAATACCGGTAATAATTTTCATAGTGGTGGATTTACCTGCACCGTTTGGTCCAAGCAAACCGAAACAGCTTCCTTCCTTTACTGAAAAAGAAACATCCATTAGCGCTGTTTTAGCTCCATATTTTTTGACCAAGTTATTTACATTTAGGGACCTCTCCATATCTCTCCTCCAAAATAATCCATTTTTTACAACCTTTATATTATACTTTTCTAGGAAAATTGGAATACCTAAGATGGAAAAAATACAAATTTAATTATTTTCTAATAATTAAGGGTAAATTAAGAAATAATTAATATTTTTCCATTAAGATAAATGGGTACAAATTTTTGAGGTGGTGTTTCCCATTAGCCAGTCAAAAGAAACTGGGATTTTGTCCCGATATATTGCGAATCCTAAAGAACGAAGAATGGTTTTACTCACTTTTATAGCAGCAGTGATTTTAATTTTATTTGGCGTATTGTACGTTGCCCTTTCGTATCAGACCTTAATGCTGCAAGATTCCCGGCATTATAAGGAAAATTTTAAACAATTAGGCTCCATATCCCGAATTGGCTTTTTTGCAGTAATAGCTATTTATCCTGTCTTTTTATTATTAAAATGGAAAAAAATTAAGGGAATCAGCCTTGGAGATATTCAATTAAAAACAATCCTGCAGTTTGTTGGCAAATGGGTACGAAAGTGGCATGTCCCGGTTGCCTTAATTTCTTCCGCTATAGCCCTCCTGCACGGATATTTAGCCATTATTAGAGGGTTTAAACTTGATTTTACCCATCTTACCGGAATAGTAACGACCGTTATTTTGTTTCTCCTTATGTTTTTAGGATTAAAACGATATAAACGGATGGATAAACAGTGGCACTTAAAATTGGGCATTGTGTTTTTAGTCTTATTCATGATTCATGCAACCTTTTCCTAATGTACTGTACAATCTAAGATAAACCGTTATAATGAAGGTAGATTGATATAACCATCTACGCTAGGGGTGTTACCATGTTATCAAATATTGGAGTACCAGGATTAATTCTAATCTTAGTTGTTGCCTTAGTCATTTTCGGGCCGAATAAACTTCCGGAAATTGGACGTGCTTTTGGAAAATCGATTCGTGAATTTAAAAAAGCAACTGAGGGTATTGCTGATGATATAAAAGAAGAAATTAAAGAGGACATTAAAGAAGCTAAGCAAATCGATTTAAAAAAATAAACGTATAAATGCAAGATGATTATGGTTCATCTTGCATTTTTGTTTTTTTAAAATTCGTCCAGGTTTCCAAAGGAGCCAAAGAACTCATAATGGATATGTTCTTCAGGCACATTCCAATTTTTTAACGATTGATTCACTACTTTCATAAATGGAGACGGTCCGCAAAAATAAAAATCCGCTTCATTAGAGGGTAATACACTTTGCAGACATTCCAGTGTATAAAACCCTTCCTTATCGTAGTCCTTCATTTCCTTATCCGATTCTGTTGGTTTTTCATAAATAACAAAAGATTTAACATTTTTATTTTCAGCAGCAAGGTCATGAACATGGTTTTTAAAGGCATGGAAATTGCTGTTAATCGCTGCATGAATATAATAAACGGTTCGATTCGGATTTTCATTAACCGTTGTATTCAGCATACACATCATCGGCGTTAATCCCACCCCGCCACTAATTAAAACTAATGGAAGGTTGGACTCCTTATTTAAGTAAAAATCCCCGGCAGGAGCTGAAATCGGGATTATATCACCTTCGTTGATATGATTGTGTAAGTAGGTAGATACCACTCCATCCGGAATGCCTTCTTTCCTTGAATCCTCACGTTTTACACTAATTCGGTAATAGTCTAATCCAGGTCTGTCCGATAAACTATATTGCCTGAGGTGAGTATATTGTTCCCCACTCATTTTATCCATTTTAACTGTAATGTATTGACCAGGAATAAATTTTGCGATTTGATTTCCATCTTTTGGTTTTAAATAGAAGGATGTAATGACATCACTTTCCTTTACTTTTCGGTCAACTACAAAATCACGGAATCCTGCCCAGCCTCCAGGCAGTGATTCGGTTGTTTTATACATTTTGTCTTCCATACGTATAAACACATCTGAAATGACCCCATAGGCATCCGCCCATGCATTCATGATATCATCTGTTGCGGCATCTCCAAGGACTTCTTTAATGGCCCCCAACAGGTTTTCTCCGACAATCGGATAGTGCTCCGGCTTGATTTGTAAGCTGCGATGCTTCTCACCGATTCTCTCTAGTACTGGCATGATTTGACTAAAATCTTCTATATTTGCGGCGGCACCATAAACAGCATCGGCCAATGCTTTTGGCTGGTGGCCGGTGATCTGATGTGTCATGTTAAATATATTTTTTAGTTCAGGGTGTTGTTTAAACATTCGCTTATAAAATTGCTTTGTAATCGCTTCTCCGTGTTCTTTTACAACCGGCAGGGTCGCTTTAATAATTTCTAATTTTTGGGGATCAAGCGCTTTAACGCTTTTAACGACATCTTTCCATGATTGTTTTGCTTCTAATGTATTGTTTAGGCTCATAAAAATTCCTCCTTCAGAAAAAGTATCTCCTGTTTTCAGAGAATGCATGAAGGAAGGTTTTTCAAAAAACATCCCCTAAAAG
This sequence comes from Bacillus sp. MUM 116, assembly GCF_001866655.1. Taxonomy (GTDB): domain Bacteria; phylum Bacillota; class Bacilli; order Bacillales; family Cytobacillaceae; genus Neobacillus. The sequence goes on along the minus strand of NZ_MLYR01000030.1, from coordinate 43,735 downwards.
TTAAGGAGATGTTTTGGTGATTATCTTCTTGATTTATCTGCAAAGGCTTGAAATTGGTTCATAAGCTTTTGCCGGGATTTTTTATTTCTTAGTAGGTAAGCAGCACCAAGGGCGGCAGTTGTCATCATTAAATTTTTTCGGTTCATTTTTATTCCTCCTCGTAGACAAGCCTTTATTAATATATGTTCCCTCTTATTACTGATTTTAAAAGTGGTAATCATAATTTACTATTTCGAAAAACTAAACATTTATAGTTCAGAAAAATGATCGTATTCTAAAAATACTAATATTTTAATTTTCAGTTTTTTAATTGTAGGTGATTAAAATGTATTTTCACTTTGCCGTGGCAGTGCTTTGCTGGGGTTATTCAAAAGGCCGTCCAGGCTACATGTGAATTAATTGTGTATTATAAAGATCATATTTTGGTGAATGTCGAAGAATTGGATGATTGAAAACCAAACCTGTTGAGGAGTTGGTTTTATCGAATTAGCTTTTTTATTCATTAAAAAAATAACGCTCATCCCACACGGAATGAGCGTCCTTACCCAAAATTATTTTGACATTAAATCCTTTAACATTTTGTTATGAGCTGTATATTGCTCGAGCAGTTGATTTAAGTATTTCTTTGCATTTTCACTGTTTTTTTCTGCAACCGCTTTTTCCAACTCATGGTAGGTTTGCCAATGGCTCATGTCTTTGCCGTCGTGAACTTTTTTGAGAAATTCCTCTTTGGTTATTTTTCCTTCATCATACTGCTTGCGATATTTCTTTATTTTCTCCATGCGCTCTTTTTTCCATTGCTCGCGCTTCGATGCATTTTGCGGGCTTAACCACTTCATCATCAACACTTTTTTCTCCGAGAACATTTTCGTCCATTCTTTCTTTTTCTCAGGCGTGTACTGGCTCACCCAAGCTAAGATCTTACCCTCTCTCGCAGCCATTTTAGCTTTCCAGTCTCCGTGCATTAAATGGTGACGATCTTCGCCATTATTACAGCAATTTTCCTTATGAGATTCGCTGCCATCATGGTTAACTGGAGTATGATTGTGTGCTGAAGCCAGATTCGGCAAGGTTAAGAATAATCCAAGAAATAATACGATGAGTTTCCTCATAAAAATCTCCTTCCATTAGTAAAATCATCCATTTTAAAATTGGCATGAATTTATCATGCCCTCTCACATAAAAAATATTCCATAAAAAAAATCCCTCCAACAAGGAGAGACTATTTAAGTGGAAACAAAATTCTAGCAAGTTCATCAATACTTTTAGCTTGTTTCGCCAGTACACTTTGTGACGCAAAAAAAGATAAATCACTGAAACGGTGTAGAATCGCATAAGACATTAACTTTTTTTGCAAATAGTCGTTAAGTCCAGGATAACCATAAGAATCAAGAAATGCGTAAATGAGTGGTTGATTGCTGTTAAACATAAAAAGAATTGGTCCAAGGAGATCATAATCAGCATCCCCTAAAAAACAATCAGCAAAATCAATCACTCCGTTAAGCTTCCACTTTCCATCAACTTGATTCATTAGAAGGTTATAAGGAGTGTATTCTCCGGTTAAGAGCGTTTTCTTAGGATTTTTTTCTAAGTAAAATTCCTCAACATAAAGCTCCAATTCTTTAAGAAAAGACTCATCTAAACCTAAACTTTGATGATAAGCCTTCATATTCCGAAATTGATGTTCGATAAATTCACGCCAATTATTCGGTAAAGTTTTTTCTAAACCATTAAGCGGAATCCGATGAAATTCCTTAATGGTTTTTGCAAGATCCTTGCTTAGATTTATTTTTTCGTCGAATGAGAGCTCATACCAAATATCGATTAATAGTTCGCCTTCTACCAAAGTCATGATTATAAAACTCCAGCCTTCAAACGAACCATGATGGATCAAGCGAGGAGTCTCGACTATTTTTACCTTTTCCTGAATAGCCTCTAAAACCGCAAGTTCGCGTATAAATTGGTCATTCAAGTGGTCAGGAAATAATTTAATAACCAATTTGTCATCACAGTTATAAACAATATTTGCCCCATAGGAATATCGTTTTAAACAAGTAAAATTCTTTCCCCATTGGGTCAGGATTCCAATCATTTTTTCATTCCAAAATTCTTGATTTTCTTTCATATCCTCATATTGAGAATATGTTAATTCTGATAAATACATTTTTTACATCCATTCCATAAATTCCATACGGTTTCCAAATGGATCATGTACATGAATCCTGTTCGCTCCAGGCAGATTGTCATCCTCCGTAAATGGAACATTATTTTTTTCCAAATGAGCTTTTAATTCCTCAATATTTTCAATAACAAATGCGGGATGTGCTTTTTTCGCTGGTATAAAGGGTTCCTCCACACCAATATGAAGTTGGAAGGTGCCAAATTCAAACCAAATGCCGCCGCGTTTCTTTAATTCTTCAGGTTTCTCTACTTCCCTCAAACCAAGGATTCCGCTAAAAAATTCTCGGGCAACTTCTTCACACCTTTTTGGTGCAGCAAGTTGGACATGATCGATTTTTTTAAATATGAACGACATTTTTATCCCTCCGAAACAAAATTATGGGTGCACAATATTATTTTACAAAATTTTTAAAATTCCTTCAATTTTAACTCAAAAATAAAGAGCTATTCCTCAAAGAGGAATAGCTCTCACATTCATTATTTACCAATAAACTCCTGTGTCCAATAGTTACCTTTAGAGTTAAAACCAACTCCGATGTTCGTAAAGATGGGACTTAAAATATTTTTCCGATGGCCTTCACTGTTCATCCAGGAATTTACGACCTCTTGTGCTGTAGGCTGCCCCATAGCAATATTTTCGCCGGCGGATTTATAGGTTACACCAAAGTCCCGCATCATATCAAACGGCGAACCATAGGTTGGGCTTGTATGGGAAAAATAATGTTTAGCTTCCATGTCGTTCGATTTCGTCTGTGCAACTTTATTTAATAAAGCATCAGCTGTTAACGCTGGAAGTCCATTTTTCTTTCTTTCCGCATTCGTCAAATCTATGACTTGTTGTGACATTTTGCTAATCCCAGCCGGTGCCTGTGCAGTTGGCTGCTGTGCAGGAGGTGTTGTCGTTTTAGGTGTTGTTCGGTTTACAGTACCCTGATTTCCCGTGTTAGGATTAGTAACAACACCATTGTTACCTGCTTTTGGCATGTTTAAATTGGCTTTCCCTGCATTCGGGTCCGAACTATAGTACCAGAAATTCCCTTGCTGTACCCGTTTACTATGCGGAAACTTATGACTCGGTGTATCTGTACTAAAGGAGTTCGGGTCGATGGTAATAAACCCATTTTTGTTTCCGTTAATTTCAGTGGTAGACATCATGATCCCATTTTCAGTAATCGCATTATCCCAATTATTAGCGTTGTCTCGGGCATTCCAATTATAATCACGGGTTGTCACGTTCGGATTGGTTAAATCCCCTGTCGAAACATTACGAGGGTTTAATAAACCACCAGGATGATTCGCCATATCATTTCGGTCATTCCACGTCCGATTATCGTTAGTAATCGGATTATTTACTCTTGTTAAATCCCTATTTAATACGTTGCGATCATTAAGATCATTAGTTGAAACATTTCGATGATTTAGAGCTGTATCATTATTTACATTTGCCTTATTAGTGGAACATGCTGCTAATGATGCAATCGCTAATGATGCAACAACCAATTTTGTCTTTTTAAAACCCATCTTCACATACCCCCTTAGATTTTAGAAGATACGTTTATTATTTTTTCCGCAACGGGAAAAAGTATTGATGGGAAATTCCATGTTAATACACATCTTTTTTCATAAAAACAAAAAATGATACAAAAATGGCTGCCATCCACCAAATGAGGAGAACTAGTAAAGAAAAGGAAAGTGTCATTCCTTCAATCGGCGGGGCCATCCCCCTTAAATAGTCAGTTAATCGCAAATTGACCATAAAAAAGTATTTTGCTGACTGCCAGGATGAAACCATATTATTTAATATCGCACCGGAAATAAGAGCGGCAAGCATAATTCCCATCCCTGCCGCCGTACTGCGAATTAAAACGGACAACATAAAAGATAATGTTCCGACCACGATGGCCACAAACCATACCAATCCAAAATCCATTAATAAAAATTGCCAAAGCTTTAACATTTTAACGGAGGTTGTGTTAAGCCCCAACTCATTGACATTAAATCCCGTCAGAATCGGTGTTCCCCATCCTTTATAACCAAAGACAAGACCTGAAATCAAATAGGATAAAACTCCAGCAATGGCAATGATTAAGGAAACTGCCAGACATAAAGTAATATATTTGCTTAAAAGGATTTTCCACCGTTTAACCGGCCTCGTTAACAGCAATTTAATTGACCCGAGACTATACTCTGATGAAACTAGGTCACTGGCAATAACCATGACCATGAGCGGAATAAATAAATCAATCGAGTTTTCCAAAAACATTCGAATGAAGGTTGGCGCCCCCGGTGCAGATGGGTTAATATCATGATCAAGGTAATATTGTTCCTGCTGCAAGGTGATTTGCAGCTGTTTTTTCCACTCTTCCGAAATTCGGCTGCTGCTTAACCGGTTGGTTGTATCCACAATTTGCTGCTGTAAAATCGTTCGCCAGTCACTTGTTCCCAATTTTTCTCTTTGGGTCTGAACTTGTTTGTACTGTGCATATGTAAATAAAATAACAAGGACACCGATAATCAAGGCAATGACCACAATCCGCCTTTTTGCAATTACCTTCATCATTTCGTTTTGGATCAATTTATTCAATCGAATCACCCCCGGTAAGTTCGAGGAATAAGTCTTCAAGGACAGGCATTCTTCTGGTCATTTCTATGACAAAAATACCTGATTCGACCAATATTCGATTCCATTCTGGTGTCAGATGCTCATCAAATTCAGTTAAAATGGTGCCATCTTCATTTTCTTCAATTGTCGTTAGTCCGCTCAAGATTTCTTTCCCTTTTTCAAATGGATGAAAACTCCATAAAACTCTTTCACGATTGGCCAGTAAATCATGGACGGTATCAATTTTTATAATAGAGCCTTTTGAGATAATCGCCACACGGTCACATAATTGCTGAATTTCACTTAATAAATGACTTGATACAAGGACGGTAAGGCCTTCATCCATAGCTAAAAATCGGATAAATTCACGCATCTCTCTAATTCCAGCCGGGTCCAAGCCATTTGTTGGTTCATCAAGAATCAACACTTTCGGTCTGCCTAAAAGGGCTTGGGCTATTCCAAGGCGCTGCCTCATTCCAAGTGAATAGGTTTTTACCTTATCATGAATTCGATCACTTAAGCCGACGAGCCTAGTCACCTCTTGAATCCGGTTTTCTTCGATTCCTTCAAGCATTCGCGAAAAATGAAGCAAATTATCATATCCGGATAAATAGGGATATAGTTCAGGATTTTCAACGATACAGCCGAGGTTTCCCATCGCTTCTTGAAAAGAGTTTTCTATATTAAATCCACAAATTTTGATGGAACCAGATGTGGGTTTAATTAAGCCGACCAGCATGCGGATGGTGGTTGTTTTTCCAGCGCCATTCGGTCCTAAGAAGCCAAAAACTTCTCCTTCTTTTAAATCAAAGGTCAACCCTTTAATGATTTCTTTTTTTCCAATTATCTTCTTCAAATTCTGTACGGATAATGTAATATTACCCATCATTATCACTCCCTACCAAGTAAGCAAGGCAGCAACACGTTCTGCAATTAAACGGTACCCCTTCGCATTTGGATGAAACTTATCTGAGTATAGATAGTCATTCACCTTTAATTCAAACAAATCAAATGTAGGTACAAAAACAATTTTTGGATAGGCCGCGCTGATTTCAGCGCTATCATAATTCCAGTGGCGAATCACCTTGGACATTTCTTTTCCAGGAGCAAATTCTATAAAAGGATTATATAATCCAATAAAAAATACATTAGCCGTGCTATTCGCTTTACGTATTTGCCCAAAAATATATTTTAAATTATCCAGGTATTTTTTTTCGATGGCTGCAATATTCCCCGATTGAAAATCCATTAGGCCCTGTCCGCCTCGAAATAAATCATTACCGCCGATGGTCAATAAAATGATATCCGCTTTTTGAATTTGCCTTTGTACCTCTGTCTGCTGAACTTGTTTCCTTAGCCCATCGGAGCGCTGGCCCATGATCCCAAGGTTCGTGAGTTGCACTGGTTTCTTTGTTTTTTTCTTTATTTCATCCAGTAAATCACCAACATAACCTTTTCCGGATTCATCCCCGGTCCCTCTCGTAAGCGAATCTCCAAGTGCAACAATCGTTAATCCTTTTGCATTTTCCGCTTTTTTCGTTACCGTTGCCTTCGGGATTTTATCTGGTTTACCGGCATAATACTCCCCTACAGCCCAGCCAAGCCCAACCAGCCAGAGAAGGCAGAACAAGACCGATATCACAGTAATTGAACGGATAATATTTTTATTCAAATTTTTCATCCTTTCTGGCATTTTCTACCTACATTTAACCATAAAAGGCCGAGGATTCAAACTTTTTGGATTCTGCTAAAAAGACTGAATCACGTTACAGTGAATCAGTCTTTTCTAAACCCGAATACGAGACTTCTTTTTCGAAGAATCAATGGTTGTAAGCAAGCGGAATATTTCCAGCAGCATCGTTATTAAACCAAGCCATACACCGCCAAATACATAGCCTGCCGCTATTTGACTAGGATCCTGGACTTGGAAATAAATCCGGCTAATGCCGATAAACAAAAGAACCAAAACCCAAAGGATAACGAGAAGGGTATGGACCCGGATGTATTTACTGTGACGCAGCATGATAAAAAAGAAAAAGCCATAAATCACAAAGGCCATTAATGCGGCAGCCGGGTAATACCTGAAAAATAGCCGGTAATATGTCGGACTCCCGGGATAAATAAAGCTACAATTAACAATTTATTACCGTATTTTTTAAACCATATCGAGGTTGATTGGAGCCTTTCCGGCCCAAGATGAACTTTTGAGCCGTATTTTCAAAAAACGGCATTCCAAGCTTAGAGCCAATCCAGTAGGCAATCATCAGCCCTACTAAACACCCAAGAGAGGCAGAGAGCACACTGCCAAACCAGTTCAGCTGCCCTTTATAGGCTAAAAACCCGGCATATCCCATCAGTGCTTCAATGGGTATCGGTAGGGCCATGATTCCAAAAATTATTGAGAGAAAAAGAACCAGATATCCGTAATCGTTCATGAAACTGGTTAAATATTGCAAACCATGCACCCTCCTCCCTTAATGCTATAGTGGTATTTTATCCATACATACTCAATATAGTAATCTTTTCCCTTAAATCAGCAGAAAAAAACCGATTCCGTAAACGAAAATCGGTTTTTTAAAATGATTATACTAAGCTTCCTTTTGGTCCAAAGAATTCAAAATGGATATTTTCTTCACTTACACCAAGGTCTCTTAAGGAACGGTATACGGATTTCATAAATGATACTGGTCCACAGAAATAGAATTCTGCATCTTTGTAGGAGACATTATCTTCAATCCAATCACGAGTTACATAGCCTTCGACATCAAAGCTATGATTTTGACGGTCCTCTTCTGTTGGTGAATCGTAGAAGAAGAAGGAATTCACTTGTTCAAGGGCGGTAAGTGCCTCAACCTCGTTTCTCAAAGCATGGACATTTCCGTTTGCTGCCGCATGAATGAAGGTAACCTTGCGTTCAGGCTGCATTTCTACGACTGTCTTCAACATACTCAACATTGGTGTAATTCCCACACCGCCGCTTAATAAAGCAATTGGAGTATTTTTTGTTGTATCCAATACGAAATCTCCTGCAGGTGCACTTACTTTTAGTACATCTCCTTCTTTGATACTGTCATGGAGATAATTAGAAACCATTCCGTCTGGGTTCGAAGTGCCCGCTTCCCGTTTCACACTGATGCGGTAATATTCTTTTCCAGGTGCATCGGAAAGGCTGTACTGGCGAATATGGGTAAATTTTTCTCCATCGATTTCAAGTTTGATGCTGATGTACTGACCTGGCATAAACTGTGCAATTGCCTTTTTGTCCTCTGAAACTAAATAGAATGATGTGATGACATCACTTTCTACAATTTTCCGGTCGACAACGAATTTGCGGAAGCCGTCCCAGCCGCCTTTTTGGTTAGCTGCTTCATCGTACATTTCCGCTTCCACACTGATGAAAGCATCGGCAATGACACCATATGCTTTTGCCCATGCGTCGATAATTTCGTCTGTCGCTGCGTCACCTAAAACATCTTTAATCGCTAATAAAAGATGTTTGCCTACAATTGGATAATGCTCAGCTTTGATACCGAGGCTGCGATGCTTATGAGCGATTTGTTGGACAACTGGTAAAATCGCTTCAAGATTATCAATATACATGGCTGCCGCATAAACAGCACTGGCAAGGGCTCTCTGCTGTCTTCCTTGCTTTTGGTTTGCATGGTTAAAGATATTTAACAGTTCAGGATGGTTTCCAAACATTAATTGGTAGAAACGAGTTGTAATTTGTTCTCCGTGTTTTTCTAAAACAGGTACAGTTGATTTCACAATATCAATCGTTTTTTGGTCTAACATTTTGAACACTCCTTACGTTTTATGCATTTCTTTATTTCCATTGTGATTATATGAAAAATTTCATATTGATAATGTGATTTGAATCACACACCTTGAGTTCAAAAGTGTCAAAAAATCGAACTTAGCATTTTCCTGTTTCCAAAAATGGAAATTTCTTATAAAATATAAGGAACATAGACTTGGATTTTTACCAAAAAATAGAGGAAACAGAGTGAAAAATGAAGAAAAAATTTTTTATTTTTTTTAGTATTTTTTTTATCGCTTTTGTCATTTATGTTGGAATTTTGCATATTAAGATTGTTAAATCCAGTAATTCTCAAGTTCCAAGGAACGCAGATTATGTTCTTATTCTTGGCGCAAGGGTGAAAGGAACCGTACCATCTCTTGCATTAAAATGCCGAATTCAAACCGCCGCTGCATATTTATTAAAAAATAAAAACACCGTTGCCATTGCTTCCGGGGGGATTGGTTCTGGGGAAAAAATATCGGAAGCGGAAGCGATCAAAAGAGGTTTAATTGCAAGAGGAATTGAAGAATCCCGAATTATCTTAGAAAATCAATCCACAACTACACAAGAAAATATTCAGTTTTCTAAAAAACGCATCCCCAAAGGTGCAAAAACCGGAATCCTTGTGACAAATAATTTTCATGTATACCGTGCACTCGGGATGGCCCATGACCAGAAACTTAACGTTTATGGACTACCAGCCAAAACACCTGCAAAAGCTATTTTGAAATCTTATACACGTGAATATTTGGCGATTACGAAATACTATTTGGAGAAGTATGTTTTTTAAAGAAAAAGGAGCATCTGCGTAGATGCTCTTTTTGTTTATTTAAATTTTGCAAAAACGCAAGTATCCCTTAGCTCCATTCCATCACCGGAAAGGCCATCATTTTTTAAAATTCCTTCTAGGGTAAAACCCAATTTTTCAGGGATGGCCCGGCTCCTCGTGTTTTTTGTATCACAGCGGATTTCCACCCGTTTTGCCTGAAGCTCGGTAAATGCAAATTCGGAAATTCCTTGAACTGCTTCGGTGATGTAGCCTTTCCCACTGTATCGGGTATCAATCCAATAACCAATTTCAAATTTGGGTACGGACCAATTGATTCGATGTAATCCGGATGATCCGATAAATGTACCTGCTTTTTTATCGAAAAGATGGAGCCTTAAATCCTCTCGAGTTAAAAATTTGGCATGCGCATCCCGGATATTTACTTCGACCTCATCTTCGGATTGATTTTTGTGTGCCCATGGCATCCAAGGCTTTAGTTCATTGATTGAGGCCTGGGTTGCCTCGTAAACGAATTTTCCATCTCCAGGGAGCGACTTTCGGATGAGCAATCTTTCTGTATAAAATTCTTCAGGAAAATCTAGTAGTATTGGATTCATTTTGATGTCCCCTTTCAATGGTAATAAATTCGATGGGGGGCAGGGGAAATCCTTTTTTACTCACTTTAGTTTAAAATAAACTCTTCCCCTATTTATTCCGGTATTAGGTAAATGCATGGATATTTCCTTTTTAATGGTTATGTATTTTATTTTCCACTTCACCCCACAAAAAAGACCCTCCCGACTAAAATCGGAAGAGCCAAAATCATCCTAATAAGCTTTTGCCCAATACACCATTTTGTCTGCTTTACCACCGCAGCAAACGCATGTATCAGATAATTGTTCCTGCTCAAAAGGCATACATCTGGATGTAGCACTTGTTTCCTCTTTAATTTTTTCTTCACATGCTATATCGCCACACCACATTGATTTGATGAATCCGCCTTTGGATTCAAGCGTGTTCTTAAATTCATCAAAATTCAAGGAAACAGAAGTACGTTCTTCACGGTGCTTCAACGCCTTGTTATATAAATTAGACTGAATATCATCAAGCAATTCAACAAGCTTGGTTTCTAATTCATCCATTGGGACAACGACTTTTTCTAAAGTATCCCGTCTAACCAAGACAACTTGTTTATTTTCGATATCTTTCGGTCCAACTTCCAAGCGAACTGGAATTCCCTTCATTTCGTATTCATTGAACTTCCAGCCAGGCTTCTTGTCACTTGCATCGATACCGACACGAGCAATTGTTGATAATGACTCCTTCAAATCATAAGCAAAATCAAGCACGCCTTCCTTGTGCTGGGCAATAGGCACAATCATTACTTGTGTTGGCGCTGCTTTTGGAGGAATCACTAGACCGCGGTCATCGCCGTGAACCATGATTAAAGCACCAATAATACGAGTCGTGAATCCCCATGAAGTTTGGTGTACATGCTGAAGCTTACCTTCTTGGTCTGTATATTGAATTCCGAATGCTTCTGCAAATCCGGTTCCTAAATGGTGGGAAGTACCGGATTGCAACGCTTTGCCGTCATGCATTAAGCTTTCAATGGTATATGTGAATTTTGCACCGGCAAACTTTTCTTTTTCTGTCTTTTGACCTTTTAAAACCGGAATAGCAAGGATATTTTCACAAATATCCGCATACACATTTAACATTTTTGTTGTTTCTTGATGTGCATCTTCATCCGTTGCATGACAAGTATGACCCTCTTGCCATAAGAACTCTAATGTACGCAGGAATGGACGTGTAGTTTTTTCCCAGCGAACCACGTTAGCCCATTGGTTATATAACTTTGGCAAATCACGATAAGAATGAATAATATTTTTATAATGTTCGCAGAAAAGAACCTCTGAAGTAGGGCGGACAACTAACCGCTCTGTTAATTCTTCAGAACCGCCATGTGTAACTATAGCCACTTCCGGAGCAAAGCCTTCAACGTGGTCCTTTTCCCTTTGCAGCAGGCTCTCAGGAATAAACAGCGGCATATACACATTTTCATGGCCTGTTTCTTTAATTCTGTTATCAAGTTCATTTTTAATATTATCCCATAAAGCATATCCATAAGGACGAATGATCATCGAACCGCGAACGCTGGAATAATCAATTAAGTCTGCTTTTGTGACAACATCGGTATACCATTGGGCGAAATCTTCGTCCATGGATGTTATGTCTTTTACAAATTCTTTTGCCATTTTGACACCTCATTAATTTATTAAATATAAAAAAGGCCCTAATCCCAAAAAAGGGACCAAGGCCTTGGCGGTACCACCCTAAATTCATAAAGCAAATGCTTTATACACTCAACATGATAACGGAATTGATCCGCGTGTATCTTCAAAAAATCCGATACAGAACTCGTGAGGCAGGTTCAAATGACCATCTTAAGAAACCTTCCAGCAAATGGTTTCCTCTCTTGGTAAGACGCCTTCATTTTACTAGTCCCCGTCATTGTTTCAAGTAGTATTTTTGAAAAAATTATATATTTCTCGACACAAAAAGTCAAATCCTATTTTGGAATATATTTCAGAAGCTATTTCCATTCGAAAAAAAATCCTTTACAATGCATGAAAAGGAGTGATTCCTCATGAAAAAAGAGCAAGATGATTTTGAGAAGGAAGAGGAAGAAAAAAGGTTCCTGCTTGAATATATTAAAATGCAAAATGAGGCATTAAAACGGATTTTTAAAAATACACTCGATAAAGAAAAAGATAAATAAATTGTTGTCTGACGTTCTCGTGCGTCTTTTTTATTGCCCTCCAATTCCATCAAACGTTCAAAAAATCCCTATAAAAAAGAATTCCAATCAATATAAGGAGACCTACATATGAATATTTTAGCCATGATCACCATTGTAGTTGTTTGCATCTTGACCGGGTATTCACTCTATCTGGTTCACCGCGGGAAAAAGAAAATAACCAGCATGTCCGGAATGATGATTGCCATGGTCATGGCAATGATGGCCGGCCTTATTTCCGGGTATTTAATTGGCATCTATTCGGGTGATATGTTCCTTTCTGGCGGAGTCAGCATGATCATCGGGTTCTTTATTGGTTTCCTAGCTGGCCAGCCAATCGGCTTGATGGCAATTCTTGACGGGGCTCTTGCAGGAATTATGGGCGGAATGATGGGAGCCATGCTTGGTGTCATGCTTCAATTTGAAAATGCCTTTATCATGCTTGCTATTTTACTAGGGTTATATATCATCATTATGGGCCTTGTCATTTTATTTATTTTAGTGGAAACAATCAAAAAGATTACGCTTGATACCCAGGCGATTTCCCCTTTTGCAGTTTTCTCAGCCGGTGTGGTTGCTGTTTCCTTATTTTTATTTATGTATGGTAGGGACCATGTAAAAATTCCCGGTGAAAATACCTATTCCCGAAATAATGCCACGATCAAACAAGAAGTCGATGTATCAAACGAACAATTACCAAAGATTCACATGAAGGTTACTCCACAGGGCTATACTCCCAACGTCATTAGGGTAAAAAAGGGAGTACCTGTCGAACTTATTATTGATAATCCCTTAGAAAATAACTGCCTATCCACTTTCACAATGCCTGAATATGATATAAACAATGTCAATTTAAAAGTTGGAACAACTCACCTCTCTTTTATCCCAACCAAAACCGGCAAATACACCTTTAGCTGCGGAATGGGAATGTTTAAGGGATCTGTAATTGTAAAATAATTGAGCTTGGTCATGAAACCAAGCCTTTTTTCATAACTATTCTAGTGAATGTGATTAATTGAAGAGGTGGTTTTGTGACGAATAAAGAAATAGAGATTTCACCAACAAGACAAAATAACAAAAATGATGTGAAAGTGAATAATCAATTCAGTTTAACACTAAATTTTGGAGATTCATTGAATTTATTAGCTTTAATCGCAGGGTTTTATATGATTAGAAAAATTGGAAAAAGGTACAAAGTGAAGAAAAAAGACCAAAAAGCTTCCAGTTGATTTGGCAGCTTTTTGGTCTTCCCACTATATTTTAACTCTTCTGTGTTCTCGGAAAAATTATTTCAATTGTCGTTCCTTTGCCAACACTGCTTTGAACCTTCGTTTTGCCATGGTGCTTTTCAATAATCCATTTTGCAATCGACAAGCCTAAACCAGTGCCTTCCGCGGAAGTACGTGCTTTATCACTTTGATAAAACCGATCAAAGATTTTTGGAATATCAGCCTCCGGAATTCCGATTCCATTATCCTCCACCTTCAAATTAATTGAAGAATGGCTTTGCTGGCAGGATAATCGAATCTCGCCGCCTTCGTTCGTATATTTCGTGGCGTTATCCAGCAAAATGACAATCAACTGATGAATCCTTTCTTTATCGGCGAAAAATTGAACCGGTTCCGGAGCCTCCAAATGAATAGTCTTCCCTTGATACGTCACAAACTCTTCATAATGTTGGTAAATTTCCTTAAACAACTCGTCTAAGCGAAAGTTTTGCTTCTTCATTTCAATCTGATTCGAATCCGATCTGGCAAGCGTTAGTAAATTGCCAACAAGTTTCGAAAGCCTCCTGGACTCGGTTGAAATCGTGGAAATATCGCGAACTTTCTCTTGAATCGTTGCTTGAGGGGAACGGAAAAGCAATTCTGTTTTTGCTTGGATGACCGCAAGCGGCGTTCTTAATTCATGTGAAGCGTCGGATACAAATTCCTGTTGTTTTTGCCAGGTATTTTTTATCGGTACCAATGCTCTTCCCGCTAATAAATAACCCATACCAACTGCACATATAATCCCTATTCCACAACCAATCAACATAATTAATAACAGACGATTTAATAATTCTTTTTCCGAATTGGTATTCCGAATCACTTGGACGGTTACTTTTCCTAAGAGTGGAACCTCGAGTTTTGTGGCAATATAGCGATAAGAAAAATTCTCAACATTCACATCCTGCAGGGAATTCAATTTTTTCGGACGGATTCGTATTTCATTATCTTGAAAAAGCACAGCTTCCCGGTTTTGGTCGGTTAAAAGATGATTATTTGCATCCCAAATTAACGTCAAAATTCTTGGGTCGCGGTGCATAAATTTCGGCCCGTCGTCCACATTGGGTCCTTGTTTTTGCTGTGGCTGTTCACTTTGAAAATGATTTACAGTTTCTATCAGGGAACGATTCACGTCTTGATATAATTTTTTCTCTGTATAAAAATAAATGATACTCCCAAGAATGCTGATTAAAATAATAAAAACTAAAGAATTTAACAAAGTTAGACGTATATGTGTTTGCCGAAACATTCGCTGTCCCCTTTACTCCTCATTCAGCATGTAGCCAACACCGCGGATGGTTTTAATATCTGAATGGTAGCCAAATGGCTCAAGTTTTTTGCGGAGATGGTGCATAAAGACCTCAACAATTGCGATCGTAGTATCTGAATCAAAGCCCCAAACACGGTCATAAATTTGTTCCTTCGTTAAAATTGCACCCTTATTTTGAATCAGGTATTCCAACAATTCATACTGCTTCGTTGTTAACTTAACAGGTCCCCCCTCAATCAGAATATCCCTTTCCTTCCCTAACAATTCGATACCGCGGTATTGGATGGTTTGATTGGTGGTGAGACTTCCGCTCCGCCGTAATAAAGCACGAATTCGCGCTTTTAACTCAGCAGCTTGGAATGGTTTTACCAAGTAGTCATCACCACCGCTGTCCAATCCTTTTACCCGATCTTCCAACGAATCCCTTGCGGTTAAAAAAAGAACCGGAGTTTTCATGCCTTCCTTGCGGATCGTTTGAAGTACTTCAAAACCGTCAATTTCTGGAATCATGACATCCAAAACGATAGCGTCATGGATATTTTGCATCGCTAAAAACAAAGCATCCTCCCCATTTGATGCCTGGTCTACTTCAAATTCATCGGACAAAAGCTCTACAATAGACTCAAGCAATGGGAGATTATCTTCAACAACTAATAATCGCATAGTTTGGGCTCCTTAAAAAAATGGACTAGCTTCTATTATATAGGAAACGAAGCGACCGCATTATACGATCGCTCCTGTTTTACCAATTATTCATAACGCAGAGCCTGAATTGGGCTCAGTTTTGATGCTTTATTGGCCGGGAAAACGCCAAAAACAACACCGACTAAAAGCGAGAATAAGAAAGATAACACAATCACCGATGTCGAATAAGCGATCGTGAGACTCATCAGTGAGGCGATAATTTTTCCAAGTCCAATTCCGGCCAGGATTCCGATGATTCCTCCCATTGAACTTAATACCACTGCCTCGATTAAAAATTGCAGCAGTACATCCCGCCGTTTTGCCCCGATCGCTTTCCGGATACCAATTTCCTTTGTCCGTTCAGAAACGGAAACTAGCATGATATTCATGATCCCGATACCGCCTACTAACAAGGAAATACTGGCAATACCTCCCAACATCATCGTCATCGTATTGGAAACTGAGCTCAGCGTATCCATGACATCCTGCTGATTGGTTACACTGTAAGAATCACTTTTATTCGGATAAAGGCTTGCCATTGCCCGTTCTACTTCATTCATAACAAAATCCATTTGATCTTTGCTATTCCCTTGTAAATAAACCTGGTTAATACTTGTGCTCTTGACTAAGCGTTGGCCGGTACTTAACGGAACAATGATGACATTATCCCCGCTTTGCCCTAAAGAACTTCCTTTAGATGCCATAACACCGACCACCTTAAAAGATGTACCGTCTACCTGGATATATTGGCCAACCGGGTTGTCAGCACCAAAAAAGGTTGAAGCGGTTTCCGATCCCAATACAGCAATTTTCTGCCGATATTCAATATCCAGGTCATTGATAAAGCGCCCTTGACTCACCTTTGCATCCCGTACAGAGGAGTAAGCGGCATTGGTACCGGTCAGAGTTACTTGTGAATTCGTCCGATCCTTTTTCACGGTTACCCGTCCGGAAACAACAGGGGAAATCGCCTTTACCCCATTTAATTTGCTTAATTGGTTAATTTTATCCTCTGTTAACGATAAATCTGTTCCAAATGTATTAATGGTTAGCAGGTTAGTTCCCAGCTGATTTATACTGCTTGTGACATTTTTAGCAGAACCCTGTGCAATCGAAACCAAAATAATAACAGATGAAACACCGATAATAATCCCAAGCATAGTCAAAACGGAACGAAGTTTATTGCTTTTTATACTGCGAAGTGCCATTTTAATAGATTGGTAAATGCCCAAGCAGTTCACCCCCATTCTCATAAAGCTGGCCGTCTTGGATGCTGACCATTCTTTTTGCCTGCTTCGCGACAGCCAAGTCATGGGTAATTAATATAATCGTGTGACCGACTTCATTTAATTCCTTCATCACCATAATAATTTCTTTACTTGTTTTACTATCCAATGCACCCGTTGGTTCATCTGCCAGAAGGATCGAAGGACTGCCGGCAAGGGCTCTGGCAATCGCCACCCTTTGCTGCTGGCCACCCGATAACTGCGATGGTAAGTGCCCCGAGCGATCGAGCAGTCCTACCTTCCTAAGGCTATCCAATGCTTTCTCCCTGCGTTCTTTTGCCGAAGCCCCGCGATAAAGCAGGGGCAGTTCAACGTTTTCTAAAGCCGTTAATTTTGTTAAGAGATTAAAATTTTGGAAAATAAATCCAATTTTTTCATTACGGATGACTGCCAGCTGATTATCATTCATTTTTCCAATTTCTTTTCCATCCAACAGGTATGCCCCAGACTCAGGCCTGTCAAGACAGCCAATCATATTCATTAACGTGGACTTCCCTGAACCTGAAGGACCAATTATAGCTAAAAACTCTCCTTGGTCAATTTCAAGAGAAACATCATTTAGTGCATGAACGGTTTCTCCCCCAAGTTGATAGGTTTTCATGAGATGACTGATTTGAATAATTGGTTTACGCATTAATTACCAGTCCTTCCGCTAAATCCTTGTCCTCCGCCATTCCGGTTAAAGCCGCCTCCGTTTCCAAATCCGCCGAAACCGCTGCCAAAGCTGCCTTGCATCATGCGCCGATTTCCCCCGGCAGTAGAAGAGGTACTTTGCGCAAGCTGAGGTAATTTAATAATCTCTCCTTCATTTAAACCCTGGAGAATTTCCACATAATCTTCATTGGCTAATCCCGTTTTCACTACTTTTCGCTGTGCCCTTGCTGTTTCCGAGTTTCCATTTTGAACAAGGACAAATTTTTGATTATTCATCGCATGGACCGCATCAATCGGAACGTAAAGTGCATTGTTTTTGCTTGCCGTCAGAATACTTGCTTCCGTAGTCATACCTACCTTCAAATTACTTGGCTTTGTAATGTGAATGGCTACATCAAAGGTAGATACACCATTTGTCGAAGTGCCTTCATCCGCAATCGCGCTTACCTTTCCCATGTAAGTTTGATCCGGATAGGCATTCACCTTAATGCTTACTGCTTGGTCTTTCTTAACTTTCGGAATATCAAGTTCGTCAATTTGCACAACGGTTTGTAAATTTTCATAGTTTGTAAGATGTGCAACAACTTGTCCGTTGGTCACCCGCTGTCCTGCCTGAACAGAAAGCGATGTGATTTCACCGGAGGCAGGGGCAGTAATAGGATCACTTCCATCTTTAAAAGTAATCAATGCTTCTCCTTTTTTGACAGATTCACCTGTTGATACTAAAACTTCATAGATTTCATTGTTTTCTATTGGAGATTTAATATCCTCAGATGTTACCGGCTGAACGGTTCCTGAACCGCTGATTTTCACTTCCATTTTTCCTTTTTGAACAACCGCTGTCCGAACCTGAGAGATTACTTCTTTCGCACTGGTTCTGGAGTTGTACCACTGAAAGCCAACAAACCCTACTACTAAAACACAAAGAACGATTACAATCCCTTTTTTCATTCATACTTACTCCTTTTCTATAATCCATAATAGGACACTGATAGTTTGGAATAAGCCAATTATTCAACTTAATTCTTAACTTTTCCTTAAAATTAGAACAGCTTAGGAAAAGTCTTTCAAGTGCAGATATGTATAGAAGTTACAAAAAAATTATTTTCTATCTTTAAATCAAAAATACTGCCATTGAAAATGGCAGTATACCTAAAGCAAATGATTACCAATTAGAATCCATTTCCAGTCGCCTCATAAACTCTTCCGCGGCACTGTATCCCTGCTGTTTCAAAAGCCAGTTATTTGCAGCAGCTTCAATTAGCCCCGCCACATCGCGTCCGGGTTGGAGCTGTATCTCAATATGAGGAATGGGAACGCCCATATATTCTGTAAATACAGGTTCGTGATCCAATTCATTATGAAGGGAATTTTTCTGCCATTTTGTCAGTTCAATATCGAGCGCGATCCTCGTTTCCTCTTGGAAAGATTTTATCCCATATACACGGACCACATTCAACAGCCCGACACTTCGTAAGGCGAGAAATTCCTTCGTTTTCCCGTCATGTGTACCGAGAATCGTTCGTGGACTAAGCTTTTTCACCACCACGATATCATCAGCCACCAGCTTGTGACCTCTGCCAATCAATGTGTGAGCGATTTCACTTTTTCCGACGCCGGATTTTCCCCGAAGTAAAATACCCATTCCAAATACATTAATACACACTCCGTGCACGGCGATTTCCGGTGCTAATACTTTTACCATATAAGCATCCAGCTCGGTAATAAATTCAGAGGTTGTTCGAGGTGTGTTTGTGCATAATAATGGGATTCCCTCTTCAATACAAGACTTCCTTAAATAGGTTAGACCTTCATCCCCGGCAGTTACAATAAAGCATGGCGGGTGGTATTTGACTATATTCCCAATCCGCATTTGACGTTCTTCGATACTTAACTTATGCAAATAATTAACTTCTTTTCTCCCTAGTATTTGAACTCTTTCCGTCGGAAAAAAATCAAAGTGGCCAACGAATTCCAACCCCGGACGATGAGACCGTGATTGCTTGATGGTTCGTTGTAATTGATTTTCACCAGTTAATACCTTCAATGAAAATTTTCTCACTAAATCTTCTACCGTAAATATTTTCACATCTAAAGCACTCCCATCCCTTTAACTCTCTAATTGTTGATTGAAACTACTTTTACAATTAACCTCTTAATATATTAATTCTACTCTACTATATTGTATTTTCAGTTTAAAGTAAGAATTGATCAAATTATCTATTCAAATAATTTTAAAATGTCCCTTTTTATATTTTTTCAAAATATTGTACACGAAACGACCAAAAAGCACCAGCCTGTTGCAGCTGATGCTTCCAAAGTATAAACTATACTACATGTTTTTTATTCTTTTTGGCTTTTTCATAGCCATTTGCCCAGAAATCTGCATTTTTAATCCCTAGTTTAGTAGAATTAAATTCCGGATCTACACCTTGCTTTAGCTGCTCTTCATAATCCTTTAGAGCAAGTAATGCAGGCTTAAATAGAATCACAATGGCAATTAAGTTTAACCACACCATGATTCCTAGTCCAATATCCCCCATTGCCCATGCTGTAGAAGCTGTTTTCACTGCTCCATAGAAAGTCGAACCTAAGAGAACTAATTTTAATAAAGTCATCGCTAATTTTCTGTTTTTGCCTTTCACTAGATAAGCAAGATTTGTTTCTGCAATATAGTAGTAGGCAAAAATGGTTGTGAAGGCAAAGAAAAAGAGCGCAATCGAAATAAATCCTGATCCAAAGCCTGGTAAAATTGTATCTACTGCGGACTGCGTATATCCTGGACCTGGTTCTACTCCTTTAAGATGTTGAACCAAGAATTTTCCTGCTCCGTTCACTGTATTATAAGAATTAGTAAATAAAATCATGAATGCTGTTGATGTAACAACTAAGAATACATCAAGATAGATTGAAAATGCTTGTACAAGACCTTGCTTTGCCGGGTGAGAAACCTCTGCAGCTGCAGCAGGGTGGGCACCTGTACCTTGACCGGCCTCATTCGCATAAAGCCCGCGTTTTACACCCCACATTATCGTTGAGCCAAGGATTCCGCCGAATACTTCCTCTGCACCGAAGGCACTTTTAAAAATAAGTGTGAAAACTGCTGGAATTTTATCAAAATTAACTACTATAATCGCAATTGCTATAAGCAAATACCCAATCGCCATAAAAGGCACGACAAATTCAGCAACTCTTGCAATTCGCTTAACTCCACCAAAAATAATAAGTCCCATAAGTGCAATAACAATAAAACCAGTGATGGCATTATTTATACCAAATGCATTTTTCACACCTTCTGCAATTGAATTTGCCTGGATACCTGGCATCAATATAGCCATAGCGAGGAGTGTTGCAACTGCAAAAATAACAGCGAACCATTTTATTCCTAGTCCCTTTTCAATATAAAAAGCAGGGCCGCCACGATACTCTCCATCCTGCTTTTCTTTATAGATTTGAGCAAGTGTGGACTCTACGAAAGCTGAGGCTGCACCAATAAAGGTAATGACCCACATCCAAAATACGGAACCCGGTCCACCAAATGCAATCCCGGTTGCGGTACCTGCAATATTCCCTACACCAATACGGCCAGATAATGACATTGCTAATGCTTGGAAAGACGAAACACCCTCATTAGAGCTTTTACCTGATAATAATAAACGAATCATTTCTTTGATATGACGAATCTGCAGGAATCTTGTTCGGAAACTAAAATACAAACCTACTGCTACAATAAAGATGACTAATACTGGGCTCCACAAAAACCCGTTAATACTTGTTACCAATTTTTCGACCATAAAAATCCCCCATTTATATCTATATCTGAATTTTTGCAATTATCTTGATGTCTAGCAAAATTATAAATGACACCCTATCATATTTCAATAAAATATTTGTCGTTATTTTGCGAAAAATCTAATTTTACTAGAAATGCTTTTTTACTCTTTCAATTTCGGATCCATAAAAAAATGAAACCAATTAAAAATTTTTTCGTATTGTTTAACAGAGAAAATTTTCAGAATTACTTAATTCAATTTATAATGAAATAATGAATATTGATAGGAGTGAAAGATATGGGTGTTACGCTTAGTAAAGGGCAAAAAATAGATTTAACCAAAACTCACCCGGGCCTTGAAAATGTCGTGGTAGGATTAGGGTGGAACATTAGTAACATGGGGTCCAATTTTGACCTGGATGCTTCTGCGTTCCTGCTTGGCCAAAATGGGCTGGTTCAAAATGATTTGGATTTTGTTTTTTATAACAATCCTTCCGGCGGAAACGGTTCGATTCAATACAGCGGGGATAACCGTATTGGTTCAGGTGTCAGGGACGATGAGCAAATTAAGATTAATTTAAAAATTGTCCCACCTCATATTCACCGGATTGCTTTTACGATCACGATTCATGATGCCCAAGTAAAACGGCAAAATTTTGGACAAATTTCCGATTCCTACGTGAGAATTTTTAATGAACTCACTAATGAAGAATTGCTTCGTTTTAATCTCGGCCGGGATTTCACTGTGGAAACGGCAATAGTGGCGGCAGAATTGTATCGGCATAATGGCGAATGGAAGTTCAATGCCATTGCAAGCGGCTTTCAAGGTGGATTAGCAGCACTTTGTAAAAATTTTGGGGTAACCGTTGATGATGCTCCGGCACCGGTAACTCCTTCTTATCAACAGCCGAATTATCAGCAAAATCAATCTTCATACCAACAAAATCAATATCACCCCTATCAGCCTAGTCAGCCGTCTGTTTTCCATTCTCAGCAGTCGACACAAGCTTATCAGCAGCAGCCCGCCTTCGGGTATCCGGCACAAACCTTTCCTTCCACCTCCAGCACTGGAACTAATTCAACCTATGGCGGGGATGAAATCATTTGTCCGCGCTGCCATTCCACGAATGTCCGGACGGGTCAAAAGGGTTTTGGAATTGGAAAAGCGGCAATTGGCGGGCTTATTCTTGGGCCAATTGGATTACTTGGCGGTTTTATTGGGAAAAACCAGTTGAAATTTACCTGCAATAGCTGCGGAAGTTCCTGGTCACCATCTCAAACGGATTATATGGAATGGGCTAATAATCAAAAAAGAAGAGCGCAGGAGTTATTTACCCGTTACAAAAGCCAGGATGTATTGGAAGCTGTTGTTGCAGCTTGTGCATTGGTATCAATGGCAGACGGGCATCTCGATGCTTCAGAAAGGCAAAAGATGCTGGAGTTTGTTCACCAGAGTGAAGAACTACGTGTTTTTGACTCTCAAAAGATCATTCAGAAATTTAATTTATTTGTTTCGAAAATTGAACATGATTCAATGATGGGCCGTGCCGAGGCATTCCGGGCCTTGGGCAGAGTAAGAACAAAACCTGAAATTGCAAGATTAATCGCTCGTTATTGCATTGCTATTGGTTATGCGGATGGTAATTTTGACCAGTATGAAAAACAAATGGTTTCAGATATATGCCGCGAGCTTGGTTTAAATCCTGGAGAATTTCTTTCATAACCTATAAAAAACCGCAATCCTATTTTGATTGCGGTTTTTTTTCATTCATCCAAGCACGTTTATTTTCGATTCGTTTTGTTAACCCCAATAAATCCAGTTTTTCCAAAAATGGGATCATGTATTTTCGGGAAAGGTCTAAAATATCTTTTGCATCTCCGACTTCAAACTCCGGACCTGTGCCACTGCGAAGTTTTTCCACTGCGGCAGAAAATACTTCCGCAGCATAAGCAATTTGTTCATCCAATGGAACAATTAATTTTTCCTCCTCAAGGAGCCGCTTTAAATCCACTTCCAGCGATTCAGGAATACCTGCTTGCGAAAAATAATCCACTAGATTACGAACCTTTAAACCATCTTTTGTCAAAGCTTCAAGCATATTTTCTGTACGCTTTTGCCAATTTTTTGGAACATGCGGCACAAAACTCGAGGTGAAGACAAATTTTTCTTGGCGTTTAAAAACTCCATGGTGAATCCCATTTTCCACGACAAATTCAAGTAATATTTTTGGAAGCCGTTTTTGCAGGGTTTGGAGTAATTCTGCTTTATTCAGGCCGGGTTTCATCGGATGCTTGTTCTGATACTCATGTAATTGATCATAAATATCTTCTTCAATTGATTGAACCAGTATCTTCAGCGTATACTCTTTACCATTATAAAAAATGAATTCTTCACTTTTTAAATGCTCTGTTAACGTCTTTTCATCAAGTGCAGTCCGCTTGATTATTTCCGTTAATGGAAGACTTTTTGCTTCCATTAATGCTGCAGATATTCGCTCTTTTGGAGTACCTGCCTTTTTCTTCTCAAGCTCCTCGATTGTCTTAGTTCCAAATTTATACTTATCTCCCCGAGGATCAACGACCCAACCGCCGCCAATCGTCTCCACCGGGCTTGGCCTGCGAAGAATAAAACGATCTCCGCGTTTGGTGAGAATTTCTTCATTGAGCCTAAGTTGGCAAAGAATTTCACCATTTGCCTCTACAAGCACATTCCGGTCGAAAAAGACGATTCTTCCCATTACTTCAGTTGTACCAATATGAAGCTTTATGGGCATCCGTTGTTTGACCATATGCTCAAGGTCTTCGACAACTTGTATGGCGACATCTATGGTTTTTGTCACAATAAAATGCTCGGACGATATCAGAACATCACCTCGTTCTAATTCGTCCTTTGCAACCCCGGAAAGGTTAATCGCTGCCCGTTGACCTGCATACGCTTTTTGCGCCGGCTGATGATGAACTTGAATCTGCCTTGCCCTGACTTCCAGTCCTTTAGGCATAATTTTAAGGACTTGTCCCTCTTCGACTGTCCCTTCATACACAGTCCCTCTTACAACCGTCCCTTGGCCCTTAACGGTAAAAACTTGGTCGATTGGCAGACGAAAAGCCCCTTTGGCATCACGCATTTCCGTTTCTTTTAATGTTTTAATAATGAGTTCTTTTAATTCAGGAATTCCCTTTTTGGAAAGGCTATCCACCAGAACAAATGGTGCATCTTCAAACACAGTTCCTGTAAGTTCACCTAAAATATCATATTTGACGAGTTCAATAAATTCTTCATCCACCCGTTCGATTTTAGTGATGGCGATAATCCCATTTTCTATCCCGAGAAATTTGAGGATTTCTAAATGTTCAATTGTTTGTGGCATGACCCCTTCATCTGCCGCAACAACAAGCACCACCAGGTCTATTCCGGCAACCCCGGCAATCATTTGCCGGATAAACCGCTCATGTCCCGGCACGTCAACGACTGATATTTGAATTTCACTATCTTCATACAAAGGTGCAAATCCGAGTTCAATTGAGATTTGTCGTTCCTTTTCTTCCTTTAAGCGGTCGGTTTCGACATTCGTGAGGGCCTTCGTTAAAGATGTTTTTCCATGGTCAATATGCCCCGCCATCCCAATTGTAAAATACCTTTTTTCCAAAGCCTGCCACCTACTTCATTAATATCAACTTTACTGTAGCCTTAATAACCAAAATGTTCAAGCGAACTTTTTTAGACAGAAAAATACGTTCCAACTGCCTCCCATCTTTAATTGTTATTTGACGGTCCCTTATGAATTCCTTCCCAACCTTTCATTGTTCTATTTTTCTCCTTGGTTAAATGCCCTTTTTATCAGTTTAATTTTTTTAAAGCAAAAACGTACACAAATTTTTCAAAATTTTATATAATGGAGATATAGAGATTTGCACAAGGGAAACTTTTATTGACGAACGAACAAACCTTGGTATAAAGAAAAACAAACTTATAGAAAGGCTGGTGTCTTATGAGCCAAATAGAATCAGTTGCTGTTCAGAAGGCTCGGGCTGCAGAAAATCGAACAGTTTCAGCCGCAAGAGATGCCATTAATGGAAAAGTAAAAGGCATCCGTGCACTGCTTCCGTTTCTCGGACCTGCATTTATTGCCTCTATCGCCTATGTCGATCCAGGAAATTTCGCCACCAATATTCAAAGTGGTGCGAGCTTTGGTTATAAAATGCTTTGGGTAATCGTGTTAGCTAATCTAATGGCCATGCTCTTACAAAATATGTCAGCTAAGCTTGGAATTGCTACCGGCAGAAGCCTTCCAGAGGTTTGCCGGGATCATATGCCGAAATGGCTGACCTACATTATGTGGATAGTTTCAGAGCTTGCCGCAATGGCGACTGACTTGGCTGAATTTTTAGGTGCAACACTTGCACTTAATTTACTAGCCGGTATACCGATGATCTATGCTACGATTATTGTTGGAATTGTCACCTATCTTATTTTAATGTTAGAAAAATTCGGGTTCCGCCCGTTAGAAAAGTTTATAGCTGCTTTCGCAGTTCTAATCGGTCTATGTTATTTAGTTGAAACCGTCATTTCAAAACCTGATCTTGGGTTAATCGCCTATCACAGTGTAACACCATGGATAGGAAACAAGGAAAGCATTGTGCTGGCTGTTGGTGTAATCGGTGCAACAGTTATGCCTCACGCGATTTATTTACACTCTAGCTTGACCCAAAATCGAATTGTACCAAGAAATGATATGGAAAAAATTAAAATTCAAAAATTTAGCACGAAAGAAATCATGATTGCAATGACTCTAGCCGGATTTGTAAACTTGGCCATGATGTATATGGCAGCATCCGTGTTTCATAATTCGGGGAATAGCCATATTGCAGATTTAACTACGGCCTACCATACATTGACACCACTCTTAGGGTCTGCCGCAGCAAGTGTATTCTTAATTTCATTGCTTGCTTCTGGGGTTTCAAGTTCTGTAGTAGGAACAATGGCTGGGCAGGTTATTATGCAAGGCTTTGTTGGATTTACCATTCCATTGTGGATTCGCCGTTTGGTTACAATGCTTCCAACCTTTATTATCGTTGCGATGGGGGTTGACCCAACCCGTACACTTGTCATTAGTCAGGTTGTTCTAAGTATCGTTCTACCTTGTCCAATTATTGCACTCATCTACTACACACAGAAGAAAGAATTAATGGGTGTATTAACGAATAAACCAATTACTACGATTCTATCAACCATCTTCGCTATCGTGATATTAGGATTAAACTGCTGGTTGATTGTTCAGACGTTTTTGGGGTAATGGTAAAAAGCACACGACTCATAAATCGTGTGCTTTTTGTTCGCTTTGTCTCTCATTCATTACTCCACCTTCACCCTAACTACATCAATCGCATTATAACCATATCCCATCCTGTTCCACATCGCTCCCTTTGGTTGTTCGTGCCCTGTTGAATCCGCAGCCCTTGACATGATGGTATACTCCCCTGTTTTAAGCACTTCCCATTTATACGACCAACGAACCCAGGAATATCTTTCGGGTACATTCACCAACTGGGCAGGACTCCAATTTATCCCCCCATCCACACTCACCTCAACCTTTGTAACTAATCCATTCCCAGTCCAGGCAATCCCTGAGAGTGTATGAACCCCTGTATTCAAAATTTTCCGGTCTAAAGGTTGCTGAATTGTTGAGTTTATCCCCATTGTAGTGACTGGGAATTTCCCCTCATCCGAATCTTTCTCAGGATAATACACATAATCAACCGCCTGAAAGGGACCTTTAAACTCATAATCAATCACGATAATTTTTTTGATCCACTTTACCGAAGCCATTGCATACCATTCTGGAACGATTAACCTCAAAGGAAACCCATGCTTAAAAGGAATCGGCTCCCCATTATACTCATAGGCGATGATGGTATCGGGGTGAAGTGCTTTGTCAATCGCTAAGCTCCGACTAAAATAGTGAATCTGATTCGAATCAGTCCTTTCGCCATAATCATATCCTTCAACAATTACTTCTCTTGCTGTTTCCGCTATACCCGTATACTCAAGGAGCGTCCTTAATGATACACCCTTCCAGCTCCCTTGGCTTATCGCTCCTTTTTTCCATTGATCTCCAAACACCTTTGGCTTAAAAAACCCCCTCTTATTCCCCGCACATTCCAGAACGGTCTTTATCGTCCTGGGTGGCAATCCTAAAATTTCCTGTAAGGAAAACGTTTTAGGATAATGCACCACTCCCCCTACTGGCAACCAATAAAAAGGAGATACAAAGTTAGGATAGGAAAAATGATTCCTACGGTAAAACAATTTTCCATCGATAAGATCTTCATTTATAAAATGAATGGGAGTTTCTTGATTCTCGGGGTCTAGGTTTCTTGTAATCATAAATGGTTTTTGAGAATTTTGCATAAAGCTCCTTTCCGAAGGATTTTTAATATATTTATATGAAAATATACATAATTAAAGAAGAAGTAATAAAATTGCTTATTTACAAATACCAATGGAGGGAGTAAGATATGATTCGTAATTTAATTTTTTGAATCGCTGAGTTCCACATGGGAACGGGGGAACCATCATCGAAAAGTTTTTGATTTTTCTAGAAACCAAAACTTTTCTATGGGGTGAATCTTAATAAAGATACTTGTCTTTTTAAGTAGGGTGACTCTTACATCCGAATCCGTCAGCTAACCTCGTAAGCGTATTGAAGAGATGTTATTTTAATCGTGCAAGGTGCATGTTTTTTCATGATGCCAAAAAGCCGCCACGAGAAGAGTTCTCTCTTCCGTGGCTTTTTTATTTTTTTAAAACATAAAGTAGAAAAAGAATATTAAATGTTTTGTAGGGAGAGGTCTTAGGTATGGCTAAACAATTTGCGGTAATTGGAATGGGACGCTTTGGTTCGGGTCTTGCGGCCGAGCTATTCAAAGAGGGAGCTGAAGTTTTAGCTATTGATAAAAATGAGAAAAGGATTCAAGACAATTCACATATTGTTACCCATGCAGTGGTTGCCGATACCACCGATGAACGCGTAATAAAGGAACTTGGGCTCCGAAACATGGATGTAGTAGTTGTCGCGATTGGCGACGATATTCAAACCAGTATTTTAACGACTATGATTTTAAAAGAATTAGGGGTCAACCAAGTTATTGCAAAGGCTGTAACAAATCAACATGCAAAAGTTCTGAAACAGGTCGGTGCGGATCGGGTAGTGTTGCCTGAACGAGAAACAGGTATACGTATTGCCAGGAAGCTTTTATCACCTAATGTGCTAGATTTTATTGAACTTTCCGATGAATATAAAATAGAAGAAATCGTCGCATCCCCTTTCATGATTGGAAAAAGCCTTCGTGAATTAGATATTCGCGCAAAATTCCAAGTCAGTGTTATCGCCATAAATAGTGATGGAAAAATGAATATTTCGCCACTTCCAGATGATAAAATTCAACAGGGTGATATTCTTCTTGTCCTTGGAGAAAAGAAACTATTAAAGAAATTTGAAACTAAGCTTGAAAAAATCCTTTCAATAATTTAAGGGTATTCTAAAAATAAAAAGAGCTAGGTCGCTTAATACCAACCGAGCTCTTTTTTTAATTCGACTATCTAAATAATACACCTAGTCTGATTCCCGTTTTCCATAAGCTTAACGGTATGCTCCTCATACAACCTGAGTGCCCAATCCTGAATAGATTCTGATTTCACTGTTTTCCACTGTTCCAAATCAGGAATCTCTTCCACACCGAAAGCCATCTTTGATAATCTTTTCATTATGATTAAGGATGAATAAGGATGTGGCAGAAATGGATTATTTTTCTTTTCATAAAAAAAACTGCTAATCAGTCTATAGGAATGAGGTTCGTAAATGAGTTCAACCAACTTTGCCCGGTATTCCAAATCCTTGGCCTGAAGATGGGGATACCGGAAAAAATCACTAAGATGCTGGGCCTCGTGTTTTAAATAACTGACTTGAAACTCTTTGCAATTCAGATTTTCTCTTTTATGCTCTGGACGGTCTGCTACATAATAAAGTCCTTCAGGCTTTGCCCAGCCTCCCGCAAATTTTTCACCAAATGTAGCAAAGTGGGCCCAGCTTTGTAAAATAAAGTCGGATAAAAAATAAACGGTAACTTCCTGCCTATGGTCGGGCAACTCGACTATAAAATCCTTTTTAGCAGTCGTTTTCCAAATATAGGGTCCCCTATACGGCGGTGTGACTCCACCCAAAAATTCGAATCCTTTTTCATTGAAAATGACCGATAATTGCTCCTCCAATCGGTCCAAGTCTTCTTCTTGATCATAACCATATATTATTACAGAAAGTGATCGTCTTAACTGATTTTCTGCTTCTATCACACTCTTGCGTGTCAATACCGACCTGAAGTATTGGAAATATACGGAAAGAACCTTTTGGATCCATGAATCCTCTGATTTAAAATCATCAATCGGATTTTCACTAAAAAAACGTTGATAAAACTTTGATTCCAGTTCCTGAACTTTCTCATTTTTTTCTGGAATAGACCGGAGATATTCATAAGCAGCCGTTACATCTCCTTGTATACAATAAGCGTACAATTTTGACTCATCCATCCTAAGGGTTCCCTCTCCCGTTTGCATTTTCACTTTACTATACCAAACTTTTGGATAGATAAGTAAAAATATACTTCGGTGGTTTTATTAGAATTCAAGAAAACTGGTATCCCACTCCAAAAATAAAAGAGGAAATTTCCGCTCTTTTATCGACTCTTTACTAGTAAATTTACCGCCTCTTTTACTAATTCTTCCATACTTTTTTCACCTTGTGCTTCCGCTTTTTGCACGCACTCCACTAAATTGGAACTTACAATTACTCCAATTGTTCGATCAATCGCTGTTCTGGAGGCTGATAACTGGGTAATGACTTCTTTACAGTCCTTATTTTCTTCCATCATTCTTAAAATACCTCTTAACTGCCCCTCGATTCGTTTTACTCTATTTTTAATTTGATCATTATAATCCATATATTTACCTCCTTTTTTGACCTTAGTTTCTTTTTAAAGTTTATTATCATGAATCTTTTGTTTTGTTAAAATAACACTTATTAAAGCAATAATATGCCCATTAGGGTATGATGTCAATTTTTATAACAAAATCCATATAAAAAATTGCAGCCATCTTTGACAGCTGCATTTCGAATAGTTATCTCTTTATTTAAATTGGAAATAATTCGGATGATAAATAGCGTTCACCAGTGTCTGGTGCCAATCCTAAGACGTTCGCATCTGCAGGTAATTTCTTGGCAATTTCCAACGCATAATAGATAGATGCTGCTCCTGAAGCTCCTACAAAAATACCTTCTTCTGCTGCAAGACGACGTGCAATGTTCTGCGCATCTTGGTCTTCAATTAATAAAATTTTATCGTAAATGGATTGATTTAAAATTTCTGGAATAAATCCAGGACCTGTACCTGGAATTTTATGCGGACCTGGGCGTCCTCCGGAGAGAACAGGAGATCCTGCAGGTTCCACCACGTAAATCTTTAGATTTGGTATTTTTTCTTTTAGCACTTCACCAGTTCCAGTAACAGTCCCGCCAGTTCCAGCTGTACATATAAAGGCATCCAATTTCCCTTGAAAAGCCTCATAGATTTCAATCGCTGTCGTTTCACGATGAGCATCAGAATTGGCATTGTTTTCAAACTGCATCGGAATAAATTGATCAGGAATTTCTTCTGCGAGACGATAGGCTTCCTCGATAGCACCACGCATGCCTTGTTCTGATGGTGTCAAATGTACTTCAGCACCATATGCTTTTAAAATTTTAATTCTTTCTTCTGTGGCATTATTGGGCATTGTAATGATACAACGATACTTCTTAGCAGCACAAACCATTGCTAGTCCGATACCAGTATTGCCTGATGTCGGCTCAATGATTACCGTTTTTCCAGGAATAATTTTTCCTTCTTCTTCTGCCACCTTAATCATGTTAAAAGCAGCACGGTCTTTTACACTACCGCCAGGATTAAATGATTCAAGCTTGATATAAACGGAAGCACCGCTCTTGTCCGGCAAATGATTTAACTTCACGATTGGGGTATTACCAATCAGCTCTAAAATCGAATGATGTATTTTCATATTAGCACTCCGTTTCATTCTGTTTAATTCTATTGGAATTATAAGCTTTTGTTAACAATAATTCAAATAACCAAGATTTTTAAAAGAAAAGACAATCTCGCCTCTTCCTTTATCTTATAAAATTGTCATCCATGTCTTCACAGCAGTAACAAAAATTAAAATTCCCATTATAATTTGCAACATTATCGTATTTACTCTTTTCCCGACGTTTGCACCAATTGGGGAAGCAATTAAACTGGCAACAACCAAGATGATGGATGGCAATATGTCAACATGCCCCGTAGAAATTTTACCGGAAATGGTTCCAAGCGAGGATATTACGGTAATCGCTAAGGAAGAAGCAATGGTCATTCTTGTTGGAATTTTTAAAACGACCAGCATAATGGGTACTAACAGGAAAGCTCCTCCCGCTCCTACAATACCTGCTCCAATTCCGACGGTGAAAGCTAATAGGGCGGCAAGCCATTTATTAAATTGGACCTGCTCCAACGGAATATCATCAATTCCCCTTTTCGGAATAAACATCATGATCACGGCGATTAATGCTAAAATTCCATAAACGATATTAATTCCACTTTCCGGCATATGAGTAGAACCGAATCCACCAATAAAACTCCCAGCCATAATACTAATTCCCATATAGGTTATTAACGTTTTATTTAAAAACCCACCTTTACGATAAGCTAAAACGCCGCCAATTGTCGCAAAGAATACCTGGATAGCAGTAATTCCAGATACTTCATGTGCTGTAAAATGACCTACCCCTAGCATAACAGGGATATACAACAACATTGGAAAATTTATTATGGCCCCTCCAATACCTAACATTCCTGAAATAAATGATCCTATTAAGCCAATAAGGAAGATGGTGATGATAAAGCTAATTGCCATGTTGTCTCTCCTTTTTAGAAAAGGGAACCTTGATTGTTCCTTCTTAATCTCTATTATCTAATTTTACAAAGCAATTGTTAAGCATTTATTAACAATTATCGAACTGCACAGCGGTTTGGCTCAATTTCCATAATCCCTTTCGTCTGTATAAAACAATTTTAATGAAGGATACTTATTGTAAAATCACAAAAATACGGTATAATTCATAGTATAACTATAGGAATTAACTGAATAGGAGGCTGGATATGCGTTTTTTTAAAAACCTTTTTGTAGAACATTGTCCTAAATGCAACAAAGTATTAGAAACTCAAAATTCCAATTTTTTCAAATCAGTTGTGGTTAAATCCTGTCCGGAACAGCATTATCAAAAAGAATATCATCCAGCTCTAGAGACATATATTGAAAGACATTAGTATTTTTAAATCATCAGCCCTGCAGTGATGTGCAGGGCTGCTTTGCTTACTTTTTTTCTAACAAACTGATTATTAAACCTGGAACGATTTCGATGTCCCGAACCAGCTGAAAACCATTTTTTAAATAAAGGTTTTTAGCTGGTGTATTTTCTCTTCCAGTTGAAACTTTAAAAATCTGAAATTCCTTTTTGTCTTCCAATAGGAAAGACAATAAACTTTGGGCAATTCCTTTCCGAAAATGATTGGGATGAACAACCATTCTGCAAATCGTGAGCTCATTACCATCGACTTCATATGAAAGTGCTCCTGCCAGCTCTTCTCTTTCAAAATACCCTAAAAAGGTTTCATTTGATTCCAATAATTCGTTTAAAGATTCTTTTAGAGGCGGAATCTCGTGGTAATTGATTAATTCTGCCTCAATCAGGTAAGAGGCTCTTTGGAGTTCAAATAAATTTTTTGCAAGATCATTATCATGAAAATCAATTGTTTTAATCATCTTTTTAAGTTCTCCTCAAAAATTTCTCTTTATAAACTTGATTTCTTACATGGAAAAACAGGTCAAGCATCCACTCCTTATTCTTACTCTAAACATACAATAGTTGAAAGTAAAAGGAGGCGAACCAATTTGGAAAAAGAAAACTCTCGAACATTCGGAATGAACCCACCTACCGGTTATCCACAAGGACAAGGCGGGTATTATCCTGGTACTGGTTATCATCATGGGCACGGTGGATATTATCCTGGTACTGGCTATCACCACGGACACGGCGGCTATTATCCTGGGTATGGTTATCATCACGGACATAGTGGATATTATCCGGGTTATGGTTATCATCATGGTCATACAGGATACTATCCTGGATATGGGGTTCATCATGGGCATGGCACCTACATGCCTGGCACCCGCGAAAATAAATAATGCGAGAAAAACACAGGTAGTATCGCTATGAACTACCTGTGTTTTTTGCCAATAAAAGATTGTAATCAGACATACCTATTGCATAATAATAACAAGTAGGGAATTATTTCCAATAGAAAAGGGGAAATTGAAATGAAATTAAAAAGCTTTCTTGTTGCTTTTAGTTCGCTTTTTTTGACAACAAGCCTTCTCTATTTAGTTGGAAATCTATTTACCATTCCGTGGTTAATGTTCCAAGCTGAATATACTGATACCGAAAATGGCTTCTTTTTTACAACAGGATCGTTGATACCTCTAATAATCGGCCTGTTTTCGAGTTTTTGTGCTGAAAAAATTTATCTATACAAACACCGTCAAAAACTTGATTGAACGTTCCGAGTTTTTTTGTTTTATTTCACAATTCCCCTTTTAAATCCAAAAAGATAACCAGAAAACGGCATATAAATGGTAAACTATGTAATATCAGGATTGCTGGGGGTTTTTTTAATGAATTTACAAGAAATTATCAAATTGGATTTTGCATACTTGGACACTTTTACCACTCGGACGGATACTAGTTGGGGTACCTTGTTTTGCAATGAAAATCAACCCATCTATTATGATGCAAATCATGCTCATATCGATCGTGAATGTGAACATCCTCAACTAGTAATTGATGAAGTAAAAGGTTTCTATCAATCAAGAAACATTGTTCCGAGATTCTATATTTATAATTTAGAAGACCAGCAAAATTTGATTGTCCAACTCAAATTGAACCATTTTGGGTTTGAAGAATTAATTGGACCTGTTCAACTGTGGGATCAACAGGTTTTGAAAAAAGAAACATCTGAGGAAATTTCGATCGAATTGGTCACAACAGAGAATTATTCTGAAGCATTACATATTGAATGCAGTATTAAAGAGTTTGGGGGTAAAGCCGTTAGGGAAAAAGCCTTTGAAGTAGAATTTAATCATCCTAGTTTTGTACATTATCTACTTCGATATAATGGTATTGCCTGTTCGACTGCCTGCATTTTTATCGGTGATAATCAGGCGCGGATGGAAAGTGTCGCTACATTAGAAGAATATCGAGGCAAAGGTTTGATTGGGAACCTTATTCACTATATTCAAGTCGTGGTGGCTAAAAAGGGACTAGATAATCTTTGGGTGTTTCCAATAAACGAAAAAATTGAGAAGGTCTATCAAAAATATGGATTTAAGACCGTTGCAAAACTCAAAATGGGGCATGCTTTTTTGGGGGGAAAGAGTGTTAAAGAGATTCGAGGCGAGGAATAGGTAGAATTTTACTCTCCAAGCACCTTTTTATGTAGTAGAAAATGCTTGGATTAGAACACAATCCAAGCATTTTAGCAGCTTATCATTTTGGATAAAGTATATCATCAATAATCCCGTATTCTTTTGCTTCTTCGGCACTCATGAAAAAGTCGCGATCTGTATCCTTTTCCACTTTTCCAACCGGCTGTCCGGTCCGTTCAGAAATAATTTGATTCACATGCTCCCGTAATTTCAAGATTCGGCGGGCGGAAATCTCGATTTCTGTTGCCTGACCCCGGGCTCCCCCCAAAGGCTGATGAATCATGATTTCGCTGTTCGGAAGCGCATATCGTTTCCCTTTGGTCCCTGCCAGCAGCAGCATCGCTCCAAAGGATGCCGCCATTCCTGTGCAAATCGTCCGAACATCAGGCTTGATGTATTGCATAGTATCAAAAATAGCAAATCCAGCTGAGGTGGATCCACCAGGACTGTTAATATAAAGGGAAATTTCTTTATCAGGTGCATCGGCAGCTAAAAATAATAACTGTGCCACGACACTGTTGGCGACCTGATCATTAATTTCATCGCCAATGATGATAAT
This sequence comes from Bacillus sp. MUM 116, assembly GCF_001866655.1. Classification (GTDB taxonomy): domain Bacteria; phylum Bacillota; class Bacilli; order Bacillales; family Cytobacillaceae; genus Neobacillus. The sequence goes on along the minus strand of NZ_MLYR01000030.1, from coordinate 8,461 downwards.
CCGATCCTTTAACAAACGTGAATAAATATCATAGGACCGTTCTCCACGGTTGGATTGTTCAATTACATATGGAATGGTACTCATTTTAAACTCCTCCTTGAAAGCGGTAATAGGCTATGCAGCCATACAGAGAGTGCTAACAGGAGAATGAGTTCGTTTTGGTAATGATACAAGTTTTGGCAAATCCACAACACTTTTAATTTGAGGAATATTTTCAATCAGGATGGCCGGGTCTTGAAGCTTTAATGATTCATAAAAAAGCTCAGAAAGCAACTCACGCTCCTCTTCATCCCAATATTTTTCTACAGTTCCCTCATCTTTCGCTTTTTCCAAACGCTGTTTTGCCCGAAACAGGTTTGCTTTCACAGCCATCTCGGTTGTATTTAGAAGCTCTGCTACCTCATTAAGCTGATATTGAAAACCTTCCTTGAGCAAAAATATTACGGCCTGCTTTGGAGTAAATTGCTCTAATATGAAGTCAACAGTGGCCATGATTTGGTCTACCTGATTTTTCGACACAACCTTATTCAGGTCGACTTCTGCCTCAATCGTTTCATTTTTTCTTTTCCGGACCTGGTCAATCCAATGATTGTAAGCCATTTTATTTAATAACGCTGAAGATATTTTTTGGGAGTGGGTGTAATGTTTTAATGCCTTGAATATTGTCTCTTGGGCAATATCATCACCGTCCCATTGATTTTGGGCAAGAAAGTGACAATACCTCTGAAGCTGTGGATAATAATCAAGCCATAAAGACTCTTCCTCATTTTTTGCTGGACACAAATTTAACCGGTTTACCATTGTGTTCACTCCTTTAGCACTCTCTACCTTATAAACGTTTCAAGGGGGCTAAAAAGATACGGGGGTAAATAATTTATTTTATATTATGAAATAAATTGATGCTTAGGTCTATTTTATAATTCAATTTTTTTGATTATTTTTGCTGGGTTTCCTCCGACTACATTATTCTGTACAATAACAGTCCAACAAAAGGCATAAAAAAAGAGTTTTTTAATCACTACTCCAATCTACGATATTGGTTAGCAACCAAAGTCCAATCCTCAATAAACATGGACCAAAGATTCGGTCGGCGTCTAACCGCTAATGGATGATAACCCACCGCGGTTTGGAAACCCCGTACTTGATGCATTTTCCCCCGCAGCCCTTTCACATCGACTTCAGGATTTTGAAAGAAAGACTGTACAGCAACATTACCTAAACAAACAATGAAATCAGGCTGTTTTGCTTGGAGCTGTTCCATTAAATGGCCAATGCAGATTTCGCGGGTTTGTTCCTTATCGTAGGCACGCACAGGCTTTCTTTTTAAAATATAGGTAATATACAAATCATCTTCGTCCAAGCCGACATGATGAACGGCTTCTTGCAACGCCTGCCGTGTTCCACAGACAAAAGAGTTTCCTTCACGATCTTCACGGGCTCCCGGGTTATCAAGAATAACCATTATAGTTGCCATGGGGTTCCCTTCGCCCCAGACCATTCGAGTACCATGCTGAATTAAACCGCATTCACTGCAATCCAAAAGATGGTTGGGGGTCGGTTCTTCCGGCCAAAGCGATGGGCAGAAAACTGTCATAATCAATCCTCCATCATGAGTTGTTGATAATATTATCCACCTTTAATCATGGTTCAAAACCGCGCTGGCTGATATAAATTTGTTCTTCCGGGAAAACCCTTTTAAAGCGCTCATACACCAACTCGTACGCTGAAGGTTTGTACCATTCTGCCAAACCTAAATTCTCATAAAGTTTTTTAACCCCCAGCCTTTTTGTACGTTTGCCTCCGCTCCCGTCCCCCATAAAAAAATCATCGACGCACACCCGATTGACCAATGAAGTTAATTTTTCCGGAAATGCTTCACTGCTGGGTAGAATCGGTGCAATCGTTGCCTGGGATGGAATCCCTGCATCTCTTAACCGTTCCAATGTTTTTAATCTTGCTTAAATTGATGGGGCTTGAGGGGTGAATTGTTTGCGAATTTCCTCCAGATCCGTTTCAATCGTCATACTTACTCGGACTCCATCCCCCAATTGAAGTAAAAGGTCTATATCCCGGCTGACAAGCGGACTTCTTGTTTGCACGAATAAAAAATCAGGCGGCTCCTCTACCATTAACTCCAATAACGATCTTGTTACTTTTTCTTTATGCTCGATTGGCTGATAAGGGTCAGTAGCGGAAGACATAAAGATTGTAACCTTCCCTTTCGACTTTTCTCTTCGAAGTTCCTTTCGCAACAGGTCGGCCGCATCCTGCTTGATATCTACCCAAGTCCCCCATTCTTTTTTACGAAAAAGTGAAACCGGCATTTGCCTCACATAACAAAAGGAACAGGCAAAGGAACAGCCTGTATAAGGGTTTAAAGAATGGGTATAACCACCTAAATATCCGGTTCCTTTATTTAACAGTGTTTTGGGATGTTTGTAGGAAATTTCACTTTGCGTCATGAAAAATAATCCCCAGAGTAAATCTTGTACCTGATGTCACGTTGCTGACACCATGCCTTAGTGTGGTTCGATAATAGCCTTTTGTTCCCAATACTGGCCGATTGTTAGTTGGAAAAATTAATCCGGCTCCCCGTTCCAGTGTAATGACATGACCTCGGCTTTGCGCTCTCGGCCGCTGCTCCACTAATAGAAATTCCCCGCCGGTATAATCAAACTCTTTTTGATTCAAAGCAAATACCACCTGAAAAGGAAAAAACACAGCCCCATATAAATCCTGATGAAGGCAGTTGTACCCGCCAGCATCATATTTTAAAATCAACGGGGTTGAACGGAGCTGGCCCTGTTGATGACAGTGTTCAAGAAACTGGGCCAAGGTTTGAGGATAATTAGCTTCGCTCCCGAGCATTTCATTCCAGCGGTTTGCTGTTTTTGCAAGTTCAAGGTAAAAAGCTTCTCGAAGCTGTTGAAGTGAATCCGGCAGAGGTTCTTGATAATACTTATACTCACCGACTCCGAAACGGTATCTGGCCATATTAATCGTACTTCGGAAAAAGCATTCATCGTTATACGTATTTATGATTTCGTTACACTCATCTTTTTCCAATATAATATTAAATTGTGCGTAACCTTGCTTATCTAACGTATTTTGGATTCCTTCCCAATCTAATTCGGCAATCCGTTCTTTGATCTTTTTAGGCATTAGGCTTCCCCCCTTCCTTTTCCAATTTAAGCAGCTTTGTCTTCATTTCCAATCCACCTCGGTAGCCGGTCAAGGAACCGTTTTTTCCAATTACCCGATGACATGGAACGGTAATCAACACTGGATTGGCACCAATCGCTGTCCCTACGGCCCGGACGGCGGACGACTTATGAATGCGGTTTGCAATTTCAGAATATGTCTTCGTTTCACCAAATGGAATCTCACAAAGTGCGTTCCAAACAGATATTTGAAATGGTGTACCGTGATAATCCAATGGGAGAGTGAATTCTTGGCGGTTTCCATACAAATACTCAGTAATTTCACTTATATATGGTTGTAATATTTCATCATCGCGAACTAACGCGCTGCTGGAAAATCGCTTTTCCGCCCATGTTGAAAGTTCTTCAAATGGTTGATTTTGTGAACCAACAAAACAAAGCCCATTAGCAGTTGCAGCAATATAGAGAGTCCACCCATCGTGTTCCATTAATGACCAGTAGATGATCGGTTTAGTCTTCGAACTCACTTTTTTCAACCTCCTTGTTCCGATATTCAACAGGTGTTAGACCTGTTTTCTTTTTAAATAGCGTAATAAAATATGGTGTATTCGGTAGTCCGACCAATAACGCAATTTCAGAAATTGTTTTATTTGAATGGATTAAATATCTTATCGCTCTATTGATTCTTGTTTGCTGAATGTATTCCACAGGCGTAACCCTTGTTATTCTCTTAAAAGTTCGATGCAAATGATAGGGACTGCCATGACAAGCATCTGCTAATGTTTCGAGCGTCAGTCTTCCAGTGTAATTTTGATCAATATAGTTTTTTATCTGGACCACCCACTCCTGATCAGGCAGTCGCTCACCGGTTGGTTTACACCTTTTACATGGACGGAAATTGGCAGACAGGGCCTCTTCGGCATTCTGAAAAATAAGGACATTTTCCTTTTTCGGCGGCCTTGATTTGCATGAGGGTTTGCAAAATATGCCCGTGCTTTTCACCGCATAGAAAAATTGTTGATTATAATTTGCATCATTATTAAGTATAGCCTGCCATTTTTCTTCGGTTAACGGTTTTGAACTCAATTCCATCACCTCTGAAAATAGTATACCTTCTACGAATGAGATATTTACAGGTTTTTAAATGTAATAGCAAGATATTGAAATGGTTTTTATGCTAATAATAGACTAGGGATTTTTTGAAAAATTGGAGGTTTTATGTTGATTAATTGGCGAGACAATGAACTGGAGATAATTTTATATACTCCAAAGGAATTTAATTTTAGCGAAAATCTTAAGTACTTAATGAGATCTTCGATTGAATGTATGTATGAGATTAAGGATAAGCGAATCTATAAGGCTCTATCGGTTGGACAAGAAGATTTGATCATTGAAATAAACACCGATGCCGAAAACAATTTGGTGATTCGCTTTTTAGGAGATTCATCCCCTCCTCTTGAATCCACACGTGCGGCTGTGGCTCGATATGTGTGGGAGTGGTTTGATTTGGAGCGAGATTTGGCACCATTTTATGAGATGGCTAAAACTGATGCTCTTTTAAAAGAAGCGATTGATTCGTTTTATGGTCTGCGGATTATGGGGATTCCCGATTTGTTTGAAGGACTCTGCTGGGGGATCCTGGGACAGCAAATTAATCTTACCTTTGCCTATACCTTAAAAAGGCGTCTTGTTGAAAAATTTGGACGTATTGTGCAATTTGACGGTGAATCATATTGGCTTTTCCCAACACCTTCTGATATTGCTCATTTACGTGTAGAGGAATTACTTGAGTTACGGATGACCGTGAAGAAATGCGAATATTTGATAGAGGTAGCTAATTTAATGGTAGAGGGGAAATTAACAAAACAAATGTTATTGGATACCGGAAATTTGAAAAGTGCCGAAAAAATGTTGGTCAGCATTCGCGGGATTGGGCCATGGACAGCAAACTATGTGTTAATGCGTTGTTTAAGATATCCCAATGCTTTTCCGATTGATGATGTCGGGCTCCATAATGCAATAAAACATAGATTGGGAATGGATAGAAAACCAACAAAGCAAGAAATTTTACAACTGTCGGCTAATTGGACAGGTTGGGAGGCCTATGCGACGTTTTATTTGTGGAGAGTTCATTATTGAAAAAGAAGACAAATATAGGGTTTCATGGAAGCAAAATCCTCCAAAAAATCAGGTACAAAGGATGGTCGATAAGTTAACCATCCTTTGTAAAATTTCTCTATTTAACTGGTAGCCAGATTTCCGAATAGTAATCGTCTCTTGATGGGTCTCCTCCTGGGTAGACCTCCATCTCGGGTGCATCGGCATGCTTAAAGCCGCTTGTTGGAAACCATTCGGTAAAAATTTGTTTCCATGCGTTTTGCATGGCGTGCGGCATTGCACCACGGACTTCAAAAACAACCCATTTGGAGGCCGGGATTTCAAAGTTAATTAACCCCTCTGGGACTGGACCTTCGTATTCTGCAGCAACCCAATAATCCATTTCATTTGGTTGCCGGCTGCAGTCATCCACGCATACTCCTAAAACACCCTTAATGCTACCATTATTGAGTTCATACAGACGCTCACTTGTTCCATCCGTATTCATTTCATCCCATAGTTTTGGAATGCCAAGAAGATTTTCTCCATTCACCGTAGAAAATTTCCGTTTGATTCCTACAATTTGAAATGGACCTTTTTCAATCACACTGTATTTCATCAGTTCTACTCCTTTCAGACTTTTAGTTAGTTTAAATTGACAGTGAAAATAATAAACATACTATCATTTTAAACTTTGTATGGACAAGTTTCACTTCTCCAATAGTTCATCTGCAAATCGGATACCTTCTTTTAATCATACATTTACGATAAACATATTTACGACCCTTTTTATAAAAGTAATGAAATGGTATATTCTAACTATACATAATATTTCGTAGATTTTATTAAGTCAAATAAAAATCGGGGGAAGCTGATAGATGAAGTACGACGTGATTGTAGTAGGTGCTGGTCTCGCTGGCCTGGTTACAACTGCGGAACTTGCAGATGCTGGTAAAAAAGTACTCTTGTTAGATCAAGAACCGGAAGCATCTCTTGGAGGCCAGGCATGGTGGTCATTCGGCGGGTTATTTCTTGTTGACTCACCTGAACAGCGAAGAATGGGTATCAAAGATTCCCGCGAGCTTGCCTGGCAGGACTGGTTAGGTGCAGCTGGATATGACCGCTTGGAGGATGAAGATTATTGGGGTTTTAAATGGGCGGAAGCCTATGTTGATTTTGCGGCTGGTGAAAAACGGAAATGGCTTTTTGATATGGGAGTACGTTTTTTTCCGGTGGTTGGCTGGGCTGAGCGCGGAGGCTACCTTGCTGAAGGACACGGAAACTCTGTGCCACGGTTCCATATTGTTTGGGGTACAGGCCCCGGGTTGGTAAGGCCTTTTGAAGAACGCATGAGAAAAGCAATGAAAAATGGTCTGGTCAACTACCGTCCACGCCACCGTGTTAATGAATTAATAACTCAAAACGGTGTAGTTACAGGGGTTCGAGGGAATATCCTTGTTCCAAGTTCCGTTTCCCGCGGTGAAGCAAGCTCGCGTGAAGTTGCCGGGGACTTTGAGTTTAAATCACAGGCGGTGGTCGTTACAAGCGGCGGCATTGGCGGCAATCATGAGCTAATCCGGAAAAATTGGCCGTCTCGGCTTGGAAGAGCACCGAAAAATATGATTTCTGGTGTTCCGGAACATGTCGATGGAAGAATGCTGGCCATCACAGAAAATGCCGGTGGGCGAATTGTCAATCGAGACCGAATGTGGCATTATACTGAAGGTATTAAAAACTGGAACTCTGTTTGGCCTATGCATGGAATCCGGATTCTCCCCGGCCCTTCTTCCATATGGCTTGATGCAACCGGAAAACGTTTTCCGGCGCCAAACTTTCCAGGTTTCGATACATTGGGAACGTTGGAAACCATTATGAAAACAGGTTACGATTATTCCTGGTTTATTTTGACTCAAAAAATTATTGAAAAAGAGTTTGCCCTTTCTGGTTCTGAACAAAATCCAGATTTGACGGAGAAGAGTATCAAAAAGGTTTTATCCCGAGTACTTCCAGGTCCCACCCCTCCTGTTAAAGCGTTCATGGATAAGGGGGAGGATTTTGTAATTGCCAATACATTATCTGAACTTGTTGCCGGAATGAACAAACTTACGGAAACAAATTTGCTTAAATATGAAGATATTGAAAGGCAGATTCTGGCCAGAGACCGTGAAATGGATAATATGTTTACAAAGGATTTGCAAATAACCGCCTTAAGAGGTGCCCGAAAATATCTTGGTGATAAACTGATACGGGTCGCTTCCCCTCACAAAATCCTTGATCCAAAAATGGGGCCGCTGATTGCAGTTCGTCTTAATATCCTGAGTCGTAAAACACTTGGCGGATTACAAACGGATTTATCCGGCCGTGTTCTTAATGCTTCGGGTTATCCTGTCCCAGGTCTTTACGCGGCGGGTGAGGTTTCCGGTTTTGGCGGAGGTGGGATTCATGGGTATCGTTCGTTGGAAGGTACGTTCGTCGGCGGATGTCTTTTTACAGGAAGGCAGACTGGCCGGGCATTGGTGAAAGAATTATAATAGATGGAAAAGCAGTGGATTCGCATTGAATTGAAACTCCACTGCTTTTTACTTTTTCTTTTTCATATCAAAAGTTTCTTCATATTTTTCATTCCATTTAATAGTGACTTTTAATGTCTGGGTTTCATCTGTAACGGCGCATCCTGAGCAAGAACGGTTGATTGTTTTTGTTGCCCCCTTATGTTGCTCTTCATTTTTTACCGTTTTACCGAGGCCGTTTTTAATTTCAACATTGAGATTCTTAAACTCTGTCTGTTTGTTAGCGTTTTTATATCCAAAAATAAAGTTCCCGTCTTCCCGATTTCCATCGATATTTGCAATATAACGCCCTTCCCAATGCTTACTTTCTCCGGATAATGAGATTTGTTTACTACACGCAGCCAGGATTAGAATAAGTAAAAGCATAAATAATGGAGTTTTTTTCATCTGTTTCTCCTTTCTAATTATTATTACTTATTCTCTAAAAGGGAGATTTATCCTTTTTTTTGACTACATTAATGGCAGGGTTACAGTTTAGTTTCCGTTTGCCAAATTTATTTGCCAGTTTTAAAATTTATTGGTCATTTTCAGCAATATATTTTCCACCTTGACCTATTTATTTGCCAATTCTGGTTCCACTAAAAAAACACCGTAACTAAAAATGATCTGACCCAATAAAGTTAGACATATAGT
>NZ_MLYR01000003.1 GCF_001866655.1 Bacillus sp. MUM 116 | reverse complement strand
ACGAAAAACAACAATCTATTCGAAAATAGCCTTTAGATAAGAATAGCTCTTGTAAGAATTTCAAATATTAAGGAGTAAAAAAAGGAAGTATTCCAATTTCTTATGGTAAAATAAATATAGAAGTGATTCTTATTGAATCAGGAAGTTTCTAGGAGGATTTATGGATAATAAGAGGATTTCTATCGCAATTGACGGTCCTGCTGCAGCCGGAAAAAGTACAGTAGCAAAAATTGTAGCAGAAAAATTATCGTATATCTACATTGATACAGGGGCAATGTATCGGGCTTTAACATATAAAGCAATTCAAAAAGATTTGAACCTTGAGGATGGTGAAGCGTTATACGATACCTTGCTAACTACAGAAATTGAATTGCAGCCTTCAGAAAGCGGTCAATTGGTTTATTTAGATCAAAAAAATGTAACTACCGATATACGTTCCTCTAAAGTAACGAATAATGTATCAATCGTTGCGAAACAACAGAAAATTCGTGAGGAAATGGTAAAAAGACAACAGGCTTTTGCGGTACAAGGTGGTGTTGTGATGGACGGTCGGGATATTGGAACACATGTATTGCCACATGCAGAAGTTAAAGTTTTTTTACTTGCAAGTGTTAATGAAAGAGCTGAAAGACGTCATGCTGAAAATCTTCAAAAGGGCTTTCCTTCCGATTTGGAAAAATTAAAAGAAGAAATTGCTCTAAGAGATAAAATTGATTCAGAAAGAGAAATTGCGCCACTGAAAAAAGCGGAGGATGCAGTTGCAATAGATACAACAGCAATGACCATTCCTGAAGTAGTTGAAAAAATAATGGAACTAGTTCAGGAGAGGGTTGGTTAAGAGTGACATTTTATTCCTTTGCAAAATCAGTATTGTATGCAATATTAAAGCCATTGTATCGAATTGATGCAATCGGGACGGAGCATTTTCCTAAAGAAGGTGGCGTGCTTCTATGTTCGAATCATATCAATAACCTTGATCCACCCGTTGTTGGTATAATGGTACCTAGAACGGTTCATTTTATGGCAAAGGAAGAATTGTTTTCAGTACCTGTATTCGGGAAAATAGTTAGAATGTGCAATGCCTTTCCGGTAAAAAGAGGTATGAGTGACCGCGACGCCTTGAGGAAAGGATTAAGTGTTTTAAAAGAAGGTCATGTTTTAGGGATATTCCCTGAAGGAACAAGGAGTAAGAACGGAGAATTAGGAAAAGGACTTGCAGGGGTTGGATTTTTTGCCCTAAGATCGAATGCACACGTTGTACCTTGTGCAGTTATTGGTCCATATAAAAGCTTTCGTAAGTTAAAGGTGGTATATGGAAACCCAATGCCGATGGAAGAACTCAGAAAGGCAAAAGCATCTCCTGAAGAAGTGACTGAATTAATAATGGCTGAAATTCATAAACTTATTAAAGAGCACCGATAGGTTCTACTTGACAAAACAGGTTATTTATAAGAAGTTTATTAAAAGAGATTTTTTTTGAATATTCTCAAGCTTGTATTAAGAAAGTTTTTAAATGGGATGGCAGTTTACACCCCAATATATAGAGTTTGCAGTAATTGGATTAAGGAGGAATACATATGTCGGAAGAAATGAATCAAGTAGAAGTAAGATCTTTTGAAATTGGTGATAAAGTTAAAGGACAAGTTTCAAAAGTAGAAGAAAAACAGGTTTTAGTAAATCTTCAGGATAGTAAACTAGATGGAATCATTCCGATAAGTGAACTATCAAGTCTGCATATCGAAAAAGCTTCAGATGTTGTTTCTGAAGGCGATGAGCTTGAACTGGAGGTACTTAAAGTCGAAGAGGATGCTTTAATACTTTCCAAAAGAAAAGTAGATGCTCTTAAAGCTTGGGACCATCTCGAAAAACAATTCCAAAACAGCGAAATTATTGAAACTGAGGTAAAAGATGTTGTTAAGGGTGGACTCGTTGTTGATTTGGGCGTTCGAGGCTTTATACCAGCTTCGTTAGTTGAAGCCTATTTCGTGGAGGATTTTTCTGATTACAAAGGTAAAAATCTTACCTTCAAAATTGTTGAACTTGATAAGGAAAAAAACCGCTTAATTCTCTCTCATCGAGCTGTAGTAGAAGAAGAAAAAGGAAAGAAAAAGCAAAATCTTCTTGATGCCTTAACTGCAGGACAGGTTATTGATGGAACCGTGCAAAGAATTACTGATTTTGGAGCATTTGTTGATATCGGTGGTATTGATGGGCTTGTTCATATTTCTCAATTATCTCATGAACATGTCGGTAAACCATCAGATGTTGTTCAAGAAGGTCAAAAAGTCCAAGTAAAAGTTTTAAACGTTGACCGTGATAATGAACGAATTTCTTTATCGATTAAAGAAACCTTACCTGGACCTTGGGCAAATATTTCAGAAAGAGCACCAAAGGGCAGTGTTATGGAAGGTACGGTAAAAAGAATTGTATCTTATGGTGCATTTGTTGAAGTTTTCCCTGGTGTTGAAGGGCTTGTTCATATTTCACAGATTGCCCATAAGCATATTGCCACTCCACATGAGGTATTAAAAGAAGGTCAAGAAGTGAAAGCTAAGGTCCTTGATGTGAATGAACAAGAACAACGACTTTCCTTAAGTATTAAAGAACTTCTTGAAAAAGATGTTGAAGAAAACTTGGATTATGAACTTCCTGAAGAATCCAAAGGTTTTCAGCTTGGAGAAGTAATTGGCGAGCAATTAAAGAATCTTAGAAAATAATGGTGATTTTACGTGTCTAGATTTGAACGAAAATGGGATCACATACGCTATGCCTTAGATAACAGGCAGGAACGCTCAACTTCATTTGAAGATATCCATTTTATTCACCAGAGCTTACCGGATCTTAATTTGTCCGATGTTCGAATAGACCATTCAATTGGCGAACTTTCTTTAAGTTCGCCAATTTTTATCAATGCGATGACGGGTGGCGGCGGTGAAAAAACTTTTAAAATTAATAAAGACCTCGCTGAAGTTGCGAAAAACACAGGGATTGCAATGGCAGTAGGGTCGCAAATGTCGGCGATAAAGGATAAAGAGCAGCGATTCACATATGAGGTTGTCCGAAAAGAAAATCCAACAGGAATTATTATAGCCAATCTGGGCAGTGAAGCTACACCAGAACAAGCAAAAGCAGCTGTTGAAATGGTTGACGCAAATGCCCTACAGATTCATTTAAACGTTATCCAGGAATTGGCCATGCCTGAAGGGGATCGGGACTTTTCAGGTGCATTGAAGCGGATTGAAACAATCGTGAAAGCGGTGGATGTCCCGGTTATTGTGAAAGAGGTTGGCTTTGGAATGTGCCGGGAAACGGTTGAAAAGCTTTCATCTATTGGGGTTTCAGCTGTAGACGTCGGCGGTTTTGGCGGAACCAATTTTGCAGAAATTGAAAATAAGCGAAATAAGCAGCCTCTAGCTTTTTTTAATGAATGGGGCATTCCCACGGCTATTTCAATCCTCGAAGCAGCTGGCCATTCAAATGAACTTCTAATTATTGGATCAGGCGGTTTTCACTCCAGTCTTGACATGGCAAAAGGTCTTGCAATTGGTGCAAATGCAATTGGGATATCCGGGCATTTTTTGCGTATTCTCATGAAGAATGGACAGGAGGCATTACAAGAGGAGATTAATCGTCTTCATCAAGATTTAATCATGATTATGACTGCATTAGGGGCAAAATCCATCTCAGAATTACAACGGGTTCCTGTAATGATTTCCGGGAATACGTATCATTGGTTAAATCAAAGAGGGTTTGATACAAAAAAATACAGCCAGCGCCGAATTTAATAAAGCTCTCGCTATTAGCGAGAGCTTTAAAGTTAAGAAAACAAATTAGTTTGTATAGCTTTGCTTATTCTAGATTTGCATGCTTTCCATACATAGTATAGGAATTCAGCCCTTGTTTGTTCATAAATCTTAATATAACGGCATCATAAAATAATAGAAGTGTTTGTTCAAACAATGAACCCATTGGCTGAATGGTCTTAAATTCGCTTTCAGATTGATCTTTCGGGGCCCCTGGCAATTTAACGGTGAAATCTGCTAATTTCCCAATTGTTGAATTAGGAAAAATGGTTACAGCTGCAACTGTTCCGCCAATTTTTCTTGCTTTCTCAGCCATTGAGACTAAACCCTTTGTTTCGCATGAACCTGATCCGATAATTAATAGTTCTTTTTTGTCCATGTTGGCTTTAACGGTTCCCCAACTACATAGGCGTCTACACCCATGTGCATCAGCAGCATTGCAAAGGATTTTGCCATAAATCCTGACCGGCCTGCCCCAACTAAAAATACTTTTTTGGATTCAAATATAGTATTTACTAATTTTTCTGCATCTCCTCCGAGATTAAAGAAGAGGTATATTGTAACTCTTGAATAATTTTATTTAAATATTAGTAGTTTGCATAATAGATCATTTGCCCTTTTATGCATGTGCTTTTTCTTTAATTAATTCTTGCATCTTAGCAGCCACTGCTTTTTTATCTTCTTGACCTGTAATGCCTCCGCCTACAATAACCAGGTCTGGCTGTGATTGGACCACTTCAGGAAGTGTATTTAACTTTATACCGCCTGCTACGGCAGTTTTCGCATTTTTTACAACCCGTTTAATAGTTTGAAGCTGTTCAAAAGAGTTTTCTCCTGCAGCTTGAAGATCATAACCTGTATGAACACAAATATAGTCCACCCCTAGTGCATCAACCTCTTTTGCACGTTGTTCTAGATTTTTTACGTTGATCATATCAACTAAAATTTTTGTACCTTGTTTTTTTGCCTCTTCAACAGCACCTTTGATAGTGGAATCATCGGTTGCTCCAAGTACTGTAATAATATCTGCACCTGCTTCAGAAGCCTTCATAACTTCGTATGCACCAGCATCCATAATTTTTAAATCAGCTAATACTTTTAAAGTTGGGAAAGCCTGTTTGATTTCTTTTACAGCTTTAAGGCCTTCGTTAATGACCACGGGTGTACCAATTTCAACGATATCAATATGCTCTGCTACTTCCTCTACCACCTTTATTCCTTCCGGAATGTTAACAAGATCTAACGCTAATTGTAATTCCATGATTTCTTCACTCCTATTTTTATGTTTTTCAAAATTTTCTAGCACAACTTCATTTTAGAATTGACTATTAGAAAAAGGAAGTACGCACTTTAAACTCATATGGTGAGAAAAAGTATACTTAGAAAATAAAGATGGAGGCATTCCTTTCTTAGTTTTTACTGTTAAAAAATTCAAAAAACCATATCGATACGAATTAATTAACTCGCAGCGATATGGTTTTTTTAAAATTAATATTCTTTTATAGACTTTCTTAAGGGCTCTGGATTTTTAATAATATTCTCCGTATAATTTTTTCCCCAATCATACATTGACTCAAGAATGGGCATTAAACTTTCTCCATGTAAGATTAGTGAATACTCCACTTTTGGGGGAACCTCTGGATACACCTTTCGCGAAACAATGAGATCTTCTTCGAGCTCTCTCAATTGGTTTACCAGCATTCTTTGCGTAATCTCTGGAATAAGCGAACGTAATTCATTAAATCTCTTTGTTCCTTCTTTGCCCAAATGCCACATAATAAGCATTTTCCATTTACCCCCTATAATAGCGAGTGTTAATTGTTTCCGGAGGGGAAGAAGGAGCACTAAATGGCCCTGCAATTATGACCGGCGGCCAAAAAGCTGCATATGAATTGGTAAAAGAAATCTTGGAAGCGATTTCTGCAAAAGTAAATGGTGATCCTTGTTCTACCTATATTGGTCCAGATGGCGCCGGACATTATGTAAAAATGGTGCATAACGGTATTGAGTACGGGGATATGCAGTTAATCTCTGAAGCTTATTTTATTCTAAAACATGTCCTAGGGTTACGAGCCCAAGAACTTCATGAGGTCTTTGCAGAATGGAACAAGGGTGAATTAGATAGTTATTTAATCGAGATTACTGCTGATATTTTTACAAAGGTCGATCATGAAACAGGCAAACCATTAGTTGACGTTATTTTAGATGCAGCAGGCCAAAAGGGCACTGGTAAATGGACAAGTCAAAGTGCCTTGGATTTAGGTGTGCCACTTCCAATTATTACGGAATCTGTATTTGCCCGCTATATTTCTGCCATGAAAGATGAGCGAGTTAAAGCAAGCAAGTTATTAATTGGTCCGGAAACAAGGACGTTTGAAGGGAATAGGAAAGAGTTAATTGAAGCAGTACGGAAAGCTTTATATATGAGTAAAATTTGTTCATATGCACAAGGTTTTGCACAAATGCGTGCGGCCTCAGAGGAATATGACTGGAACCTTCGCTATGGTGATATTGCTATGATTTTTAGGGGTGGCTGCATCATTCGGGCGCAATTTTTACAAAAAATTAAAGGTGCTTATGATCGGGATCCTAATCTGCCTAACTTATTACTAGATTCTTATTTTAAAGAAATTGTAGAAAACTATCAATCTGCTTTAAGGCAAGTGATTACACTTTCTATTGAGCATGGTGTTGCTGTACCTGCTTTTTCTAGTGCATTAGCCTACTATGACAGTTATCGTACTGAAACATTACCTGCCAATCTTATTCAAGCCCAGCGTGATTATTTTGGTGCACATACCTACCAGCGTGTTGATCGGGAAGGAAGGTTTCATACGGTGTGGAGTTAAAAGTAATTTGTATCCGCTTGGGATAATAAGGTTTTCACAGTGTAAATATTTATTTTTTTGTATAGTTTCTTGTCCTATGTCATAAAATTGCATTTTTTCATAAAAAACTATTGTATAAATTACTTAAGTGTTTTTATTTTTTGAAAATTCTAAAAAGGTGGTAGTTTAATGAGAAAATTTGGGTTGATTGTATTCGTTATTTTATTACTAGCCATGACAGGATGTTCAGGGAAAGCTAGCACCGGTACAGAAAAAAAGGAATCTACTAATAATGATGTTATTAATTTAGGTGTGGCCACTTGGGTTGGGTATTCTCCACTATACATTGCACAGGAAAAAGGAATTTTCAAAAAGAATGGCGTTAACGTAAATTTGATGAAAATGGAAAGCAATACGGATCGCAGAACCGCGCTTGCAGCAAACCGCCTGCAGGGATTTGCTTCCACTGTAGACACACATGTAGTCACTGCAGCTAGCAATGTGCCGGTCGTTCAGGTGGTGGCGTTGGATGATTCACATGGCGGGGACGGGATTGTAGCAAAAAAAGAAATTAAAAGTTTGAAAGATTTGAAAGGTAAGCGTGTTGCTGTACAGACGGACGGTGGAGCAAGCTTCTTTTGGTTCCTCTATTTATTAAAGCAAGAGGGAATTGATTTTAAAGATATTGATGCACAAAACATGACGGCTGGAGATGCAGGTGCAGCATTCGTGGCGAACAAAGTAGATGCTGCAGTTACTTGGGAGCCATGGTTAACAAAAGCTAAACACACAAACTTTGGAAACGTATTAGTGACTAGTGCCGCTTCCCCGGGCGTCATTACAAGTACGATTGCCATGAGAAAAGATTTCACTAAAGAAAACCCAAAAGCGGTAAAAGCTTTAGTAAAATCTTGGTTTGAGGCAGTCGAGTACTATAAAACAAATAAGGAAGATGCATTGAAAATTATGGGTAAAGCAATGGGGCAATCTCCAAAAGAATTAGAAGAGTCATTGCAGGGTGTGCAGTTTTATGATGAGGAGGGAAATAAAAAATACTTTGGAACTAAGGATCATCCTGGACCATTACATGAACTCTCAAAATTAGGCGCAGATTTTTGGAAACAGCAAAAATTAATCGATAATGAGCCGAATATTGATGAAATTATTGACTATTCATTTGTTCAATAAAGAGGAGGGATTCTGTGGAAAAAGTGGTAAAAAACGAGGAAGTAGTTAAACAACCACCCAAAATGCCATTTCAAGCTGAAAGAAATGGTGCACATAAAAATAGAAAATGGCTCCAGCCACAAGCAAATATACCGTATAAATTATATTTAGGAGTTAGCGTATCGAGTATCGTATTATTGTTTGTTATTTGGTCTTTACTAACATATGGGGGAATGGTCGATCCCCTTTTTCTACCGACTCCCACACAAATTATCAATTCTGGGATTACCTTGTTTACTGAATATGGCTTTATTAATGATATTGGAATCACGATTTATCGAGTTCTTGCTGGTTTTATGATTGCTGTCCTCGTAGGATTGCCACTTGGCATTTTGATGGGCACATTTAAAGTAGTGGAAGCATTTTTTGAACCAGTGATTTCCTCGATTCGATACATGCCGGCATCTGCATTTATCCCGCTCTTTATATTATGGATTGGTGTGGGAGAATTGGAGAAAATTACAATTATTTTTGTTGGAACCTTTTTCTCCTTAGTTCTTATGACTGCTGTTGAGGTAGCAAATGTACGGCGGGAGCTTTTAGAAGCAGCCTATACACTTGGGAGAACGAGATTTGGAGTACTGCGGTCTGTCATTCTTCCTGCTTCTATTCCCGGTATAATGGAAATAATCCGGCTGATTCTTGGCTGGGCATGGTCATACATTATTGTCGCAGAGCTTGTTGCCTCATCTTCTGGCATTGGGAGTCTGATTTTAGAGTCTCAGCGGATGTTGAAAACCGGAAATATTATTTTTGGTATCTTGACAATCGGCTTGTTGGGTTTGCTTTCTGATTTAATCTTAAAAGTGGCAATTAGAAAAATGTTCCCATGGCATTATGGAAGGTGATGAGTAATGATGGTTGCAAAACTAGAAATAAAGAATGTCACAAAAATATTCTCCGGTAATAAAAAAAATTCACAAGTACTTGCTCTTAATACAACGAACCTAAAAATTATGCCTAATGAATTTATTACTATTCTTGGTCCATCGGGTTGTGGGAAATCTACTTTGCTTCGGATTGTGGCGGGTCTTGAGGAGCAGACATCGGGAAATGTCTATCTTGATGGTAAAGAGGTTTATGGTCCATCCTCAAATAGAGGAATGGTTTTTCAAGCCTATTCTCTATTTCCCTGGCTTACAGTAGAAGAAAATATTCAGTTTGGCTTGAAACATAAAGAGCTGAGTGCAGCACAGCGTAAGGATATTGTTAGGAATTATATTGAATTAGTTAGGTTGAAGGGCTTCGAGAAACATTACCCGCGGCAGCTTTCCGGGGGAATGCAGCAACGTGTGGCGATTGCAAGAGCAATAGCAAATGATCCGGAGATTCTTTTGCTTGATGAGCCATTTGGTGCACTTGATAACCAAACGCGGACACTGATGCAAGAATTATTGCTCGAAATTTGGGAGAAATCGCATAAGACAATCCTTTTTATTACCCATGATGTGGAAGAATCTATTTATCTAGCTAATAGGGTAATCGTAATGACTTCAAGACCCGGTAAAATTAAAGCGGATATTCCAATTGAACTGGAGCATCCACGGTCCTATCATATTAAAATGGATTCCCGTTTCCTTGCTTACAAGGAACAGTTAACAGAATTAATTCGTGAGGAGAGCTTAAAGGCAATGATGGAAGTGAAATAAGTTGGGGAAGAAGGGGGAGCTTTGACAAAGGTTTCCCTCCTTTATTTTTTTGTTTTTTAAAAGAACCGGTGTAGTCTTTAAAAAAGTGCAAAGGTATAATCATCCAAAACATTTTTACTACGATGAAGTTAAAAAAGTGTAAGATATCATAAGAATGAGTACTTTCGGAAGATAATGAATGAAAATATAATTATGAATAGTTAGAATAATTTTTTTAAAAAATGGAGGGTTTTAAAATGTCAGCAATCACACGCGAAGAGTTTTTTACAGAGTTTAGGGCTATTAAGGAAGAACTTAAGAACTATGCTCAAGAGAAAGCGGAAAAGTTCTGGACAAGAGAAGATCTAACACAGGAAGAAGTCTTTACTGCGATTGAACAAAGAGTTTGGCTGGAAATCGCTTATGTATTCTTCCTCGGAAAACAAATTAATGACTATTGGAAGGAATTAGACAGAACTACAGTAACAGCATTGTGTAAACATATGTGGGAAGAAGCTCACCATTATGAGATTATTTGTAGAGTGCTTGAGAAACATGGTTATACTGCTCCAACTGAACCACCAGCACAACATCTTGGCTGGGAAAACCTGCATTGGGAGGCACTTGGAAAAGACCGTGCCTGTGCAGTGGCTGTGTGGAACTGTTCTGAAACATCAACAACAACTACACATGATATCGTAATCGAGAACTGCCGGCGGATTGGCTTACCTGACTTGGCAAGATGCTATGAAACAATTAAAAAGGATGAAGAATTCCATGCTAAACTTGGAGAAATGATTGTCGAAAAGTATGTTGTTACAGATGAACATATAGAAAACGCAATTTGGGGTGCACGTCGTCTTCGCGAAGAAATGATTCATTATTATGATACAATCTACCCTGCAAAAGAAACCGTCTAAAATATTATAATTTAGATGGAAAAATTGAGTGAGGTATCATGGATCTTTTTAGGACCATCGATACCCTACTCAATTTTTAGGTTAATAAATAATAAAAAAATATAAAGGAAAAAAATAAACCAAATTTGAAATATAATAATATTCCTTTTTTTATCCCGCATTAACGGGCAGTAAGACCCCATTCCAAGGCTTAGTAGAAACAGGTAGCATAAGTGGGGGATCAACTGCCCGTAAAAGCCCTATTGGTTCAACTAACAATCAGTGGGGGATGAAAAAAACCCCCACTGATTGAAGTTTCACTTTATCTAAACTTTTGAATGAAAGAGTGTGATTCTATGGAAAATCTTATACTCCTAGCAACAGATGATAAACATGTGATTAATCTCTTTCATCAAATAAATAATGAATATAAATTTGGCTTTTTGATAGAAGCAGTGGACAAAAAGTCCCTTTTAAAAGAAGATTTATCATTTAAGCTGGGTACCATCGCAGTGCTTTTAGACCTTGATGAAATGATGAAACTGGCAAAAGATGTCGTTCTTCAACAATTAGCTAAGAAGAAAATTACAATACCTTTAGTTGTGGTGAAAAGCCGATATGATGATCTTGAGATGCGAACGCTTTTTAAAAATGGTGTTTTCGATTGCTTAAGTAAGCCGTTTGATGAGGAAGTAGTTTATCGCCTGTTGCAGGAACTCAAGGTGGAAGCACAGCTTTCCGACCAGATGATGCAACAAAGAAATGAAGATCCACATAATATTATGTCTTCAGTAAGACTCGGTCTTATTTATAATTTATTATATGGAAATATTAAAAACTCTAGAGAAATTTGGGATCAAAGTCAATTAGTTGGATTATCTACCATGCCAAACACTGCAATATCCCTTCAAATAGACGAGTTTTTTTTAAGGAACAAGGAAAAGAGTAAACAGTGGCAGGATTTTGTTCGCAATGAAATTATCACGGTTACCCGTCAATTCTTCATTAAAAAGTTAGATGAGTGCCTGGCTATGGGAACAGCAGCAGATAAATTTGCAATCCTCCTCTCATTTCCTTTTTTTGACGACCATGTAGGGTTTAAGCAATATGCTAAGAAAATCTCCGACGAAGCGAAAACATATATCAAAGAAAATACAGGTTACAGCGTAACGATAGGAATTGGAAACTATTATGAAGATGTAAGGAATTTACATTTAAGTTATCAAGAAGCACAAACCGCTTTAAAACATAAATTCTTTTTAGGAAAGGATTTAGTGATCCATCATCATGATGTAGAACCGTTTACAAATGAATTTGTTCTTCTACCAAATCAGGATGTATCAACCTTAGCAAGTAAATTAATGGTAGCGGATAATACAGCTGTTAAGGATAATATGAAAAATTTATTAGATCGGTTGTTTTCGTTACAGAATGTTGACCCAGAAGTCTTAAAACTGCAGCTTTCAGAAATTTCAACTATGCTGGCTCGTGCAGCTATCAATGGGGGGGCAAATGAAAAGGAAATTCATTTTATCCTTTCGGAATATACATCTTCCTTAAACTTTATCGAAAATTTAGTTCAAATGGAGCAGTGGATAAGGGATATGATCCATCGATTTATTGACCAGGTTTCAACCAAAAATAATGATCATACCCTTAAATCAATCCAAAAGGCTATGGAGTATATTGAGCAGCATTATTTAGAACAAATTACTTTGGAAAAGGTTTCAAGTCATGTACATCTAAGTCCTACATACTTTAGTAGAATTTTTAAAAGTGCTACTGGAACTAATTTTGTTGAATATATTACTTATTTGCGAATAGAAAAAGCGAAAGAATTGCTAAAAGATTTAAATTATACGGTTTATCAAATCGCTTTTGAAGTTGGATACAGTAATTCTCACTACTTTAGCCGTGTTTTTAAAACATTGGTGGGCAAAACTCCAAGTGAATACCGTAATTCTATTTTGGTTCCATCTGGAAATTCAACTGAGGGATTATTTGAACGGAAGGAGTTGTATTGATGAAAGAGCAATGGCGAAAAAGTGTAACAAAGCTAAAGCCTTATATTCCTGGAAAGGCAATAGAAGAGGTAAAGCGGGAACTGGGATTGGATGGAATTATTCGGCTAGCCTCTAATGAAAATCCTTTTGGACCATCACCAAAGGCTGTAGAAGCTATGCAAATCGCTGCGAAAGATAGCCAATTGTATCCTGAGTCAACATGCAGCGAACTACGTGAAAAATTAGGAAATTTCTATAAAATTGATCCTGAACAGTTTCTAGTTGCAAACGGTGCGGATAATATCATCTCTTTGATTGGTAATGCCTATATTAACCCTGGTGATGAAATTATCTATTGCACCCCTACTTTCCCGGCATATAGAACAATTACCTTGTTAATGGAAGGAACTCCTATTGAGGTCCCATTGCTTAAAAATCATACCTATAATCTTGAAGGAATTCTAACAGCAATAAATGAAAATACTAAACTTATTTTTATTTGTAATCCCAATAACCCGACTGGTACGATATTGGGAGAAAATGAATTGCAATTATTTTTTAAAAAAATCCCACCTCATGTGATTGTGGTGTTGGATGAAGCATATGTCGAATTTATTGATCGTGAAAGTTATCGTATTGGAATCGATTATGTAAAGGAAGGATATCCTGTTATTTTTGTTCGTACATTTTCAAAATTGTACGGATTAGCGGGTACTAGAATTGGATATGCTGCTGCACATTTTGAATATATTGAGCCAATCCGAGCGGTAAGGGAACCCTTTTCTGCTAATCGAATTGCACATGCAGGTGCTTTAGCTGCTTTTAATGATCAAGAGTATATAAATAAAAGTTTACGAGAAAATAAGCGTGAGATGATTGAGCTTTCAAAAGAACTTATAGCTTTGGGGTTTGATGTGACGGAATCACACGCTAACTTTCTGTTCGTGGATATGAAAGAAGATGTTATGGTGCTTTCCGAGGCGCTTATGCAAGAGGGAATTCTCATTCGCCCATGTATAGCTTGGGGGTTGCAAACACATGCCCGTATTACTATTGGTACTTCGGAACAAAATAAACAGTTAATAAGATCATTAAAAAAATTTAGAAAAAATCTAACAGCAACCGTTGCAAAAGGAGAGAATTAGAGTGAGAGAAGGAAAACTTCTAGTCTGGATTTTAGACGATGAATGGAATGATCATCATTTAGAAAAGAATATGTATCAACATTATAATATTGAGGTAAAAGTTACTCGATCTGAAACACTTGAGGAAGATTTACCGATTTATGCCCCAATCGCTGATGGTGTAGTAGCACAGGTTGGTTTTCAATGCAGTGCTGAAATTATAGAAAAGTTAGATTCATGTAAAGTCATCTCTATTCCTGGAGTGGGCTATAATCATGTAGATATGGAGGCGGCTACTAAAAAAGGGATTGCTGTCTCACATGTTCCAGATTATTGTGCGGAAGAGGTGTCTGATCATACTGTTGCCTTAATTCTTGCGGTTACTCGAAGGTTGTCTGCTTATAGTCGTAAAGTAAGAGCAGGAAAATGGGATCCACTTGATACCAAGCCAATTCATCGCTTTAGTACAAGAACTGTTGGATTAATTGGCTTTGGACGTATTGCCCGTATGGTTGCTGATAAATTAAAGCCATTTGGGGTGCAAATTTTAGCACATGACGAATACATTTCGGAAGAATCTATAAGAAATCAAGGAGCAATTCCGGTTTCGTTAGACGAACTGCTTGAGCAATCTAATATTATTAGTCTTCATGTACCACTTACACCGGAAACACGCAATTTAATCAATTATGAACGCCTTAAAAAGCTCCCAAAAGGTGCCTTTGTTATAAATACATGCCGCGGTGGGGTCTTAAATGAAAATGACTTACAAAGGACCATAGAAGAAGGTCATATTGCCGGAGCAGGTCTGGATGTGCTGGAGCAAGAACCTCCTGCATCAGATTATTCACTGTTAACAATGGAGGAGTGCTTAATTACACCGCATTCATCTTATTTCTCTGAGGAGTCGATCACAGAGCTAAGAACCAGAACAACCCAGGCAGCGATTGATGGAGTTTTAGGAAACGATTTACCATATGCATTGAATCTGAAGAAAATAAAAATTTAATAGATTATTTTAAAATGGCCAGACCGGTTAATACGGACTGGTTATTTCTTTACTTATGAATATTCTTAATGTTATCCGAAAGTCAAGTTTTCAGTAACCACGCATTTTAATGAAATATTATACTTTTTTGCTTTGTTCTAGTGTTTATAGGAAAAGGTTTAATTCCTTACCTTCATAGCAGTAATGGAGCCATATCAAACGAGTACTCTAAATTTTTGTTTTATTGTGTATTTTTTTAGTAGTAATTAAAAAATGACTTAGTTCAATTCTGAATATTGTGTAAAATGATGTTTGAGTTTAACACTCTATTTATAATAGTAATTTTTAAACTCTAGTTAATAATTTTAAATTTAAAAAATGGTTATCTATCTTAGGAGGGTTTTACTATGTCAGAAAATTTATGGCGTGATAGTGTAAAGAATTTGGATCCGTATATATCCGGACAAGCAGCAATGGAAGCTGAACAACAATCAAAAATAAAGGAAGTAATTCGACTTGCGACAAATGAAAATCCACTTGGGCCCTCACAAAAAGCGATTGTAGCGATGCAAAATGCAGTTCTTGAAAGTCATTATTATCCGGACTTGACTTGCCTTGCGCTTCGCAACAAACTTGGAAAACTGCATGGAATGGATCCGGAAAATTATGTAATCGCAAATGGAGCAGACAATATTATTAATTTAGTGATTGCCTCCTATGTTAATCAGGGGGAAGAAGTAGTTTATTGTACACCTACGTTTTCGGAATATAATAAAAACACTTTGCTTGTTGGGGGAATTCCAGTAGAGATTCCGACCACGCTGGATCATAAGTTTGATCTTGAAGCGATTTTGGACGCAATTAATGAGAAAACAAAGCTGGTCATTATTTGCAACCCAAATAATCCGACGGGAACGATTGTAGATGAAAAGGAACTTAAAACTTTCTTCAGTCACTTGCCAAAACATGTAATTGCTGTTTTAGATGAGGCATATGGTGAATTTATTTCTATACCAAATTATTCAACTGGTGTAGAGTATATCCGGGAAGGATATCCAGTCATTACAATCCGTACTTTTTCGAAATTATTTGGTTTAGCTGGGATGAGAGTCGGATATGCAATAGCAAAGGGTGAGTTGATTCGACCCCTGCAAATGGTACGTGAACCGTTTGCATGTAACCGTGCAGCAGAGGCTGGTGCTATAGCAGCTCTTGAGGACGTGGAATATATCGAAAAGGTATTGGCTGAGAACAGAAAAGAAATGGTTAAGATGATAAACGAATTCCGTTCTCTTGGATTTAGCGTTGAAGAAACACATACTAATTTTTTATTTATCGATATGAAACAGGATACTTCGAAGCTAGCAAACGAACTATTTCAAAAAGGCCTTATCATACGCCCATGTGCAGCTTGGGGGTTCCCTACTTTTGCTCGGATTAGTATTGGTTCAACAGCAAATAATGAAAAACTTATCAAAGCGCTGCAGGAAATTAGCAGCCAAACTCCAAACCATGTATAAAAGGCGGTGGGTATTTTGAAAAATGGGAAACTTTTGGCTTGGATACTTGATGATGAGTGGATTGATCACAGTGTAGAGAAAGCAATCCTTGAACAAAATGGCTTTGATGTAAAGGTGACCCGGTTCGAAACTTTGGATGCGGAATGGCCAATTTATGCCCCGTACGCGGATGGTGTTATCGTCCAAGTAGGGTTTCCATGTTATGAAGATTTAATTGAAAAGTTGGATTCTTGTCGTGTAATTACAGCCTCATCAGTTGGATATAACACAATTGATTTGGATGCAGCCGCAAGTAAAGGGATAAAAGTCACCCATGTGCCCGAATTTTGCTCAGAAGAGGTTTCGGATCAGACGATAGCCCACATGTTAACTATTACACGACGTTTCCCAGCTTATAATAGACAAGTAAAAGAAGGAAAATGGGATCCAATGGACACCCTTCCGATTCAACGCTTTAGTTCAAATACAGTAGGGTTTGTTGGGTTTGGAAAAATTGCACGCAGGGTTGCTGAAAAACTTAAACCGTTTGGCGTTCGCCTCATTGCCTATGCCCCTAGTGCACCTAAAGAAGTATTTTCAAAATACTCAGTGGAAGCAGTTGAGTTTAACGATTTGTTAAGGCAATCCACGATTCTAAGTCTGCACATACCCTTGAGGCCGGAAAATCGAAATATCATTGGGTATGAACAATTAAAAATGATGCCTAAGGGATCTTTAATTGTAAACACCAGCCGTGGAGGGCTAATTAATGAAGAGGACTTGTATCAAGCCATTGTTGAAGGACATATTGCCGGGGCAGGCTTAGATGTACTCTTAAATGAACCCCCTGACCCAAACGATCCGTTGCTTAGTCTAGATGAGGTTTATGTCACTCCGCACTCCGGATATGTTTCGGATGATGCTCTTAACGAATTGAAAAATAAGACATGCCAAAATATTATTGATGGTGTAGCCGGAAGGCCCTTAGTTAAAGTTTTAAACAAAGAAGCATTAAACAAATTAATAATGTAGGAGATTACAGAGTATAGAAATTCAATAGTAATAAAAAATAGAAAGCATCATCGGAATAAGAAAAAACATATCCGTTGATGCTTTTTTTCTTTTAGTTAATCATACTTGGAGTCGTTTAACCCCCTAGCCTCTTCAGGGCTTTGTAATTTGGTGGCACCTGGGTAATGCAATGCTTGATCTCTGTCGGATTCCACTCTTCTACTTGCCTTTAATTTTTTTTCTTGACGGTCTTTTCCCATTCTTCTTACACCTCCTTCTAATAAGATGATTCACTTAGGAAAGATTATGCAGGTTAGTATGAAAATACATAACATTAACCAATAATGAGAATAATAGGAGGTGGTTAAAGTGGAAGGTTCGATGTTTTATTGGATTTCCTGGTCATTTTGGGTCTATCTGACATTTTTCTTAAATAAGCAAAATCCATACAGGTTTAAATTAGCTGCAGCCATCTTAATGCTTATAGCTCTTTCAACCCTGCATTTTAGGTTAGGAAATATTGATATCTTTGCAAGTGGTTTATTCCTATTATTCCTGACCTTTATTCTGATTAGTAAGGAAAAGCTTAGGGCCATTATTTATTTTTTTATTTGTTCATATATAATTGGGATTTCTTATGTTACCTTTCATTTATTTGAAATTTTCGACCCAATTTGGATTATTCTTAAAAAGGAATGGATGATGGGGATTTTATTGGGGTATTTAGCAATCCTTTTGCAAAAAACGCTTAGAGGACGATTATTAATCGTTTTAAATGGTACGATGCAAGGAGAAATCTTATATACCATTATTTTAAGTAAATATCATTTTCCCTATTCAATTGGTACATTTGCCTATCTTGATGTTTGTGCATTGATCAGCTTCCTGCTTGTAGGATGGAGCTTTTTCGAAAATGCGGGCACAATTTTTCAAAATCACTTTAATTTTACTGAAAAAGCAAAGCAAAAATCATCTTGACCAGCGAGGTTTCCATTGCGGGAGATGATCAACATTTGTTAAACTAATTAAGTTGGCCCTTCTCATGGATAGAAGGGTTTTATCATTAGCACTTATTACTGAATGATTTAACCTGAGTTTAAAGCTTTTAGGATTAAACATAAATAAGTTGATAAGTAATATATGAAAGGATGGGAAAGAAAATGGTAAAACCGGTTATTGCGATTGTTGGCCGCCCGAATGTAGGTAAATCCACTATTTTTAATCGAATTGTTGGGGAACGTGTTTCGATTGTTGAAGATATCCCAGGGGTGACAAGAGACCGTATTTATAGTTCTGGTGAATGGCTGAATCATGATTTTAATGTAATTGACACAGGTGGTATTGATATCGGGGATGAACCATTTTTGGAACAAATCCGTCAGCAGGCAGAGGTAGCGATTGATGAAGCAGATGTAATCATTTTTTTAACAAATGGAAGAGAAGGGGTAACGGCTGCTGATGAAGAGGTAGCAAAAATCCTTTATAAATCGAAAAAACCAATTGTTTTAGGTGTAAATAAGATTGATAATCCTGACATGCGCGATCAGATTTATGATTTTTATGCCTTGGGGTTTGGTGAACCGATTCCGGTGTCGGGTTCACATGGTCTTGGTCTTGGTGATTTATTAGATGCCGCAGCAAAACACTTTCCAAAGGACCGCGGGGATGATTATGATGCGGATGTAATAAAATTTTCATTAATTGGCCGCCCGAATGTAGGTAAATCCTCGTTAGTAAATGCTATATTAGGAGAAGAACGTGTAATTGTCAGCGATATTGCAGGTACAACACGGGATGCAGTGGATTCCCCTTATACATATAATGGCGAAAAATATGTCATTATTGATACGGCAGGAATGCGCAAAAAAGGAAAGGTATATGAGAGTACGGAGAAATACAGTGTATTAAGGGCGCTTAGGGCAATCGAACGTTCAGATGTTGTGCTAGTCGTTTTAAACGCGGAAGAAGGAATTATTGAACAAGACAAGAAAATTGCCGGATATGCACATGAAGCAGGGAGAGCAGTTGTTATTGTAGTAAATAAGTGGGACGCTGTCGAAAAAGATGAAAAGACCATGAAGGAGCTTGAACAAAAAATAAGGGAACATTTCCTTTTCCTAAGTTATGCCCCGATTGTCTTTTTATCTGCCAAAACAAAAAAGCGGATTCATACATTACTGCCAATGATTAATATGGTAAGTGAAAATCATTCAATGCGCGTTGAAACAAGTATATTAAATGATATTATCATGGATGCGGTTGCGATGAACCCAACGCCTACTGACAAAGGAAGACGGTTGAAAATCTATTATGCAACCCAAGTTGCAGTTAAGCCGCCGACATTTATTATTTTTGTTAACGAACCAGAGTTATTGCATTTTTCATATGAGCGCTTTCTTGAGAATCGAATTCGGGATGCGTTTGGATTCGAAGGTACTCCAATCAAGATTTTTGCAAGAGAAAGAAAATAAGAAAAAGAGGGTGTGAAACAAAATGCAGCAGAAATCCGAAACAATTGCTGTTTTAGGTGCAGGAAGCTGGGGAACGGCATTGGCATTGGTATTGGCAGATAATGGCCATCACGTCCGATTGTGGAGTCATAACGAAAATCAAGTCCTGGAAATTAATCAATTTCATACAAATAAAAAATATTTACCGGGAATTGATTTACCGGAGTTGATCGTAGGCTATGCCTCCTTAAACGATGCGGTATCTGGAGTTGAAACCATTATTTTGGCTGTTCCGACAAAGGCAATTCGGGAAGTTATTAGAAAAATCGCTGCGGTTGCAAAAAATTCGTTTATTATTGCCCATGTAAGTAAAGGGGTAGAACCTGATTCGTTATTGAGAATATCTGAGTTGATCGAGGAAGAAATGCCGAAAGAGCTTTTAAACGATGTTGTGGTCCTTTCCGGTCCAAGCCATGCTGAAGAAGTCAGTTTGCGGCATCCGACAACCGTAACCGTCTCATCGAAAAATATGGAGGCAGCAGGAAAAATCCAAGATTTATTCATCAATAATAATTTTAGGGTATATACAAATCCTGATTTAATTGGTGTTGAAATTGGCGGTGCCTTAAAGAATATTATTGCACTGGCGGCAGGGATAACGGATGGACTTGGCTATGGGGATAATGCCAAAGCTGCATTAATCACCAGAGGCCTTGCGGAAATTGCCCGTTTAGGAACGAAAATGGGTGCGAATCCTTTAACATTTTCTGGTTTAGCGGGTATTGGTGATTTAATTGTAACCTGTACGAGTGTTCACTCCAGGAACTGGAGAGCCGGTAACCTTCTTGGCAAAGGGAAAACACTTAATGAAGTTCTCGACAATATGGGGATGGTGGTAGAAGGAGTAAGAACGACAAAAGCAGCTTATCAGCTTGCGAAAAAATACGATGTCGTGATGCCCATCACATTCGCCCTGTATGATGTCTTATTTAACGGAAAAAATGCAAAAGATGGTGTTGACATCTTAATGGGCCGAGGGAAAAAGCCGGAAATGGAAGATCTGACAAACATTTTAGAGGAAAGAAATGATTAATCCTAAAAAATGTTCCTTTTTGACTAAAAAAATAGCAGTTCGATGATACGCTTTTTATACTCTCAGCATACAATGCAACGAAGCACAATGGTAGTATGAAGCTGGAGTATGGGTTATTTAGTCTAAATGACTGAAGTAAAGACTTCGCCCCTCTTTACTTCAGTTTTTTTTTGGAGATAAGAAAGTATAAATTTTGGCTTCGATAATTGTCCAGCTCCAGCGCCTAGCCCCTCGAGGTCACAAGACAAGCCATCCAAAAGGTTAAAGAACAACCTTTCGGCCGGCTTGTTTTGTGCTTGTCGGGGCTGATCAAGGCGCTTCCGCTTTTCTAATGTCCTATGGTATAATAACATTCGGAAAAAAGGGGGAATTTTTTTGTCACCTGGGATGCTTAAAATGTGGATTTCGGTTGCAGGAATCGGCTTAATGTTTTTAGCCATTTTCACTATTTATCTTAGCCGCTTTAAATTAAAAGGAATTTTTCGAGTTATAACGGCAATACTGGCTTATTTATTTATGATTATTGCAGGTATTATTTTATTTATTGTTTTATTTACTTAATTTCTTAATACATAAAATAAAGGTGATTATATGAAACGGCTCATGTTAGGCTGTGTTTTTGTCATTACAGCTATATTTTTATCAGGGTGCATGTATCCTAATGAAAAACTGGCAAAGAATCAAGTCCCTTATAAAGATCAAATTCAGATGGTACAATCAGCCGTGGACTCTTTCCAGAAGGATAATGGCGGTATTTTGCCCATTAAAACAAAGGAAGCGAATACGCCGATATATCAAAAATATCCGATTGACTTTAAAAAAATCTCACCGAGGTATATGGCAGAACCTCCAGGGAATGCTTATGAAAACGGAGGAATTTTTCAATATGTGCTCGTGGATGTTGAAAAAAAGCCAACGGTTAAACTTTTGGATTTAAGAATGGCTGAAACTCTCAGGGATATTAACTTACGTATTAAAACAAAAGGGTACCCGCCTTATAAAAAAAGCATTGCAAATAATGTTTATACACTGGACTATAAAAAGTTGGGCCTTGAAAGTCCGCCATACGTTGTCAGCCCTTATTCAAATCAAAATCTTCCACTTGTGATTAACGGGAATGCGGAGGTTTTTGTTGATTACAGTGCTGATTTATATCAAGCACTTAAAAAAACGAAAAAAACCTTTAAGTCAGGGGAGGATATTCGCTCAATTCTTGTGGACAACTCCATGTTTGTTCCGGCGTATTCTTTACCCTATACAGTTGATTCTAAAACAAAAGAGCCTGTTTTTCTTGTGCCTAAACAATGAACAAATAGATAATATTAAATTGTCATAACCCTTTTCCTGTGAAATATATTGTAGGAGAAGGGTTTTTTAGGTTAATAGGTTAACAATATCTAACCCAATAAGGATAGCTCCGGAAAATAAGCCGTGTATCTTTATTTGAAACCCTCACTGATCTAAACCGTTCTGACACGACCCATACTTTTAAAGCATTGAATTTTGAATAGGGGGGTAAAAAAATTTTAGAAAAGTGTCATAACAATATAGGACAACATCATAAACATATACTGTCCAAAAATACCTTGATGGATAATATTATCCCACTTTAGTCTATGATCGGGAGGGGATCACTTGGAAAAGGTTGATATTTTTAAAGATATTGCCGAGAGAACCGGCGGTGATATTTATTTAGGAGTCGTAGGAGCGGTACGAACAGGAAAATCAACATTCATAAAAAAATTTATGGAGCTGGTTGTTTTACCGAATATCAACAATGAGGCTGACAGATCTCGTGCACAAGATGAACTTCCACAAAGTTCAGCCGGAAAAACAATCATGACGACAGAGCCGAAATTTGTTCCAAATCAAGCAGCAACCGTCTATGTTGATGATGGTTTGGAGGTTAATATAAGGCTTGTGGATTGTGTTGGTTATACGGTACCTGGTGCTAAAGGTTATGAGGATGAAAATGGACCTCGAATGATAAATACTCCATGGTACGAAGAACCAATTCCCTTCCATGAGGCCGCCGAAATCGGAACAAGAAAGGTCATCCAAGAACATTCGACCATCGGGGTTGTCGTCACAACAGATGGAACGATTGGGGAAATTCCGAGAAGCAATTATATTGAGGCGGAGGAAAGAGTCGTTGAAGAATTGAAGGAGGTTGGCAAACCGTTCATTATGGTTGTCAACAGTGCCCAGCCTTACCATCCGAGTACTGAAACACTTCGTTCAAGTTTGGCTGAAAAATACGACATTCCTGTCATAGCCATGAGTGTTGAAAGCATGCGTGACAGCGACGTACTAAATGTCCTTCGTGAAGCATTGTATGAATTCCCAGTCCTTGAAGTGAATGTAAACCTTCCAAGCTGGGTAATGGTGTTAAGAGAGAACCACTGGCTTCGCGAGAGCTATCAGGAGGCAGTAAAGGAAACGGTTAAAGATATCAAGAGATTAAGAGATGTTGACAGAGTCGTCCAGCAATTTAGTGAATATGATTTCATTGACCGTGCAGGATTGGCCGGAATTGAGATGGGGCAAGGAGTTGCCGAAATTGACTTATTCGCTCCAGATGAGTTATATGATGATATTTTAAAAGAAATTGTCGGAGTAGAAATAAGGGGCAAGGACCATCTTCTAGAGCTTATGCAGGATTTCGCTCATGCGAAGGCTGAATATGACCATATTTCTGATGCATTAAAAATGGTGAAGCAAACGGGATATGGCATAGCTTCTCCAACACTTTCAGACATGAGCCTTGAAGAGCCGGAGATTATTCGTCAAGGTGCACGGTTTGGAGTACGATTACGAGCAGTAGCACCATCAATTCACATGATCAAGGTGGATGTGGAATCGGAATTTGCCCCCATTATTGGAACAGAAAAGCAAAGTGAAGAGTTAGTCCGCTACCTAATGCAGGATTTTGAGGATGACCCGTTATCGATTTGGAATTCAGATATTTTCGGAAGATCTCTCAGCTCAATCGTTCGGGAAGGGATTCAGGCAAAGCTCTCTCTAATGCCGGAGAACGCCAGATATAAATTAAAAGAAACATTAGAGAGAATAATAAACGAAGGATCAGGCGGATTAATCGCGATAATCCTTTAATATTCAAGACTCCATATTGGGGTCTTTTTTTGATTTTGTAGAATTTTGTGCGTGAAAAAAGTAGAATTTTGTTGTTTTAATGAAAAGAATACCATTATTTCATGAATAATTCTTGATAAGCTGAAATGATTATGATAATCTTTTAACAGAATTACGTTATGGTGCTAAAAACCTTTATATAATAAGGTTTTTCAAAAAAAATAGATTATTTGATACGAAATAGTCATTTATGATTAAATTGTTAAGAAAACCGCACTATGACGTATAGAATTTAGAAAATTTGTTTAGAAATGTAGATAAGTAACCTTATTTACGAATTTAAATTAATTCTTTGGGAGGAGGTGAATGGCATGAACAAGACAGAACTAATTAATGCTGTAGCTGAAGCAAGTGAGCTTTCTAAAAAAGATGCTACCAAAGCAGTTGATGCTGTTTTTGATTCAATTTTAGATGCTTTAAAAAATGGTGATAAAGTGCAATTAATCGGTTTTGGTAACTTTGAAGTACGCGAGCGTGCAGCACGTAAAGGTCGCAACCCTCAAACTGGTGAGGAAATTGAGATTGGTGCAAGCAAAGTTCCAGCATTCAAACCAGGTAAGGCGCTTAAAGACGCAGTAAAATAATTACATAGTTTATTGCTTTAAGCGTATGCTTAAGAGCTAAGGTCATGGTAAAAGCCATGACCTTTTTTCATTCGTGCAAAGAACTGAAACGTTTTTCTTTTTTGCCCTTAATGAAAAAGTTGTGCTAATATGTATGTGTCATATATACTTGACAGATACATATTAGGAGGAATCATCATGTCTGAAGTAAATCGCGCCCAGATTGAAGAGGCGGTGCGTTTAATATTAGAAGCAATCGGCGAAGACCCAAACCGTGAAGGATTACTTGATACACCAAAGCGTGTAGCCAAAATGTATGAAGAAGTATTTAGCGGATTGAACGAAGATCCAAAAAAGCATTTTGAAACGATTTTTAGCGAAGACCATGAGGAATTAGTTTTGGTTAAAGATATTCCGTTTTATTCGATGTGTGAGCATCACCTTGTTCCTTTCTTTGGGAAGGCACATGTTGCTTATATTCCTCAAAACGGCCGTGTTACTGGATTAAGTAAATTGGCAAGAGCGGTGGAAGCCGTTGCAAAAAGACCACAACTTCAAGAAAGAATTACTTCAACCATTGCGGATAGTATTATGGAAAAGCTTGAACCGCATGGTGTAATGGTTGTAGTGGAAGCGGAACATATGTGCATGACCATGAGGGGGGTAAAAAAGCCCGGCTCTAAAACAGTAACAACAGCGGTTCGTGGCACACTTGCCAACGACACAATTGCACGTTCTGAAATTCTTTCACTTATTAAAAATTAGTCAACCGGAAGCAATTGGGGGGATTAAAATTGGAAAAACAGCAATCTCAAAATAGTGAATATGTTGTGATCAAAGCCTTAGATGATGGGGTAAATGTGATAGGTCTTACAAGGGGAACAGATACCAGGTTCCATCACTCAGAGAAGCTTGATAAAGGTGAGGTATTAATTGCCCAATTTACAGAACATACATCCGCAATAAAAATCAGGGGAAATGCAAAGGTTTTAACCCAATTTGGCGAAGTAGAAAGTGAAATGAAAAAATAAACAATGAGAAACACTATCTTCCACCATTCAACTTGATTCATTTTATCCTAATTCGTTGTTTAAGGGTTTATTTTGCAAAATTCCGCTCAAGGAAAATCATTTATGCTATAATTGGTGCTGTCTTGTTTAAAAAGGGATGGTATGAATGTTCCGTTTTAAATTAGAAAATACCATTTTGAAAAGACATTAACTATTTGGGGAAGCAAGGGTGATTAGAGTGTCAGACATTCGTCAAAAATTCACAGATATTTTAGGGCAGGTTGAGCAAAGAGTTTTAGACCCATACTTGCTTAAATATATTGATACCCCCATTATTGATGAAGATAAACTTCTTATCCTTATATCTATTTTGGATGGACTTGAATTGTCTTACGGGGAAGTGAAGAACTACTGTTTATCAACAATGCTTATTCAAATTGCCCTTGATACCCATGAACAAAATTCAATTTCGTCCGATAATGAAAAAAGCCGGCAATTAACTGTTTTAGCAGGGGATTATTTCAGCGGCCTTTATTATAAACTTCTTGCTGAATCAGAAGATATATTGGTTATAAAAGCACTTTCAGAAGGAATAAAGGAAATTAATGAAAATAAAATATCCGTTTATCATAAAGAAGTTGATACAATCGACAAACTAATGATGAGTATAAAACGGATTGAATGCTCTTTACTAATCAAGCTCACTGAATACTTTCAAGGTGGCGCTTGGAATGAGTTTTTTGAAAATCTTTTTTTCATTAAGCGGCTGCTAAAAGAAAAAGATCAATATCTTCAATATGGCAGGTCAATATTATTTGATGGACTGATACAGATTATTTTTCCGTATCATGAACATCCTTCATCAAATTTGCCCAGTGATCAGGAGCAAGACCTGCTGATGGTTTGTGATCGATATATTGAAAAAGCTAAACAATGGATTGAAAAAGGTAAGAACCAGTTTCCTAAATTAAATGAAATGCTTGAACATAGAATTTCCAATATTTTAGCTCAAGCGCAGCCAATTGCAAAAACGTTTGTGGAGGAAGGGTAATCATGCAGCAATCGAAAGAACAGCGGGTTCATAAGGTTTTTGAAAAGATTTCCGATAACTATGATAAGATGAACTCTGTAATTAGTTTTCAACAGCATATCAAGTGGCGAATGGACACAATGAATAGAATGAAGGTAAAACCTGGTTCAAAAGCTCTTGATGTATGCTGTGGAACGGCTGACTGGACGATTGCCATAGCAGACGCAGTAGGTCCTTCCGGTAAAGTAATTGGACTGGATTTTAGCAAAAATATGCTTAAAGTAGGTCAAGAAAAGATCGACCAATTAGGTTTGAACCAAGTAGAATTAATTCATGGTAATGCAATGGAACTTCCATTTCCAGATCAAAGTTTTGATTATGTGACAATCGGTTTTGGCTTAAGAAATGTCCCTAATTACCTGCAAGTATTGAAAGAAATGAATCGTGTTTTAAAACCTGGTGGAGTGGCTGTTTGCCTTGAAACGTCACAGCCTACTTTGATAGGTTACCGACAACTTTTTTATTTTTATTTTCACTATATTATGCCTTTATTTGGAAAGCTGTTTGCAAAAAGCTACAACGAATATGCATGGCTTCATGAATCAGCAAAAGACTTTCCAGGCATGAAGGAACTTGCCCGGATGTTTGAGGCAGCGGGTTTTAAAAATGTTTTTTATAAACCATACAGCGGGGGCGCAGCTGCCGTTCATTTTGGGTATAAGAACTGATTAGCCACATGTAGACAGGATGAAAAGCTGGTGAATACAAATGAAATTAAAAATGATGTATTCATTTTTGAATTCGGATATAAACATAATTGAAAAAAAGCTTGAGGAGGCAATTCAGTCAGGCTCGCCTCTTCTTCAGCAGGCATCAATGCATACATTACAAGCTGGGGGAAAAAGAATTCGTCCTGTTTTTGTTTTGCTTGCAGGAAAATTTGGGAAATATGATATTGATGTTATGAAAGATGTAGCCGTTGCATTAGAGTTAATTCATATGGCTTCGCTTGTTCATGATGATGTGATTGATAATGCGGATCTTCGCAGAGGGGCGCCGACGGTAAAATCAAAATGGGATAATCAAATTGCTATGTATACCGGGGACTTTGTTTTTGCACTTTCACTTGAGTTGATGGCAAATATTAAAAATCCTGCTGCACATAAAATTTTGGCAAATACCATTGTTGAGGTTACAATTGGTGAAATTCAGCAAATAAAGGATAAGTATCGATATAAACAAAATTTTCGTGACTATCTCCGAAGAATTAAGCGAAAGACAGCCTTATTGATTGCAACAAGCTGTCAATTGGGAGCAATCGCCGCGGGTGCACCGGAATCTGTACATAAAAAATTATACCAATTTGGGTATTATGTTGGTATGTCGTTTCAAATCATCGATGATATACTGGATTTCACTTCAACTGAGGAAGAACTGGGTAAGCCGGCAGGAAGTGATTTACTGCAAGGAAATATTACAGCACCTGTGTTGTTTGCGATAGAAAATGATTTGAAACGTAAGGAAATTATAAAGGTAAAGGAAAGTACTAGCCCTGAGCAAATGGCCGAAATCATAACATTGGTTAAACAATCTGGAGCGATCGAAAAATCATTTGCTTTAAGTGATCTTTATCTTGAAAAAGCACTGACAGTGTTAGCTGATCTCCCAGCGAATAAAGTGAAAAAAACGCTTCGTGATATAGCAAAATTTATCGGAAGACGTAAGTTTTAGCAGGACCCCCCTTGCGAAATAGTCAAAACAATGTTACTATTTTCGTTGGTTGCTTATCGTGGCAATTATATATACATATCGATTTAGGAGTGGAATTATGGAAAGAACATATTTAATGGTAAAACCTGATGGGGTACAACGCAGCCTGATCGGTGAAATCGTAGGTCGTTTTGAAAAGAAAGGGTTCCAACTTGTTGGAGCAAAATTAATGAGCATTCCTAGAGAAGTTGCTGAAGAACATTATGGTGAGCACAAAGAGCGTCCTTTCTTTGGAGAATTAGTGGATTTCATTACTTCTGGCCCAGTATTTGCAATGGTTTGGCAAGGTGAAAATGTGATTGCCACTGCTCGTCAAATGATGGGGTCAACAAATCCTAAAGATGCAGCACCTGGAACGATTCGCGGAGACTTTGGTGTTACAGTCGGTAAAAATATCATTCACGGTTCTGATTCACCTGCAAGTGCAGAGCGCGAAATCGGCATTTTCTTTAAAGAAAATGAATTGGTTGAATACTCCAAACCTGTAAATGAATGGATTTATTAAAATAGCTTTATTAAAGGCATCTGTATACATTTTATACAGGTGTCTTTTTGTATGCGATTACAATGTTTTTCCCTATTTTCGGAATAGTTTTACTATGTTTATTGGCCAGGATATGTTATATTGATAGATAATTCTTTAATGAGTTGAAGGGAGAAAGAACAAATGGGAATGAGATATTTAACAGCAGGAGAATCCCATGGACCTCAATTAACTACCATCATCGAAGGTCTTCCTGCGGGGATGCCATTGTTAGCTGATGATATAAACCAGGAGTTAGCCAGAAGGCAAAAAGGGTATGGCCGTGGGAGAAGAATGCAAATCGAAAAAGATACAGTTGAAATAGCATCGGGTATCCGCCATGGGTATACGCTTGGTTCACCGGTTGCTTTAGTGGTAAAAAATAATGACTGGAAACATTGGACAAAAATCATGGGTGCAGAACCGCTTCTTGAAGGGGAAGAGGATGAAATAAAAAGAAAAATTACCCGGCCACGTCCTGGACATGCTGATTTAAACGGGGCGATTAAATATGGTCATCGTGACATGAGAAATGTTCTGGAACGATCGTCAGCACGTGAAACAACCGTAAGAGTGGCAGCCGGTGCTGCGGCAAAGAAACTATTATCATTGTTGGGAATTGAACTTATTTCACATGTCGTTGAAATTGCCGGAATTAAAGCAGAAATTGACCCTTCATTATCGTATGAGTCCCTTAAGGAATTGACTGAACAATCCCCTGTTCGATGTGCAGACCCTGATGCAGCACAGAAAATGATGGCTGCGATTGACGATGCTAAGAAAAATGGTGATTCCATCGGTGGAGTTGTAGAGGTTATTGCGACAGGTATGCCGGCAGGTGTTGGAAGCTATGTGCATTATGATCGGAAATTAGACTCAAAATTAGCAGCGGCTATTGTCGGTATTAATGCCTTTAAAGGGGTAGAAATCGGGATAGGTTTTGAAGCAGCAAGGAAGCCTGGAAGTGAAGTTCATGATGAGATTGCCTGGGATAAAGAAAACGGCTATTACAGAAAAACCAATCGTCTTGGTGGCTTTGAGGGTGGTATGACGACAGGAATGCCAATCGTAGTCCGCGGGGTTATGAAACCAATCCCAACACTTTATAAGCCGTTAATGAGTGTTGACATTGATTCAAAGGAGCCGTTTTCTGCAAGTGTTGAACGATCCGATAGCTGCGCTGTACCCGCTGCGGCAGTGGTAGCAGAAAATGCAGTCGCATGGGAACTTGCGGCTGCACTTGTTGACCAATTCTATAGCGACCGCTTCGATACGTTTGCTGAGGAAATTAGAAGACAGCGGGAATATGCGAGGGAATTCTAATGCAAATCATTCCGATACAGACTGCGTCAAAAAACTATGAAGTATTTGTAGGGGAAGGGATTCGCAAGGAAATTCGCTCTTTTTTAGACAAGCATTTTAACAATCTTACAAAGATTTTAATTATTACTGATGAGACAGTTGGTAATCTTCATCTTGAAAAATTACTGGACTGCCTTAAGCCTTTGGAACCTGTTATCTTTACCGCCCCAAGTGGCGAGAAGGCTAAAACATTTGAAGTTTTTTATTCGGCATTAGGGACAGCATTGGAAAATCGAATAGATCGAAAATCGGTAGTCCTCGCACTTGGCGGCGGGGCGGTAGGAGATTTATCCGGATTTGTTGCCGCTTCTTTTATGAGGGGGATCCCTTTTATTCAAATTCCGACTACCATTTTAGCTCATGATAGTGCGGTAGGCGGAAAGGTAGCGATTAACCATCCATTGGGAAAAAATATGATTGGTGCTTTTCATCAGCCTGAAGCGGTTTTTTATGATCTTGAATTACTCTCTACATTATCCGGCCAGGAAATTCGCTCCGGATTTGCAGAGGTGATAAAACACGCCCTAATTCACGATTTTGATTTCTATGGTTGGCTGAGAACCAATATAAATAATCTTGCGACTTTAACAACGGAACAATTGACCTATTCATTAACAAAAGGAATAGCCATAAAAAACGAATTTGTTTCAAGAGATGAGAAAGAAACGGGAGTACGTGCGTATTTGAATTTCGGTCACACTCTTGGACATGCAATTGAATCAGAAATGGGCTATGGTAATTTTACTCATGGTGAAGCTGTTATGATTGGGATGGTTTTTGCTCTTGAATTAGGTATGAAACTAAAAGGACTTTCATTTAATTTGAATGAATTTATTGAATGGGTGCAAAGACTCGGCTATGCCACTAAAATCCCGGATGGATTAGTAAATGAACAACTAATTCAAAAAATGAAACAAGATAAAAAAACGATTGGTGAAACAATTCGATTTGTATTACTTGAACAAATTGGCAAACCATGTCTAGAGGAAATTCCTGAAGATTTATTATTAAAAGAACTTAATAATTTTTAAACAAGGGGGAACTTTTCATGATTAGAGGGGTGAGGGGAGCGATTACAGTTAGCGGAAATACAGAAGATGAGATAATTTCTGCGACTGAAGAGCTCATAAAGGAAATCATCGATAGCAATCAGATTCACCCAACTTCTGTTGCATCTGTTTTTATTTCTACTACGGAGGATTTGGATGCGACATTTCCGGCCAAGGCACTACGGAAGTTTGCCAGTTGGACTTATGTACCCGTTATGTGTATGCGGGAAGTTCCTGTCCAAAATTCATTAAAAAATTGTGTTAGAATTATGATGCATGTGAATACGGAAAAATTGCAGGAAGAAATCAATCATATCTATTTAAGAGATGCAAAAGTTTTACGGCCAGATTTAGGTAATATTAAAGAGCTTTAATGAGTTATCAATTTTCTTACGATGGGGTGGAGAAAAATGAGATGGAAAGAACAATTATTACGCTTAACTCCGTACCAACCGGGGAAATCAATTGAATCCGTAAAAAGACAATATAATCTTGCGCAAATTGTTAAGCTGGCATCAAATGAGAACCCATTTGGATGTTCAAAAAAGGTGCTTTCAACACTGCAATCAAATGATATTGGTCTGGCCGTT
The DNA here is from genome assembly GCF_001866655.1 of Bacillus sp. MUM 116. Lineage (GTDB taxonomy): Bacteria > Bacillota > Bacilli > Bacillales > Cytobacillaceae > Neobacillus. Next base: position 51,892 of record NZ_MLYR01000003.1, on the reverse strand, counting down.
TATCCCGATGGTTATGCAACCAATCTAAGGGAAAACTTGGCTTCATTTTTACAGGTTGAACAAGATGAAATAATCTTTGGAAATGGGTCTGATAACCTTATTCAAATGATTTCAAGGGCGTTGCTTCATCCTGATGCCAGCACAGTAATGGCAACACATACGTTTTCACAGTATAAACACAATGCAGAAATAGAAGGGGCAATCATAAAGGAAGTTCCTTTAATCAATGGTGAGCATGACTTAGATGGAATGCTTGCGGCGATTGATGAAAAAACAAACGTTGTTTGGGTATGCAGTCCAAACAACCCGACAGGTACATATATTCCTGAAAATAAATTAGTTTCCTTCCTGGAAAAAGTACCTCCTGAGGTTTTGGTTGTCCTTGATGAGGCTTATTTTGAATATGTTGTGGCTGATGATTATTATGATTCCATTGCGTTAACCAGAAAATATCTAAATTTAATTGTCTTAAGAACATTTTCGAAAATTTATGGCCTTGCATCGTTAAGAATTGGTTATGGAGTCGCCACCCCTAAAATTATTACTGCTCTTGAACCAGCCAGAGAGCCATTTAATGTTAATTCATTCGGTCAGTTGGCAGCCTCTGCAGCACTCGCGGATTCTGAGTTTATTCAGGAATGTCAACGAGTAAATAGGCAGGGTCTTGAACAGTATTATCAATTTTGTGAGCAAAATCAACTTACCTATTATCCATCCCAAACAAACTTTATTTTGATTGATTTTAATGAGGATGGAGACAAAATCTTTCAATTTTTGTTAGAACGCGGGTATATTGTTCGTTCAGGAAAGGCACTTGGATTCCCAACTTCTGTTAGAATTACGGTAGGTTCATTTGAACAAAATGAAGGCTTGCTAAAAGTGCTTAGTGAGTTCCTTAGCGAAAGCCGTGTGGAACAGCATCAGGTAAAGTAGGAGGTATATCTTTTGAAAGGCCGTGTTTTTGTCATTGGGTTAGGGTTAATTGGTGGTTCCCTGGCATTGTGTATAAGAAAAGAACATAAAGATGCCACAATTATCGGATTTGATATCAATATTGAACAAGTGCGTCTGGCAAAAATGCTGGGAGTAATTGATACTGCGGCCGAAAGTATCCAAGAGGGTGCTCTTTCGGCTGATTTAATTATTATTTCTGCACCTGTTAACGAAACGAAGGCAATAATTGAACTTTTGTCTGAGTTGCCATTAATTCCGGAAGTAATTGTGACAGATACAGGAAGTACAAAAAGAAAAATTGTTGAGAGTGCCTGCAAATTAAAAGAAAAAGGATTTACTTTTATTGGCGGCCATCCGATGGCCGGTTCCCATAAAAGCGGTGTTACTGCAGCAAAAGAAATTTTATTTGAAAATGCATTTTATTTATTTACCCCCGAAGGGCATTTTGAAAATGCGAGGTTGGAAGAACTAAAATTTTGGCTTAAAGGAACAAAGGCCAAATTTTTAACGATTTCTGCTGAAAATCATGATTTTCTTACTGGAGTCGTTAGTCATTTTCCACATATTATTGCTGCTTCGCTTGTTCGCCAAACGGAAAAGTTGACGACAGAAGAGAAATTGATACCCCGTCTTGCTGCCGGCGGATTTCGAGATACGACAAGGATTGCTTCAAGCAGTCCGGAAATGTGGAAAGATATTTTATTGAATAATCGAGAGATTTTAATTGGTCTGCTTGATCAATGGCAAGAGGAAATGAATGGGGTTAAAGTATTACTGGAAGAAGAAAATAGTCATGCCATCTTTCAATACTTTCAACAAGCGAAACAATTCCGCGACCGCCTGCCTGTCAGAGAAAAGGGAGCAATTCCGGCATTTTATGATTTATATGTGGACGTTCCTGACTATCCTGGGGTTATATCAGAGGTTACAGGCTATCTTGCCAAGGAAAATATCAGTATTACCAATATTCGAATTATTGAAACTAGAGAAGAAATATACGGGATTCTTGTTATTAGCTTTCAAACAGAAGAAGATCGAGAAAGAGCAGAGCAATGTATTGCTAATTATTCTAGTTATGAAACATCAATAGGGTAAAAAGGTGATTTAAATGAAAGATTTACAACTAAAAACGAACGTTAGGGACTTAACCGGACAACTTGATATACCGGGGGATAAATCCATCTCTCACCGATCCGTTATGTTTGGGTCAATCGCCTATGGAGAAACAAGGGTAAGCAATTTTTTACTTGGCGAAGACTGTTTAAGTACAATTTCCTGCTTTAGAAAGCTTGGCGTAAATATTACTGTAGAAGGTAATCAACTTCAGATTATTGGAAAAGGCTTTGAAGGTTTAACCGAGCCCAATGAAGTACTGGATGTCGGAAATTCTGGAACGACAATTCGCTTATTAATGGGGATTCTTGCCGGCAGATCTTTTTTTAATACGCTAATTGGTGATACATCAATTGGCAAAAGACCGATGACAAGAGTAACGAATCCTTTGAAACAAATGAGAGCACAAATAGACGGACGCGAGAACGGTGCATACACGCCATTATCTATTCGCGGCGGCAAACTTACTTCTTTTACCTATGAACTGCCTGTTGCAAGCGCACAAGTAAAATCAGCGCTTATTTTAGCAGGACTACAGGCTGAAGGAGAAACAACCCTCATTGAACCAGCAGAAACAAGGGATCATACCGAAAGAATGATCCGTAAATTTGGCGGTGAAATCGAGAAAGACAATCTGACTATTAAAGTAAAAGGTGGTCAACAGCTAAAAGGCGCAACCATTCATGTACCGGGTGATATATCATCTGCAGCCTTCTTCCTTGTCGCAAGCGCCATTGTCGAAGGAAGTGAAATCACCTTGAAAAATGTTGGTTTAAACCCTACCAGAACGGGAATTATTGAGGTTATGCAGGCAATGGGTGCCGATATACAAATTCAAGATCAGGATGAAAACTCTTTTGAACCAGTTGGGGATATCGTCATTAAAACCTCTAAATTGAAGGGTACCGTTGTACAAGGAGAGATTATTCCAAGATTAATTGATGAAATCCCTATTATCGCCCTATTGGCTACCCAGGCGGAAGGTACCACAATCATTAGGGATGCGGAAGAACTAAAAGTAAAGGAAACAAACCGAATTGACACCGTCGTAAATGAATTAACCAAATTAGGCGCAAACATTAAAGCCACTGATGATGGAATGATTATTCAAGGTAAATCAGACCTAATTGGGGGAACGGTGTCCAGTCATGGTGACCATCGAATTGGAATGATGCTCGCGATTGCTTCACTGCTATGTAAAAAAGAAGTGATTCTTGAAAATCCTGAATGCATCTCTGTATCATATCCTAACTTTTTTGACCATCTACATTCATTGATTAAGTAAAAGCTGCATTTACGCAGCTTTTTTTTCTGAAAATCAGGAAGGAATATTTTGCAAATTCCATCATAGCTTGTTTTATAGACAAGTTAAGGGGGGATTTTGTGGCCTATATAATCGAAAATGCCAATATTCTTAAAGATAATCAATTACTAAGACGTTCACTGCTAATTAAGGAAAATAGGATTGCCTCAATACAAACAGAGGTTAAGCAATACAAGTGGATGAAAATGAATGCAGAATCCTACATTATGACCCCTGCTTTTGTTCTTCTAAACAACAAAATCCCTTATAAGGGAACATTTCAAGAAATAAAAAAATATATGACTGAACAATTTTTATTAAAAGGGTGTACGGCCATCCTAACTTTCGTAAATGTTTCCTACGAAAAAGACATACTTGATAAAATGCGGGAGATGAAGACTTCCCTTATGGGTAGTCCCGTTGATTTTATCATAGGTGTCAAAATACCTCTAAAATTGGTGACACAATCATTCATTCGAATTTGCAAAAGAGAAAGGATACCGGCTATTTTTGTAGAAATAAATAAAGCAGATGATTTGGAGAAAGTTCCCTGGGGATGGATTAGAGATGCTATATTTCCTTTTAATAACCCTCTAATCCCAATCATATCTTCAATAGACAAAAAAGAATCCAAAGATATCTTGAGCAAATGGAAAATCATCATGGTAAAAGAAAAAATCCCATGTCTTTTAGAGGAATTGCCTGAAAATGAACCACTTTCGGCATGTGTCTTAAATAAAATAGGTCTTTATCCGCAAAAAGCCAGTTTAATGCATGGGGCTGAGGTAAGCTATAATCTTTATTTAAAGGATAGAGAAATCAAGAATGTTGATGAAGTGAATTTATTTCATTATCATGGTAATAGACTTGTTGTTACAATTCATAAAGGAAAGGTTGTTCGCTCCGGAGGGGATGTTTTTTATAGACCGGGGAATGGCGAATATGTTAAAGTAAAAACTCCATCCTATTTTACAATTTAACCGGAAACCTTTTGGACGAGAGGATAAAACAATGGACCGTATAAATAAAATTATTCAAATGTTGGAAAAAGGTCAACATAAAGAAGCATTAAATGAATATAATGTTGTATTAAACAGCGGCATGTCTGACGAAAAATTCCTTTTAGCAGAGGAATTGTACCAGTTTGGATTTTTAGAAGAAGCAAAAGCTCTAGTTGAAAATCTTTTAGAAATTTATCCTGAGGAGGGTGAACTTCTTGTCCTTCTTGGTGAGATCCAGGTTGAAGCAGGTGAAGAGGAGAGCGCGATACTTGTTCTTGAAAGAATTTCCGAACAAGATCCAAATTATGGACAATCGTTATTATTGCTTGCTGACTTATACCAAGTTCAAGGACTTTACGAAGTTTGTGAAAGAAAGCTACTAAAAGCTAAGGAAATCTTACCTGAAGAGGTAATCATTGATTTTGCTCTTGGAGAGCTTTATAGCGAACAAGGTGAAATCATCAAGGCGATTGCCGCATATGAAATCGTATTAAAGGAGCACAGTATTATTGCCGGCGTCAATATTTATCAACGGATGGCCGAATTGTTAAGCTCCTCTGGTGCATTTGAAGAAGCCCTAACCTATTTTGATAAAGCACTAGATGAAAAGCTGGAAATTAACACACTTTTTGGTTATGCATTCACAGCCCTTCAAGCAGATTATAACCGGATTGCCATTGAAAAATTTGAGGAATTAAAAGTGCTCGACCCCGAGTACCACTCTTTATATTTACCACTTGCTCAAGCATATGAACGTGAAGAAGAACTGGAAAATAGCTCAATCACGATTCAAGAGGGAATAAAACAAGATGAATTCAACAAGGAACTCTATTTTTATGGCGGAAAAGTAGCGATTAAACTGGGGAAATCGGACGAGGCTGAACAGCTATTTCGGGAAGCGCTCGCATTAGACCCTGGATATATAGAAGCTGCTCTTACGTTAAATAAACTGTTTATTCAACAAGATCGATACCATGAGGTTATTGATTTAATTTCCCAGCTGGATTATGAGGAAGACGAAGAACCCCAATTTTTATGGGATGCCGCTATTAGTTATAATAGGTTAGAGGAATTTTCATATGCATTAGACAAATATGAGGCAGCATATACTTTTTATAAAAACAATTCAGACTTCTTGCGTGATTACGGATATTTTTTAATTGAAGAAGGAAAAACGGTCCTCGCCGCCGAAATTTTTAAACAGCTGCAAAAAAATGATCCAACAAATGAAGAGTATATTGATTTACTTGAACGTCTCATAGGTACAGAAGATTACTAAATAAAGCTGAGAAGCGCAGAGGAGGGAAACTTATATGGCAACCCCTGTTTCTGTCAACGAGAAAAAGGACTTTATTCGCTGGTTTTTGAACCATTATCAACTGAAAAGAAGAGAATGTGTATGGATTCTCAACTATTTAATGAGCCACGATCAATTAATGGAAAAGGTTCATTTCGTCGAGCAAGCACAGTATTGCCCGAGAGGACTGATTATGTCTACCCATTGTGTTGATAAAGTACCATTTCGTTTTTATAAAGAAAATGTGATGACTACAGATGCAGAAAAGTCTTTTCACGATATCCGTTTAAATCGTGATGAAGAAATATTTATTCAATTGAACTTTCATGCATCGAATCAGGCACATCAATATGCAGCTGTTCTTGAAGAAAATCCTTTTGTACCGAAACACCTTCAGGTAAATGAAAAAGACGAGATGATTGCAGAACAATTTCTGCAAAAGAGTATTGAACGCTTCCAAAGGGAGAAACTGCTCCAATTAATTGATGAAGCGTTAGATAATCAGGATCAAGCAGCCTTTCTAGAATTAACCGAAAAATTAAATAAGCTGATTAAAAATGAGCAAAAGCGAGGCTTGCAATAGCAAGCCTTCTTTTTTTGTATAATAATGGATGATTCTAGTTGATGTTAATGTAGAAAATGATATGATAGTAATAGTGAAACTAAAGGCTGGTGTATTAAATGAAATGGATTCCGAAAGACATTGAAACCTTTTTAGGAGCTAAAGAATATATCGACACGGCAATTATTCCAATTTACTCTGTCTCCTTTGGAGATGAAATGAAAGACTCTGCAGCAATGGCAGAATTCATTACATTGCTTACAGGTTATTTGGAAAGACAATTTACTGGAAGAATTTTATTATTTCCCCCATATACATACTTAAAAAATGAAAGAATTGAAGATACTATGAATAAATTAAAAAAATGGGAGGAAAATATCAAAAAAAGCGAGTTAAAACATATTTTCTTCATTACTTCTGAAATCGATTGGAAATCAAAAGAAGAAAAATTTGACGGGTCGTTAATTTGGCTGCCATCGATTCCACTCGAAAATATGGACGAGCTTCAGAAGGTATCAATCATCGATTCACAGGTTAAACAGCTCATAAATCTATTTACACATAAATGGCATCAAAACGAGTAATTCTTTCCAGCAATAATATGTTTTTAAAATAGTATGATATTGACCTTGCTTAAAGATTGATATATCATGATTATGTCCTAGTTTTATATGTGTTTAATAAATGTCCGTGTGGACTAAAATTTTAGAAATAGAGGGGGGATATGAATGAGTAAGAATCGCGTTACAAGACGCCAGTTTTTAAGCTACACATTAACCGGTGTAGGTGGCTTCATGGCAGCGGGGATGCTAATGCCAATGGTCCGTTTTGCCGTGGATCCTGTATTAAAAGCAGATGCGGGCGGTAACTTCATACCAACGAAGCAAAAGGCGGCTGATTTAACAAGCGAGCCTGTTCGTGTAGACTTTACCTTCAAGGAAAAGGATGCATGGTATGAGTCCGAGGTTACCAATACTGCCTGGATTTATAAGGACGATAATGGGAAAATTGTTGCTCTTTCACCAATTTGTAAACATTTAGGCTGTACGGTTAACTGGAATACGGATAAGGCACATCCAAACCAATTCTTTTGTCCTTGCCATTTCGGCCGCTATGAAAAGAATGGTAAAAACATTCCTGGAACACCGCCGCCACAACCGCTTGATCTTTATCCTGTAAAGGAAAAAGACGGTTATATTCTCTTAGGTAAAGCTCAACCACGGACGGGGGTGTAATAATTGTTAAACAAAATTTACGATTGGGTAGATGAACGTTTAGATATTGCGCCTTTGTGGCGGGATATTGCAGACCACGAAGTACCCGAGCATGTTAACCCGGCGCATCATTTTTCTGCGTTTGTATACTGCTTTGGCGGTCTAACGTTTTTTGTTACCGTAATTCAAATTCTTTCTGGTATGTTTTTAACGATGTATTACGTACCGGATATTAAAAATGCTTGGGAATCCGTTTACTACCTTCAAAATGAAGTTGCATTCGGGCAAATCGTACGCGGAATGCATCACTGGGGAGCTAGTTTAGTCCTTGTAATGATGTTCTTACATACGTTACGTGTCTTTTTCCAAGGTGCTTATAAGAAACCTCGTGAACTTAACTGGATTGTCGGAGTACTTATTTTCTTCGTCATGCTTGGTTTAGGTTTTACAGGATACTTGTTACCATGGGATATGAAAGCGCTATTCGCTACCAAAGTTGGTCTTCAAATTGCCGAGGCCACACCGTTTATCGGCTCCTATATCAAAGTATTGCTTGCGGGGCATGAACACATTGTAGGTGCACAAACCTTAACCCGTTTCTTTGCGATTCACGTGTTCTTCCTACCTGGAGTATTATTTGGATTAATGGCAGCCCATTTTGTTATGATTCGTAGACAAGGGATTTCAGGCCCGCTTTAATACTCTATTTAATGGAGAACTAGTAACTATTTTTTCACTTTTGCGAAAAAAGGAGGGGATCGCTCGATGCATAAAGGTAAAGGTATGAAATTCGTAGGTGACTCACGTGTGGTAGCACCGGAGGCACGTAAAAAAATGCTGCCAAAGGATTACTCTGAATATCCTGGTAAAACAGAAGCATTCTGGCCTAACTTTCTATTAAAAGAATGGATGGTTGGTGCAGTATTCCTTGTCGGCTTTTTAAGTTTAACTATCGCACATCCGGCTCCGCTTGAAAGAATTGCGGATCCGACGGATACAGGCTATATTCCATTACCGGACTGGTACTTCCTTTTCTTATATCAATTACTGAAATACTCCTATGCTTCAGGCCCATATACAGTGATTGGGGCCCTGGTTATTCCAGGACTTGCTTTCGGAGGATTACTATTAGCACCATTCTTGGATAATGGTCCGGAGCGTCGTCCATTTAGACGTCCGTTTGCAACAGGTTTTATGTTGCTTGCATTAGCTGCAACAGTATTTTTAACATGGCAATCGGTTGCAACTCATGACTGGGCTGCAGCGGAACGTCAGGGTAAAATCGTGGCTAAAGCGGAAATTGATAAATCAAATCCGGGATATGAAGTATTTAAAAGCCAAGGTTGTATTAACTGCCACGGTGAAAACCTTCAAGGTGGTGCGGGTGCACCAGCGCTTACGGCCACTGGATTAAAACCTGATGAAATTGCGAAAATCGCAAAAAATGGTAAAGGCGCTATGCCAAAAGGTATCTTCAAAGGTAATGATAAACAGCTTAAACAGCTTACTGAATTTATTGCCGGTTTAGGTGCAAAATAATAGAAAAAAGAAAAAGCTGGCGGTTTCGTCAGCTTTTTTCATTCATCTTATGACAAAGGGGGAAATTAGGTGGGATGGGTTTATCCTCTGCTGGGAAATCGCTCGATTCTTAAACTGTTGCTGATTGTTAATATCGTTGGAACTATTTATGGTTATTATTGGTATGGATGGCAATTGAAAGAAACACCGACAATATTCTTAATTTTTGTTCCTGATAGTCCAACTGCAAGTTTATTTTTTGTTATTGTCTTAATCGCTTTTTTAATGAGAAAAAATTGGCCATTGATTGAAGCCTTGGCAATTGTAACCCTCTTTAAATACGGAATTTGGGCAGTAGTTATGAATATACTCGTATATTTTGTTGAAGGAGAATTAGGTTGGGCGGGTTATATGCTCATTTTCTCGCATTTTGCCATGGCTGTTCAAGGACTTTTATATGCTCCGTTTTATCGGATAAAATGGTGGCATTTGATTGTTGCGGCCATTTGGACGTTACATAATGATGTCATTGACTATGTCTTTTTCATGCTACCGCGATACGAAATGTTAGATCGTTACATACCTGAAATTGGATACTTTACATTTTGGCTTTCCATGTTGTCAATTGGGATCGCATATTATTTATGTATCCGCCCCAACCACTATAAACTTGAAATAAAATAAGCAACATTAAAAATTTGTTCTATCCCTGTCCACCCATTCATACATTTTATTAGTAATGAAAGGGAGGGACAAGGGTTGAAATTTAAATGGATTATATTATTTGCAATGGTTTTGCTGCTCGCTCCCATAAATGTATATGCTGAGCAAACATCGCCAATGGAAAAGCTTGATGATATCTCTGATGAAGCACTTCAAATGGTGAAATTTCATAGATATGATGATGCAAAACAACTACTTAATTATTTCTCTGATCAATTTTCAAGCCTTTCGGGTAGTCAGCAGCCATTAACGGTGGACAAGCTCAGAATTATTAATGCTTCCCATGATGAAGCGCTGGAAGCTGCGGCCAGCCCTGATATGAAATATGAGGAACGAATTAATAAATTGATGAAATTTCGTTTAGTCATTGATGCAATTGCTACAGGTCATAGACCACTTTGGACAGAAATGGAAGATCAAATTATGACTGTCTTCCACCAAGCCAAACAAGCAGCCTATAATGGTGATTCCGCTAATTTTTATTCCAATTTTAATCATTTTCTTTCCCTCTACAATATCATCTATCCTAGTATGAAAGTGGATGTAACTGCAGAGAATATTCAAAAGATTGATGCTCGTATTCATTTTATTGATGATTATCGTTCCCAGATTATAAGTGATTCAAAAAGCCAAAAAGAATTGGATGGATTGGATTCGGATTTAAAAAATCTTTTTGAAAATATGGATGATGATGAAGCAGATCCATCTTTGTGGTGGGTAATCATCTCAACAGGAAGCATCATCATTGCAACATTATCGTATGTTGGGTGGAGAAAATATAAAGGTGATAAGGAAATGAAAAAAGGACGCTCCAGGGATCAAAAAAATTGACGAATTGATTCGGCAACAGTAAACTGATAGTCAACAAGAGTAAAAATTGGAGGTTCACTATGTTTTACCTAGTATATTTTGCAATTATTGTCTTGATTCCTTTATGGGCTCAGCTAAGGGTTAAAAGTACTTTTGCAAGATATTCACAAGTATCATCCGCTTCCTATCGGCCTGGTGCGGAGGTTGCCAGGGAAATTTTAAACGCCAATGGTTTATATAATGTAGGAATTGAACAAGGTCAGGGTTTTTTAAGTGATCATTATGATCCAAGGACAAAAACGGTCCGGTTATCACCGGAAAACTATCATGGCAATTCACTAGCTGCAGCAGCTATAGCCGCTCATGAGTGTGGGCATGCCATTCAAGATTCAGAAGGATATGCTTTTCTAAGATTTCGCCATGCCCTCGTACCTGTGGCTAATATTGGTTCGAATTTTTCATGGATCCTGATCATGATTGGGATGTTGGCTAATTTGAGCGGGATGCTGCTATTAGGAATTATTTTTATGGCGGCAGCTGTTTTGTTTCAATTGATCACCTTGCCGGTCGAATTCGACGCCTCGAGCAGGGCTATGAAACAAGTCGTTTCCATAGGCTTAATTCGCAATGATGAAGCTAAGGAAACACGTAAAGTTCTCAATGCAGCAGCGCTAACCTATGTTGCCGCAGCAGCCGTAGCTGTTTTAGAATTACTAAGACTCGTGCTGATATATACAGGAATGACTCGGAATAATGATGATTGAAAAAACAATGTCCATATTGGACATTGTTTTTTTAATCAACTATTGGCATTTTGTTCTCATCTAATGTAAATCCTTCCCCATGAACATCATGAACAATAGAGACCGAAATGAAGGCATGCGGGTCGATGGCCGTTATTAAATTTTTTAATCGGACAATTTCATTTTTGGCAACAACACAATATAGAACTTCCCGGTCGTTTTTCGTATAGGAGCCATAACCTCTTAAAGCAGTTACTCCTCTTTCCATTTCCTCCATAATTTTCTTGGAAATTTCTTCGTTTTTTTCTGAAATAATCATCGCACCTCTGGCAGCATAAGCACCTTCCAGGATAAAATCAATGACTTTTGCAGCAACAAAAACGGCTACCAATGTATACATAGCTTGTTTATAATTTAGGTATGTAAGCAGTGATAAAATAATCACACAAGTATCAAACATAAACATCGTTTTGCCCATTTCCCAGCCAATATACTTTTGGACAAGTCTGGCAATGATATCAACTCCACCTGTTGTTCCACCTGACCGAAAAATAATACCCAGCCCAATACCTGCAAAAACACCTGCAAATAAGGCTGCCAATGTGAGGTCGTGCTCAAGAGGCATTTTAATCGGAAATCTCTGGAAAATCCATAAAAAAATCGACACGCCCACTGTTCCAATAATAGAATAGATAAATGCATTTCTCCCTAGTATTTTCCATCCAATTAGAAATAAGGGAATATTTAAAATAAGGTTTGTATAGGATGGGTCCCATTTAAATAAGAAGTATAATAGAAGTGTAATTCCGGTAAAGCCACCTTCGGCCAATTTATTTTGCATATTAAAATTGACAAGGCCAAAAGATAAAATGGCGGTTCCGACCAATATAAAAAGGATATTTTTGATTTTAAGGCCAAAAATCATTAAAACTCCCCCATTTCTACCAATATTTTTCTTTATTTCAATGTTTTTTATTATATCTGATTACTTTTGGAAGAGCAATCCTATTTGAAAGTTCCCAACTTCAGCAAAAATATTTGTAAAATAGCGTTATTTTAGCTACTATGAATAGCAGTAAGACACTTTATTAGAGGTGAAAAAGATGTCGAACGGGAAGTCGATGAAGGACCTGCAAATCGAGGTCGATCAATACATAAGCCAATTTAAAGAAGGCTATTTCAGTCCATTAGCAATGCTGGCAAGGATGACAGAAGAATTAGGTGAACTTGCCAGGGAAATCAATCATTTTTATGGTGAGAAGCCAAAAAAGGACAGTGAAACGGAAAAAGCGATTGAAGAGGAGCTAGGCGACTTATTATTTGTGTTGATTTGTTTCGCTAACTCTTTAAATATTGAACTAGAAGATGCTCATGATTATGTTATGAAAAAATTTAATACAAGAGATAAAAATCGCTGGACAAGAATTGATTCTGGAAATGGGGATGAAGGAAATGAAAACAATTAAAGTGATTATTGCCGGACCACGCGGAAGAATGGGGAGCGAAGCTGTCATACTGGCAACAAATACAGAGCATTTTGAGCTGGCAGGTGTTGTTGATTATAAATTTGATGGGAAACAGTTAAATGATATAGGATTTCATGTTCCGAACCAGGTTCCTGTCTTTGGAAGTCTTGAAACCTGCTTGCAAACCATTGAAGCAGACGTGTTAATTGACCTTACCACACCGGAAGTCGGTATGCGCCATACAAAAACAGCACTTCAATATAACGTTCGTCCAGTTGTTGGAACAACGGGATTTACTAAAAGTGATTTAGAAGAACTAGAGAAACTATCTAATGAAAAAGAACTAGGATGCATCATTGCCCCTAATTTTGCAATTGGTGCTGTTCTCATGATGAAGTTCTCGCAAATGGCGGCAAAATATTTTCCAGATATTGAAATTATTGAACTTCATCACGATCAAAAACTTGATGCGCCATCCGGTACAGCTGTCAAAACAGCAGAAATGATCTCCGAAGTAAGAGCAGCAAAAACACAAGGTCACCAAAATGAGAAGGAAACAATTACAGGGGCAAGAGGTGCTGATTTTGATGGAATGCATATTCATTCTGTTCGATTGCCAGGTCTAGTTGCTCACCAGCAGGTTTTATTTGGCTCTGATGGACAAACTTTGACAATAAGACATGATTCATACAATCGCGCTTCTTTTATGTCCGGGGTGAAAGTGGCAGTTGAAACAGTGATGAACCTAAAAACGTTTGTGTACGGTCTGGAAAATATTTTAGAATAGGAGTCCTGGATATGAATATCGCTTTAATTGCCCATGATAAAAAAAAGAATGAATTGGTTCAATTTGTTACGGCCTACCAAACCATTTTTTCCAAGCATACCTTATTTGCAACGGGAACTACCGGTTTAAGAATTAGCGAAGCAACGGGATTGGAATTGACTCGATTTAAATCCGGACCACTTGGGGGCGATCAGGAAATTGGTGCGATGATTGCAAAAAATCAAATGGATGCTGTATTCTTTTTTCGCGATCCATTGACCGCACAGCCACATGAGCCTGATGTAACGGCACTTGTCCGGCTTTGCGATGTCTATTCGATTCCGCTTGCGACTAATATGGGCTCTGCAGAATTATTAATCCGCGGATTGGACCAGGGACTGCTTGAATGGAGAAATGTGATGAAAAATGGTGAGACTGATGGAAAATAAGCCATTACATATTCTCGCTTTTGGTGCTCATGCCGATGATGTAGAGATTGGCATGGGCGGAGCGATTGCTAAATTTTCAGAGGAAGGAAAACGGATCGGGATTTGCGATTTAACCGATGCTGGACTTTCCTCAAACGGAACGGTGGAGCTACGGAAAAAAGAAGCGGCACTTGCAGCTGAAATCCTTGGTGTGACCTATCGAACGTCACTATCCATGCCTGATAGAGGGTTGTATTTAACCGATGAATACATAAGAATGATTGCCGGTGTCATTCGTCTATTGAAACCTAAAATTGTATTTGCTCCCTATTTTGAAGATCGGCACCCGGATCATGGGAATTGTGCACGCCTTGTTGAGGAGGCTGTTTTTTCTGCAGGAATCCGCAAATTTAAAACAAATCAACACGAAGCACCGCATCGGGTTGAAAGGACGTATTTCTATATGATTAATGGTTTCCACAAGCCGGATTTTACGATTGATATATCGGAACATATCGATAAAAAATTTGAAGCTCTAAGGGCTTATAAAAGTCAATTCGAACGAACGGAAGAGACTGTTGATACGCCGCTTACAAACGGATACATTGAAACAGTCCAGGCAAGGGAAAAAATGTTTGGAAAACTTGTAGGGGTTCCATTTGCAGAGGGATACAAGACAAAAATCCCTCTTCTCGTAGATTATGATTTATTGGGAGAAACACAATGAGAAAACTAAAAATTGGTATTACCTGCTATCCAACAGTTGGTGGGTCGGGTGTTGTTGCAACGGAGCTTGGGAAAATGCTCGCAGAGAAAGGGCATGAAATTCATTTTATTTCTTCAAGCGTGCCCTTTCGATTAAATCGGATGTACCATAATATTTATTACCACCAGGTTGAGGTAAATCAATATTCTGTGTTTCAATATCCACCCTATGATATTGCATTAGCAAGTAAAATAGCCGAAGTGGCTAATCGCGAAAAACTGGATATCTTGCATGTTCATTATGCAATTCCACACGCGGTTTGTGCAATCTTGGCGAAACAAATGAGCCATCAGGAATTTAAGATTGTTACGACATTACATGGAACAGATATTACTGTTCTAGGATATGATCCATCTCTGACTGAAGCGATAAAATTTGGCATTGAAAAATCGGACATTGTCACTGCTGTTTCAAATGCTTTAATTAGTCAAACTTATGAACTGATTAATCCGGATAAACAAATCGAAACGGTTTATAACTTTATCGATGAGCGTGTCTATCAAAAAAGTGATGCATTTCATTTAAAAACCGAATTTCAAATAAAAGAACCAGAAAAAGTTATTATTCATGTTTCAAATTTTCGTGCCGTTAAACGGGTGCCGGATGTCGTAAAAACATTCGCAAAAATTTCGAGTACTTTGCCAGCAAAATTATTATTGGTCGGAGATGGGCCAGAAATGACGAATGTTTGCAAGCTTGTGCGAAAATTAGGGTTGGAGGACCGGGTACTTTTCCTAGGTAAACAAGAAAGCCTTGAAGAATTATATTCCATTAGCGACTTAATGCTATTATTATCTGA
Organism: Bacillus sp. MUM 116; assembly: GCF_001866655.1. GTDB lineage: Bacteria > Bacillota > Bacilli > Bacillales > Cytobacillaceae > Neobacillus. Next base: position 36,429 of record NZ_MLYR01000003.1, on the reverse strand, counting down.
AAAGGAAAGTTTCGGCCTTGTCGCACTCGAAGCAATGGCTTGTGGTGTTCCCTGTATCGGCACAAATGTTGGCGGTATTCCCGAAGTTATTGAACATGATAAAACAGGATTCATCTGCGAATTAGGGGATATTGAAGATATTTCCAATAAAGCGATAAAAATTTTAAAAGATAAACATCTTCATGAAAAGTTTTCCTTAAGGGCAGTGGAAACTGTTGAAAGTCGATTTAATGCCAATAAAGTGGTTAAACAATATGAGCAATTGTATTTTAAGCTTTTGAATAAAGGTGAACTGTATGATTGAACCTTTTTTGTCTGCATTGCCTGTCCTTAAAAAATTAGAAGATTCCGGTTACGAAGCTTATTTTGTCGGGGGATCAGTCCGCGATTTTCTTTTACAGAAGCCAATTAGTGATGTGGATATTGCCACCTCTGCAACTCCGGAGGAAGTGAAACAGGTTTTTTCGAAAACAGTTGATGTTGGAATCGAACATGGAACCATTCTTGTTTTATTTCGGAATAACTCCTATGAAATTACAACATTTAGGACAGAATCGGAATATGAGGATTATCGAAGGCCAAAAGACGTTTCGTTTATTCGGAATCTTATAGATGATTTAAAGCGCAGGGATTTTACGATGAATGCGATCGCAATGGATCGAAGCGGAAATTTAATTGACCCATTTGACGGCCAAAAATCAATTCAGGAAAAAATTATTAAAACGGTAGGAATAGCAGAGGAACGATTCCAAGAGGATGCACTACGTATGATGCGGGCAGTCCGCTTCATGAGCCAGCTATCCTTTTCAATTGAATTGCAAACTATGGCAGTATTGAATAAACTTGCTCCCTTGCTTGGTAAAATTGCTGTAGAAAGGAAACGGACAGAGTTTGAAAAACTTCTAATTGGCCCAAATTGCAAGGAAGCAATCGAGCTAATGGTTGAGACTGGTCTATACCTTTACCTGCCAGGCTTAACAAACGGGAGAGAGCCTCTGAATAACCTTCTTCATTTTAATTGGCACAATCTTTCTAAATTTGAAATGTGGGCGATACTGCTTTATTGCTTGAATATCGAAGGTAAAGAGATTGAACAATTTTTAAGAAATTGGCGAATGGCCATTAAAGATATCAGGGGAATCCAACAAATCATCATTTTTCTTAAGTTACGGCTCAACAAAGACTGGGAGCCTTATGAATTATATTTAGCAAAACGGGAAACCATTGTTTCAGTTGAAAAACTTTATCAGGTGTTAAACGGAATAAATGAGGTTCATATAATCAACCAGTTACTGAAACTTTACGACAATCTCCCTATAAAGGATAAGGGAGACTTGGTGGTCACGGGGAATGATTTGCTAGGATGGTACAACCAAAAAGCCGGACCATGGTTAAAAGATTCGCTTTTAGCCATCGAACGTGCGGTTGTAGAAGGAAAAATTTTGAATGAAAAAAACAAAATCAAGGAGTGGCTAATGGAGTGCAATCAGAAATAAGAAAAGAATTGCTGGATGCCTTCACAAATGCTGGCGAATCCTATTTATCAGGACAACAATTGGCAGTATTAATCGGGTGTTCCAGAACAGCTGTTTGGAAACATGTGGAAGAATTGCGTAAGGAAGGCTTTGAATTAGAGGCGGTTCGACGAAAAGGGTATCGAATTTTGAAAACACCTGAGAAGATAACTCCAGATGAAATCAGGCTTGGGTTAAAAACAGAGTACATCGGTAAAAATATACATTATGAGGAAAGTGTGGAGTCCACTCAAAAAATTGCCCATCGGCTTGCACACGAAGATGTTCTTGAGGGAACAGCGGTCATAACAGAGGAACAGCGATCCGGAAGGGGAAGAATGGATCGAAAATGGCATTCTCCGAAATTTACAGGAATTTGGATGAGCCTAATTCTCAGGCCGAATATCCCTTTAATAAAGGCCCCGCAGTTGACACTATTAACGGCAGTTGCGGTTGTACAGGCTATAGAAGAGGTTACCGGATTAAATCCGGAAATAAAATGGCCAAATGATATTTTATTGAATGGAAAAAAAGTGACCGGCATTTTAACGGAGCTTCAAGCAGAAGCAGACCGGATAAACTCTGTAATAATCGGTATTGGCATCAATGTGAATCAAAAAAAGGATGATTTCCCGCCAGAACTTCAGGAGACAGCAAGTTCTCTTTTGATTGAAAAAGGAGAACCCATATTACGTGCTGAATTAATAAGAAGTATTTTTATGTACATGGAAAAATGGTATGACCTTTATTTAGAAAAAGGATTTTCACCGATAAAACTATTATGGGAAAGCTATGCTATAAGTATAGGCAAAAATTTAAAAGCCAGGACTTTAACAGATGTAATCGAAGGAAAAGCTCTTGGAATAACCGATGACGGTGTATTACTTTTAGAGGATGAAAAAGGAGTCACACGGCATATTTATTCTGCTGATATTGAGCTTTAATAATCTTTAGTTGCATATTTCGGATATTTTGTTATAATTCGATTGGGCGGTATCTACTTGAACTGCACCAACATTAGAAAAAACACATAAAAATGGATTCTGCCTAGATCCGATGTATCGGACCGGGACAGAGGGATGAACAAGAAAAGAGTAACATGATCCTCTCTGCCTTCAGAAGGATCTTTTTATTTTAGGAGAAAGTAAAAAATTCTCGACTTTGAGAATTGTCCAGCTTCAGCGCCTAGCCCCTCGAGGTCATAAGCCAATCCGTCAAGAAGGTTAAAGAACGACCTTCTCGCCTGCTTGTCTTATGCTATGCCTGAGGCTGACCAAGGCGCTTACGCTTTTCTTCTTACTCTTACGTTTAATCACCTCTTCCTAATAAAAGGAGGTATGATGATGAAGCAAACCACTGATTTTCTGAAAATGAAACAAAATCAAGAAAAAATTGTCATGTTAACAGCCTATGATTACCCTTCCGCAAAACATGCAGAACAGGGGGGGGTAGATATCATTTTGGTAGGTGACTCATTAGGAATGGTTGTTCTTGGTTATGACTCTACTATTCCTGTGACACTTAACGACATGATTCATCACACAAAAGCAGTTAAACGTGGAGCAAAAGATACATTTATCGTCGTTGATATGCCATTTTTAACGTATCATTTGTCGGTAAATGAGACATTAAAAAATGCTGGCAGATTGATTCAAGAAACTGGTGCACATGCAGTTAAGCTTGAAGGGGCAGATGATGTGGTTGGAAAAATAGCAGTCCTAACCAAAGCAGGAATTCCTGTTTGTGCCCATTTAGGGTTAACACCACAATCAGTTGGTGTTTTGGGCGGCTATAAGGTGCAAGGAAAAGATTCCAATACTGCCATTAAGCTGCTGGAAGATGCAAAAGAATGTGAACGTGCAGGAGCATTTGCTGTTGTATTAGAATGTGTTCCTAAGCAGCTTGCACAGGAAATTGCAAAAGAATTGAATATTCCCGTTATTGGTATTGGTGCAGGGGCTGAAGTAGATGGACAAGTTCTTGTTTACCATGACATTTTGGGCTATGGTGTTGACAGGGTGCCTAAGTTTGTTAAAAAATATTCAAATTTAGATCCATTTATTACCGAATCAATCGAAGCCTATTCCTATGAGGTTAAGTCAAGCAAATTTCCTGAAGAGCAGCACTCTTTTACGATGAAAGAAGAAGAACTGCAAGGTCTTTATGGAGGAAAACAATGAAGGTCATTACAACTGTAATAGAAATGCAATCAGAGATTTTAAAACAAAAGGGACAAGGAAAATCAATCGGCTATGTCCCGACCATGGGTTTTTTGCATGAGGGTCATCTTAGTCTTATTAAAGAAGCAAGAAAAGAAAATGATCTGGTAGTGTTGAGCATATTCGTAAATCCACTACAGTTTGGTCCAAATGAAGACTTTGCGACCTATCCCCGTGATTTTGAACGGGACCGGGCATTAGCTGAATGTGAAGGTGTTGATTTTCTTTTTCATCCGTCTGTTGAGGAAATGTATCCGCATTCCACATCCGTAACCTTAGTAGTTCAAGAGCGTACGGATGTTTTATGCGGCAAATCCCGTCCCGGTCATTTTGACGGTGTGGCAACAGTGCTGTCTAAGCTTTTTAATATCGTGCAGCCGACAAGGGCCTATTTCGGGAAAAAGGATGCCCAGCAAGTTGCAGTTGTAGAAGGATTGATTTCAGACCTAAATTTTCCAACAGATTTAGTCCCGGTTGACATTGTACGTGAAACAGACGGACTCGCGAAAAGCTCAAGAAACGTAAACCTTCTTCCTGAAGATAGACAACAGGCAATTGTTCTTTATAAAAGTTTGCAAGAGGCGAAAAAGGCGATAGATGAGGGAGAAAGAAACCCTGAGTCGCTAATCAGCTTAATTAAGGAAATGATTACTTCTGAAAGCAATGGACGCATTGATTATGTAGAAATCCTGTCTTATCCAGAGTTACATCCTTTAGAAAGATTAGAGGGGAAATTCATCATCGCGTTGGCTGTATATTTTACAAATGTTCGTTTGATTGATAATTTCATCTTGGAAGTTAAATAATCTGTAGTATTAGAAAATCACCAAGATAACCAGGAGGAGAACAATCATGTTTCGTACAATGATGAATGGAAAAATCCATCGTGCAACCGTTACAGAAGCGAATTTAAACTATGTAGGCAGCATTACTATTGATGAAGATGTTCTGGATGCAGTTGGGATGATTGCAAATGAAAAAGTGCAAATTGTTAACAATAATAATGGTGCACGTCTGGAAACCTACATTATTCCCGGTGAGCGTGGCAGTGGTGTAATTTGTTTAAATGGTGCGGCGGCACGTCTTGTCCAAAAAGGAGATATTGTCATTATAATTTCCTATGCAATCGTTTCAGAGGAGAAATTGTCTGAACATAGACCAAAGGTTGCCATCATGGATGAAAAAAACAAAATAATAGAATTAATACATGCCGAACCTGCGTTAACAGTGATGTAAATCCCCATCTCCGGGGATTTTTCTTTTTTTATCTGTTTTTATATAATAGTTTTAAATCACGGGAAATGAATTCTTTTTCTTTTATCCTTTTTGTGATACCGTTTTTAATGAGGAAAAGTTTGAGGTGTGAATAATGTTGGAAAATAAATATGTTGTAATAGATTTGGAAACCACTGGGAATCTCCCAAAAAAAGGAGACCGGATTATTCAATTTGCTGCGGTGGTCATTGAAAACGGTATAATCACGGAAAAGTTTTCATCAATGGTTAATCCTAAAAAGCCCATACCGGTTTTTATTGAAGAATTAACTGGTATTAATGATGAGATGGTAAAGGATGCCCCAGAATTTTCGGAGATCGCCCCGATGATTTCCCAGATTCTTGAGGAGGCTTACTTTGTTGCCCATAATGTATTATTTGATTTGTCATTTCTTCAGGAAGAATTACAGGTCGCCGGATTTGAGGGATTTTACGGGTCTGTATTAGATACGGTAGAGATGGCAAGAATCTTATATCCAACTGCGGACGGCTATAAGTTGTCAGATTTGGCCGAAAAAGAAAATTTACAACATGACCGGCCACACCAAGCTGATAGTGACGCAGAGGTAACGGCGGAACTTTTTCTTATTTTGCTTGAAAAATTGGCATCTATGCCTATTTCAACTTTAAGACAGCTTTCACAGCTATCTGGCGGCCTTAAAAGTGATTTGCAGCAATTGTTGGACGAATTATTTGTTGAAAAAGATATCACTTTAGATGTTTTACCCGCAGGGCTAGAAATGTTTAACGGACTTGCATTAAAAAAAATGCAGCCGATACGATCCATAGAGACTGAAGCGGAATATCTCCAATATCCCGAACATGAAGCTAAAAAAATCGAAATGGTTAAACATGGTTTTGAAAACTTTGAAAATCGGACAGGCCAATTTGCAATGATGGATGGTATTTATCATGCATTTCAAAAACAAGAGCATTTGTTGATTGAGGCAGGCACAGGGGTAGGTAAATCACTCGGTTATTTGCTGCCAAGTATATTTTTTTCAAAGCAAATCGGGCAGCCCGTCGTGGTGAGTACCCACACCATTCAGCTCCAAGAGCAGATTATTAAAAAAGAAATTCCCTTGCTTGAGAAGATGCTTCCGTTTACATTCAATTCAGTACTTTTAAAAGGAAGACACCACTACATAAGCCTGGAGAAATTCAATGACACCTTATTGGATGAAAACGATAATTACGATACAACCTTAACGAAAATGCAAATTCTTGTCTGGCTAATGGAAACAGACACAGGGGATAAAGATGAACTAAATCTCGCCAGTGGTGGATCATTTTATTGGAATCGAATAAAAAACGAACACAGTGCTTATTCACCATCTAATGAATGGCTCGAAAAGGATTACTATCAGCGGGCACAAAAGGCCGCGAAATATGCAAATTTAATTATTACCAATCATTCCTTATTATTAAGTGATCTTTCCACAAACGGTATTATCCTGCCTGATTTTGGTTACTGTATCATTGATGAAGGACATCATTTTGAGAAAGTGGCCAGTCAGTATTTTGGCTTTACCCTGGATTATTTGGCCACAAGGATGCTGTTAAGCCAATTTGGCCATTATGATCAAAAGCAGCTTTTTTATCATTTTGAGGAGCTGCTGCAGGAATCACATAAGGGAAACTTGATGCAAACTTTTGAATTAAATCAGCTCGTAACGGATTTATTTTACGAAATGGATGAATTTTTTCAACTGATTGCCCTATATGCCAAGAAGTTGGGCGGTAATAAAAAGGGATTCTCCCGGACAAAGGTGCGTTTTTCTGACGATATTCAAGGAAAAGAGAAGTCAGCACTTGTTCATAGTGCAGAAAGGTTTGCATTCTTACTTAAGGATTTGCATTCAGCTTTGTCAGACAGATTAGCAAGGGTTATTAAAAAGAAAGAAAAACTAACACATGAGCAAATAAGTCTAATCGAAGATATGATCCGGTTCCTTCATGAATTGGAGGAATTAAAAAATACTGTTCAAGCTTGTTTTATTCTAAAGTCAGAGTTTGTAAAATGGATGGAAGTAGATTACAGGTCTCCACAGAATGTGACATCCTTTATAGCCAAACCAGCGTCTGTTGCAGTTTCACTCAAGGAAAAATTTTTTAACAAGAAGAAAAGTGTTATTGTGACTTCGGCAACATTAACGGTCAATCATTCATTTGATTATATAAAAAAAGAAATTGGCCTTCAATCTGCCTCAACGATGATCATTCCTTCTCCATTTGAATACGGAAATCATGTCCAGTTATTGATTCCTGAGGATTTACCTGAAATCAATTCGGTATCGCTGGATGATTATGTTGTAGCGATTACGGAGCATATTATTTCATTGTCAGAGGCAACCAAGGGAAGAATGCTAATTCTATTTACAGCCTATGACATGTTGAAGAAGACATATGAATTGATTAAAGAAAGTGGTTTTTTAAGCGATTATGCGATTTTTGCACAAGGTATTACAAGCGGAAGCAGAACAAGGCTAACGCGAAATTTTCAGCGCTATGATAAAGCGATTTTATTAGGTACGAGCAGTTTTTGGGAGGGTGTAGATATTCCCGGAGAGGATTTATCCTGCTTAATTATTGTTAGGCTCCCATTTAGTCCGCCGGATGAACCCTTTACGGAGGCGAAGTGCCAATATATTACCCAGCGGGGGGGAAATGCCTTTTCGGAATATTCTCTGCCTGAGGCAATACTTCGTTTCAAACAAGGATTTGGCCGCTTGATCCGTACTGCTTCAGACAGGGGAATCGTCATCGTTTTTGATAAAAGGATTCTTACCACGAAGTATGGAAATGCCTTTCTAAAATCTATTCCTGCTGTTCCGATCAAAAAAGGAAATATTGATGAGCTTATTGAGGCCATTAATAATTGGTTATAAAATATGAAACCTGACAAATTGGTTATGCGGGATAAATATTGGTAAAATTACACATCCTATAAATGATTTAGGGGAGGGAATGTGTTTGCGAGTTTTACTAATCCTGCTAACTCTATTTATACAAAACACGACATTGGGGTTTGCCTACCAGCTAATTCCGGATGATTTCGAAAGTATTGATTTAAAATTAAAAGAACACGAAATGGCCGTGTCTTTTTTAGGGTTAACAAACGGGGAGGCAACCCTTATCCATGGTCCCAATGATGAAAATATATTAGTGAATACAGGTGGGGAGGGCACGGAAGCTGAACTTGATGAATGGCTTCGGTTCTTTGGAGTTAAAGAAATAACCACTTTAATGTTAACGAATAAACAAAGTTTAAATGATTCTCAAATTAATCATGTAATTTCAAAATACTTTATCAAAGAAATTGTGACAACGCGTGAAATTGCAAATCAATTATCTGCCCATTTCCAGGGAACCACTTTAATTCCCATTAAAGTTTGGGGTATAGGGACATCGAAGCAGATTTTGCCGGATGTAATGGCCAACGTTCAATTTGCAGGAGCAGAAAAGGATGAGGGCTTAGATTTTACACTAAGATTTCATAAGTACCGCCTCTTTTTTATGACATCATATAGTCAAAAGGCACAGCAAACATTAATGGGAAAAAGTCTTGGTGAAATCAATATCTTTAAGGTTCCAACGATGGAAGAAGACAATTCTTTATCTGAAAAATTAATTCATGCTGTTAATCCGCAAATTTCAATTCTTTTTTCAACAGAAAAAAAATCACCGGATATAAATATTATAAAGGATCTGCAGGATTCTTGGTCCGAAGTATACTTTACGAAGAAACAAGGAACTATGACCATTAAATTTACAGAGTCCAACTATGAGGTTTTTAACATCCCGGTTGAAGGGGATGAAAAAAAATAATCTAATACTGGCTAAATTAAGGCATGAATACGTGCTTACCTGTTATAATAGGTGAAGAGTTCTGAAGGGTTCTCTGATTTGGCAATGAGGGAGGCAGGATATGGAGAGCAAAATTGAAGTCTTATCAACGGTTAAAATCCAGCATGGTCCGGATTTATATAAAATAGTCGATGCCCTTAATCGAACATTAAAGGAAAAAGATCTCATGTTTGGACTAGCCCTTGATCAAGAAGATAAAAATAAAGCGATTTTTACCATTTATCGTACATAGCGAAGTGATAAAGTGAAAAAATGGATTTTAAGCATTGTAGTCGTTGTTTTACTTTTTACAGGGTTATTGATTAAAGTTTATGTAAAAGCGCAAGAACCGATCAATTCTGCGGAAAAAAAAGCCCTTACACTTGCAAAGAAAACGGTTGCCATTAAAGAAGTAGACGATTTTCATGTCTATCATGGAAATGATACAGTTAGTGTTATAGAGGGAAAAGCAAAAAACGGTCAAAAAATCATCGTATGGGTTCCCGAAAAATCGAAGCAAGTAATTGTTAGAAAAGCAAATGCAGGTTTAACAAAGGATCAGGCAATTAAAAAGCTTTTACAAGAAAAAAGCCCTGAAAAAATTATTTCCGTCCGCTTAGGTATGGAAAAGAATATCCCTTTATGGGAAATCTATTATCGTTCAAAAAATAATTTAATAAATTATTACTACGTTCACTTTGATACAGGTGAATGGCTAAAAAAAATTGAAAACTTTTAGTATAGTTTTGAGAATGGAGGAAAAGAAGTTGGTAAAACTTGCGAATAGGGTGTTGGCTCTTACGCCTTCATCAACATTAGCGATAACAGCAAAAGCAAAAGAATTAAAAGAACAAGGTGAAGATGTTATTGGATTAGGTGCTGGTGAACCTGATTTTAATACACCGCAGCACATTTTAGACGCGGCCACGGAGTCCATGCAGGCCGGCCATACAAAATATACTCCATCAGCAGGCTTACCTGCACTTAAGAAAGCGATTATTGAAAAATTTGAGAAAGACCAAGGGATTTCTTATAAAGCTAATGAAATTATTGTTGGAAATGGGGCTAAACATGTTTTATACACCCTTTTCCAAGTACTATTAAATGATGGTGACGAGGTAATTATTCCAACTCCCTACTGGGTTAGCTATCCTGAACAGGTTAAGCTTGCAGGGGGGGTACCGGTATATATTGATGGTAAAGAAGAAAATCAATTTAAAATTACTCCTGACCAGTTAGCCGGTGCCATAACAGATCGTACAAAAGCTGTTATCATTAATTCACCAAGTAATCCGACCGGTGTTCTTTATACTGCTGAAGAACTTCAGGAATTAGGGAAAGTTTGCTTGGAAAAAAATATCTTGATTGTTTCGGATGAAATTTACGAAAAGCTTGTCTATGGAAACAATAAACATATTTCAATTGCCCAGTTATCGCCTGAACTAAAGGAACAAACCATTATTATTAATGGTGTGTCAAAATCGCACTCCATGACTGGTTGGAGAATTGGTTATGCCGCGGGTAACAGTCAGATCATCCAAGCGATGACAAACCTAGCAAGTCATAGTACATCTAATCCAACAACAACAGCGCAATATGCGGCTATTGCTGCCTATAACGGTACTCAGGCACCAGTGGAAGAGATGCGTCAAGCCTTTGAACAAAGACTGGAAATTATTTATGATCAGTTAGTTTCCATTCCAGGTTTCTCCTGTGTAAAACCACAAGGGGCATTTTACCTATATCCGAATGTGAAGGAGGCAGCTGAGATTACAGGATTTAATAATGTGGATGACTTTGCTGCTGCATTGCTTGAAGAGGCAAAAGTTGCCGTAATTCCGGGCTCAGGATTCGGAACTCCTGATAATATTCGTCTATCCTACGCAACATCATTGGATTTATTAGAAAAAGCAGTTGCGAGAATGCGCCAATTTGTTGAATCAAAGCGTGATCGATAGTCTTAATGATGAAAAAAGTCTGCAAATGCAGACTTTTTTTATGAGATGGCTGTGTTATTATTCATTGTTGATTTTCGTATAGGTATGAGAATTCATAGGCGGAGAATTTCCTGCTATGTATATAGAGGAAGCTTAAGAAGCTGATAATAAGCGGAGATATTCCGATTAACTGCTCTAAATAAGTCAAAATCCAAAGATTTGGATAATATAAACGGAAAAACTTCCTTTATTTTTAAGGAAATATGGGTATTTCCCAATTTAAACGGAATTTTACCGTTTATTTTTCAAACACAGTGAAATCAACATTCAGTTATAACAGAGCCTATGAGATAAGAAAGTATAAAATTCGGCTTCGAGAATTGTCCAGCGCAAGCGCCCTGCCCCTCGAGGTCACAAGCCGGCCAAAAGGTTAAATAACAACCTTTTGGCCGGCTTGTCTTGCGCTATGCCTGAGGCTGATCACGGCGCTTGCGCTTTTCTAACTTCTAGTTTTCTTTACCAATGTTGGTTTTCTAATACTCTTACTCACTTGGCCTGTTCATGGTATACTTAGTCTTGAGGTGTCTAATATGAAATCAACGATTATTTCTTGGCTTCAGGAAGGTACGATTACTGTCCCGGCCATTTTATTTTCAGAGTATCGAAATTTAAACTTAAACGAATACGAATTGGTTCTGTTATTAAATATTATGACTTTTATTGAAAAAGGAAATCAATTTCCAACCCCTGATGAACTCTCCTCCCGTATGACTGTTTCCATAGCAGAGTGCAATGAATTGCTTCGCAGACTAATCCAAAGAGGATTTATTGAAATTATGGACGAATATTCACATGACGGGATTCGATTTGAAAAATATTCAGTAACACCGCTGCTTGAGAAATTGGTTGAGCAATTTTTAATAAAAAGTAAACATGTGGATGAAGAAAGTAAAAAAACTGAAGAAACAGACCTTTATACATGTTTTGAAAAGGAATTTGGCCGTCCGCTATCGCCATTCGAATGTGAATCATTGGCAATGTGGATGGATGATGACCATCATGACCCGATAATCATTAAAGCTGCTTTACGGGAAGCAGTTATGTCAGGCAAATTGAATTTTCGTTATATTGATCGGATATTATTTGAATGGAAGAAGAATGGAATTAAAACAATTGATCAGGCAAAAAATCATGGTCGAAAATTTCGCAATAAACAACTGCAAAATAAAAAAGATAGTCATGATGATTCTGAACAGCCTCCAACAGTTCCATTTTACAATTGGCTCGAGAATTAAATCACATTGGCGAGAGAAATTTCTCTCGTTTGTTTTTATAAGAAAGAAAGTATAAAATTTTCTTCCTTGAGAATTGTCCAGCTCCAGCGCCTAGCCCCTCGAGGGAAAAAATGAACTGCTTTTTTCCTAGGTTGCTTCGGTCCTGGCGATGAAGTCAAAGAACGACTTCACCGCCAGGCCCTTCAGCACTTGTCGGGGCTGATCAAGGCGCTTGCGCTTTTCTTATTTATGTTTAAGTAGGTGAATGTTTTGCTGAATAATACACAAATACGCTACTGTCTTGACAAAATGGGCGAGATGTTTCCTGACGCACATTGTGAATTAAACCATTCAAATCCATTTGAATTAATCATTGCTGTATCATTATCTGCCCAGTGTACAGATGCGCTTGTCAATAAAGTAACAAGAAACCTTTTTCAAAAGTACAAGACCCCCAAAGACTATTTAAGTGTTCCACTGGAGGAACTGCAAAATGATATCCGTTCGATTGGCCTTTATCGCAACAAAGCGAAAAATATTCAAAGTCTGTGCCGCATGATTTTAGAAGAATATAATGGGGAAATTCCGATGGACCGGGATGAGCTGACAAAACTCTCCGGGGTTGGAAGAAAAACCGCAAATGTGGTTGTTTCTGTTGCTTATAAAATACCAGCAATTGCTGTTGATACACATGTGGAAAGAGTTAGCAAGCGGCTTGGTATTTGCCGCTGGAAAGATTCTGTCCTTGAGGTGGAAAAAACACTTATGAGGAAAATACCGCCAGAGGAATGGTCTGTTACCCATCATCGTCTGATTTTTTTTGGCAGATACCATTGTAAAGCACAAAACCCGCAATGTCCGGAATGTCCTTTATTAGAGTTATGCAGGGAAGGAAAAAAGAGGAGGAAGGCAAAAGATGTTTCCAATGGAAAATCGTAATGATTTTGAAAATCCCGGGGAGTATCCAAGCCAAGAACTTACAAGCCTTATTTTGGAATGGGGAAAGGTAAAAGCAGACCTTGAGAAATTTTATCGTGTGCGTGATAAGCAAAATATTAATGTAAGAATGAAAAAGGGAATCGACCTATTCCTTCAGTATTTATTTTGTTCGAATGAAATGGCGGTTGTTCGTAAAGGACCTTTCCCGCTTGATTCTTTACGATATAAGCCCGTTAATGTTAGTGAGAGGCTTGGTTTTATCCTCAAAAGACCCAGCCTTTATCATTCCTATCGGCAGCTTTCCGAACTATTCCTTGAACAAGAAAAGCTATTTGCCAAAAAACTAATAATGAAAAAAGCGTCTAAGCCATGAGGCAAGACGCTTTTTTCGTATTTATGTTCCAGACTGATCAGTGGTATGATCAGAAGTTCCGCTGTCAGTTGTACCGGTATTATGATCAGTGGAACCTGGATTTACCTGACCGTTCCCCTGACTCTGTCCAGTACCCTGACCCTGTCCAGTACCCTGACCCTGTCCAGTACCCTGACCAGTACCCTGACCCTGCCCAGTACCCTGACCCTGCCCAGTACCCTGACCCTGCCCAGTACCCTGACCTTGTCCGGTGCCATCACCTTGTCCTTGACCGTTCCCCTGACCTGGATTGGTATCAGACGGTGTGCCTGTGCCGTTATCATTTCCAGGAGTGGTTTCTCCAGGTGCTTTTGGTACGGTAAAGCTTGCAACAGCGGCATTACTCGTTCGACTTCCGTCGTTAGCAACAACGGTAAATTTATAGGTTACCCCCGGTGTGACATTCGGAATCGTAATCGATTTTTGGTCAGTTGTTATGCTTGATTGTTTGGAACCATCATCGACGGTAACTGCAAACTGTATTTTAGATGAAGATTTATCATTATAGCTCCACTTAAGAACTAATTGTTTATTCGTTTCATCATATTTTACTGAGGCATTGCTAGGTGAATCCAATTTATCATAACGAGACGAAACTATGCTTGGTGCATACCCTTTAACAGCATATTCCGTGATCGCCATATTTGACGGTGTATATTGGCTTGCCAATACAGGAGGCATTGAGCCTTTTTCAATTCTTACCTGCTGAACACTATTTGGAACGGGAAAATCTGATGTTTGTTCCCCTTCAGAGACATAGGAAATTAAATTCCTGAACATATCCTGAGCAATTTTTTGTCCTTCTCCTGGTGCAATCGGTGTGGAACGATCCTTATAACCGGTCCAAATCGATGCTGTGTAATTTGGCGTATAGCCAGAGAACCAAGCGTCAGGAATATAAGAACTGCTGGGGATATTCCATTGTCTTCTTTCTTCATCCGTATAATTCGTTGTTCCGGTCTTCCCAGCGATATGAAGACCAGGGACGTTTGCTCTCGTACCTGTACCTGGATATTGAAGGACACTTTTTAGCATATCCGTAATCATGAAGGCTGTATAATCCTTCATCACCACTTTTGTTTCAGGAGTGGTATTGATGACAGTACCATCGCGAAGCTTTATTTTATTGACTGCGTATGGTTTAGTATAAAAACCATTATTACCAAAAGCACTATAAGCACCGGCCATTTGTAGAGGTGATACACCATCTTTTAATCCGCCAATTGCATAGGATTCATAAATTTCTTTTAAGGGAATCCCTAAATTATTCGCAAATTTTTTAGCCCGATCTAATCCAACATCCTGTAAGGTTTGAACAGCAGGAGTATTTCTAGATAATTGTAATGCAGTGCGAATGGTCATTCTGCCCATATAGCGGTCATCCCAGTTTCCAAAGGTTTGACCTGTTGAATATTTTACCGGTTTATCATCAATCGTTTGATACGTTCCCCATTTTAAATATTCAATGGCCGGACCGTAATCGAGTATTGGTTTGATTGTAGAGCCAGGCTGGCGTCTCGTATCAATGGCATAGTTGAAACCACGTTTTACTTGTTGGTTTCGGCCGCCGCCAATTGCCCGAATGGCTCCCGTTTTTGTATCTAGTAAGGAAATCCCAGCTTGAAATTTGTCATCCGGATAATTAATAACATCATTGCTGTTCAGCATATTGTAAACATATTTTTGTGCCTTTGGGTCTACTGTTGTATATATAGTTAACCCATCGGAAAAGATATCAAAATCTCCTTGTTGTTTCACCTCATCAATTACTGCATCAACAAAGGAATCGTAAGGTTTTTCGTCAATTTTGCGTTTTTCTTCTTTTACCAGGCCTTTTGTTATCGGAACCTTCATGGCTGCTTCCATTTTTTGTTTTGTAATAAAACCGTGCTGATGCATTAAGGATAATACGATATTACGTCTTTTTTCTGCTAAGTCAGGATGTGTAAACGGATTGTAATTATTGGGACTTTGCGGCATTCCTGCGAGCAATGCAACTTCCGGTAAGCTCAAATCCTTTAATTTTTTCCCGAAATAGGTTTCTGCAGCTGTTGCCATCCCATAGCTGCCCTCCGACATATTTACCTTATTGACATACATCTCAAAAATTTGATGTTTTGTATATTTTTGTTCAAGCTGATAGGAAAGCCAAACTTCTTCCACTTTTCTTTTTAATGTTTTTTCGGGTGTTAAAAATGAGTTTTTTATCACCTGCTGGGTAATGGTACTACCACCTTCGGCACCAAAGCCATGCTGAATATTCGCCAGCACAGCGCCGCCAAGACGGATTGGATCGATTCCATGGTGTTTATAAAAGCGATAGTCTTCTGTAGCCAGGACGGCATTCTCCAGAAGCTTTGGTATATCATCATAATTGACATATTCCCTATTAACGGCGCCTATCTCAGTAAGCAGGTGGCCATTCATATCTAAAATCTTCGATGATATAGGATCTTTTAAAACCTTTGGATCAAGTTTGGGAGCGTCTTTCACTAAATAAGCAAAAGTTCCAACCCCGGCCAAAATCATTACAATTCCAAGGGCAATTAATGTTAAAAATATTTTTTTAAAAATCCCTTTCGGTTTTTTCTTTGTTTTTTGTATGCCCTGTGTTTGCTTTTGTTTTCGGCGCTCCTCTCTGGATTGATATTGGTCAGCCATTTTTAAGTCCTTCCTTTCCAACTTAACTGGGTCTTTTTAAGACAATTGATAAAGCGTATTTAATACTTTAATATAGTCAATTCTTGCTTGGAATCCAAGCGGAATATAGCACCCATGTTGCTCAATTTCAGCTTTGGTAATTGATTTCCTTCCTCCTGTTTTCATTCTTTCCCAAAAACGCAATAAGTTTTTCGCTTCTAGGAAATAAACCTGTTCCTGTTTAGAAAATCTTAAAATTACGAAACAGATACCTCCCTGGTGCAGTACCTCTTCCATATGACGGATTTGGTGCTCGTGGAAATTCTTTAAGGGAAAAGAACTTGAATTCTGTGTTTCTTTTGCTTCAAAATCAATATATTTACCTTTATATACTCCGTTATAATCTGTCGTGGATGCCTGTTTGAAATAAGCTTCCTTTATGACAGCCGCACTGCGCATCGGGTAATCCACTTGAACAATTTGAACAGGCGTAGGTTTCTTATGAACAACGGCAATTTTTTTCTCTCTGTAATATTCATTTGTAATATTCAAGTCTTCTTCAAGGGTCATTCCCCGGTTACTGTAAGATTCATTTTTGCTTCTATTTGTGGTTTTGGTAATTGCTGCATCTGTTGGAATATACCGTTTTCCATTTGGATAATTCACATTCATCTCTTGCACCTCTCAAACTATTACCTATCATAACAAAACAGAGAGAAATTGGGTGCATAAAAATTTACAAGTTCCATATTCTAATCATTACTATTTGTATTCTTACAAGGGAAGAGCCGTATGAATCATTTTACAATACAGGAAGATGAGATTATCCGTCAAATAAAAACTAAAACGGAAAAGAAAAATATCGATAACATTTCCAGAACCAATGCCTATTTCCGTTATTTTAAAAAAAATCCTGATATTATTTGGTCATTTCTTGCCCATATGGTGTCTCGAAATGGGGGATGGAATATGTGTGACCTGGAAGGTTCCGTTTTCCCGCAACTTCTGGAACCCAAAATTAGAAAACAGCTTTTTCTAACGTACGAGCGGGCGAATTGGTTAATATTCCATGATGTTTTCCCTCAATTACTGATCTATCAATATTCGACGAAATTAGACCGTCCCATGTTTCATTTACTTCCCTTTTTCAACGTATCTTCCTTTATTCAAAAAGAATGGTTTCATTATTGGAATGAAAGAGATAAGTTCCGTATGACAAAGGCTTTAATTATAAATGAACAAAATGTCATTCAAGCTCCAATTATTGAGCACCCGGTATATAAAAAGAAAGTGTTCCGTTCGATGATTTTTACATTTCAAGATTGGCTTCATTTTAGCTGTGTTTTGTTTCCAACCTGCGGGGGAGAGGTATATGGGTCCTGCGTGACCGGCTTTAGGTCTGTTTCAAAAAGGATTCAATTAGGGAAACGGCTGGCAGACATACTTTTTCACCCGCGTTTATTTCCTTATTTTTTTGAATTTGCGAATCGCACTCCTCATACAGGTTCGAGGTATGATTATGAACAATATTTCAAAACAAAATTTGAACCAAAAACACCAATTTTAAGGGCTGCTTTTCCTGTGATTGAACATCATCAGCATATGCATGAGGATTGGAGTAGACTGAAGCATGTATCACCAACATGGCTGCACGCACCTGTCATCCATCAACATTCGATTCACTTGACAGATTGGTATTTCAAAAAAATGAGTCAACTTGAACTAATACTTGCTCTAAAAAAATCACTGGATTAAGAAAAGCGCAGGCGCCTTGAACAGCCCCGAAGCTGGACCATTCTCAAAGCAATTTATAAATTCTTATACTATTAAAAAAAGCAAGGGTTAATCCCTTGCTTTTGATTCGCTCTTTTATTCCGCTGGACGATTGGGACCACCAAGTTTTTTATCACCGTAGCCAACTTTTTTATCGGCCTCTGATTGTCTCGGATATTTGTTTTGTTGCTTCTTATTTGTCATTAATAAAACACCTCCATTCCTAGCTTGTACGTTTTTATCTATTTCATTCCATTTAAGTTTTGTCGAAAAGACAAGTTGGTAATGCCAAATTTACACTTTGTTTGACGAATAACTTCTAGTTTTGTCAGGGGAGAAGGAAGCAGGAAAAAAAGGGAGAATTATACCCAATAGAAAAACGTAAGGAGGCTGTTAATAATGAATAAGCCAATGTCTGAAAAAGAAAAGTTGCTTACGATGCTGACGGATATTTACGATCAATTGGAAGAATTAGAATCGGTTCTTGAGGCATCATTCTCAGACCTTCGAATTAGTTTGGAAGAAGAAGAACATAATAAAATGACAGTGCCAAAACAAAGATTATCAGCCATTGAGGAAGAGATGGGACATCTCATCCCTGATATCTGCAATAATACAGAATTGAAGCAAAATCATGGTTCGGGAAGGCTAAAACTTGAACTTGGCTTTTAATAAACATAAAATGAAAATATCCTTTAAGGTAGCTTTACATTAGGCTACTTTTTATTTTTTCCAGAAAGAAGGGAGTAAGTGAAGGAACAACTTTCGAAATTAACCCTAAAGCTGTTGCACTATAATCAAATATGTTTAAACCATTATCAAAACGTGCGTGAAACGGGGATAAAACAGGATTTTTATCAGGTGATTAAACCTTTTGCGGACGAGGTTAAAGCAGCCTCGGGTGAGTGGAAGAAATTAACGAAAAATTGGCTGAGAGAAAACGAACGTAAACATATTCATGAAAAACAAATTGATTTAACAGCTGAACATCTTTCTGACCTATCCATTCAAGCATTTTTCCCGGAAACAAGTCGTACGAGGTTAACGAATACAAATCGAACAGTTGAATATTTTTTGACAGCAATTGTAAAGGAATTGGGAAAATAGAAAGAGATGCCAAATGGGGCATCTCTTAAATTTGATTAATTAGAATTTTCGATGAGGGAGTTTTCCTTTTCAATTTCAGGAATAACCGCACCATGGGATTCAAGCTCCCGAACTAGAAGGCGATATTCCTTAATGTTAATTTCATTGTGAATATAGGCTTTCTTGGCAAAATCCATAAGTGCATTAACATCGTCAGTGCTATAATCTCGACTTCGAATAAATTTGCTTTTTAATTCATGAATGTCCATAGATTTCTCCTCCTTCACCTTTTTATTATCGTATCACGAAAAAAAAGGATTTTTTGTTTTTGAAATATTTAAACTTTAGACAAATTTCGCTCCTTTTTGACAAATTGCTGTTATTTCAAAAATAATCACCTTTCTTGGGATTTTATCATAAAGTGAAGTAATGAAAGTGCGGAGGAGATGTTTGCCCATGTATGGTAACTATAGGCCAAATCCCTACTTCAATTATGGATTACCGGGGCAAAGGAAGCCTGGGTGGTCAGTTGATTTTGGAAGAAATAATCAAGTAATGTCATTCAATCAGCCATTTCCATATCCGCCCCCAATTCAAAATTATGACTGGAATCAGTATCAGCAGCAAAATCCATACCTGCCAAAAATGGTAGCGCAAAACTATAATCAAGGAATGTTTCAACAGCAAATGCCCATATCGAATCAGCAGTTTTCACAGAAAGATTCGCAATTTCTTTTCCAAAACCCGCTTCAGCCTCAGGAGAAAAAGGTTCCAAACCAGTATATGCCAATGAATGGGTATCCGATGATGAATCCTTATCCAAAACAAAATATGCTCCCAAAACAACCTGGGGGAATGAAATCGATTATGAATTCGTTTAAGTCTCAAGACGGGACGGTTGATCTTAACAAAATGATGAATACCGCTGGTCAAATGGTTAATGCTGTGAATCAAGTGTCAACACTTGTAAAGGGGCTTGGCGGAATGTTTAAACCCTAATAGAAAGACGGCTTTTTATAAGCCGCCTTTTCTTTTTACACTATTATCTTTATTCATCGATTCTGATTACTTTACCTTTTTCTTGAGGAATACGTATTTGTAATAAGCCATCCCGATAGGAGGCTTTTACTTTTTTCTCGTTGACGGGGTATGGTAGTGAAATCGTTCTGGAAGAGTGTTGGCGTAACTGTCTTTTAGAGTAAAGCTGATTTTTCTCATCTTCCTTCGTGATCATTTCATTATTTTCGATTGAAATCGTTACGTAGTGTCCGGAAATATTTAACTGAATCTGTTCTTTTTTGACTCCTGGAAGTTCTGCGGTAATAATATATTCACCGTTCGTCTCAACCGTTTCAACAGGAAAGGCTGAACTATAAGGGAAGGGGGTTTTAAACAATTCATCAATTGATTGTAAAAAGCCTCTTATTGGCTGTTCATGAAACAAATCATTCACGGATTTAAATAAATCACTGAAAGGCTCAGTCTTTGATTTTTTTTTGTTATTTGAATCGCTCGGCAGCATGGATGACATGGCAATTCCCTCACTTTCAAGAATTTCACACAACATCATATGCTGATATTCCTAGGTATGTGCCTGAATAACCGGCAAGCTTGGAAGTGAATAAAAATGACCAAATAAAAAACCGCTGCCAATTGAGGGAGCGGTGCTTCCATTATAGTAAATGAATTTCTTCCATAAGAATATCGATATCCAGCATCATATTTCCTTCATCGTCAACTTCGATTAATTCCTCTTTTTTCATTTTTGTCAATGTCCGGCTAATGGTTTCACGGGTTGTTCCAATCATATTGGCAAGATCCTTATTGGTGAACTCCGCTTTTAATAGGATGGTGCCATCTTCACGTTTATTGCCATACTTTTGAGCAAGTCGTATGAGCAATTTTACAATTTGTTCATAGGTATTATTAAGAATTTGTTCTTCCAACCGGTTTTGCAAATCAACAATTTTTTCTCCGAGAACGCGAAATACCTTTATACATAACTCAGGGTTCTCGATTAACACTGTTTCAAATTTTTGAATCGGGATGGCTATTAAGGTTGATGGCTCAAGGATTTCAGCATATGCTGGATAATCTCCTTTTCGAAAAAAGCCAACATGCGGAAACATTTCACCTTTTTTCATAATATTAACTAGTTGTTCTTTCCCGCTAATATCACTTTTATAGATTTTTACTTTCCCATTTTTAATAAAGTAGACATTTTCAAGCGGGTCTCCCTGTAAAAAAACATGGCTATGCTTTTTCCATTCTCTCACAATCGCAATATCGGTTATTTTGGTTAATTCATAGTTATTTAAGTCCCTAAAAAGAGTGAATTCTGAAAGAACTTTTTTAATTTCTTCTATTTTCATGCTTTCACCACATTAAATTAGTTTTAGTCTATTGTATCAAATATATTACCAATAATTTAACTTATACCCCAGGCAATTTTAAAAAAGGGCTTTAAATGTTACAAAATTGTGGCAAAGAATAGATGGGATAATCCTCCAGCCAATTAATGAGGAAAAATCTCCGTTAACTCTTTAACCGCGAACGTTCATTCGCTAAAATAGTAGTAATGAGGTGAGGTTTATGAAGTTGAAAAAAAAACTGCAGGAAATTATATCTGAATTAAAGACAAATGAGCGATTTAAAGAAAATATTGTAACATGGCGGACGATTGAAGAAAAACCGGCACAAACGGCTGCATTGCCGGATACATTACATCCTGTTTTAAGACAGGCTTTGAAGAGTAAGGGAATTCAAGAACTATATACACATCAAAGTACGGCATATGAAACGATTATGGATGGAAGAAGCATTGTTGCAGTGACTCCAACTGCCTCGGGTAAGACCCTTTGTTATAACTTGCCTGTTCTCGAAACTATTCTTCAAAACCCAAACTCACGTGCATTGTACATGTTCCCAACAAAAGCACTTGCACAGGATCAGAAAAGTGAAATAAATGAAATTATTCAGGCTGCAGGCGTAGATATAAATAGTTATACCTATGACGGAGATACTCCCGCAACGATTCGGCAAAGGGTCAGAAAAGCGGGACATGTTGTAATTACGAATCCGGACATGCTTCATTCTGCGATTCTCCCACATCATACAAAATGGGTATCACTATTTGAGAATCTTAAATTTGTTGTAATCGATGAACTGCATACGTATCGAGGGGTGTTTGGCAGCCATGTTGCCAACGTGATACGCAGGTTAAAACGGATGTGCCGATATTACGGCAGTAATCCCGTTTTTATTTGTACATCAGCAACAATTGCAAATCCCTTGGAGCTTGCAGAAGCGTTAACAGAAGAAAAAATGGAGTTAATCGATAATAACGGCGCACCGAGCGGCAGGAAACATTTTCTTTTTTATAATCCTCCTATTGTAAACAAGCCACTGAATATCCGGCGGAGTGCAACCCTTGAAGTTAGGAAAATTGCCGGAGAATTATTAAAAAATAAAATTCAAACGATTGTTTTTGCCAGAAGCAGGGTAAGGGTTGAGATTATTTTAACTTACCTTCAAGAGCTGGTGAAAAACCAATTAGGCTCAAAATCAATTATGGGTTATCGAGGCGGGTACCTGCCGACAGAAAGAAGGAAAATTGAAAAAGGCCTGCGTTCAGGCGAGATTTATGGGGTTGTCAGCACAAACGCCCTGGAGCTCGGAGTAGACATTGGACAGCTCCAAGTTTGTATTATGACTGGGTATCCCGGGACAATTTCGAGCGCATGGCAGCAGGCGGGCAGGGCCGGAAGACGACATGGGGAAGCCCTTGTCATCATGGTAGCCAGTTCAAGTCCACTCGACCAATACATTATTCAGAATCCGGAATACTTTTTTAATAAAAGTCCGGAAACAGCAAGGATCAATCCCGATAATCTCATTATTTTAATTGACCACATGAAATGTGCGGCATATGAGCTCCCGTTTAAACAAGGAGAAAAATTTGGGGCTTTGGACACTGAGGAATTGTTAGAATATTTAACAGAGGAGCGCATTCTTTATCGAAATGGTGATAAATGGTATTGGATGAATGATTCCTTTCCGGCCCATAATATCAGCCTCAGGTCTGCGTCTCAGGAAAATATTGTAATTGTTGATCAGTCTGATGTGGCGAATGTACGGGTAATTGGTGAAATAAACCGTTTTTCCGCTATGACATTGCTTCATGAAGAAGCCATTTATTTGCATCAAGGCAGGCAATTTCAAGTTGAAAAGCTTGATTGGGAAGAAAAAAAGGCATTTGTTAGAGAAGTGGACGTCGACTATTATACCGATGCAAATTTAGCGGTCCAACTAAAAGTGCTTGAGGTCGATCGACTTTCCTCTCAAAAATATGCTGAAATCGGTTATGGTGATGTAAGTGTTCGCGCAATGGCAACCATCTTTAAGAAAATCAAATTTGAAACCCATGAAAATATCGGTTCGGGGCCTATCCATCTGCCTGAAGAGGAGCTTCATACAAGTGCAGCTTGGATATCATTGGATCAATCATTTACTGAAATGGGTCAGGAAAGATTAGAACAGGGATTGATTGGAGCGGCTCATGCCTTAAATCATATTGCCCCATTATTTGTGATGGCGGATCCTCAGGATATTCATGTAATCCCGCAGGTGAAAGCAGACCATAACGAAAAACCAACGGTATTCTTTTATGACCGCTATCCTGGTGGAATTGGTTTAAGTGAAAAAATTTATCAGGGTATGCAAGCAGTATTTGAAGAAACTAGAAAAATGCTTGAGGTTTGTCAATGTGAATCAGGATGTCCTTCATGCATTGGCGCTGATACAATAAGCGAACTTGCCAAAAAAGATGCAATCAATATTATAAATGCTTTTGTACAGCCTTCCCGGCTATAAAGGAAGTGTAAACAATGTCATTGAAAAATAAACTAAATCGGTTAAAACCACATATTTCAACGGGGGTACAAACTGAAAAAAATAAGGATGTCCAAGGAAATTCATTTTTGGAGATTCCATTTCGGGAGCAATGGGAAAAAGAAAAAGTCTTTCCATATGTACTGGATCAAAACTATTGTCTGATTCGTGAGGTAAAATATCCATTATCACAGCAGCATGGACATTATCGTTTTCACGATTTTCTAACAGCTATTGAAATATGGAACAAGCAATCGATAAATCATCCATTATCTGCAGCAGGCCATCGTGCGGAAGAATTGTTCTTTTTTGACACAGAAACAACCGGACTTGGCGGAGGAGTTGGCAATACTATTTTTTTACTTGGTTATGCCAGTTTTACAGGAAAGGAAATCATATTGCGACAGCATATTTTGCCTAATCCGGGTGCAGAGGTCCCTTTATATCATAGTTTTTTGGAAAAAGTAAACTATAAAACCCTCGTTACCTATAATGGAAAATCATTTGACTGGCCGCAAGTAAAGACAAGGCATACCCTCGTCAGGGAGCATGTACCGAAACTTCCTCCGTTTGGGCATTTTGATTTATTTCATTCCGCAAGGAGGCTTTGGAAACATAAGCTAGACAGGTTAAAATTAGCTGTTGTCGAAAAAGAGATATTAGGGGTTGAAAGGATTGATGATATTCCGGGATTTTTGGCGCCAATGATTTATTTTGATTTTATAGAAAGTAAGCAGCCCGACGGAATGATTGGCATCTTAAAGCACAATGAAATGGATATTCTCTCTCTTATCACTTTATATACTCATTTAACCTTCCAAATTTGTGGTGTCGATCCGAATCGGACAAGAATGGAAACATTTGAGGTTGGAAGGTGGTTTGCTGCATTAGGCGAAAAAAACGAAGCAAAAAAGGAGTTAACGAAACTTTTAGGCGGTACCGACCTTCCGTCTGAAAAGGCCAAATTGGCTCTTGCCCTACAATTGAAGAAGGAACAGGAATGGAAAAGGGGTGTGGAACTTTTAATTGAAACAGCAAAATCAGAAGATGTCGGGATAGCTTTGCAATCGTATCTTGAATTGGCAAAAATATATGAACATAGAATAAAAGATATGGAGATTGCGAGAATATACTGTATAAAAGCAATTGACACAGTTAGTCAACTTCAAAATCACAAAAAGGATACCCATCCGCTTTCATATTATCAACTCGAGTTAAGATTAAAACGATTGGAGAAAAAACTCGGCAAATTTCCTGGGGAACCGCAAAATTCCCATAAAACTTCTTTTCAAGAATAATATTCTTTAAGTTTCGATTTATCGTAACAAAAATTTCATAATTTATTTGCAAAAAACCGGCATTTCCATATTGTTTATCGTCATTAAACAGGGTAAAATGTAAAACTGTGTGAGTAAAAACGACAAAAAAATAATGATGGAGATGGTAATATGTATAAAGCAATCTTGTTTTTATTTTTTGCTGTCGTTTGTTTGACTGCTGTCCTTTTTACAAGCTTAAAAGATAGCTTTTATTCGCTCTTTTAGGTTTCTTAAAAATAAAAGATGTTCGGCTAAAAATTAGGTATTTTCCTTAGTACAAGAATCCTCTTTTCTTCATAGCGTATTAGTGTAAATAGATTATGATTTGAAAGGAGAGCTTGATATGTTTTTAGGTACGAATGTTACGCCGCCAGTCATTCATCCGACAACAAACCTTGTGAACCATACCTTCTCATCAACGGTGGTGCCTCATATCCATCCTGTCCACACTACAACAGTGAACCATCATATGTTTCAACACAAACACTTCTGTCCACAATCAGCTTCATGCTGTGAAGATGTTTGTAATCAACACATTAACTGTTGTTCACCTTGTGCTGCCCCTATGGGTCCAGGGTTTGGACCTGTTGGCCCAGGGTTTGGACCAGTAGGCCCAGGATTCGGAGCACCTGGTCCAGGGTTTGGAGCACCTGGTCCAGGATTCGGAGCACCTGGTCCAGGGTTTGGAGCACCTGGTCCAGGGTTTGGAATGCCTGGTCCAACACCGTTCATGGGTCCAAGACCTTAAAATGATTTAATTCTTTGCAAGGGCTTTTTAGCCCTTGTTTTCTTTTTGTTTACTTTATTGTATGTTATTAATGGAAAAGTGTTTGTCCCATTTAAAAAAATTTTATGGAGGGAGTTCACTTGCCAAAAGTGCTCACAATTTCCGGCTATAAGCCTTATGAATTAGGAATCTTTCAAAATGACCATCCATCTGTATTTTTTATAAAGGCTGCCATCAAAAAAGAATTGCTTCGAATGCTCGATGAAGGGCTGGAATGGGTACTCATCAGCGGGCAATTGGGAGTTGAATTGTGGGCAGGAGAAGTTTTATTCGAACTACAGGAAGATTTCCCGAATTTAAAGCTTGCTGTTATTACACCATTTTTGGAACAAGAAGCAAATTGGAGTGAAAAAAATAAGGAATGGTACGAATCTGTTTTGATGCAGGCAGATTTTGTTGACTCCGTAACAAAAAAAGGCTACGAAAAGCCATGGCAGTTTCGTTTGAAAAACCAATTTTTCCTTGAAAAAAGCGATGCACTCCTGCTCCTATATGATCAGGAAAAAGAGGGAAGTCCCAAATACTTATACGAAATGGCTCTCCAATATCAATGCCGGAAACCTTATCCTATCCAATTAATCACTTTTTATGATTTGCAGCTAATTGTTGAGGAAGAACAATTAAAGCAGTCTGATTTTTAATCATTTAGGAAAGATAAATTGACAAAAGTGCATATTTTTGAAAAAATAATAGGTAATGATTGGCGAATTTTGAGGTGATTTGAATGGTGTCTGATAAAATGAAATTAACAGCTAAGGATATATTGGAAAAAGAGTTTAAAACAGCTGTTAGAGGGTATAAACAAGAAGACGTTGATAAATTTTTGGATTTGATTATTAAGGATTATGAAATCTTCCACCAAGAAATTGATGATATGCAACAGGAAAATCTCCGCTTACGCAAACAGCTTGAAGAAACTTCAAGAAGGCAGCCGATTTCTCAGCCTGCCGGAACAACAAATTTTGATATTTTAAAGAGATTATCCAACCTTGAAAAACATGTTTTTGGCAATAAATTATATGATTAGAAGAAAGTTCCCGATTTTCCTAATAAAAACCATTGAATTATGTACGTGAAATACATATAATAAAAAATGTCTTCATTAAATACGTTCGGGTAATCGCTGCAAGGAGCCTCTTGGCGAATTGTAGAGGAAAGTCCATGCTCGCACGGGCTGCGATGCTCGTAGTGTTCGTGCCTAGTGAATTCATAAGCTAGGGCAGTTGGGGCAAGAACCCAGCTGACGGCCGGGAAAGTACCTAAGTCCTTTGGATATGGTATGAATACCTATAAAAGTGCCACAGTGACGGAGCCTTTCCAGAAATGGAAAGGGTGGAACGCGGTAAACCCCACGAGCGAGAAACCCAAATTATGGTAGGGGCACTTTCTCTGAGGAATTGAACAAGGAGAAGGACAGTTTCATTCATGAATCTGTAGATAGATGATTACCACCGAAGTACGAGACTGAATAGTCGTTTGTAGTACTATGGTACAGAACATGGCTTACAGAACGTTTTAATGGGAAAGTATAATGGATAATGAATAGCTCTCCTGCACTGGGGAGCTTTTTATTGTTTATTACACTTGTCTGCATTCACATAAATTTTTTCGTCAATAATGGATTTATACATAAAGCTTATAGATTAAGGGTGAAGAAATGGGAAATTATCAAATTATCGCAACCTCCGCAATGGGTCTTGAAGCCTTAGTGGCTAAAGAAGTCCGGGACCTTGGATACGAATGTGAAGTTGAGAATGGCAAGATTACTTTTTCTGGTGATGAATCAGCCATTGCAAGAAGCAACTTATGGCTTCGAACAGCGGACCGCATTAAAATAAAGGTTGGCGAGTTTAAAGCTTATACCTTTGATGAATTATTTGAAAAGACAAAGGCATTACCTTGGGAAAAATATTTACCAGAGAACGCTGAATTTCCTGTTATCGGGAAATCGGTGAAATCAAAGTTATTTAGTGTTTCAGATTGTCAGGCAATTGTAAAAAAAGCCGTAGTAGAAAGAATGAAAATTCATTATAAAAGAAACTCTTGGTTTGAAGAAAATGGTGCATTTTTCCGAATTGAAGTGGCTTTATTAAAGGATGTTGCAACAATTACGATTGATACTAGCGGTCAAGGGCTTCATAAACGCGGATATAGGGCCGAGCAAGGGGAGGCACCATTAAAAGAAACACTTGCAGCAGCACTTATCATGCTGACAAATTGGAAACCAGATCGACCATTTATAGATCCTTTTTGCGGTTCTGGTACGATACCAATTGAGGCTGCATTGATTGGTCAAAATATTGCCCCCGGTTTTAACCGTGAATTTGTTTCGGAAAGCTGGGATTGGATATCAAAAAAGGTATGGGAAGAAGCCCGGGAGGAAGCAGAATCTTTGGCCAATTATGATCAGCCTCTGCAAATTATGGGGTCAGATATCGATCATCGAATGGTGAAAATGGCTCAGGAAAATTCCTTTGAAGCTGGTTTCGCTGACATGATTCAGTTTAAGCAAATGCAAGTAAAAGACTTTACAACAAATTTGGAGTATGGAGTCATTGTCGGAAATCCGCCATATGGGGAAAGAATTGGTGAGAAAACAGCCGTTGAACGAATGTACAAGGATATGGGGGAAGTATTAAATAAATTTGATACCTGGTCCATTTACATCTTGACCTCAAACGAAGACTTTGAGAAATTTTACGGCAAACCTGCAACCAAAAAGCGGAAACTATTTAACGGCTCGATTCGAACTGACCTTTATCAATATTGGGGGAAACGGCCGCCAAGGCAGCAGGATTAGACATTTCAATGAAAGTTAAGATGTCCTGCTTTTTGGGATGCTGTATTTTATGAGGAGGAACTTATGCAAAGCAGATTTCCATTTACTGTTTCAAAGACCGAGTCCTTTTATGACAAATTAAGCGAGTGGATTGGGGACTTATTTTATGAAATTCTTCCTGATTCAGGATTTGAATTAAGGGATGAGCAAATTTATATGGCCTTTCAACTTGAAAAGGCTTTTAAGGATAAAAAAATTATTTTTGCTGAAGCGGGTGTTGGGACTGGGAAAACAATTGTTTATTTGCTCTACGCGATAATGTATGCCCGTTATACAAACCGCCCAGCAATCATCGCATGTGCTGATGAAACCTTGATCGAACAGTTAGTGAAAAAAGAAGGAGATATTTCAAAACTTGAATCCGTTTTAGGATTAAATATCGATGTCCGATTGGCTAAATCACGGGACCAATACCTATGTATCAAAAAGCTGGATCAGGTAAAAGATATAGACCTTTCCGATGAACTGGGTGATATTTATGAAAATTTACCTGAATTCATTCATGCAGATAGTTCTATGCAGGCTTTTGAAAGGTATGGTGATCGCAAGGATTATCCGGCCATTCCTGATGAAACATGGGAAAAGATCAATTGGGACGCTGTTCAGGATTGTTTTTCCTGTGAGAAACGTCACCGCTGCGGCTTGACGCTGCATAGAGATTACTACCGTCATGCAATGGATCTTATCATTTGTTCCCATGATTTTTATATGGAACATGTTTGGACAAAAGAATCCAGGAAACGTGAGGGTCAACTGCCGTTATTACCAGAATATTCATCCGTTATATTTGATGAAGGCCACCTGCTGGAATATGCTGCACAGAAAGCCCTAAGCTATCGCTTTACTGACACCATGCTTGAGTCACTTCTCACAAGGTTAATGGAAAATGAAGTTCGGGAAAATACTCTTTACACGATAGAAGAGGCATTATTGGAAAATGATATATTTTTCAATGGAATCGAAAAGTTTTCTAATTCATCACTCGGTTCTGAAAAACAAATCATTACAAAACATCCAACCTTAATTAAGCAGGGAAGGAAACTGCTAGATACACTGCAAAAGCTTGAAGAAGAGCTTGTTTTTGAAAGTGAATTATTTGTTATCAACGAATATGATTTAAAAATAGTGGAGGAATATCTCGAGCAAATTACTTATTCGCTTTCACTTTTTCTTAAGGAAATGAACGGGATTACCTGGTTTGAAGAAAATAGGGGAGAACGGACATTGGTGATTATGCCGAAATTGGTGGAAGAGGTATTGCGTGATGAGGTATTCTCGCAAAAACTTCCATTTGTGTTCTCTTCCGCTACCTTATCCAATCAGAAATCATTTAATTATATTGCCAAAAGTCTTGGGATTGATGAATTCTTATCTTTTTCAGTGTCTTCTCCTTTTAATTATGAGGAGCTGATGAAGATTCATCTTCCCCGCTTTGAAAAAGATGGAATGGCGGATAAAGTGGAATATTTAACGAAGAAAATGATCGAATCAGAGGGCCGCACACTCATTCTCTTGAATAATAAAAATGAGCTGGCCTTCCTC
Source organism: Bacillus sp. MUM 116 (assembly GCF_001866655.1). Classification (GTDB taxonomy): domain Bacteria; phylum Bacillota; class Bacilli; order Bacillales; family Cytobacillaceae; genus Neobacillus. Next base: position 6,138 of record NZ_MLYR01000003.1, on the reverse strand, counting down.
AAGGAACAATTGCCAGAAGCTCTTCCATATCCAATTTACTTTGAAGGGGATGAAGAAATCAGCACACTTGTATCAAAATTCCAAAATGAAGAGAACTCGATACTTTGCTCTATCCACCTTTGGGAAGGGCTTGATATTCCCGGACGTTCTTTAGAGAATGTTATGATTTTTTCGCTACCGTTTCCGCCAAATGATCCTGTCTTTATTGCTAAGCGGGATGGTGTGCAAAATTCATTTGAAGAAATTGATTTACCCTATATGCTGCTTCGTCTGCGTCAGGGAATTGGAAGGTTAATTCGAAGTGAGAAAGACCAGGGAATGGTTCATATTCTACTAAAGAACGATATATGTTCGAATATTTTAGATAAAGTTAAAGAGATTTTGCCTGTTAAAGCACAAGAAGTGTAAATGAAAAGGGTCACGATAGCCGTGACCCTTTTCGTATTATCTTCCCAACAATCTAAGGCCTTCGGGTGTCATTTTTTCCGGACTCCAAGCCGGTGTCCAAACAAGGTCTACATCAATCTTTCTCGTTTCCTCGATCCCTTCCACACAATAGCGAACACCGCTGGTAATACTGTCATGAAGCGGGCATCCCGGCGTTGTTAAGGTCATGATAATCTTGACATCCCCTTCGTCTGAAACGTCTAAATCATAAATTAAACCAAGATCTACGACATTAATGTTAAGCTCAGGATCATAAACAAATTTTAACTCGTTAAGAATTTTTTCTTTTATATTCATGATAAACACCTCACTATTTTTTTAATCCGCCTATAATATTGATTGCAATGATGATTAGAGCAATGGATAAAATCAATTGCCCAATCGTAAAAAGAATGGCAATTTTGAAGGTTAATGCAGAAAACACAATCAAAACACCGAGAATGAAAAAAGAAAATAGCGGAGGAACAAGCTTTTCATTCATCATCTCCTTTAAAGTTGGAACTGCCTTTTTGCCCATTTCCTTACTATATTTAAAAGTCCACCAGAGGAACGGGACAATTTTAAATAAATAGCCAACGATACTTAGGATAATCCAGAGCATAATATAGGAATAAATAAGCGGGCCAATAAACTTGTTTAAAACTTGGCTCCAAACAAGTATGAAGGCAGCTAAATGAATGATATAGCCAAAACCGATTGCAGCTAATGCAAATGAGAATGGCTTATCTAATTTTTTCTTCAATCTTTTTTTAACAATGATTCTGATATGCCAGCTAAAGATGGCAAAGCCCACGAGTAATAGGAAAAAACCAAGTTTCACAAGAAGACTGTTACCAGTAAAAAAAGCGATGAACGTAACAACGAGACCGGCCGTATAAAATCCATATACATATCTTGCCTGAACCATTGGAAATCCATGAGATAAAGAAAACATTGGGACCATTTTATAGGAAAAACCAAAAACCAAAAGGGTAAACCAGCCTGTGACCCCCATTAACAAATGGCTTTTAAAAATGGCCTGGTAGAATTGTGCGCCATTTCCGGTTTTTAAACAATAAATTAATGTAATACCCATGAGAATAGTGATAAATAAACAAAACAGTGCTGTGCCGATAAATACGGTTAAGATGTTTGGTTTAGATTGTTTTTTTAAAGTCATTATCATTTGGAATAAAAACATTAAGATACCAATTAAGGTAAGGGCTCCAGGAATGATTGCATTCTGAGGCGATGAATAGAGTGAGCTGGTAAAGCCCATAATGCCTGCAGCTGTAACAAAAAACTGTAAGAATCCAAATTTCTCATTCCAGATTTTTGTTAAGAATGCAACAGGTACTAGCTGATACATTGCCCCCATCACCACCATTAACGCCCAACCTAAAACGAGCATATGAGCAGCCGACCAAATGGCAGGAATTCTAAAGCTGCCCCCAGTTAGCAAATCTCCATTAAATAAAAGAACAATTTGTGATAGGATCAAGGCAATTAAACTAAAGAATATAAATGAAAAGGGAAGTTTAATATTGGTCTCACTCCCCATATTTTGTGGAAGCATAAGTTACACCTTCTTATCGGAAGATTTCAATTTTAAAACTTCCGTCGTCTTGTTGTTCTGTTCGCTGCTTATATCCTAATTCTTGCAGTTGCTCATAGAGGAACATCGGTCGCCTATCGTTGATGATGGTTAAAACATCATTTTCACCAAGTGTTTCTAAAGCAGCGAGTGTTCTCATCATTGGTTGTGGCGGTTCTAAACCGCGATTATCTAGAATCATGTCATTCACCTTTCTTTATTTTTGTCTGTGTTAAAGGACATTGTTGATTTTTTAACCCTGTTGATTAGGGCGGAAGGCACGAAGACTCCTGCGGGAGTACGGGGCAGGGGAGACCCCACAGGAGCGTAGGCGACGAGGAGGCTCCCCGGACCGCCCTAAGGTGCGCGAAGTGCCTGGAGCGAAAATCAACAGACAAGTTTAACACAGCCTATTTTTTAATAAAGGTAACCTTCCAGTGATCTTTTGCAATTTCCTCTGCTTCATGGGTAAAGCCTCTTGTTTTTAAAACGGCAATTAATGGAACGGGTTTAAAGGGTGCACGGAGAATGAAAATGTCACTTTCTTTTAAATCTTTAATTGCCCCCATTATTTTTTGAAATGGCTCCAGTTTGTTTTTTAAATCCTCACGTACATCCAGTTCAACCACTCTTGGTTCCATAACATAACAACTCCTTTTTCAATTCATTTTTAATATATATAGTGGAAACTCACGGAAGTTCGTAACTAATAGAATAGTTCTTGCTTTAACGATTCCCGGCCGATGAAATAGTAGCCATCATCATCAAGAAAGATGAATTCTTTTTTTAAAAATTGATTAATGGTCCGGCTAACCGTTTCTCTGGAGGTGCCAATCATATTGGTATTTCTCCGTGTTCCAGGACAGAGACAATTTGTTCTTTTCCTGAAAAAGCGTTTTATAAATTTTTACTTTGCCACCATGGATAAAGAAAACCCGGTCCATCGGATCGTCCTGCATAAAAACATACATTTTATGCTAAAAAAACGAGTCTGGGCAATCTCAATAAAAGGTGTAAGCTCCATAGCTGTCAATTCGTTAAAGATAGGGACAACCGAAAGTCGCTTTTATAATGTCCTCTTGCTTCATTAACATCACCTTCGTATTAGTAATTCGTTATGGCACCATTTTAACAATGCTTACGCAACAAATATGTGACCTCCATCATACATCAATGAAAATAATTCTCAATGTGTCAACTTTGTGAAAACAACACGGAATGATGAGTAATAACATCAAGTGTGTGATTTGTTTCACTTTTTGCTTTTTAATAAACCGTTACAATTCGATTTGTAAATGAATTAAGGAAGGATGAGAAAGAATGGAAATACAGCGGGAAACACCTACAAAAGTAAAAGCAAATAAAAATGGGCTGTTAAAATCCATTTTAATTGCAACCATTTTAATAAGCTTCACCGTTTTACTTTGCGGCGGCTATTGGATCTTTAAAGAACAAGCGCCAAGGCCGTTAGAAGTAACAAATCAAAATGGTGAAGTTCTTTTTACAAAAGCTTCTATAATGGGCGGGCAGGCAGTTTGGCAAAAATACGGTTTAATGGATTATGGTACAGTATTGGGACACGGTTCCTATATGGGACCGGATTATACGGCTGAAGCATTAAAGATTTATACTGAGGGAATGCAAGATTATAAAGCAAATGAACAATATGGTAAAAAGTTTGCTGATTTAAATGCGGATGAAAGGTCAGCTATTAAAAATAATGTCATTAAAGAAATGCGTAAAAACCGTTATGACAGCAGCAAAGAAACATTAAAACTAACAGATGCACAAGTTTTTGGACTTGAAAAAGTAAGAACATATTATAATGATGTATTTACAAAAGGTGACGGCTGGGGATTAAAAGCAAACCTTATTAAAGACTCAGATTTGCCGAAAAATGACCGTGCCTATGTAGCGAATGGCGATCAAATCAAACAGATTTCCGATTTCTTCTTTTGGACAGCATGGCTTTCTAGTACAGTACGTCCTGGAGACAAAATTACCTATACAAACAACTGGCCTTACTATCAAGATGCAGGAAACCATTTATCCTTCTCGGCTATTTGGTGGAGCGGTGCAAGTGTAACGATTTTTGTTCTGATGGTAGGAGTTATTCTTTTTGTGTTCTATCGATATCAATTTGGAATGCAAGAGGCATATAAAGAAGGAAACTTCCCAAGAATCGATTTACGAAAAATACCGGTAACAAGTTCGCAGGTTAAATCAGGTAAATATTTCGTTATCGTATCCATACTATTCTTTGTACAATGTATGTTTGGGGCATTGCTTGCCCACTATTATATCGAGCCGAGCAGCTTCTTTGGAATCAAATGGATTCACGATATTCTTCCATTCAATATTACAAAAGGTTATCACTTGCAGCTTGCGATTTTCTGGATTGCAACCGCATGGTTAGGAATGGGGATTTATGTAGCACCGCTTGTGGGCGGCTACGAACCGAAGAAACAAGGTTTATTGGTTGATATTTTATTCTGGGCCTTAGTAGTTCTAGTTGGCGGCAGTATGGTAGGCGAGTGGCTTGGTGCCAACGGCTATCTTGGAAATGAATGGTTCTTATTAGGTCATCAGGGATGGGAATATCTAGAGTTAGGACGTTTATGGCAAGTTATTCTAATCGTCGGCATGCTAATCTGGCTGTTTATTGTTTTCCGGGGGATAAAAACAGGGTTGAAAAAAGAGTCTGATAAAGGCGGTTTGATTCACTTATTATTCTATTCTGCCATTGCTGTACCAGCTTTCTATATCTTTGCTTTGTTTATTAATCCGGATACTAGCTTTACCTTTGCCGATTACTGGCGCTGGTGGATCATCCATTTATGGGTAGAAGGTATTTTTGAAGTATTTGCAGTTGTTGTTATTGGTTTCTTAATGGTTCAATTAGGTTTAGTAACGAAAAAATCTACTGTTAGACAATTGTATTTCCAATTAATCTTGCTTTTAGGCAGCGGTGTAATTGGAATTGGTCACCATTATTACTATAATGGATCTGCAGAAGTATGGATTGGACTAGGTGCTGTATTCTCAGCAATGGAAGTTATTCCATTAACATTATTGATTCTTGAAGCATATGAACAATATAAAATGATGCGTTCAGGCGGGGTAGAATTCCCTTATAAAGGTACTTTCTGGTTCTTGATTTCAGTTGCAGTCTGGAACTTGGTTGGTGCAGGTGTGCTAGGATTCCTAATCAATCTGCCAGCAGTAAGCTATTTTGAACACGGACAATTCTTAACACCGACACATGGTCATGCTTCAATGATGGGGGTATACGGTATGTTTGCAGTTGCCGTTCTTCTTTATTCATTACGAAACATTGTAAAGCCTGAAAGCTGGAATGATAAATGGATTAAATTCAGCTGTATTGCTTTAAACGTGGGATTAGCGGGAATGGTTTTCTTCTCCTTACTTCCTGTAGGGTTCATGCAAATTAAAGATGCTTTTGATCATGGCTATGCTGCAAGCCGTTCACATGCGTTCCTTCAAAAGGATATTGTTCAAACCATCTTAACTTGGCGTGCAGTTCCTGATACCATTTTCTTAATTGGGGTTCTTGTATTAGTGTTATTCTGTATCAAGTGTCTATTCAATTTACGTAAACCTACACATGGAGAATTAGAGAAACTTCCAGTTAAAGATTTAACCTTTGATGAAGAATAGTGATCGTAAAAACCCGTAAAGCTTAGCTTTTCGGGTTTTCTTCTTTTTTCTTTGCTGTTTCATAGCACTCAAAACAATAAATCTTTTTATCATCCGTATGGATTCCATTAAAAAAGCCATCTAAACAATAGATTTCTTTATTGCAGCACTTACAAGTTCCAACTAATTCCCTCATAACGGTACCCCCATAAAATGTATTATTAAAATCATGTTTAAAGTGTGATACCACGCACTCTTTAGAATAAAAACTTTTTTTATAATGGCTATGTTAAAGGTTAATGTTGATTTTTGACACTGTTGATTGGAGCGGAAGGCGCGAAGACTGCTGTGGGAGTAAGGGGCAGGGGAGACCCCACAGGAGCGAAGCGACGAGGAGGCTCCCCGGACCGCCCACGGAAAGCGTAGCGCCTGAAGCGGAAATCAACAACCAAATTTAACAG
>NZ_MLYR01000029.1 GCF_001866655.1 Bacillus sp. MUM 116 | reverse complement strand
ATTGTTGTTTTTCGTATAAGTTCATCAACCTAAATGATTCGTGGCATCTTTTCGTAAGAACATTTGCGAAAATTGCCTAGAAACTTAAGTATTTGACCCTTATTAAGGTCCAAAAGCAACAAGGTTTACGAAAAGAGCCTTAGCAAAAGAGAATAAGGAATAATCCTAAAAAGCTGACATACATTGTAAGAAAATACAAAATTGGAGGTTGTGTACTTCTTGATTGTATGTTAAAAATATATGAATGCAAGGGGGAGTTAGATAGATTAATAATTTAAATGTTTTTTTGAGATTTATTTTTAAAATGGATGAATTATAACAGAAAAGGAGTACAGAAAATTGAATTTGAGCATCTCAGAAATTAAAAGACAGGCAAAATTATCTTTAAAAGGAAAATGGGGATTAGGTGTTTTACTAACGTTCATCGTGTTCCTACTTAATCTTTTATTACCTACAGTTATTGAAATGATTATGAGCGGAGGTCCTGCTGAATGGATTAATCAGGAAAACACACCAGCAGGGGCAAATATTGTAAGTACCATTATTTCAATTGCGCTCATCCCTTTTACGATTGGTGTATATTGGTTTTATTTAGCGATTGTAAGGGGAAACAATCCGGAAATTTCATATGCATTTTCAATCTATAAGAATGGAAAAACATCATTTAAAATGATTGGAGTGTCTATTTTACAAGGGATTTTTGTGTTTTTATGGTCACTATTATTGTTAATACCTGGAATCATTAAAAGTATAGCTTACTCTCAAACCTATTTCTTATTACGTGATCATCCCGAATATTCCGTGCTTGAGGCCATAACGGAGAGCAGAAGAAGAATGAATGGGTACAAGTGGAAGTATTTCTTGCTTGGCCTAAGTTTTATTGGTTGGGGAATTCTTTGCTTATTTACATTAGGAATAGGGTTCTTGTGGTTGGTTCCATACGTATCGACAGCATTGGCCGCGTTTTATAATGAAATAATTGATATTCAGGATAAAGATATAGAATATTAAGCATCCATCATATAATAGCATCTAAGAGTGGCTGAAAAGTCATTCTTTTTTATTTATGGAAAAAATCCAACAATCTTTTGAATTAGTCAAAAAATAAAGAACTCCTTTCATATTTTTGTTTCAGATTGACCACTTTTTTTACAATGAGGATGGCACACAAATAGCAATACAAAAATTGGAAACGGCTTCCCACAGCTCTTTGCTTTTCTTGTCTTCATAAGAAGAGATGAAAACAGCAGGAAGCAGTGCGATTTCAGGTTCGTTTAAATAATCGGCCGTTGCCAGTGCGTATGCCCGGGTAAATAGATAGGGGCCAGTTAGATTGGACTTATGACGCTCTATTTTTTCTTCAAATTCTTGTATGACCATTTCATTCATCTTTAGAAGCAAGGTTCCTTTGCTTTCAAAGTGATATAGCACGCCGCCTTTAGTAATGCCAGATTTTTTTGCAAGATAATCCATTGTTAGTTTTTGAATGCCTTCTTCTTGAATAATCTCGGCTGCTGTTGGTGAAGGTTCTTTTTTTTAATCCATCTTGTTTCACCCCAACCAGCCAAAATACTGCACTGATCGTTCAGTAAAGTGATTTTAACAAAGAATAAATGAAAAGTTCAACCTTTAAGTTCAAGCAATTTATAAATTCTTATAGCATAAAAAAACCAGCTGCATCTGCAGCTGGTTATTATAAAATAGAAATTCCTAATGTCTATGTTTCTGAAATCCATAAAATTAATGTGCAGTATAGCCTCCATCAACAAGAAGGGTGGTACCATTTACAAAGCTTGCATCATCACTTGCTAAAAATAGAACTGCTTTTGCGATTTCTTCTGGTTTTCCAAGTCTTCCTTGTGGATGAAGGGAAGCTAAATAATCTTTCGTTTGTGGATCAACACTTGAGAGTAATGGAGTTTCAATATAACCAGGGCAAACCGCATTAATACGAATACCATCTTTTGCATAAGCCGTACATAAGTTTTGAGTTAAAAGCTTGACGCCCCCTTTTGCAGATGAGTAGGCAGTTGGATTTGGTAAGGCAACAAAACTATGGATTGAACCAGCGTTAACTATCACACCGCCTGTTCCTTGTTTAAGAAACTGTTCAATTGAATATTTATCAGAAAGGAATACTCCTGATAAGTTAATATCAATGGTTCGTTTCCATTTTTCATAGGATAATTCATGTGCTGGTGCATCATCCGCAACTCCAGCATTTGCATACATAATATCTAGCTTACCGTAATGATTCACTGTTTCATTGATCATCTGTTTAATATCTTCTTCTTTTGTTACATCTGTTTTAATAAATAACGTATCAAATCCATTTGTATTCAATTCTACAGATACATCTTTTCCTCGTTCTGAAAAGTCAGCAATGACCACTTTTGCTCCTTCTTCAGCAAAAAGGCGAACAGTCGCTTCACCAATTCCACTTGCTCCGCCTGTTACAATCGCAACTTTATCTTTTAATTTCATCATAACTACTCTCCATTCCATTAATGAATTCAAACTAATTGACCATTTTATCTTGCTCAAATTTTGTTCTTTCTATCTTGCTGTTGCACCACCGTCAATCACAAATTCTGCACCTGTCGAGAAAGCTGATTCATCAGAAGCAAGAAATAGTACGGTGTTGGCGACATCTTTTACAGATCCTAAATGTCCTAATGGGAATAAATTTTTACCTAATTCCTCTTTTGTATCTCCAGAAACTTCAGAAGCATAGTCTGCCATACCTGTATCAATGTATCCAGGATGGATCGAATTTACTCTAACTTGGGCAGAAGCATATTCCATCGCTGCATCCTTCGTCATAATCCGTACTGCTCCTTTACTTGCACCATATAGAACATGACCTGGAGCTCCCGCCAAACCAGCTATCGAGGAAGCGTTTATGACTGAACCTTTATTTTGTTTTGCCATCAATGGCATGATATGTTTCATTCCTAGGAATACGCCAGTCACATTAATAGCCATGAGGCGATTCCATTCTTCCAATTCAATCTCTGCAACAGGTTTTATGATATAAATACCAGCATTGTTAAAAAGAACATCTACTTTGCCAAAGGTATTTATAGTTTCCTCTGCAACCTTTTTCCAGTCTTCCTCATTGCTGACATCATGATGGACGAAAAGGGCTTCTCCTCCGTTTGTTTGAATGTCTTTTACGGTTTGTATACCTGATTCTTGGTTTATATCAGTAATTACTACTTTTGCTCCTTCTTTGGCAAATAATAGGGCTGTTTCTTTACCGATTCCAGTACCTCCACCGGTTATGATTGCTACCTTATTATCAAGTCTCATTACTATCACATACCTTTCAGTCATTTTTTTCATACGGATAAATTATTTACTAACTTGCTACATTTCAATCTTACTACTTTGATTTTGAAATACTATCCTACAAGATGCTGTATACTAATAGAAGGGAATACGTCCATTTATAGGGGTATTTGAATGAAGGGGAAGAATTTCATATGACTCAACCGTTGCATCTTTATGAAGAAATAACGTTTCAGCAATTCGCATTATTCATTAAAACCCACAGTAAACAAGTTGAAACAAACATAAATATCTATCTTAATTTAGATCAGGCCATTTGCGAACCAGATCGTAAAATCATCGGCGGAATGCTGCATTCATTTTTTCAACTCTTAACGTCTCCAGCTAATATTGAAGGGATCAATGAGAATTATCACAGCTCTTTGGACACCTGGCTGCAATCTCAGTTATCGATCATAAATAAGAAAAGTTTATATCTATTTCAATTAATTTTTGAAAAATCTTTGTTAACGCTAATGATTCAAATAAAATATAATCGAATCATACCTGTATACATGTTTTTGCTATCCATTTTTACATACCTTATCCATAGTTATAGCAAGTGGGTAGATGAAGAAAAACACGCCATTGATACGCAGAAACATCTTCCTGAAAATATGGAACTTAGAAGACTACAAAAGTTAGACAAATTAAATCAACTTCTGATTCGCTCCTCAGGTGTTCAGGATTTAGCCTTTATTTTAAAAAAATGTGAAGAGTATTTTCACTATAAACGTTGTGTATTTTACGCCTATATCCCATGGTCGAATCAATTCTATGGAGTGATAGGAGCTGAGCTTGCAAAAGTACAAAGTATGAAAGGACAGATAACAGAGGAGAGGACGGTCTTTAGTTCAAAAAGACCAATCTATTTAAAAGATCCGAGAAATTTTGTAAAAGAGGAGCATATAAAATTATTTAATCTATCCTCCATAATTTTTGTCCCCATAATCCATCAGGAACAATTGTTTGGATGGCTTACGTTTGATCAGGTTGGAGAAGAATTTGATTCTTCGAAAAATGAACTGGATTTACTCGAGCAAGTGGGTAAACGGATCGGAATGTATTTATCCAGAAAGGGAGAAGAAAGAAAAAAAACATTAGAAATTCATTTAACAGAAAGAGAACTTACCATTCTGGATTTGCTTTCAGAAGGATATGACAATAAAAAAATAGGTGAATCATTGTTCTTAAGTGAACACACAGTAAGAGATTATGTGAGCAGTTTAATGACGAAGCTAAAAGCGAAAAATCGGACACAAGTTGTTGCTTCTGCTTTTCGATTGGGGTTATTAAATTAATTCGTTGCGAAGGGTCGATCTCTAACTATGAAGGGGATAGTCTCCTTTGTTCCGAAAAATAATATCAATCCTTTTTATGGTATTATTTAGGGAAGTGAATAGTGATAGGTAAAACCACGTCAGAGATAACAATTGTAGTCATCTGGTAAACAAAGGAACAACTGCTATTTCTGCTACTGATGAAGAGATAAAACAAAATAATATTAAAAAAGGTTGTTAGGCTTAATTAAAGAATAGCACAAACAAATAATCATTTTATTTCATCACAAGAGGTTATTGAATGAAGATATATAGACTAAAAAGGCAGTTTCATGGATATAAAAAAGGAGAACAGTTTTACTTGATTATTGAATCAGAATTTATAGGGGTTAAAGAGTTTGTATTGAGAACGGAAGATTTAACGTATAGCATATCAATCAATGAAAGTGAACTTCTTAAGAATTTTACTTTCATAAAAGAAATCTTTTAACGGATTAAATACCCTAATACTGTATTTATTTTGCCGGCATCACTGCGGACCCAATGGTAATGATCTTCAACAATCGATCAATTCTGAAGTATGATCATCGTGGACAATTGACTGTCCGAATGAGACAAGATGACTTGAAAGTTCCTGGCGTTTATGGTCCTAGCAAAGAAGAATGGCAAGCAATGAATACTCAAAAGAACTGATATTTTCATGATACAAAAAAGCCGGCGTCTGCCGGTTTTTTTGTACGATCAGAATGTATTTCATTTCTTAACACAGTTTGAGCACTGTATCCGTTTTTATATTACATTAACAAAAATGATATTCAAGAATCGGGCGCAATTCCGTTGCAAGAATTGTGCTGTTGCTTACGAAGGAGGGCGAGGTTCAAGAGGGCACTTATTGACTAAATTTTTGAGTCTCCTAATTGTCTTTAATAAGATTGAAACCGTAAATATTAATAAAAAAGCCAAAATTACACAACATACATAATAAACAAAGTTGGGAGTATAACCATAATAAAAGAAAATAAAGGATGAAATGCTAAACAATATCGTTAAAAACAATTCTAATAAAAATGCGGTAATCACAAACAATAAATATGGAATAACAATTTTTTTATCAAATACGTATTTTAGAGTAAGACCATCCCAACAAAGATTTGCAATATTCCCCATCTTAATCCCTCCTAAGGACATGCTTATTACATATTATGTCCATTAGAGTAGATTCTTAACTGGTAGTCACAAAATCGTGTTTTAATAATAATTGATAAAAAAAGCGAACAAAAAAGCTAGCTCATTTGGGAGCTGACCTTTGTTGAAAGTAAAAAGATTGTAATATCAAAAAACCATGTTATCCTTCGATAAATGCATAAGGGTTGCCTCTATCGTTTTGCTTTCAAAGACACCCCCTTATTTTATAGGGGCAGATAAATCCTCAATTGGCATTGATTTCATTCTTTTTTTTGAAGTTTTCCCATTTCCCATTACAATACCGCATAATATTAAACCAACACCCAGCCATTGAAACAGACTTACTTTTTCACCCAAAACTAACGATGATAGAGTTACTGCCACCGGGAGCTCTGAGGCTGTTAAAATGGTCCCCAGTCCTGGTCCAATAAACGGCATGCCAATTGAAAATAACAAGGGTGGTAAAGCTACGCCGAATATACCAAGAATCAGTCCATAGGGTGCAACTCCCATTAAGACAGATAAATCAAATAAATAATAGGGAGGAAAGATGAACAGAACAACGATTAAACCACCCGTAGCAAGTAGCGCGCTTTTTAGGACTGGCGGAGTATTTTTTTCGATTGTGCTGCTGAGAAAGATAAAAGATGTATACGATAAAGCTGAAAGCGCACCCCATACAGCACCATGCCACGAGAAATGTTCCACTCCATTCGCAGTGGAACCGGCTGCAAGAATAGATCCTAAAATCAGGAATACAAGCGATGCAACCTTACCATTTGTAGGTTTCTTCTTAAAAAATACCCACTCAAAGAGAGTACCAATCCAAACAAATTGGAACAAAAATATAATTGCCAATGAAGCATGCAGTGTTTGTAAGGATTGATAATAAAAGACACCTGTTAAACCCAGCGGTATTCCGGATATGAGTAGTTTTATGATTTGTTTAGGTGTTAACTTTTGCTTTTTTGTAAATAACACAGCAAACCAGATTAGTAATGTACCAAATAAATATTGTCCACCTGTTACTTCTGTAACAGAGAATCCGGCAGAATAAGCAAGCTTTACAAAAGTAGATAATACCCCATAACAACATCCACCCAAGAATACAAGCGAGACATACTTCCAAGATCTCATCCTTTTAGCTCCTTTCAGGAAAAAAATAAAAAAGCCACACAACTGTCCAATGACAGCTGTGTGGCGAAAATAGAGTAATCTCTAGAAAAATCCACATTCAAAAAGAATTTTATTATTCATTTACGTTATTGACTATAAAATCAAAAAGGATATTTGTCAACCTAATGGATGAACTAACAAATCATTCCTTTTCGAAATAGTTCGATCACTGCATGTGTACGATTATTTGCACCAAGTTTTTTTATGGCTATTTTTACATAATGAAAACCATTCAAGAAACCGGTAATGTACCAAAAATTCATTACCCGACAATTGGACATATGGCCGACGCAGAGGAGATTGCAAATGTAGTTGCGTTCTTGGCTTCTCCTCAAGCAAGTTATATTACCGGCTCTATCATTTCGGTAGACGGTGGTCTGACTATATAACTTAAATGATATTGCAAAATAAACCATTTTACCTTTACTATATTTATTAAATAGTTAAATAAAAGACCGTATGAAATATGGTCTAAATGGTGCTCATCCTGCTCTTCAGTTCCTCAAAGCGTTATTTATCAACGTTTAAAAGGCTCTCATCCATTTTGGGTGGAGGCTTTTTTTATGTGTTAAATTATCTTTTGTATGAATATCCGTATTGTTCTTATTCTTTTCTATTCTATTCCAATATCACAGTATAAATGAAATTAGGAGCTTATTCTTTGTATTACATTTAAACGTCATTACACAACTTAACATCCCATTGGCCTTCGACGTGAAATAGGCTCTTAAAACAGTAACAACCACCTAATGAATACATAATTTGTTGATGAGAGTACAGTTTTTAAGATGATTTTATTTATATAAAAATGCCTATGCAGCTCTCAAGACAGGTAATGATTTATCTGATCATTTAAAAACAAAGGGGAGGAAAAAATGCAGAATTTTCATAATGATCTGCAAGGGTTGGGAATCGATCCTTATCATGTTGGTGAGTTAGTTCCAATGAATTTACAGACCTACGATGAGCGCGTATTTCGCTGTGGAGGCTTTGGTCGATGTGGTGGCTTTGGTCGCTGTGGAGGCTTTGGTCGATGCGGAGGCTTTGGTCGATGTGGTGGCTTTGGCTTTCGTTGTGGAGGCTGCTTCGGTTGTGGCGGCTGTGGCGGCTGTGGTGGCTGTGGAGGCTTTGGTTGCGTTGGATTTGGTTTTGGTTGTTTCGGTTTTAGCTGTTTTGGCATCGGTCTCGGTTTTATTTAATAGTTTTGAATTGTGGAAATCAGTTGGAAAATATTGTTTTGTGAAACAAAGTGCCCCTGCATGTACATGTGCCGCAGGGGCACTTCTTTACTACATTTATCATATTGGACAATAAATCGTACATAAACTTATAGTGCGCAAGTAGTAATGATTAGGAATAAGGAGGATCTGAATGACAAATCTTACCTCGTCCTCACGTTTGAAGGCTAAAAGGGACACTTTTTTTCTCCCTGACCCAAAGGGTGGTGTATATTTTAGAAATAACGTAAGCTCATTCCGAATGGAAGGCCAAACCATCTATCAGTGGATTGAAAAACTGCTGCCGATGTTTAATGGGGAACAAACATTGGGAGCTTTAACGGAAGGATTATCGGGACCGTACCGCGACAGGGTATATGAGATTGCAGAAACGTTGTATAAAAATGGGTTTGTTCGTGATGTAAGCAAAGATCTTCCACATCAATTAAATCGCCAAGTTCTTGAAAAGTATGCTTCTCAAATTGAATTCATCGAGAATTTTGTGGAATCAGGTGCCTATCATTTTCAAGAATATCGTCAGGCTAAGGTTCTGACTGTCGGTGCAGGCCCCTTCCTGATCTCGTTGGTTTCTGCCTTATTGGAATCGGGGCTGCCCAAATTAAATGTTGTGGTAACAGATACAGTTCCAACCAATAGGCTGCGGCTCAATGAGTTGATGCAGAATGCGAGGAAAATTGATTCCGATGTGGAGATCGAGGAAGTACCCTATCGTAAAGGGGCGGGGAAAAATTTTTGGAAACAAGCCATTCAGCCCTATGATTGGATTCTGTATGTCTCTCAGGATGGGGATTTAAATGAATTAAGGCATCTAAATCAAGTTTGCCAAGAAGAAAAGAAGGCATTTCTCCCTGCGATATGTTTAGAAAAAGTGGGGCTCTCTGGTCCATTAACTCATCCAGAATCAGAGGGATGCTTCGAATCTGCATGGCGCAGAATTCATCAATCACTCTTGGAAACCGATGTGGAACCACAGTCTTTTTCTTCCACATCAGGAGCAATTTTGGCAAATGTGTCTGCATTCGAATTTTTCAAAAAGGCTACAGGAATCGCAGATTCAAATCAAGATAATCAAATTTATCTGCTCAATCTTGAAACGATGGAAGGTGACTGGCTTTCATTCATCACACATCCCACCCTAACATCTAAAAGTGATACACCAAAACTCGTTGAAGATCTTGATGTTAGACTGGAACAAGAATCAGACAGGAATGAAAAGGATTTGCTTTTGAATTATTTCAGTCGTTTAACTTCAGAAGAAATCGGTATTTTCCATATCTGGGAGGAACGAAATTTGCCGCAGCTTCCTCTTTCTCAGTGCTATGTTCAGGCTGTTGACCCCGTGTCGGAAGGACCGGCAGAACTGCTTAAGGAAGTTATCTGTTCGGGCCTGACACATGATGAAGCCAGACGAAATGCCGGATTGATGGGTATTGAAATGTATGTTTCAAAAATGATCAATTCACCTGTTTATGGTTTCAAAAACCAGACAAATCAAGTTGGTACGAATTTTCCAGAGGGATTTATTGGTATCGGTACAGGGGAAACCATCGCAGAAGCTGTTTGCAGGGGGCTGCAAGCCAATCTGGATGAAGAATTGAAAAATAGAACGGGGGATCAATTGAATACGGTTTTTGGTGTGCCATTGGGGGCCATTGAAGATAACATATGTCAATTTTATTTAAATGCTTTGACTACCATGAGCGGTTCACCGGCTATAGGTTTAAAAGAAGATGTACATGGCTTCCCTGTGGTATGGGTAAGGTCAAATGGCTGTTGGTACACAGGGGCAGGCTTAAATACAACCTTGGCATTGCGAAATACATTGCAGCAAGCCATTTTGGATGCTCAAAACCAGAATAATTCCGTAGAGAGGCACGAGAAGGAGTCGATGATTTATCTGGAAAAAAAGGATTCCAAACTCGAAATCCCTTCTTGTATGGAAATGACACAATTGGAGCTTTTACAATCTGCCATTCAGGTCTTGAATCGATACAGCAAACAGCTATTCGTCTATGATCTGTCGATTGAGCCGTTTTTAAAGCAAGGGCTGGCAGGGGTATATGGTGTGCAGGTACGAGAGGGGGATTCCAAATGACTGCACAGGTCCTCATTGACGGATCCGGTTTATTAGCAGAATATGTCTGTGATCAATTGTCCTCCAACTGTCTGGTAAGTCGTCAAAGCATTTCAGAAGAGATTCCCGAAGAAATAGAATTAGCTCTGGTGCTCGACGATGCCTGGCATCCTTCCAAACATCGGAAAGCGGATGAGAGATTCAGGACCGCCGGTATCCCTTGGCTTCGAGGTTTCGTTTCGTTCGGGGAGGGAATCATTGGTCCTTTCGTACGGCACGACTCGCCAGGATGTTCTCACTGTGCTGACAAACGGCGCTTGCTAGCCGGACCCGACCGCCTTGAAATGGCGGAGGTTCAGGCGAGATTGACAGCGGAAGCAGGTTTCACGCGAGATTCATGGTGTTCACGAACGGGACTATCACAAATGGCCACCTTCATTTGTAACGAAGTGCAGAAAGTCCTTCAAGGAGAATCCTCGAGCGTAGAGGAAAGGATGTTCATCACCAATCTGAAAACGTTAACGAACTCCCGTCATTTTTTCTTGCCTGATCCATTATGTCCGATTTGCAGTCCATTACCTGAAGACACAGCGAAATTAGCTCAAATTACGTTAGAGTCTAGTCCTAAATTTAATGGTGACGGATATCGCTGCCGTTCGATGGATGAATTGAAAACAGTGCTGGTCGAAGACTATCTGGATTATCGTACTGGAATCATGAATGGAAAAATAGAGGATTTCAGGCTCCCCTTTGCAGATGTTTTGATTAACATGCCGTTATTTGGAGCGGACGAGGGAGTAGCTGGCCGTACTATTTCTTATGAAATGAGTGAGCTAACGGCCATTTTGGAGGGATTGGAGCGATATTGCGGAATCGAGCCTCAAGGAAAAAGGAAGAAAGTTCGTGAGAGTTACCATCATTTACAACATATCGCCTTAAATCCGGCAAGAGTAGGCTTGCATGAACAGAAACAATATGCCAAGCCTGATTTTCCGTTTAAAGCGTTTCATCCGGATCAGCCAATGAATTGGGTCTGGGGCTATTCGTTCATGCAAGAACGTCCCATACTGGTTCCAGAGTTACTCGCTTATTACAGTTTGGGAAGTGGGGAGGGCATTGTATATGAAACCTCCAACGGGTGTGCATTAGGAGGAAGCCTGGAGGAAGCCATATTCCATGGCATTATGGAGGTTGTCGAGCGCGATTCCTTCTTGTTAACCTGGTATGCACAGCTGCCACTTCAGCGTCTTGATCTTCGTTCTGCTAACGATCAGGAATTAGAGCTAATGGTTGACCGTATACGTGAGGTGGCGGAATATGACCTATATTTTTACAATTCGACAATGGAAAATGAAATTCCCAGCGTTTGGGCGGTGGCAAAAAACAGAAAATCCAAGGGTGTGAACCTCATTTGTGCAGCAGGTGCTAATCTTGATCCGGTTAGAGCAGTAAAAAGCGCGATTTACGAGCTCGCTGGTATGATGGTTAGGCATGACGAAATATTGGAGAAAAACCGGCAGAAATATGAAGAAATGCTAAAAGATCCATATGCCGTCCGTACCATGGAGGACCATGGCCTCCTATATGGTCTGCGGGAAGCAGAGGAACGGCTAAGCTTTTTATTGGATAATCAGCGACCATTACGAACGTTTGCAGAGGAATTTAAACAGCCTCCGGCGCATACCGATTTGAAGGATGATCTTCAGGATATTCTTCAGAGGTTCCGTGAGTTGGACCTCGAGGTCATTGTTGTGGACCAAACGACACCGATCACCAAACGGAACGGTTTATACTGTGTAAAAGTATTGATTCCTGGTATGCTGCCAATGACATTCGGTCATCACCTTACCCGTGTCGAAGGGCTGGAAAGGGTCCTCCAAGTACCAATGAAGCTTGGATATACCAAACAGCCGTTGTCGTATGAACAGCTCAATCCTTATCCTCACCCATTCCCATAATGAAAAGTAGGAGGTGTAAGAGTGAAGCTTGAAACATTTCTGCAACATCTTCACTTTGATCCAGAAAAAGTTGTTCCTCCTGATTGGGAAGTGGATTGGGAGGACGCACCACTTCCCTATAAACTGTACCGCGGCTTGCCAGAGATTCCACTATCCGGAGATGTTCCGTTAACTCTCGAGAGGCGGGAAGCTCAGGCAGATCCTGGACTAGAGGAGCTTGGGTCTTTCTTATGGTATGTATACGGCCTAACCCATTACGCGCAATCCGCTTTCACCCAGGACACTCAGGAAAAAGCTTTCATTAGCTATGCCCAGTTATTACGCAGATTTGTTCCCTCAGGAGGGGCATTGTATCCGAATGAATTATATGTGTATGTAAAGCTGGAGGGCGTACCACAGGGAATTTACCATTACGATGTGGCCCATCACCGCCTCCTATTGCTTCGAGAAGGAAATTACGATTCCTACTTGTCCAGAAGTCTTGGAAATTATGATGTTTCTGATTGTTTCTGTACTGTTTTTGTATCAACGGTTTTTTTGAAAAACTTCTATAAATATAATAACTTTTCCTACAGGCTCCAAGGGTTGGATGCCGGTGTGGTCATAGGGCAAGCATTAGAAGTTGCCGATCGGATGGGTTTTTCTTCGCGAGTATGCTATCAATTTCTTGATCGGTCAATTAATCATTTACTTGGACTAACCGAACAGGAAGAAAGTGTCTATGCGGTGATCCCATTATCTATTCATCCATCAATCTATTGTGATGACAACTCTGATCTAGAAGAAAATTTTTCTGCCGTTGAATTGTCACAGGAAGTGCCGTTATTGAAGCATAAAACTTATAACCGTTCAAAGAAAGTCATTGATTACCCAATGTTGAAAGAGATGAATGAAGCATCGATGCTTGAAACTACACAGTCATTTGTGAAGATTAAAAAAGATAATCGGGTTAAAAAGTCCTTTGGTACGGAGTTCATCATGTTGCCATTTACAGAGCCATTTTCGTACGATCTTGCTTCTGTATGCAGAGAGAGACATTCTCCTGATCTTGATTTTATGATGGGGAATGTCAGTCAAAGAACAATATCCACTTTGTTATCTGAGATATTTTCCTTTTTATATCAGAATGACCTTGCCGAGACAATTGAGAATTCTGAGAATCGTTTATCATTGAACGGCTTTTTTTATAATGTGGAGGGTGTTCCAAATGGTGTTTACTCCTATGACAAAAACGTTCATGGACTTTGCAGAATAACTCATGGAGATTATCGGGAGTATTTACAATATGGATTAACAATGCCCAATGTAAATCTCTTTCAAGTGCCGCTCTGCCTTCATGTCGTCGGAGACAAAAATTACCTCAAAGAGAAATTAGGGTATCGAGGTTATCGCATTCAACAAATGGAAGCAGGCATTCTCGTGCAACGACTGCTCTTAGTTTCTTGTGCCTTAGGGATGGGGGGCCATCCACTGCTAGGATTCAATACGAACCAATCTGATGAACTTTACAGAATTAATCCGAAAGGAAAAACTAGTTTAATTCAAATCCCTGTAGGTCCTTACCGTCCCCGTACCTGGTTAAAAGGGACTTTGCTTAGCTAGGAAGAAGATAAATAATCCATGTGTAACTAGCAATTAAAACATCACAAGAGTGGCTAAATAAGCCGCTTTTTTTCTTTAACCTTTATTTTACGGATAACGTCTTTTTTTGTCTTTTTTTATCTTGTTTTATCGAATCAATTTATCTTAGGTCGGATAATGTTATAATGTTGTTTGTGTCCAAGTGTCTCATAAGATTAACAGATATACACAGTTATAATAAGTTTTCGAGGTGTGAGTCCATAATGAACCTAGCAGATTTGGAAAAGGCTATAAGTCAGAAAAGAGAAGAAATGATAAAGTTAGGAATGGATAAAGGATTATCGTGTCATGAAACAATCAAATGTAGCCAAGAACTCGATAGGCTACTGAACGTGTATGATGATTTATTAATTGAAACAAAAATCACCAATCCTATGGATCAGTACCATGATTTTTAAATATTTCTCCAAGAAACTATATATAAATCTTTACGTATAGGCTACAGTTCTTTTTTTTCAATCCTAAATTAATAATGGGGTATTCCTATCCCTAAGAATAAAGAGAGGATCCTACAAACTGGTTCTCGATCATGTTTAACTCCGAAACATCTTTTAAAATTAAAACCCCTAGAAAAAGAGATTATACTTCTAATGTTTTTCTTAAATAATTTTTCCTATGATATACTTGTTATAATAAAATCAATTTGTTTACAATTAGTAGAACAGTTGCTTTATAAGGGGGAAGTACTTTGTGAATCCAGACTCACTCCAAACGATTGAATATGAAATAGCCTTGCTGGTCCGGCTTATAACCGCTTATAGTCCTAAATTAGGTAAATTGGATCGTTCCGAGTACCTTATTATGAGTGAACTGAATGAAAATGGACCCATGGCCATTAATGCTATTGCGGATAAATTACTGCTAAACATATCAACTGCGAGCAGGCAAGTTGGTACTTTAGAATCGAAAGAATATATTAAGCGTTTTCCTGATCCAGATAATGGAAGAATTAGCCTTATAGAGATTACAAATAAAGGGCAGGAGATCCTTGATACAGTTCAAAAAGGTCGTTATAAATTTTATTCAGAAATACTTCAAAACTGGACGATGCCGGAATTACAGCAATTAGAAAATAACCTAATCCGATTAAATAAAGACTTTAAACAACGAAAAAAATAATTTTTTTACTATAAAAAATAAGAAGATACGCGACAAGAGGCTTGTGACAAACTGTCACGGTCTTTTTTTTGTAAAAAAATCTTATTGATTTAAAAAAAACAATATTGTATAATACAACTTGTTATTTACAACTTGTACTATACAATATTTATACTTGAGGTATAAAACAACTTTTTCACCGAATTTATACCGAATTTTTTCATTATGAAAGGAGGACAATGGATGAGTCAGCAGGTTAATACGACAGCTTCAGAATCCGAAAAGGTTGCTGTTCCGCAATACTTGATCATCTCCATCTTGACGATACTTGCAATTGGTTCACAGTATTTTTCAAATCTGTCTTACATTCTTAACCAAGGGATTATTCAAAATGGGTTGGAACTTGGATCGAATCACTTACTGCTTCCATCTACATTATCAAATTTAGCTTTTGCCCTTGGCGTCCCATTTGGTCCTGTACTTACGAGGAAACTTGGACTAAGAAGAAATTATTTATTGTTTATATTTATTTTTTTATGCGGCTCCATTATTTCTGCCCTATCTCCTGAATTAGTCATTCTAATTGTGGGAAGAACCATTCAAGGCTTTAGTGCAGGCATACTATTTTTAACCATTTTGCCGGTTAGCCTAAGATCCTTCCCCAATGCCATCCGTAATACCTTTTTATTTATGGTTATTACGGGATTGTTTGGAGCAAGTGCCATTGGGGCTTTATTCGGTTCGATTTCATTAATAGCTGATGCATGGCGGTGGTTATTTATTTTAAACATCATCGCTTCATTCTTCTGTTTAATCATTGGTTTTTGGGGTTTACCTCACAATGAGGATCATGTACATGATCATAGTCCTGTGGATAAAACTGGAGTATTTTTATACAGCCTTTTAATGATTGTACTCGCTTTTCCACTATGTAACTTATCGGAAAAAGGATTTACATCTTTGTATGTTTGGCCATTTCTTCTTGTAGGTCTAATTTTGTTCATTTTGTTTATTTATGTAGACTTAAAAGCAACGAATCCACTCGTTCCGTTTCGGACATTAAAGGCAGCAAAACCAATTTCGGGCACGATTATGGCAGTTGCATCACATGTTTCGCTTATTGTTGCGTTAGCCGGAATCAATGGATTTTTACGAAATAATATGAACCTTCCATTTGTATATTTAAGCCATTTTTATTTTTGGTTCTTTGTAGGAATTGTGTTCACTGCCGTATTTAAAACCCTATTGTATGATAAATTGGGTGCCGGGATCCTTGGAATTCTCGGTTCGCTGGTTGTTTTGTTTGTTAGTATCAGGTGGAGAGTCATTGGGCCTGAAACTTCTTTATCAGTTTTATATTTTCAGGTTGCTTGTCTTGGTGCCGGAGTCAGTATGACTCTTGTTTCAGGTGCTCTTGGAACTGCACTGGCTGGTGATATTCATAAGGCTTCGATGAGATCTGTGACCCTGCACACTATCCGAAATTTTATAGGTGCTATTATTTCACCTATAATCGGCTGGTTTTTAATCAGACAAAATGCCCAAAATTATGAAGATATAAGAGGGCAGCTAGATTCAAATAGTACTGAATTTAAATGGGAAATGACAAAATTAATTCACTCTATTATTGGGAAGCATTTATCTATCACGGATGCTAAAAATTCGGCTGCTTATGAACTAGTTGCAAATTCTAAAAAGTCTGCAGTATTAGGGGCCTATCACGATTTGTTTACGATTTTACTTGTCCTCAGCATCATCATGCTAATTGGTTCCATCGGAAAAACAGTGACGGGAAAGGGAAGGTCCCTTGTTCAGAAATAGACCCGGCTGCTTTTGCCAGCACCAAAAGAGACAAAAGCTTTCAAGACCTCAGCATTGAGTGGTATTTAAATAAATTGAATAAAGGAGAAATTCGCTAATGAGTAAAGGTCGATTAATCTTCATTAATATAGTTGGGATGATTGTGGTTTTGGCATTAATTGCCGCAGGTGCATACTTTTTTTACGAAAGTAAGAATTATGTTAAAACAGATGATGCAGTCGTTTCGGCAGATATCAATCAAGTTGTAGCACCAGCTTCCGGTTTATTAACCAATTGGGATGGAAAAGAAGGTAATGTTATTTCTAACCATGAAGAATTGGGCAAAATTTCAAATGGAAGACAGGGTCTTCCCGTAGATAGCATGGAGAAAGGAACCATCATCAAAAACGAAGCAAAAAAGAATCAAATGGTACAGGCTGGCCAGGCTTTAGCCCAAACAGCTGATATGGATCATTTGTATGTTACGGCTAACATTGACGAAACGGACTTAAAAGATATTGAAGTGGGCGATAGTGTTGATATTACGGTAGACGGAGATTCTGGTACATTATTTAGCGGAAAAATTGATTCCATTGGCTATGCTACGAATTCGGTATTTTCTGCTCTTCCTTCACAAAACTCAAACGGCAGCTATACAAAAGTAACTCAAAAAGTTCCGGTTAAAATTTCTATTCAAAATCCATCAAAGAAAGTATTACCAGGAATGAATGCAGAGGTCAAAATTTCTATTTAATTGAATGATCTGTTAATAATACATCCAATTTCAAATTAGGGCTGCCCATCCAGGGCAGCCCTAATTTATTGAGGAGAGTGCTCTAATTTATTTTTTGTCAACTTGATTGTTTTTTATGGTTAAAAGAGTAATGAATGATAAAAATCTATTATTCGTACTTAAGTTTTTCTTAAGGTTCCCACTTTAATATGTGAAACAGATAAGATATTAAATGGGGGAATAAATATGAAAAAGAATTATACTAAAATTATTCTTGATTTGATGATGGCTATCACGTTTGTGTTGCTAATGAATCCGCGAGTATTAAACGGTTTACCGTTTCATGAAATAGCTGGTCTTGTTATTGGTGTTGCCATTCTTGCCCACATCGGATTAAACTTTTGCTGGGTAATTAATACAACGAAAAAGATTTTTGATCCAAACCTACCTAAAAAAACATTCTTTAGTTATCTGTTAAACATACTGCTCTTAATTTCGATGGCTACCGTTATTGTCACTGGTATTCTAATTTCTAGGGTAGTTTTACCAAGCCTTGCTATCCAGGGGGGACACTCCATTCGCGGGATCCACAGTTTCTCTGCAGATGCAACACTTGCGTTAGTAGGACTTCATATTGGGGTACATTGGCAATGGATTTTGAGTATCTGTAAGAAAGCATTCAAATCGAAGGAAGGAAAATTTAAAAAGGGTGTTATCGCTTCCGTTGTTCTGTCACTTGCCATTTTGGCAGGCGGAATTCAATGGTTTGCTTCCGCAGCTTCCCCAAGCAAAGGTTATTTCAATCCAATAGAAATGCAACAAAGTAGCGGGGCACCATCGGTTAATAAGGGAAATTCAACTAATACATTTCAAGGTCCGCCGAACAAAGATTTTCGGGAAGGAAAATTCCATGGAAAAGATGGACATGGTGGCAGCAGCAATCCATTTCTTGTAGTCTTAAATTATTTTGCCATTTGGACAGCCATCATTATTCCTACTTATTATCTGGATAAGCGAAAACGAAGGAACAAACGAAAATCAAGTGAACTTCAACCTAAGGTATCATCATAACTTATTCAAAAGGTTTGATGAACGATCAAAATATCCATGCTACACGCTAACGGATTAAGTATTGGATGCAAACAAGTAAAAACGCATTGGAATTTATAAATGGATTCCAATGCGTTTTTTGTTATTTAATCAAAGTCTAAGGGTAATTTTTTCTTTTTTCAATAAGAAATCGGTATTCGATTATTGTGTTTTATCTAATAAGGTTTTCAAATGAGTTTTTAAGACAAAAAAGGCGATTTATTTTCGCCCTTTTTCCACCTTTCTTTAGAGAAATTAGCCGGATGTGAATAATCTATATAAAAACTGAAAGGGTGATTATGTTGGGAAAAAGCTCAAATAACAACAAAAATAAAAATAGTAATAAAAATAACAATAGCAGCAACAAAAACAACAATAAATCAAAAAACAATAGCAATAACAATAATAAGAAAAAATAATAGATTGATTGAAAAATTCATCTAAAAAATCAGAACGCCCCATCGGAATGATCGGGCGTTCTGATTTTTTGGACAAAATTCCGGTGAGATTAGATTCGATAAGCAGTCTATAAAATTTGGTTGGACAAAACAGATCTTGTAGTCGCAGTTATTGGGGGGCTGTTCAAGCTGAAGGTTCCTAATTTCCTTTTGTTATTAGGAGTAAAACACAATGAGGGTTAAATATGAAGTTGAAATAGAATAATAAGTTTATACTTGCTTACTTGACCGTATTTAAAGTACATGTTACCATAAGGTCACATATAACATGTGACTATTTATTCACATGAGATGAAATTCGATATACCTTTTTAGAAAGGATAGTTGGAATGGAAGACGAACTTTCCACATTATTTAAAGCTTTAGGCCATCCAATCCGCAGAAGGATTCTCGATATTCTGAAGGAAACACCGAAAACCACTGGTAAACTAAACGAGTATTTTCCTGAAGTCACAAGGTATGCAATTATGAAACATTTGGACATCCTTGAAGAAGGAAATTTAGTATTGGTACGGCGTGAAGGGAAATATCGGCTTAATTTTCTTAATGCCGTTCCACTTCAGGAGTTGCATAACCGGTGGATAGCAAAATACATGCAATCAGCTGCCAATTCACTACTAAATTTACGGTCGCTAGCTGAAAAAAGAGGAGGAAATTTGACTATGACTGAGCAAGAACAAAGCAAGGTTTTTCGAATCGAGCAGGAGGTTTTCATCGATGCACCAAGGGAACAAGTTTTTAAAGCTTTAACAGAACAGTCTAGCGATTGGTGGGAATTTCGTTTGGCGCCAAAAGGGGTGCCATCTCAGTTTACATTCGATCCATCCCCAGGAGGACAATTTATTGAAAAATGGGGAGACAATCAAGGAGCCGTATGGGGGAAAGTATACTTTGTGAATGCGCCGGAAGAAATCCGTCTAAATGGTCATTTAGGAATGCAGGGAGCAGTAAATAGTTCTTATACGTACCGTCTCATAGAAAAGGATGGGGGAACACTGCTTCAGCTTTCCCATCATGCGTCTGGGATTATCCGCGAAAACTGGGAACAGGAACACACCGAAGGCTGGAAATATCTGCTTGGCACCTTGCTGAAAAATTATGTAGAAAAAAATAAACTTTAAAATAATGGTTGAATAGAGGAAAGGACTTAAGATATGGTAGATGTCTTAACAGAAATAACGATTCGCTCGCCTATTAAAAATGTAGCGGAGTATGCTGCTAATCCTGACCATGCTCCAGAATGGTATGCCAATATCAAATCAGTAAAATGGCAAACTCCAACACCGTTAACGATTGGTTCAAAAATCGCTTACAAGGCGCAATTTTTGGGTCGAGAACTTGCCTATGTTTATGAAGTGGTTGACTATATTGCAGAACAAAAGCTTATCATGAAAACTGCAGACGGTCCTTTTCCAATGGAAACGACATACACTTGGGAATCAAATGAGAACAATGGAACGAGAATGACGCTTCGAAATAGAGGGAATCCCACAGGATTTTCAAAATGGTTTACACCGTTCATGGGCTTGATGATGAAAAAAGCAAACAATAAAGACCTGAAAAAAATAAAAGAAATCCTGGAAAGTAGCGGATAACCATAAAAAACCCCAAAATGGGGTTTTTTATTTATGGATGTTTTAATAATTCGTGCCCAAAATAAACACGTTATGAAAAGGAAAAATTTTAAGATATAAAACAGAGAGGCAATAAGTAGCTGAAGGATAAAAAAGAATCGGTTGAGAAGAAGAAGAGAGCGAATAGGAATTAATAAATACGTCTAATACAAGATAAATGAATCGTGAAAAGCTTTTCTTTTTTATCCTTTAGAGAAAGTATTTGTTCAAATAAATTAAGCCGATATACACGCCCTTCCACTGTTTGTAAGGCACCATTTTCATCATAATCAATCGTAACCGGTTTTTTTGCAGTGAGTTTTTTCAAATACATCATTATCCTCCTCGTATTTTCATTTTATACAATTCCATTATAGAAATAGTTCATTAAGATTGTATGGATTAAAAGTAAAAATATAATAAATAAATTGCAACAAAAACTTTACACTCCCTTTAAATGGATTTAAAATTCCAAAGTTATCCTAAATTTACATCTAGAGGGAGGGATCGGAAGTTGATAAAATTTCAGATCATGTCTTCTTTGTTCATCTTGGTACTTACCATTTTTTGCGCTTATGAACTCACCCCATTTTCATCCAATCATTCCACAATGAGTCATTCCACATCCAACCGTTACATTCAAGTCCAATTGTTAGGTGTTAATGATTTTCATGGCCAACTCACCACTTATCAAAGTGTTTCAGGGACTAAGGCAGGTGGAGCCGAATACCTGGCTGCCTATTTAAAAAAATATAAACAAAAAAACCCCAATACACTACTAGTTCATGCAGGTGATATGGTTGGAGGAAGCCCACCAATCTCTTCTCAATTTTATGACGAACCCACAATCGAATTCCTAAACCTGCTGCACTTTGATATTGGGACACCCGGAAATCATGAATTAGACCGAGGCGTAAAAGAAATGAAACGCCTTATTTATGGAGGATTCCATGAAAAAACAGGTTATTTTCAAGGTGCAAATGCTTCCTACATTTCTGCAAATATCATCGATAATAAAACTGGGACTCCTTTCCTTCACCCTTATGTAATTAAGCAAATTGACGGTATCAATATTGGTTTTATTGGTGTGGTCACAACTGAGACGAATCTTTATGTAATCCCGGAAAACCGAAAAGAAGTTGTGATTACGGATGAAGTTACAGCGATAAATCGAACGGTGAAGCTTTTAAAGGAACAAGGGATAAAAGCCATTGTTGTACTGGCACATGTTTCAGCTAAATCTGATCGGACAGGTGCAAATCCCCAAGACGCTTTAATGGAGATGGCATCAAAAATCGATGATGAGGTAGACGTTATTTTTGCAGGCCATAGCCATGATTATGCCAATACCATTGTTGATGGTAAACTAATTGTTCAATCTTATTCTTATGGAAAAGCTTTTTCTCAAGTAAACCTTAAAATTGACCGAAATTCGAAAGACATTGTTAAGAAAGAAGCAATGATTATTGTCACTTCACATGAAAATATTAAGCCGGATCAAGAAACCTTATCCCTTATTAATAAATATAAAGAAAAAATAGGGAACCGTTTTAATAATATCCAAGGAGAAATTCCTGAAGATATAACCCGGAAGCAAGATATAAACGGTGAATCTCCGTTAGCGAAAATGATTGCAGAATCAGAGCGGAAGGCCATGGGAGTTGATATCGCCTTTGTCCATCAAGGCGAAATGCGGGAAAGTTTAAAGAAAGGGAGGTACACTTTAGAACAGCTTTATAGAACTATGCCCTTTGGCCATCGTGTCTGTAAAGTAACTTTAACAGGAAGCCAAATTAAACTAGCTTTAGAGCAGCAGTGGAGGAAAGATCAGGAAAATGATATGCTGCAAACTGTTGGTTTATCGTATCGTTGGGATCCCAATTCTCCAATTGGCAGCCGTATTACTGTACTGAAAGATAGGAAGGGACAATTTCTTCAGCCTAACAAGGAATATGAAGTAGCGGTAAGTAATTATTTAGCTTCTGGAGGTGATGAATTTACTGCATTTGAACAAGGTAAACTCGTAGAATCTGGTCCACAAGTTGTTACTGCATTTTTACACTATCTAAAACAGAAGTATCCTTACCATAAGTAATGTTCCCCAAAATTTATGAAAACAGGTTTAATTTAAATTGGTAATCAAAGCAAATATAGTTCAATTTCCGCATTTTTATTTTTTCCAAAAAAAGGTCCTCCCCAAACGGGAAGGACCTGTACAGTAATGAAATTTACATATTTTCTTCTACGTTTGCGATATTTGATTCCTGGGTGACATTCCCATTTCGTTTCAATTTATTCCAACCAACTGCTACTCCCCTTAATGCCGAGAAGATTGATTTGATTACGACATACGTCATGATCTGCTTGTACAAAATTCTCTGCAGAAATAAGGAAGCTAGCGGTTTAGGGTTTTCTTTCTCCAATCGGAATGCGTAAACACATGTAGTGAAATCCAGTAAGTAAAATAGGGTAAATACAATCGCTGCTCTTCCCGGGTGATCGCCAAATAGAGCGATAATGAATAAGAGATCCGCAATTGGCGATATCGTTTGATAAAGATATTGGAAAAGCCACATGTTTGGCAGGCCGATATATCCTAATGAAGGATGTTTTTTATTGAATAAAGCCCCCCGATGTTTCCATAAGCATTGCAGAGTACCATAAACCCAACGGTAACGCTGCTTTGCCAGGCTTTTAAGATCCTCCGGTACTTCGGTAAAGGCATAAGCTTTTTCTTCAAATTCAATCTTTTTCCCTTGGCGTAAAAGGGTAAGGGTGATATCGGTATCTTCTGCAAGTGTATCCTCCTGAAAATATCCAGCTTCTTCTACGTCGCTCTTTCTCCATGCACCGATTGCACCTGGCACAACGGTAATGCAATTGAGCGTAGCAAAGGCTCTTCTCTCCAGGTTAAAGCCGGTCACATATTCGATATGCTGCCAGTTTGTCAAGAGGTTACCTTTATTCCCGACTTTTACATTGCCTGAAACGGCCGCTACTTTTTCATTTTTAAAATGATTTACTAGCAGGGAAATTGCATTTTCCGCAATAACTGTATCCGCATCAAGTGCAACCACGATTTCTCCAATTGCTTCTTTAAAGCCAAGATTCACAGCAGAAGATTTTCCGCCATTCGCTTTTTTAATTAATCGTACTTGAGAATGGTCCACATAGGTTTTTTCAACAAAATCTGCTGTGTCATCCTTTGAACCATCGTCGATCACTAGCACCTCAAATTTAGTGTAATCACTGGATAAAATCGAATCAATCGTTTTGGAAATAACTTTTTCCTCGTTATAGGCAGCAATCACAACACTGACAAAAGGGGTAAAACTAGGGTCAATCTCCGTTTTTTTATACCTTTTTACTTGTTTCCTAGAAAGGAAGATGAAGAGGATAAGTCGTAAAATTCCTAAAACTATCGCAGAATAGAAAAGTATACTTAACCAAAAATGCCAAACTTGCGCAAGCGTAAATACCGCTTTGTCATAGACAAAATATGGCCGGTCCGCATCGGCAGGTGGCATAAATTCCTGATTATCTTTACCGATTAGCTGAGCAATGGTGGTAAAGGTGTAGCCACGCTTTTTCAATTCTTTAATAAGGATCGGCAAAGCCTTTACGGTGTGGGAGCGGTCACCACCGGCATCGTGCATCAGGATAATATTTCCATTCGGCAGTTGTTCTACTACTCGCTTAACGATCTCTTTACTAGAAGGTTTTTGCCAATCTTCAGAGTCAATGGCTTCACCAACCATGGTATAACCCATTCCCTGCGCCCTTAATATCGGCAATAGCTCGTTCTTTGTACTCGGTTCTGCATCGGCCACATAGGGCGGACGGAATAGATTCATGGAATGACCCGTAATTTCCTGAAAAAGCCGTTGGTTTGCATTTAGTTCCATTTTAGTTTGTGTTGGTGACGTGGAAGCAACATTCGGATGGGTAAAGGTATGGTTGCCAATTTCATGGCCTTCATGATACATCCTTTTAACCAGTTCAGGGTATTGCAATGCATTTTGCCCAACGATAAAGAAGGCTGCCTTTATATGATTTTTGTCTAAAATGTCTAATATTTGTGTCGTGTATTTTGGGTCAGGTCCATCATCAAAGGTAAGTACAACTTTCTTTCCTTCCACATTACCAAAACGAACCACTTCGAACGGCTTTGGTAATTTTGTATAGGTTTCATTTTGTATCCAACCCTGTGAATCGGTTTGAATTGTTCTATTTCCATTTTCTGAGGGTGACGCAATTTTTAAAATCTCTCCATCACCGGTATAATGAACAGGTTCAGGACTGACTAAGGTTTTCAATGCATTAGATGGATGGTCCATGACCTTTGGCTGATTCATATATTTCCAGATTGCAGGATCCTCAGAGCCAAGGCGCCAAACAGCGATTCCTTTTGACCCGGAAGCCATCGCAGCTTTCATTTGGTTATAAAAGGTAGCTCCATCTAAAAACCAAACAATATGGTTTTTTTCTTCTATTTTGTAACGGAAATAGGGGTTTCCTGCTTGCTTATTCCAATGGATTTGCAGATTCGTCCCCATTCCGAGCTCCATGACGTCTCCGAAGGTAAGTGTCTCCGCGGGCCATTTTGTGTTTTCTTCCCAGTCGTAACCGAAGCTTCCCAAACTGACAATTAATTTTTCAGATGGGATTACATGATTTAGATGATTTAAACTTGCCTTTGCCCAGTCCGTTGGAGCAACGGGTCCAGGTTTACTCGTTGAGTTGTGCTGATCATAGAGCATGACCAGCATTCGGTCAACAACTGCCGCCAAGGAAGAATAGTCAAAATTCGTGTTCATTGGCGGTACATCCATTGTGACCATCAGTCCGTGCTGATGAAAGGCTTTTGATACTTTATCGATAAAATTTGTTAAATTCGCTTTGTCTTTCGGCTGGATCTCTTCAAAGTCAATATTGATCCCATCAAAGTGATTGGTTCTCACGTACGTAAGCATTTGTTGAATAAAACGATCTTCAGCACCGGGAGTGGTAAATAATCGGTGAAGGGCTCCTCCATCCCATTTATTATGAATAAAATTATTCACTAATGGCAGTATTTTTACCTGATGTTTTTTTAACTCAGCTGTTATTGACGAATCAGTGCTGGCTTTCAAGGTAAGATTAGGTTTAAGCTGCAGCCACTCTGGAATTAAGGTTGTAATTGAGCCGATATGTTTTTTAAAAGAAGTTTTGCTGTTTTCATCCCAATTTACGTAAAAACCATATACTTCTTGTTTACCTGTCATTTGATTCCTTTGGACATTGGTCTGTTGAATAAGCGGGGAAGGGTTCGTTTTTTGAAACTGGTCGGCAAGATGTTTTTTATTTAAGGGTTGATTTATTGATACAATCCTGCTCGTTTCTGCGCTTTCATTCAATTGAAGTTTAGGAAAAATTGGATCATTATAAAGGCTGTCAATGAAAATCTTCGATACCAAAAGAATAAATATACTGAAGCCTGTTGTCATCCGGACAATAATTGACCAGCGTCTTTTCGCCGGATCAAGAAAAACATGCTCATGATCTCGTTCACTTTTTTTCATCCCTAAATTGTAAAACCAATGGAAGAAAAAGTAGCAGACAAGACCAACCAAGCCTCCCAAGATTCCAGTTGAAATCGATTGGGAAACCTGTATTTCCGTTTTTAGGGTAGAGGATAGCCAACGATTCATATATCCTTCCCAAATATCTAAATTAAGGAACGGCAAATGACGAACCATCGGAATAAAAATGGTGATCAACGTTCCAAAAAAAAGAGCGATAATATTTAAACGAAATATGAGCGAAAGTGCCAGCATTAATGGAATTCTGGCACTATATAAAGGTAAAAAACCCAAGAAAAAACCAAGTGTACTCGCCACCGCTCCGCCGTTTCCCGTAACAGGCGCAAACAACGACCGAACCATCCATCTAAAAATTCGATTCATATAACTCCTCCAGTGACAGGCACCGCCCGTGGACTTTTTAACTGAATGTCCGTCTCCAGTGGACATTGTTTTTCGACAAAAATTGACTGCCTTAAAAAGGTTAGGTTATCGTTGCTGGATTATGGGGGTAGGGGGAGATGTTTTGAAATTTTGATGGTAATGGACTACATATTGGGTAAAATTGCTTTGAAGGTTGAAGGTGAAATAAGAAAATATGACTAGTCACTTTACCCTCACAAATGATTTCTGTTGGTCGAAGTTTGTAAGGAAATCGTACATAGAAAGTTAAAAGGGGAAACAAATGAACAACCTAACCAAAGGAGCTCTTACTATGGTGTTAGTCGGATCGGTTACGTTTTCTGTTACTAACGCTTTGTTCGGAGATCATACGATGAAACAAATAACACAAGGAATGGATTCAACCCTCTCCAGAGAAAAACAAACAGGAGATAAGATAAACCAGTCAGAAAAAAAGGGGAATGTTCTAAAGAAAAATTTAGTGGATAACTCAAACAATGAGAGAAATAAGGGCGAGGTCCCAACGCAAAAAACAGCGAATAACATCAATCAAGAGAAAACAACGCTGAAAGTTTCTTTACAAAAAACAAAAGCAGAAACAGCTTTGAATGACCGAACAATAACAACAGTTATTAAAGAAATGCAAGTTACGAATTCCAATCCTATTACTTTCACTAAAACTTCTTATCCAAGTGACAGCAAGAGCAATAAAGCCAATACAGCAATTCAAAAGAAAACGACAACTGTTCGTGCTACTTCAAAGACAAGCAGTTCAAAACCAGAGACTATCAGTTCAAAGCCAACTACCGCAGGGACAAAAACAACTGTTCCAAACACAGTATCGCATGCAAAAACTACTAAGACTGGCTGGACGAGCAAGAAAACGACAACTCCTACAGCACCGGCTGCATCAAAAAAATCAACAGCAACAACAAGAACCAACCACGGACAACAAGTTTCTCAAGCTGCAAAAGAAAAGGCCGCAAGTCGTAAGGAGCAAAAAACAAACAACGGAAAGAAAAAGTAACTTTTTGACAAGGGGGCGTCAAGGGAAGGCGATTCTTATATACATCAAAGGTGCGGTTACGTGTGAACCTGGTTGACTTCATTCTCAGCAACTAGATTGGGACCAATATAGGTGATGGGTAAATAAAAGGAGAACACCTTCCTGTGATCATCACAAGTGTTCTCCTTTATTGATCCATATAAAGTTTTGATAACAAGTTATCAACTCTCTTTTCTAACTAGTCTATTTTCCTAATTTTCTACTATTTAATTAATACTTAACACATTTAAACATCATACGAACATTTTTCTTGGTATTTACCATAATTTTTTTTCGAAATTCCTTTGCTTTTTTGAAGGCTTCCATCATTCCTGCTGCTTTAATCTTAACTTCTCGAGAATCAACAGATTCATCAAGAAGAAAAATGTATTCTCTCATGTTGTCTTCACCTTTCAAATTATAATATTGTATTAGTATATCGCATGTTGTAATCGTTTACAATGCTTTTGTATACAAATCAAGTTTTTAACATGCATTTAAAACAGCGCAGGAGATAAGAGTCATGGCAGGAAAAGAAAAAGTACCAAACGGCAATTCATTTGGCACTTTTTTATCCCAGTGTATCTTTTTTGCTTGTGAAAATCTATTCGTAAAATCAAATTATGTTTAAACCCTTAATATTCGCCTTAATGATGATGTGGCTCCCATAATTCCAATGAAGATCCCAAAAATTAGAAGAATCAAACAGGAAATTGGAATCAGCGGGAGTGGGGACAGCAATTCAATAAAGTCTAGATTGATATATTTACTAAAATAGATGAAAACAAAGTAATAGCCAATCAGAATAAGAATACTTGCAACAAATGCCCCTAAAAGTCCGATGATAGACCCTTCAATAAAAAATGGAATACGAATAAAACCGTTTGTTGCTCCAATCAATTTCCTCAGTTGAATTTCTTCTTTCCTCGCTAAAACCGTTATTTTTATTGTATTCGTGACAGAATGAACGGCAGTGAAGGTAAGTCCAATAATAAAGATCGTCCCGGCTAAGCGGGCGATTTTTGTTGCCGTAACTAAGTGGCTTACAACAGTTTTTGCGTACGCTGTTTTATCCACTAATGGCAAGCTTTCTATTTTCTTGGCAACGCTC
Organism: Bacillus sp. MUM 116; assembly: GCF_001866655.1. Classification (GTDB taxonomy): domain Bacteria; phylum Bacillota; class Bacilli; order Bacillales; family Cytobacillaceae; genus Neobacillus. The sequence continues at coordinate 91,464 of NZ_MLYR01000029.1, read as the reverse complement.
GCTACATCTTTCGGCTGTGCTGTTTTAATCACCAATTCATCATTTAATGGATTATCATTCTTTAATGTTTGAAAAGCTCCTCCTTCATCACCCAAGTTTTTCATAAAACTTTCAAGGCCTTTATGTTTGGAGATGAACGTAACAGAGGAGACATGATCGAATGTTTGAATGGTGTTAATTAAATTTTTAACGTCATCTGAATTGACATCTTTTAGATAGGCGTGTATCTCTACATTATTCTCTACTTTTGTTGTCATATGGTTTAAATTTAACAACAGTAAAAAGGTAAATCCAATGAGGAAGATCATCAAAGTTAAGGAGCTGACGGAAGCAACAGTCATCCAGCCATTCCTTTTAAAATTATTCATTCCTTCTTTGATGTGGCGATTTAAGTAAGTATCCTTTTTCAACTTGTTCGCACCTTCCTATGTTGATCTCGAAGAATGCTCCCATTATCGATTAAAATGACTCGTTTAGATGTTTGCTCAATAAACTCTTTATTATGGGTTGTCATGATGATGGTCGTGCCGAGTTTGTTAATCTCTTCAAAAACCTTCATGATCTCCCAAGCAGTTTTGCTATCTAAATTTCCAGTCGGTTCATCCGCAATAATCATTTTCGGATGGTTGACAATTGCTCTTGCGATTGCGAGCCGCTGCTGTTCTCCACCGGACAATTCTCTCGGAAAGTGACTTGCTTTCGCTTCAAGACCAACCATTTTAAGTGCATGAAATACATTGTCACGAATTTGGTTCATCGGTACCCCAATGGTTTCTTGTGCAAAAGCAACATTCTCATAAACGGTCATTTTTGATAACAAACGAAAGTCTTGAAAGACCATCCCAATTGATCGTCTTAGCTGGGGAATTCTCTTTTCTTTTAACGAAGATATGTTCATTCCGTTTACCGTTAATTCACCGCTTGTCAGTTTTTCTTCCCTTGTTAATAATTTAATAAGGGTTGATTTACCCGCACCGCTCTCGCCGATTATTAACACAAATTCATCATTTGTGATTTGAAGATTGATGTTTCTTAGGGCATGCACGCCATTGGGATAGATTTTTGTTACTTCCTGAAACTGAATCAATGTACTCAAACCTCTTTTCAAAAGGTGATTGAATGAACTATTCAACTGGAATATCTAATTTCCATAAATCATACTGATAGATAATCTTAAGTAATTTATTTGCATATTCCGGGTCAGTCGCATATCCGGCATCATGAATACCATGGGCATAGTCTACAATATTCGTAACATCCTTTAAATATTTTTGATACCTTGACGTCAATAATAGATTAGCATGGTCTAGCATACTATCATAATAGGTTTTATATTTGGCAAATTCAGCCGTTATGACGATTTTTTCTCCATTTACGTATTCGGTTGTTTCTACTTTGACTGAACCTGCTGTGCCTTTTCCTTTAATGCCAAATAAATTTTTTGCGTTATAAGCAAGGCCGGATAAACCATTATAGCTGCCCGAACTTTCTAAAATGATTTGGCCCAGCGTAATGCAAGCGGGTACTCCGGTTTTCTGTTGAAGTTTTTGTGAATCAGCAACAAATGGGGCGATGATGGAGTTGATCACTTGACCATTAGCTGCTTTTTCGCTGTTACGATTATTGACCCATGATTGAATTTCCTTTTCATTTTTTTGCAATAATTCAAGGGCAATGGTTTTTTCTTGTTCTTCTTTTTCTAATTGTTTTTTCTTCTTTTCCAGGACCTTAGCCAATTTTTCTTTTTCTTTTTTGCTGTGCTCTTGGCTTACTTTTATCGCTTCTAGATCTGCTTTTTCTTTACTTGTAGACTCTTTCAATGTTTGGACTTTTTCTTTAATGTTTGCTACTTCGTTTTGATCTGCAATGTACTTTTCAATAAATTGCTTATCTTCGTTGACGATTTTGTCATATGCAAAAAAATGATCAATAAACTCTCCGAAACTATTAACTGACAGAATTACATTTAAGAAGGACATTTGACCATCCGTTCGATAATAGGCAGCAACCCGGTCTTTAAATTCATCTTTTCTATTATTCAGTAAAGTAGTGATTCTTTTTTCTTCCTTATTTAGGCGGTTCATTTCAGCTTGAATTTTATGTAACTCATTCTCTTTTGTTTGCAGTTTTGCATTTGATTCTGTAATTTGTTTATCAAGTTCTTTTATTTTCTTTGCAGTTGCCTCTATTTCTTCTTGGACTAAAAGTTTTTGTATTTTAACTGCTTTAAGATCAGATTCGATTTGTTTTTTTGAATCTTGAGAGGGGGGAGAGTTAATGCTCTCTGCACTTGCTGCTAGCGGAGCTGTCATGAAGGTAAGAAAACAAGCAGATAATAATATTTTCTTTTTATCCATTGTTCATTTCCTGCCTTTTTATAGTTTAATGGATTGCTTATGTATTAGATTAATATTATAAATTCAACAAATACAAAATGGTACTATATGTATCTTCCTTTTGATATTAACAGAACTAGGAATAAAATACCATGTAGATTTTGTAACGCTTAGTAAACAATCTTGTTTCAACGGAGGGGGGATGTGTAAAAATGGTCTTTTTATGCAGCATGAAGACCAAAGCTTATTAGTAGTGTGGTAGATTTATCCAGTTTTCGGTTATTTATAAAAAAATCAGTAAGTAATTTAATTACTTGCTGATTTTTCAAAAAGCTACTCTTCATACACCATCACATCAAACCCAGCATTCTTCGCTTTGGCGGCTAAATCGTCTGCATTTGCTTTTGTTGCGAACGCCCCAATTTGGACTTTGTACAGACTATCTTTTAAAATAACAATAGCGTCGAAGCCCTTTGCTTTTGCCTTGGTGGCAAGGTCGTCTGCATTTGCTTTTTTACTGAAGGCACCAATTTGCACTTTATACAGAACAGTAGGTTTTTTCGTTAATTGAAAGGCCTTTTCTAATCCATTCGCATGTCCTCTAGCAATCTTCGTTAAGAAACTAGCGTCTTTTAGTTTTGCCGCATCACTCGCAGTATCGATAAACCCATTTTCCGTTAACAATGCCGGCATATGGGATTCCCGTAAAACGTGGAAATTAGCTGACTTTTTACCTCGATTAACGAAATCCACAACTTTTAGCACTTCGCCATGAATAATATCCTGGTATGTGGTAGTAGGGGCACCAACACCTGGATAAATATAGCTTTCAAAGCCTGTCCCACCGCCGGCATTTATATGAATTGAAAGATAATAGTCTGCCTTCCAATTATTTGCAGCATCAGTTCTTTCAGTTAAACTTACTGTCTCATCACCTGTTCTGCTTAATTTGACGGTAACACCATCATATTCATTAACTAAAATATCTCCTAAAGTCGTAGCGATTTTTAAAGTAAGATTTTTTTCCTGCAGACCATTTCCTGTAGCACCTGTGTCTGAACCTCCATGTCCGGGATCGATAAAAATTTTGACCATTTTTCATCACCTCCAATCCTAGCATATTGGTTTATTGATGAAATGCTTGTACAAAAATACTAATGGTCAAAAAATATGCTATAAAGCTGATCGTAATAAAGTCCAAACTAAAAAAGAATCAACCACAAATATATTAGTGCTTAAGATTTGTGTTTCTTAATGTAATACAAGTATAAGCTTGGCTTTATATGTGAATAACAAAGAAATGTGAAATTAACAACCAATGACAGAATTCTTCTTCCTTAAAAATACGATAGAATTTTAGGGGAGGGATTGGGGAGGTTCAATTGCTATCGCTATTCCTTTAATTCATGTAAAATAAATTTAGAAAAAGATTAAAAAAGACGGAACAAAGTATGGAGGTTTAAAGGTGACATATCATCTACATCAGAGGTTTAAAATGTTTGCTTTAAATTCAAATCCTAAGCTGGCAGCTGAAATAGCTGAGCTTTTAGGCTGCGAGCTGGGAAAGAACTCCACTACACGCTTTAGCGATGGGGAAATCCAAATACATGTAGAAGAAAGTGTTCGCGGAGGATACGTGTATTTAATTCAATCCACTTCCCAGCCGAATAATGAACATATCATGGAGCTTCTCATTATGATTGATGCCATGAAAAGAGCTTCCGCAAAAAGAATCAATGTGGTAATGCCTTACTATAGCTATGCACGTCAGGACCGAAAAGCACGGTCGCGGGAACCGATCACAGCGAAACTGATTGCGAATCTATTACAAAAAGCGGGAGCAACCCGATTGCTTACAATCGACTTCCATTCACCGCAAGAACAAGGCTTTTTTGACATCCCGGTCGATCACTTAACGGGTATTCCGATCCTGGCCGAGTATTTTAAGAAAAAAGAATTAGAAGATATTGTAGTGGTTGCACCACATAATGGTGTCGTGACCAGAGCGAGAAAATTGGCAGGACCATTGAATGCTCCTATAGCCTTAATTGACCGCAGGAACCCGGAATCCAATGTGTCTGATGTATTGAATATTATTGGGAATGTTGAAGGGAAAAATGCAATTATTATTGATGGCTTAGTGGACACAGCCTCCAACATTACTTTATCGGCGAATGCTTTGGTAGAGGCAGGTGCAAAAGCGGTTTTTGCCTGCTGTACCCATCCGGTTCTCTCAGGACCGGCAATTACCAGAATTCAATCCTCCCCGATTAAAGAATTAGTCGTCACGAACACAATTGATATTCCTAAAGAAAAACTGATTGATAAAATTACGGTTTTATCGGTTGCCCCGTTACTAGCAGAGGCAATTGATCGAATTCACAACGAAAAAGCAGTAAGTCCATTATTTGAATAGGTTTATGCTTCTAATATAAGGTATCCCTGTTTTCTAAAAGGGGATACCTTTCTTTTATTAAAACAGTGGTTGGATTGCTCGGGAGCAGTGTCCATGCAATGTAGTTGGAGAGATACTTTTCTAAAAAAGCAGGGGGGAAAACAAAATAGTTGGAAGATTCACTCTAAAGGAGTATAATTAATCGAAAAAGTGGAGAGGGAGACGAGTAGAGTATGACGAGCTTGAGTACAGAAAACAAAGGTTATTTTGGTGAATTTGGCGGAAGTTTTATTCCAGAAAATCTCCAAGAAGTAATGGATCACTTAGAGGAACAATTTTTGCGATATAAAGATAATCCTGAATTCCAGGAAGAATTTAAATTTTACCTAAAGCAATACATCGGAAGAGAAAACCCGCTCACATTTGCAGAAAACTTAACACGTAAAGTTGGCGGCGCAAAGATCTATTTAAAACGGGAAGATTTAAATCATACAGGCGCACATAAAATCAACAATGCCATCGGACAAATTCTTCTTGCCAAAAGAATGGGAGCAAAAAGAATTATTGCTGAAACAGGTGCCGGACAGCATGGAGTAGCCACCGCGACAGCATGCGCAATGTTCGATATGGAATGTATTATATACATGGGCAAACTTGATACTGAGCGCCAGGCATTAAATGTTTTCCGAATGGAATTACTAGGTGCTAAGGTCGTTCCCGTAGAAAAAGGGCAAGGCCGTCTGAAGGATGCCGTTGACGAAGCTTTGGCAGACTTAGTACAAAACTATAAAAATACTTTTTACTTACTTGGGTCTGCTGTTGGCCCGCATCCGTATCCAACCATGGTCAAACATTTCCAATCGATCATTAGTGAAGAGTCAAAACGGCAAATTCTTGAGCAGGAAGGGAAACTCCCAACAGCTGTGATTGCCTGTACCGGCGGCGGAAGCAATGCCATTGGTGCGTTTGCTCACTATATTGATGAAAAAGATGTAAGGTTAATTGGAGTCGAACCGGCAGAAGCACCAACATTAACAGAAGGGGTTCCAGCTATCATCCATGGTTTCAAATGCCTTACTTTGCTTGATGAGAATGGCGAGCCACAGCCTACTTATTCGATTGCGGCGGGACTTGACTATCCGGGTGTAGGTCCTGAACACAGTCACTTAAAAGTTAGCGGCAGAGGGGAATATGTGACAGTAACAGGACAGGAAGCGTTAGAAGCATTCCAGGTATTGTCTAAAACAGAAGGAATCATTCCTGCCTTAGAAAGCTCACATGCTGTTGCCCATGCAATTAAATTAGCAACAGAACTATCCAAGGATGATATTTTGGTAGTAAATCTTTCCGGCCGTGGCGATAAAGATGTAGAACAAGTTTTTCATATGTTAAAAAATAACTAAATAAAATAGTATCTACTCAAAAGAAAAATCCCTGGTCTAGGGATTTTTCTTTTGAAAACTTTTTAATATTTTTTCGAACAAATGAATACAACACAATGCTTACGAACAGGTGGGAACATAATGAGTTTTTCATTCAAAACATTTGCTTCGATTTCAAGTTTAGTTCTTATTTGGGGATTTTGCTGGCCAATCTATAAACTGGCATTATCTTACACTCCACCTATATTATTTGCTGGGATGCGGCCACTTATAGGAGGATTGATTTTAGCCATCTTGTTAATTCCACAATGGAAAAAAATGAAATGGCGTGAAAATTGGAGGACGTATTGTACTTCTGCCTTTTTTAATACATTTCTCTTTTTTGGATTACAAACAATCGGCTTGAACTTTTTGCCGGGTGGATTGTTCTCGGTTCTCGTCTATTTCCAACCTGTTTTAATTGGACTGTTGGGATGGTTATGGTTAGGTGAGAAAATGTCCACCCTCAAAGTAGCAGGACTTCTCATCGGATTCTTTGGCGTTGCGGCTGTAAGTTCAGAAGGATTTTCTGGCCATGTTTCCGTTTTGGGAATTGTTTTAGCATTAATCACCGCTATTTCATGGGCGCTTGGTGTTATTTATGTGAAAAAAGTCAGCCATAAGGTCGATTCTCTATGGTTGGTGGCCATGCAATGTCTAATCGGTGGATTTGTTCTCACGGGAGTCGGTACTGTTACAGAAGGCTGGTCCAATATCGTTTGGAATGGAACCTACCTATTCGGATTATTGTACGGAGCTGTATTAGGGGTAGCGGCAGCTTTCATTCTCTATTTTAAATTGGTCAATTCAGGAGAGGCAACAAAAGTGGCATCCTTCACCTTTCTTGTCCCGCTTATTTCTGTTTTACTCGGAACTGTGTTTTTGGGTGAAAAATTTACGTATTCACTTTTTATTGGGTTAATTCTTATTGTCATTAGTATTTATTTTGTGAATCATTCTGGAAAGAAACATGAATTGCAGCAGAAGAACGGCTTAACGGTTGATGCATGAGATAAGGTTTCTAATTTAACTACAAGCCAAAAATAGCAATAGCATAAAATGGGGTCAATCCAGGATTGGCTCCTTTTTTTATATGAAACGGAAAATTATTTAATGGTCATACTATTGAAAAATGGTAAGGAGGATCATGATGCCAAGAAAAGCAGCACAAAACGACGAGACAACTGATGAAGAATCAAATGTTGTTTTTTTAAATGAGGAAAAAGAAGATGAATCTGCTGATCTTTCTCGAATGCTTGCAGCCGTCATGAATTATTTAACAAACGATGACTTGGAAGAGTTAGATATAGAATACTTATTGGACAGCACTGTAGGTCTTCGCGACTGGTGGAGTCGATATCGAGAAAGCAACAAAAAAATAATTGAAGAAGAAATTAAAAAATCGCTCGGAGACCTGTCATTAAAAGACCTGGAAAAAATCCGCGAACAAATAAAAGAAATACAGGAATAAGGCATATTTTATCCCTCCTCCACCAAAATTTGGTATCATGAAAAAGATGAGAGGAGATGATTGGAAATGACAATGCAAGTTCAAATTGGAAGAACAGGGTTAAAGGTGAATCCTATTGGTCTTGGTACAAATGCGGTAGGCGGTCATAACTTATTTCCAAATCTGGATGAAGAAGCAGGGAGAGCGTTAGTTCAAACAGGGCTTGCAAATGGGATCAGTTTTTTAGATACGGCTTACATATATGGGCCAAAACGGTCCGAGGAAATCATCGGAGAAGTGGTAAAGGAAAGAGGGAACCGCTCAGAAGTTGTCATTGCAACAAAGGCCGCCCATAAACTAGTAGGGAACGAAATCGTGATGGATAATTCGCCGATTTTTTTGAAAGAATCAGTGGATGAGGCTTTAAAAAGATTGCAAACCGATTATATCGATTTATTCTATATCCATTTTCCAGACAAGGAAACGCCAAAGGATGAAGCCGTCGGTGCGTTAAAACGATTAAAGGACGAGGGGAAAATTCGAGCCATCGGGGTTTCCAATTTTTCATTTGAACAGCTGCAAGAAGCGAACAAAGATGGGTACGTTGATGTCTACCAAGGGGAATATAATCTCTTAAATCGCGATGCGGAGAAAGAATTGTTCCCATATGTTGACGAACATAGGATTTCATATATTCCTTATTTCCCTTTAGCCTCAGGTTTGTTAACGGGAAAATATAATAAAAATACAAATTTGGAAGAAAAGCGCGGAAAGTTTTTTCAAAAAGAACTTTTTGTGAAAACGTTGGATCAAGTAGAGCAAATTAGTAAAATAGCCAACGAAAAGGACGCCGAAGTTGCTCATGTCGTGCTTGCCTGGTATTTAACCCGTGATGTGATCGATGTTGTAATTCCTGGTGCAAAAAGAGCAGATCAGGTGTTAAAAAATCTTAAAACGCTGGAAGTTCAGTTAACGGCGGAAGAAATTCAAGAAATCGATCAAATCTTTAAAGCATAATGAAATAGGCCGGGATGGTATCATCCTGGCTTTTTAGTCGTAATAACAGGTGGATAACCTATTATCATTTTTATTTCGTATGTGACATGCGTTTATTTCATACAAATAATCTAAAAGATGCTTCCATCCATTGTACAACTAGTCATCTGAGAATATCCCGTAAATTTTGGGAAATGCATAAATGAACAGGAGGGGCCGGAATGAAATTTACCATTCAGTATATCCCCATTAACAAAATCAAACCAGACATATCACAAAAAATTACCGAGCACATTAAGAAACTTCAAAGATTAATGTGGGACTGCATGTTTGTGTTGGTGGTTAAAAAAAATCGGAAGGATGGCAGCTACACGATTCTAAGTGGGCAAGACCGATTTGAATCTCTTAAAAAACACACCAAAAATATTTATGCTCCATGTATTGTCGATAAAAGCAGTTCCACCGGAATTATTTCGTTGTTTTATCGAATATGGAAAAAACAACCACTGGATGACTTTCCTTTAATGCCGCCAAGCTGGTCCATCGTTCGTTCCTTTTTAAAACAAGAACCCCGTTTTAACAATTTATCCCGCTCCGAACAAATAAGAGTGCTGCTGATCGCAGCACGCTACAAAAAAACGGTCATTTATACGATGAAAACAACAGTGGATCATATTCTAAGAAATAACGATTGACGGGGGTTACTCTTTCTCCGTAATAAACCACCCATCTGGTCTTTTTTCGATATTAAAAAGATTTTCATCGAATTGTTTTCGAAGAATCTTATATTCTTCATTTTCAATTTTAACTTGTGTATTTCGAATACGTTTAAGCGAAATTTCTGGATCCTTTACTTCGAAAATTAAATCATCAATCATAAAATAGGTTCTTTGAAGTTTCATCATCCAATTCCCCCTTTATATTTCTTACGTATATAATTCAATAAAAATGAATCATATCCTATAAAGATTTTGTTATTTTTTTTGTAAAAATCCCCCACACCTATTTACCTTTTATTCAATAGAAAGCATGTTTTCTATCATGAAATAATATGGTGAAGTGTGGGGGTGTTTTTTTGTTTGGTTTAGAACCGATTATTTTCATCATTATTGTCATTAATATTTTATATGTGACCTTCTTTACATTACGGATGCTGCTGGTGATTAAAGGTCAAAAAGTTTGGGCTTCCATTATTTCGATGCTGGAAGTGTATGTTTATTTAGTTGGTTTAACAATCTTTCTTGATAATCTTAATAAACCATCCAATATGATTGCCTATTGCGCTGGCTGGGGTTTGGGGGTTTATTTAGGAGGTAAAATAGAAGAATTTCTTGCTTTGGGTTATGTTACTGTACAAGCCATTGTCCATTCTTTTGATTTTGAGCTCCCTCATGCACTAAAAAGGCAGGGGTTCGGAGTGGCATCCTGGACAGCAGACGAAAAAAGCGGGAGACGAACCGTCATCCAGGTATTAGTGAAACGTAGGCACGAACAAAAAGTGCTGAAAATAATTAATAAAATGTCCCCAAATGCTTTCGTCATATCCTATGAATTAAAAAATTTCCAAGAAGGATTTTGGGGGAAGGGTACTTTTTAACAATATATGTTCAGTATAAACGGATGAATAAATGGAAACGTATTTGCAAAGCCTTTAATTAAGGAATTTTATTGGAAGAAAGAGGACAAACTATGTTTTCATTTCGCGGAGATGCACATAAAATTTATCTTCAATTAAAAAAAGCCTCGAATGATGACCCATCCTTCAAAGAAATTAAAAGGCTTTTAGAAATAGGAGAAATCCAAAATTTCTATCATTCCATTGATACCGAAACATTAAAAAGAATTTATTATTGTATGGTTAAGGAGAAAAACGGGTCGGGTATGATCCCGATTCTTGTCTCCACGATACCATGGTTATTAGTCATATTTGCAAAGCAATTACAAGATTTTGTTTTTCAAGACCATAGTATGGTATGGGCGATTTTTGCGATTATTTCATTAATTATCCTTCTATACAGTGTCATCATCCACTTTTACGAAAAATCATGGGCCGCTGTTCATATTGAGATCATTCAAGCCATTTTAAAGGAAAGAAAAACTGGTCAGCAAAAATAATCGCCGCTGGCTATTTTTATGTTGCAAGAATGAGTCAAAACGGGAAAACTAGAAGATACATAGATTTGATACAGGTATTCTATTTGAACCTTATCTTGATTGGAGGGAACCATGAAAATTATAATAGCAGGTGGTTCAGGATTTATTGGGAAAAAATTAACGGAACTTCTACCTAAAAATGGCCATGAAATCATTATTTTAACGAGAAAAGAAAAAGAAACGGACGGACCAATTAAGTTTGTTCAATGGCTTTCGGAAGGTTCATACCCTGAAAAGGAAATTGGTGGGGCAGATGTGGTCATCAATCTTGCTGGGGTATCCATCAATGATGGCCGTTGGACGGAAAAACATCAAACACAAATCTATGAAAGCCGCATGAAAGCGACTGATGAGTTGGTAAGAATCGTTAAAGCTTTTTCAAAAAAACCATCCGTTTTCATAAATGCTAGTGCCATCGGAATTTATCCTGCATCGAATCAAATGGTTTATACTGAACAATCATTGGAAGTGGCAGATGATTTTCTTGGACGAACAGTTCATGATTGGGAGAGAAAATCATCAGAGATGAGGGAATTTGGCATTCGTACTGTGTTTATGAGGTTTGGTGTAATAATGGGAAAGGAAGGTGGGGCTCTACCTCTTATGGCTTTGCCATATAAATTGTTTTTGGGTGGGACAGTTGGTTCAGGGGAGCAATGGGTATCTTGGGTACACATAACAGATGTTGTCCGCGCCATTATTTTTGCAATTGAAAACTCTCGGTTATTTGGTCCTGTTAATGTTACTGCTCCGAATCCAAAAAGGATGAAAGAGTTCGGCAAGACGATTGGTGCCGTTTTACACCGCCCGCACTGGTTTCCGGTACCGGTATTCCTAATGAAGGCAGCTCTTGGGAAAAAAAGTTCACTGGTTCTTGAAGGACAACAGGTGATCCCCAAAGTTTTATTGGATGAAGGTTTTGAGTTTAAGTTCCCTGTATTGGAACCAGCATTAAACGATTTATTCTATTCATTCTCATAGATATTGGAGCAAACAGGAAATCTGATTAATCTTGTTTTGGTCGATCTAGAAGGTACAAAGTCCGTCCCCACCACAAGAATTAAGTGGGGACGGGCCCTAAACTTATTCCACGGTCACCGACAACGAACTCACTAAAACCGACGGAGCTCCTACTGGCAAAAGCGGGAACGTTAAATCCGAGCCAATTTCCTTAACGTCCTGTAATAGCTGATAAAAATTACCGGCAATCGTCATCAAATTAACCGGGAATGCAATTTTTCCATCTTTAACAAAATACCCATTCGCTGCAAGCGAAAAATCACCAGAAACAGTATTCGCACCAGAATGCAAACCGGATAGACCAGTAATCAGGACACCTTCACCCATGGCAGCCAGCAAATCTTCAAAAGAGGAAGAAGAAGGCTCAATATATAAATTCGATGGTCCCACCTTTACCGCACCTTTATACGAATCTTTATGCGCATGCCCTGTAGTAACCGTTCCATCTTTCTTGGCCGTTTTCTGATTGTGCAGCAACGATGTCAAAATTCCATCCTCTACTAATGTCAACATAGAAGAAGCAACACCTTCACTATCAAAAGTTCGACTCGCCAGACCATCTTCTAAAAATGGATCATCAACAATCGTTATCTTACCCCCAGCAATTTGCTTACCAAGCTTATCTTTTAAAAAGGAAACACCCGCTTGTGTATTTTCTGCTGAAAAATTAGGAGAATACGTCGATAAAAGCTGAGCAGCCGCATCATTTCGCAAAAGGATCGGATATTCTTTGCTCTCAATATTCTTCGATCCTAGTTGGGAAAGTGCTTCATCTGCGGCTTTTTTTGCGATATCTTTCGCATTTAAGCTATGGAAGTCCTTTGTTACAACAAATTCGGACCCTGTTTTCGTTTCTTCTCCATCTTTAACAATGGCTTCTACCCAAACATATAAATAATTCATTTGATCACGCAACGACAAACCTTTATTATTAATCAAATTACGAGTGATGGACTCTGTCCGAATCCCGCAATAATCAGTAGCTGCAATTCTTGGGTCTAAAGAATACAATTCACGTTCAATTTCTCGAATAAATTGAATTTTTTCTGGAATTGTCACTTGAGTCAAGGACGCAGAATAAAAGTTACCATTTTCATATTGACTGCTTCCTGCATAGATTTCTTCTACTTCATCATCCTGAAACCAGATGGAATTTTCCTTTGCATTTGCGATCAAGTAGGGGATAGAGGCCTCATCTAATTTTTCCGAATAGGCATACCCCATTTTCCCATCGATTACTCCACGGAAAGAAACGCCTACATCTTCGGCGATTTCATATTGGTCAATTTCGCCCTTGAAAACCTGGCAGCCAAAAACCTCTTTCATTTCCAAATAAATTTCTACATCGGTAAAACCGCTAACCACCGCTTGAGAAAAAAGCTTCGCTTGGAATTCTTGAATATTCATTCGTTTATTCCCCCTTTGTCCCGCCGACCGTCATTTCGCTGACCCGAATCATTGGCTGACCCACATTCACCGGAATACTACCACTCAAAGAACCGCACATCCCGGCACCATGCCCTAAATTGTTCCCGACCATATCGACCATTTGTAAAGTTTTTGGACCATTTCCGATTAAGGTTGCACCCTTTAGTGGTTTACCGATTTTTCCATTTTTCACTTCATACGCTTCGGCAACAGCAAAGTTATAATCGCCAGTAGCAGGATTAACCTGTCCGCCGCCCATATATTTCGTATAAATACCATGTTCGGTATTATCGATAATCTCTGCAGGTGTAGATTTTCCCGGAGCAATATACGTGTTGGTCATCCGTGATGTTGGAGCAAAGCGGAAGGATTGCCTTCTGCCAGAACCCGTTGACTCCATTCCCATCCTTCGTGAATTAAATTTATCAATCAAATAACCTTTTAAAATACCATTCTCAATCAGGACGTTTTTCCGTGCCTTTTCCCCTTCATCATCAATATTGATGGATCCCCATTCATTTGTTAATGTCCCATCATCGATGTATGTAACGATTTCCGGTGCAACCCGTTCACCAATGCGGTTCGCGAACACGGAGTTGTTTTTCGCCACAGCGGTTGCTTCTAAGCCATGACCGCATGCCTCATGAAAAATTACGCCGCCAAATTCATTATCAATAATGACAGGGAACCTCCCGCTTGGGCACGGACTGGCATCTAACATCGTCACGGCGATGCGAGCCGCTTCATTTGCATAATACTCCATATTAAGGTTCTCAATAAATTCAAACCCTTGATGGGCTCCAGGACCATAGAAACCGGTTTCCATTAGGTTGTCCCGAACTGCTACAGTTTGAATCGCCAGGCGGGAGCGTACTCGTTTATCTTCAATGATTTTCCCATCTGAATTGGCAATCAGGACATTTTGTTCTTCATCCATATAGCGGACGGTAACTTGTGAAATACTAGAATGATAGTTTTTGGCTGTATCAAAAGCTTTTTTCATAATGGCAATTTTTCTTGATTTATCCACTTCAAGAGGCATGAGTTGAACAGGATGAATAGATTCGAAGGATTCTTGGATGAACGGGGCAGGTTGGATGATTGAATCACCGCTAATGGCCTGTGCTGCATTTTTGGCTGCCTTCAAAAGGCTTTCCTTCCGAAAATCAGTTGTATAGGCATAAACACTCTGTAATCCTTTAAAAACACGGATGCCAATACCAAAGTCACGACCGGAAAGACATGTTTCTACTTTACCGCTTCGTAGTGACATATTATTGGTGAAGCGATCCTCCATAAAGATTTCTGAAAAGTCACCTCCGCTAGACAAAACAGCTGTAAGTACGTCATCAATTAAAGATTTACTAAGCATAGGGTCCCCCTTTTTTTAAAAAAGTATTGTATCCTCTTTGATTATATGTTCTGAATACTTTATCATACAAAAGAAATGTGTTAATTTGGAAAAATAGTTATTCTTGAAATATGCTAATTAAAATAATCCTCACTATTTGGATTACTAGTAAGGATTATTAAACACGCTTTCTGATGAGAGCTACACATAGGAGTAAAATAGGAATTAATAGCTGAACCGTTAAAAAATAAAATGGGACAGTTGTATTCATACCTTGAATCATAATCTGAAACGAAGGGACGGACCATTCCGAAAATAGGATGATTAAAATACAAATCGGCAGCACCATTTGTTTGTAACTGGGCACTGCCAGCCATTGTACAGTCCCAAGGACGAGCATATAAAAAAAAGAGGAAAGCTGCACAAAACCACCAAGAACCCAAACGGCTATGACAATGGACTCAATATGCTCAAAGAAGGAACCGATACTAATAAACCTTGCTGCTTCAAACACTGGAAATTGTATATTTGTAATAATTTCCCCAAATAAAAAAAGATTTCCGAGATTAATAAAAACCATTGTTAGAACACATGCCAAGACGGATAACATTCCCCATTTCATTGCATTTTTTTGATTCGTTAAAAATGGGAGCAAGAAGGACAACAATGAAAATTGACTTAACCATGCATGTGGTGCAAGGGAGCCTTTAACAGAGGGTATCAACCCATCTTGCATAATTGGAAATAAATTTTTAAAGTTCAGATCAGGAATTAGAAAAACATAGATTAGGATATAAAGGGCCAAAACAATTGGCAAAAAAATCGTAGCGCATTTTCCTACTGTTTCAATACCGCCATGCACTGCAATCGCGCATGAAAGGGCAATACTTGCAATAACAATAACCATCGGAGTTTTATGCAAAAAGGCACTTTCAACAAATTCACCGTATTCCCTAAATGCGATGGCCGTATCATGTAATAGAAAGAACAAGTAAATGAAGCTAATGAACTTTCCAAGAATTTGACCAAGGATGAGCTCGCTATATTCGATCAGTGTTTTCTTTGGGTATAGCTTATATAGTTTAAGGATTATAAATACGATTAAAAAACCACTCATTGAACCCCAAATGGGTGATAGCCATAAATCACGCTTGGCATGCTGTGCAGTGATAAATGGAATGTAAAGAATAGCGGTTGCTACAACTGTTGCATACATAATGAGTGCCATTTGCAAGTAGGAAATCCTGCCTTTTTCGACCATTTATTTCATTCCTTTCCAAATGATGGTGATAGCGTTATGTTTCCCAAAAGGATCCAATTGATTTATAAATAAAGTCAATTAAATCTCCCGGCCCAGGAATTTTAGGAAATAAAATGAGTGTTACAGCGAGGAACCAGTCAAACACGATGAACGCAAAAAATGATTTTTGAACTTTTTTCCCATTTTCCTTCAGTTTTGGCCGTTCATACAGATAGAGAAGCAACAAAAGGGCTGTTACACCTACTATTTCTACTACTTTCATTTTGTTTCACCTATATTTCTTTTCCCGGATGCTAAACCGGTTCTTTCAATTTGTACGTTTGTTTTAAAAGAAATGTCTACCTCACGGAAAATTTTATTCCATTCATTTTTTCTAGTTTTCCATACTTCAGGGTATTCTCGTTGGAACGCCTCTGCAAAACCAAAGATATCTGCATTCAATTTTTTCTGGGCTTCAGTAAAAGCTAATCGTTCCCGATCCTCAATTTCCTGTATTGCCATATGTTCGACTTCCTTTATATTTGCCGGCTTCATTAAACTAAGGTTGGTTGTATTTTGAATCACATCTAAACCAGCATCCGTTTTAATGCGCATTTTCCATTTTCCATTCTTTATGGTTGGAACTAACTGATTATGGCTTCTTAACAAATTTAAAGAAATATAGCCCGGTTCATTTTTAAAAGAAATAGTAATAACACCTGTTCTCATTTCATTTCTTGGCCATAGAATTCCCCTTGTGGCTTTATCATTTAAGCGTCCCGCCAGCTTATCTCCTTTAAATACGGCTACTCCATTAACGAAAGGAATTCTCTCCTTGTTTAAACCAAGATGTGATGGAGACAACCCCTCAACCCATGGGAGAACGGCTGCATCCGATTCACTTGATAACATTTGCGCCAAATCCTTAACGGTTACTTTCACACCAATTTGTGTTTTTACCATTTCACGAAGTTGTTGGGCTATGTCTCTTTCCAATTCAGGTTTCGCTTCTAAAATTTCCTTTGCTTTTCCTTTTGAAATAAAAACATCGGCTCTTATTCGAGGCTCCGAATGCCGTACCCAAAAATCAATTTGATCACTTAACCCTTCTTTGGCAAGCTTCTCACCAATCACAAGCACCTCATTTTGACCCCAAAATATCTTCCTTGTCAGTTCCTCTTGAAGGCGCGCCATCGCATCAGCGATGGTTTCGCCTTCAGCGGACCGCACAAAGGTTTGACCACTGCTCGCACCGCTTGACATGCCACTTTGTTGTCCGCCTTCCGCCGGTCTAGGAATAAATACCTGGACGGAAAGTTCAATATTATTTTCTTTACCTTTATCAATTCCAGATGCCATAATGAGGGCTAAATCATTTACTTCCGTTCGGTCCCAGCACCCTGTTAGAATTAATATAGACGAGCAAATCAGGAGAGTTAGATTTATAGATTTTTTTTTATACATTGCGAAATCACTCAACCTTCCTCGCCGCTTTTGCTTGGACCAGGCTTTTGACCGGGAGATTTTCGTCTTAATGTACTCGCTTCAGATGAATAAAGCTCAGGACGTGTATCCATTGCCCACCACGGAGCACGGATGAGTACATCTTTGAAATTTTGAATCTTTAGTTTTGCCGACGTATTTAAGTATGGAACCCCGAATGATCGAAGGGTACAAAGGTGCGCAACAATCGCTGTAATCCCAAGCATTACGCCAAGTAAACCTAACATGCCGGATATAATCATGATTGGAAAGCGAAGTAAACGAATCGAAACTCCAGTCGCATATCTTGGCATCAAAAATGATGCCACCCCTGTAATCGCCACTACCATAACCATCGGTGATGATACGAGTCCCGCAGAAGTTGCAGCTTGTCCGATGACAAGGGCTCCCACTATACTTACAGCAGCTCCCACTTGTTTTGGCAATCTTATCCCTGCTTCACGCAATGCTTCAAAGGTGATTTCCATAATAAACGCCTCAATCAATGCCGGAAAGGGGATTTGTTCACGACTTTCGGCAATGGTTAAGAGAAGAGAGGTTGGAATCATTTCTTGGTGATAGGTTAGGACCGCTACATAAGCAGAAGGTGCAAGCAAAGCAATAAAAAAGAAAATATAACGTAACCAACGGATAAAAGTACTGATAAAAAAAGAATTATAGTAATCCTCTGGTGCTTGTAACATACTGGCAAAAGTACACGGGGCAATCAGCGCGAAGGGAGTTCCATCAATTAATATGACAATGCGTCCTTCTAAAAGACAAGAGGCTGCTACATCGGGACGTTCCGTTGTTAAAATTTGCGGAAAAGGAGAAAATGGTCGATCTTGGATCATCTCTTCGATATAACCGCTTTCCAAAATGCCGTCAATATCAATTCGCATTAACCGATTGGTAACCTCTTTGATTAAGGTGCTGTCTGCTATTCCTTCCATATATGCAACAATTATTTGCGTTTCAGTTAAACGACCGATATCCATTTGTTTCATTTTAAATGAAGGATGGCGTATCTTTCTGCGTAATAGGGAAGTATTGACACGTAATGTTTCAACAAATCCTTCCCGGGGTCCGCGAACTACCGATTCCGCTGAAGGTTCCTCAATTCCGCGTTTTTCCCACATTGGTAACCCAAGGGAAAATCCGTTTGTTTGTTGATCCATCAGTATAATTGGGTTTCCAATAGAGATTTGTTTGAAGACATCGGAAATGGTGTGGATTTCCTTTATATCTGAAACAGCCATTTCGTTTTTTACTATTTCCATTGGCGTATCAGGATTCAGGGACTTCATTCTTGTAAGAGGCATGAGGACATGTTGATCAATCTCTTCCGTATTTGAGAGTCCATCTATGTAAAGAAGAACAGCATTTATCTGACTTCCGATGATAAATTCGCGAAAAACAACATCTGAGCAGTCTTTATAAGCAGATTTTAGGTAATCTATATTTTTATTCAACTCTTTAATTAACGGTATTTCAGGTAATTTATAAAGTAATTCATTCATACGAAGA
The DNA here is from genome assembly GCF_001866655.1 of Bacillus sp. MUM 116. Classification (GTDB taxonomy): domain Bacteria; phylum Bacillota; class Bacilli; order Bacillales; family Cytobacillaceae; genus Neobacillus. The sequence continues at coordinate 72,664 of NZ_MLYR01000029.1, read as the reverse complement.
CTTTGATATTTATATTTTTTTTCCTTAAAATTCATCCCATGATTCCCCTTGAATGTATATTCAAGGCTATTTTTTCCTAAGGAAGAATTACTATGCAAAACAGTTGGGTCTATATTCATGTAGTAATGAAATTTCGGCTAAAATACACTATTTAGAAAAAGGAACTATTATCTTGCAAATATCTTATATATATTTTTAAATTCCTCACTAGTTCCAATACTAGTGTGGTTTTATATTTTTTTTTGAAGAAAAAGCAATTTTTTTATAAAATTAGATTTATCGAATATATTTGGAGTGGAAGAGCTCTTTGGAGGAATTGTAATGGTTAGTGTAAAGTCAGTAAAAGTTGATGGTGAGAGTATCCACATTTTTAATAGCGCCATTTATATTTTTGAAAGAAGTGATGGGGTTACTTTAGAATTGGGATTAATTGTAAGTGAGGTTGCGGTAAAAAAATATAACAAAGAAGATACGCTTATTATGGAAATAGAATTAGAGAATGGGAGAACCATCCAATCAATCATGCATGTAAAAATCCTTTCAGGGGGATTACCACAGCTCAATTTGTTTTGTGAAATGGATGATTTGGATGAGTATGAAGGATTCCAGCGAGTGAACGAAAATGACTCGTGGTTTCCAAATATTGAAGAAGGCATTACGATCGAGGAAATTAGGAAAGTGGAAATGCCTGATGAAAATATTAGTTTAAAATTGAGACTGCCGATTGACCAGGTGGAGTGGTTAAAATCACAAAAAAAGGCTCGATTAAATGAAATCTTTAAAGAATTTATATACGAGTATTGGGAAAAACAGGGAAGCAAATAGCTAACCTGATTTTGAAGAGCGTGCTTGAAAAAGTATGCTTTTTTTTTGCCCTCAGGAGGGACAAAATCCGGATGAAAAACGAAAAAGTGTCCTTCCAGGCCCTTTCGAAGGCATGAAACATGTCTATCATCAAACCTTAATTACAATTTAATGGCAAATTTCAAATTATTTTAAAAAATTCACCCAGATTTGAATTTTCCTAATTGATTATTGCTGAAATGGACTGTATAATAATCATCATATAAATTATTCCTATCTGAATAGTAAGAATTAAAGTTCAAAACATTAGGAATTTTAAATAATGTATAAGGGGAGATTGAGGATGTTTTGGACGTACATAGCATTTATCATCGCATTCTTTTTCGCAATGAATATCGGAGCAAGTGGTACAGCTGCTTCAATGGGGTCAGCCTATGGTGCCGGGGCCATAAAGAATAAGCGATTGGCCATGGTCCTTGTGGCAATAGCTGCTTTTCTTGGAGCCATACTTGGCGGGGGCGAGGTCGTAAAAACAATTGGTAAGGGAATTATTCCGACTTCAATACTCAGCATTGAAATGGTTGCTTTAATCCTTGCCGCCGCAACCCTAACCTTATTTATCGCCAATCTGATGGGAATTCCGCTATCAACCAGTGAGGTAACAGTTGGCGCCATTGTCGGTGCCGGGATTGCTTATAAAAAATTGTATTTTGATAGTCTTACTGTTATTGTCGCTTTTTGGATTATTGTTCCAATCGTCTCTTTTTTAATAACCTTTGTCCTTGGGAAACTGATCAACAAAGCTGAAAAACAGTGGCCAAGTCTGACTAAACAAGGAAAATGGAAAAAATGGCTGGCCATATTACTTGTAATAGGAGGCTGCTTTGAGGCTTTTTCTGCAGGGATGAACAATGTGGCAAACGCGGTTGGACCCTTAGTCGGTGCCGGAATGCTCACTGCAACAAAAGGAATATGGATCGGCGGTCTTTTTGTAGCAATAGGTGCGATTTTATTAGGTGGCAAAGTCATAGAAACAAACGGAAAAAAAATCACGAAGCTTTCACTTTTGGAAGGAAGCGCAGTTTCCTTTACAGGAGGGGCTTTAGTGACTGTCGCATCCCTTTTCGGACTGCCAATCCCCCTTACACAAGTGACCACTTGCGGAATATTAGGAATCGGCGTATCCCAGAAAGGGTTTGGAATTTGGCAAAAATCCGTCATTCAAAAGATTTTAAAGGTTTGGCTGATTTCACCATTAGCATCTCTTGTGATCTCTTATCTGCTAATCAATCTCTTTATTCAAACCAATTTGTATAATATTTTTATCATCTTGAGTACTTTTATTGCGGGGTTCGGAGTGTTAAGCCTTTCCTCCAACGTCCGAAAGGAAAATAGTACGACCCATGATGAAGGTGGGGGAATCTAAAAAATGCTGCAGCTAAGATTTAGCTGCAGCATTTTTATTTTCAAAATTTTTTCCTTCCGCACCATTCATAATACATGTGTATTTTAGTATCCAAAATGAGCCAACTCTTAATGGTCCAAAAATTAACGGTATTTCTGCTAACAAATTTGGTTTTATTTTATAGAGGAACCACCACCGTTGATACATGTTTCATAGTCATTTATTCAAAAATGATATTTTATGAATAAAAAGGAAATATTTAAAAAATATTCCATTCCTTAACCAACCGGATTGCTTCTGTTAATCCCCATGATTATAGGCATGGGTATGTTTAGGAAACAATAATAAACTGGAATAAGGTTCATTAATACGAAATGTAAACATACATATTAATGGAGGACGACCTATAGATTTTTAAAATTGATTTAAAGGGGAAAGGAATCCGTATGGAGTTTCTACAAGAATTGATTAATAGTTTTAGCCCATTTTTGTCATTAGAGACCCCTGAGAAAATTATTACCAATCCTGCCAACTGGGGAGTCATTGGCACACTGATTATTCTTGAAGGATTATTATCCGCTGATAATGCAGTTGTTTTGGCAGTAATGGTAAAACATTTGCCAAAAGACCAAAGGAAAAAAGCCTTATTTTATGGAATATTTGGAGCCTATTTTTTCCGTATTGTTGCGATTGGATTAGGAACTACATTAATCAATATCGCTTGGATTAAAATTGTTTGCGGCCATTATCTTCTCTGGATTGTTTTTCAAAACTTCATTAAGAAAAATGAGGAAGAAGACGAGGTCAAGTCCAAACGAATGGGATTCTGGCGGACAGTGTTAACGGTCGAACTGATGGACATTGCCTTTAGTTTTGACAGTATTATTGCCGCGTTTGGTGTATCGAATCAGGTCTGGGTACTGTTTTTAGGTGGAGTGTTAGGAATCTTAATGATGCGCGGAGTAGCACAAATTTTCCTTGCTCTGATTGAAAAAGTACCGGAGCTTGAGACAACGGCCTTTATTTTAATTGCACTCATCAGCATCAGAATGATTGCCTCCGCATTTGGTTTCCATCTTGATGAAAGGGTCTTTTTCGGCTCGTTAATTTCCTTATTCTTTGGGACATTTATTGTTCATTATTTCAGGAAAAAATTAATTTTGTAGGGTCCAATAGTTGATTCGCCGTTGCCCGAACCTCCATATTTCATTTATTAATATATATGGAGAAAGTCGGTGGTATTTTTGTCGAATGGATTTTATCATACGGAAGTCATAGATATCGTAACCAGTGTTACAGGAGGAACGAGATGCAGGATGCATTTCCAGCTGACCACAGAAAGTATAACTGCTGGTGGATTAACGACGATTACGTATACAATAACGAACTTTCTTGATTCAAATTGTTTGATTTATTACTTAACGGTGGATGAACACTTGTTTCCTTTTGATCCCGGAATTGCTCCAGGAAGTATTGGAACGATTAAATTCTCCAGAAATGGATCTTCCGTCTCCGCCATTGGCAATGTCTTTGTCGAGTGCGGTGGTCTGGAATTCGAATTTGGCACATTGTGTACGGCTGTACTAAAAGGAGATTGCGGTAACGCTGTTGAATAATATTTTAATAGAAAATCCAGTGTTTTTGCTTTAGTTATTTATTGTGTTTTCTGTGTAGTTTGGTTCAAGTAACTAATTGAGATAAAAATATTTTTGAATAATAAATCCAACGTTCAGAGTAAAATCTTTGAGCGTTTTATTTGTCATTTGCAATTCAAATTTTATAATGAAATAAGAGAAATAGTAACTTTTGGGTGGAGGCAAAATACTGCTGATTTGATACAATACATAAATACAAATCTATTGAACTCACAAGAAAAAAATAATTTTGTAATACCCCCTTAATCAATAGAACCATGGCGAATGAATATCATTGTACGATGTCCATATTTTGCTAGGTAATTAGATTTATTATTAAAGTACATGTTTCATGGAGTTTGAAAGGGAGATTTAAATTGAAAGAATATATTGTTTGTTATACATTGGACCATGATATTAAGCGTGAAAAAATTTTAAAAGACCAAGAGGTTAAAAAGGAAGAGGTCAAACAAGAGGTTTTAGAAAAGGTCCTCCAACATTCATACATTGTTGCAAAATGCGAACAAGGTGATTACCGGATTAATTCATCTTCTATTCGCTATATACGGGTTTTATAAACCGTGATACAATAATCACTTAGCAACAACATTGTGTAACTTAGAGCAACGGGAGAGAGAAAGCATGTCAGAAACCTATCGCTACCGTGAGGAACGAAAACAAGCGGAAAAAGAAAAACAACGAGAACAAAAAAAGAACAAAGCACCGAAAACAGCACCGAAAAAAAGTTCTCTATGGAAGAAAATTTTATTGGCTTGTATCTTGCTGGTTGTCCTGTCTATTGGAGCAGGAGTCACAACGATTGCTATTATGATTAAAGATGTTCCTTCGCTGGACGCATCTAAACTAGTCGACCCACTATCTACGAAATTTTACGACCGGAACGGAAAGTTTTTGTATGAATACGGGAAGGAAAAGCGGACGAAAATCACCTATAATCAAGTTCCGAAACAATTGGAACATGCCTTTATCGCCACAGAAGATTCCCATTTCTATGAACATCATGGGATCGACATCAAACGGACCGCTAAAGCGATTTTCGAAAACGTAACAGGGAACTTTGGCTCCCAAGGGGGAAGTACGATTACACAGCAAGTCATCAAAAGATCATTTTTAACTCCTGAAAAAACCATAAAACGAAAGGTTCAGGAATGGTACCTGGCCTATAAGTTGGAGCAAAAATATTCTAAACAAGAGATTTTGATGATGTATTTTAATAATATTTATCTTGGAAACCGGTCATACGGTGTTGCTGCAGCAGCAAAAAATTATTACGGAATTGAAACAAATGAATTAAATAAATTGACGCTTCCGGAAGCCGCAATGATTGCCGGCCTGCCGCAAAGTCCATATAACTATGACCCTACCAAACCGAGCAACAAAAAAGCGGCTACCGACCGCCGGAATCTCGTTTTATCCTCCATGCACAAGCAGGGCTATATTACGAAGAAGCAGATGCAAGATGCAATGAAGGTTCCTGTGACTCAAGGCCTTGTTAAAAATAAGAATCAAGGAATGCCTTATGAAGCATTTATTGATGCAGCTGTAAAGGAAGTCGAGGGAAAACTTAAAGGTGTTGATATCGGTACGGATGGATTATCGATTTATATGACCTTGGACCCGAAAGCACAGGATTATGCGGACAAAATGATGAATACCAATAATATTATCTATTATCCGAATGATCGATTCCAGGGGGCTTTTGTATTTTTAGATTCAAAGACAGGCGAAGTAAGAGCGATTGGCAGCGGACGAAAAGATTATAAGGCCGGATTCCGCGGAAACAATTTTGCCATTGACCTCGTCCGTCAACCAGGTTCCACCTTTAAACCTGTATTGGATTATGGTCCTGCGATTGAATATTTGAATTGGTCTACTTACCATCAAATGAATGACCAGCCAACCAATTATTCAACAGGGCAAGCGATTCAAAACTGGGACCGCCGTTACCATGGGATGATGTCAATACGGACAGCACTTCAATGGTCGTATAATATTCCTGCACTGCTTACGCTTCGTGAAGTAGGGATGGACCGGGCAAGGAATTTTGCCGAACAACTAGGCATAGCCTTTGATCACCACGAAATTTATGAGTCATATGCCATTGGAGGAAATACGGTCAGCCCATTGGAAATGGCGGGAGCATATAGTTCATTTGCCAATAATGGGGTTTACAATCAACCTCATTTTGTACAAAAAGTGGTGTTTCCGGACGGCAAAGTCGAGAGCTTCAAACCGAAGCCAAAACAGGTTATGCATGATTATACAGCTTATATGATTACCGATATGCTGCGGGATGTTGTCCATTCCGGAACAGGTACAGCTGCTAATGTTCCTTGGCTGGATGTTGCAGGTAAAACGGGGACTACAAATTTTGATGCTCAGACGAGTTACCGTTATGGTTATCCACTTTATAATGTTGCGAAGGATAGTTGGTTTACCGGATACACACCACAATATACGATGTCAGTTTGGACGGGGTATGTGAAGAATGGTACTGGCAACTATTTACCTGGAGATACAACCAAAATCGCGCAAATCATGTTTAGGAAAATGATGCAGCAATTTGGTACGGACTCTACTAGATTCCAGCAGCCTTATGATGTTTACAAAATGGGAAATGATCTTTATATTCGGGGTGCAGCGGATGTTCCACCGCCGCCGCCGCCACCAAAGCCCGTGGATAAGCCGAAAAAAACCGAAGAAAAAGGAAAAAAGGACGCGAAAGCCTCTGAAAAACAAAAAGGGTCGGATAATCAAAAAGCTCCAGATAACCAAAATGTTCCGGATAATCAAAAAGCTCCAGATAACCAAAATGTTCCGGATAATCAAAAAGCTCCAGATAATCAAAATGTTCCGGATAATCAAAAGGCTCCAGATAATCAAAATGTTCCGGATAATCAAAAGGCTCCGGATAAACAAAAGGCTCCGGATAAACAAAATGAAAAACATAAAAACCATTAGGTTCCTAAAGACTGTTTGAAAATTAATTTCAGCAGTCTTTTTTTATAGATGTTCGTCAAAAAAAATAAAGTGCATAAACATAGCCCAGAAAGAAAAACATAAGAAACAAACGGTCAAAATGACGGTATGAGGTGTTTCTTTTGCAAGATTGGTGGATTTATCATCACTTTATTAATACGATTTGGTTTCTCTTGTTCCTCCTTTCCATTCCGTCCATTCTTGGACTAGGCATTCTCTTTTATTACTTAAAAAATGTTCATCAAGAAGGTAATCAAAATGACCAAAACACCCAGCAAGCTGATAACCAAAACCCTCAGCAAGCTCAAAATCAGGAAAACCAAAATAGCCAACAGGTTAAGGAACAACCAACCTGAAATTTAGACCGAAAATATAGTACTTTTTACTTATTTTAATTTAAATTTTGCAAAATGCTTTAACAATCTTAAAACCTATGTTATTTTTGAAAGGTAAGTTTCATAAAAGTATATTGTTTCCAATGCTCTACTAGGGGGGTCCGACAGCTCGGACTGAGAGAAGAATGCGTAAAATTCTTTGACCCTTTGAACCTGATCTGGATGATACCAGCGTAGGGAAGTAGTAATGAAGGCGTCAATTGACTTATATGCGCCGCTACTTTTTGACGATGAATCAGGTTCTGTGTAAACAGAACCTTTTTTTATTGTCAACATGATGTCATGTCCTATTGCTGCAACTTCCAGATTTGGAAAAAAATATTAGGAGGAAGATTCATGCAAACGGATATGAACATTGAATTAAAGTCGCAATTTACAGGAAGTAAGAAGGTGTATCAAAGCGGTTCAAGACCGGATATCCTTGTTCCCATGAGGGAAATATCTCTCAGCCGGACTCTAACTTCTTTTGGAGAAGAAGATAATTCACCCATTCGCGTCTATGACACAAGCGGTCCCTATACGGATGCAAACTATTCTATTGATATCAGAAAAGGGTTACCCGCTTTACGAAAGAATTGGATTCTTGAGCGGTACGATGTGGAGACATATGAAGGCCGGGAAATTAAACCGAAAGACAATGGATACAAAGAAGGGGATGAACGGGCAAATCTTGAATGGTTTCCGAACATCAATAAAACCCCATTAAGAGCGAAAACCGGTAAGAATGTTACACAAATGCATTATGCGAAAAAAGGAATCATCACTCCAGAGATGGAGTTCATTGCCATAAGAGAAAATTTAGATCCGGAATTTGTTCGGGATGAGGTTGCCAAAGGACGCGCGATTATTCCAGCTAACATCAATCATCCTGAGAGCGAACCGATGATTATTGGCCGCAATTTCCATGTCAAGATTAACGCAAACATCGGTAATTCAGCGGTCACATCCTCCATTGAGCAGGAAGTTGAAAAAATGACCTGGGCGACACGCTGGGGTGCGGACACCATCATGGATCTATCAACCGGAAAAAACATACATACAACAAGAGAGTGGATTATTCGTAATTCTCCGGTTCCCATTGGTACGGTGCCAATTTACCAAGCATTAGAAAAAGTAAATGGAATCGCTGAGGATTTAACTTGGGAAGTATACCGCGATACGTTAATCGAACAGGCTGAGCAAGGTGTAGATTATTTTACCATTCATGCAGGTGTGTTATTGCGTTATATTCCTATGACAGTAAAACGGACAACAGGCATCGTGTCTCGGGGCGGTTCCATCATGGCGCAATGGTGTTTGGCCCATCATCAGGAAAGTTTCCTTTATACTCATTTTGAAGAAATCTGTGAAATTTTGAAGCAGTATGATATTTCCGTTTCACTTGGAGATGGCCTGCGCCCGGGAAGTATTGCCGACGCGAATGATGAAGCACAATTTGCCGAGCTTGAAACCCTTGGGGAATTAACGGATATTGCTTGGAAGCATGATGTTCAGGTCATGATTGAAGGACCAGGTCATGTTCCGATGCACAAAATAAAAGAGAATATGGATAAACAATTAGAAATTTGTAAGGAAGCTCCTTTTTATACATTAGGACCGTTAACCACCGATATTGCCCCTGGGTATGATCATATTACCTCCGCAATTGGAGCAGCAATGATTGGCTGGTTTGGAACGGCAATGCTTTGCTATGTTACACCGAAAGAGCATCTTGGGCTGCCAAATAAAGAGGATGTTCGTGAGGGGGTAATTACGTATAAAATTGCCGCACATGCCGCCGATTTAGCGAAGGGACATCCTGGTGCGCAAATCCGCGATGATGCCTTATCGAAGGCACGTTTCGAATTCCGTTGGGAAGACCAATTCAATTTATCTTTGGATCCTGAGCGTGCACGGGAATTTCACGATGAAACCCTTCCGGCTGAAGGAGCGAAAACCGCACATTTTTGTTCGATGTGTGGACCAAAGTTTTGTTCGATGAGGATTTCGCATGACATTAGGGGGATGGCAAAGGATGAAGCTGTTATCGATAACGGCATGAAACAAAAAGCGGAGGAATTTGTCCATGATGGGTCACGAATCTATCGATAATTCTACAGAGATTAGAAGACTATTAGAGGAATTATCTGCATTGCAGCAAAAGATTTTTCATCTTAATGAAAAAATCCAATCGATTCAACTTCAATGTAAGCATGTCTTTTTAGAAACACCCGTTATGAGGAAATGTCAGAAGTGCGGGTTTGCAGAAAGTACGTATTATTAAAGAGTACATTTCTAATTACCATAGCAAGAAAAAGACCAAATCGTATATGATTTGGTCTTTTTCTTCTCCCCACAAAAGAGGCATTTTTATTAGTACAACCCATCTGCATGCTTCATATAAATAAAAGAAAAGAATGCTTGTTTTATGGAGAGGGGAAAATTATTGATGTTTCAAGACACAATGAGCTCTTTTTTAGGTAAAATGATCAAAATTGATCAGGGGTGTCAAGAATATGGGGTTGGTAGGTTATTAGATGTTTTTGATGATTATCTTGTCGTACAGACAGAAGAAGATGGAGTTGTTTTCTATATTACCCAACACATACAAAGCGTGACGGAGAATACCAAGGAATTCAATATTTTATTCCCTGAAGGTTTTGAGTATAAAAAAGCTAATAATTTACTAAATCTGTTAGAAAGCCAAAAACTCAATTGGGTCAAATTAAACCGTGATAGTCAAGTAAACTTAGAAGGAGTTTTATATGATGTAAATAATGATATGATTTCATTGATTCATAATGAAGAAATTGTTTACATTTCCTTCTCCCATCTCCATAATATCAGCATAGGCTAGAATTTGAGAAATTAAAAATGAAGAAGATTTATCAAGGGGACTCTCGATTTTAATCGGGAGTATCTTTGTTTTTGCTTCTAATGGCTGTTGATTTTACATACTCGACATCATAATAAAATTATAATTCGAAACTATCAAAATAGTTTAAATAATCTAACTTCAATAAAATGCATTGCGTTTTAGTTGTATAAAATTACAATTAAGTACATAAAAACACTTTACCTTGCTAAATAGATAAGAATTAAAGGGAGATATGTAGGAATAACATCATAAAGAAGGTCATCCAGATTTATATCATCATAGCAGTAGCATTAATGGCAACCGCATGCGGCTCACAGCTAAAACTACCAGATAATTCTACACACGAAAATACATCAAAGACTAATAGCGGAGATACATTTGCTTCGATTAAAAAACGAGGGGTTATCACCATGGCAATGGATGACACTTTTCCTCCAATGGAATATCGTAACGATAAAAATGAGTTAGTAGGTTTTGATGTAGACTTTGGGAATGCGATTGCTAAAGAACGTGGTGTAAAAGCAGAATTTAAACCAACGGCGTGGGATGGTATTTTACCTGAAGCCGTTGGCGCCTACTACAAAAAAGCCAAACCTGATGCATTTGATGTGTTAGAAGAATCCTTTGGGCAATTACCAACTGGAATAGCCGTTCGTAAAGGGGATGCTAAATTGGAGAAAGAACTAGCAAAAGCGATTCAAACTCTGAAGGATAACGGAACTTTCGCCAAAATCAGTATCAAGTGGTTCGGAAAAGATAAGTCAAATGAATAGAAAAGGATAAAGCATGTTAAAATTGCGGCTGAAATGGCCTTCATAAAGTTCATAACCACATTTTTAGTTAAAGTCGTCTGTTCAAGGCGACTTTTTTTGGAACAAGGGGAACATTTTATCATCTTATTTCTTATTTCGAATTGATTCCAAATGATCGTCATTAGAGTCGATCTTTTTTCCTTGTCATTTTTTAAGATAAAAAAGTTCTATTTTGAAAGGACGTTGGAACCCAATTTATTGTGATAAAATGATATGAATTGGAAAAAAATAGTTATTAGGAAAGGAGGGATTGCGAATGTCTATGAATAAGTGGTTAACAGGATTGGTCGTTTTGCTTGCGATGATTGTGGTTGTGACAACTCCAGGCTCACTCGCCGCATTTGCCGAATCCGGCGTCGAAACACAGCCTATGGAGACGGTGAATGCGATTGAAGTCGAGTTGAACGATGATTACTTTAATCCGAAAGTCATCTCTATTCCCAATGGAAGAACGACAACGTTGATATTGAAAAACAAAGGAAGGAAAGAGCACACCTTCACAGTGGAAAAGCTCAGAATTGACGCCGAAGTCCAACCGGGAAAAGAAAAAACCATTACCGTGAAACCGGAAAAGCCCGATACATATGAACTGATATGTCGGTACCATTTCCAGGAAGGAATGGTTGGAAAAGTAATAGTCAAATAACAAGCAGGGTCCAATCGGGCCTTGCTTTTTTAATAGGCATCGGTAAGTTGCTTCAATTAAGTAGAATTTTAAAGTTGTGAATCATGGAATAATTTCAAAAACAGCACCTTGGTTAAAATCAGTCACTTTCATCGATCCATGAACCCCTAAATATAGTCTGGTTTGCTTCAGATTCGTTCCCAAACTAACATAATAAGCAGATTGAGACCCAAAATCATAATCGGTTTTAATCACACTAAAATCATTTAGCTTACCATCTGTTCTTACCCTGGTATAAGCTAAGGCACCTCTTACCGGAGACTCAGATTCTTTATTTCGAGCAAGATCTGTAAACACCACGTTTCCCGTTAAATCGGGGATTCCATTCCCCATATAGGCTTGAACTCCTGTAAGTGAAGTTCCTTCAAACTTATCGGGGCGGGGATCTTTATGAAAATAACTAGTGAGAGGCGGTAGCCGCGCCACCGAAGTGTTTACAGCTTCATTGTAATAAGCAATTGTGTTCTCTTTTAAAGCCGGATTTTCAGAGCATCCCCTTATAATCATAGTAGGAAAAGCACCTTCCCAACCCCGCCAGCCAAAGTTAATCAATCCTTCATGGTCAGGTTCGGTGTTTCTTAAAGAGGCTTGAACTAGCTGAGTAACCGGTATTGGCCTATATTGAACGAATGAAAATATGGACTCTGCCAGATCCTGTCCGACAATTCCCACATATTTGATATACTGATTATAAAACCTTTGAAATGAAATGCCTGGTATATTTCGGACCCCTTTGGCCATGACCGTAAGCGTTTCCTGAATAGGTACGGGAAGTTCATTAAAACGTGTGACTACGGGTGGATGATCGATAAATGTATTCTTACCTACGTCAATTTCAATGATTTTACCTGCTATTTCCATATTATCCTGACTTAAATTAAATGGATCATAGCCTGATCCGCCATCTCCAGTTGTTAAAACAAGTTTTCCTGTTTCAGGTGAAAAATTTAAGCTATTAACACCATTATGATTAAAAAATGGTCTTCTTACGTTAAGTAATGTCCGTCGTTTTTGAGGCTGGCCATTCGATTGTAAAATCCATTCTTCCACTGTATTAATATGATCATATTGAGTTTCTCTATTTTCCCACCTCATGTGTAAGGTCTTGGGATCACATGGGTTAGGCCTAAAATGTTCAGTAAGAGCACCTGGACCTTGTGTTCCAACTACTGAATAATGAAGATAAAACAGACCGTTATAATAAAATTCAGGATGAAACGCCAGCCCGAGCAATCCCCGTTCATCATATCCTCTTCCAGAAACACCTGATTCTGAAGCACCTAGTTTTAGGATTCGCGAGCGAATATCTAAAAAAGTCCTTATATCACCATTTCCTATGTAAAAGATCTCTCCTACCTGGGTTGCAATAAATAGTCTTTCAATTGAGTCACCCGGAAGGATAGTTGTTTTCAAAACAGTGGGTAAATTTATCTTACTTATAATGGGCCGTAAATTAACCTTAACTTTTATCAACTTACTTTACACTCCCTCTTTGTTTTCTTCTACAAGAATATGATTGGGACTGTTCTATTAGTACCAAATTAGAGCGGGGGAATCTGACAAGGCATTGCACTATTTTCTGAACATGTGGAGAAATTAATGTAGCTGATCGAGATAGTAGAGAAAGAGAGTATCCTTTGGAAATGGTTTTAATAGAAAAATAATTCAAAACTATCATAATAGTTTTAACTATTGAACTTTAACGAAACATATTGCATTTATTCTTGTATAAAATTACAATTTAGTACATAAAAATACTTTACTTTGCTAAAGAAATAAAGAATTAGGGAGATATGGAGGAATACATCATTGATGTGGTAGGAAGCACATTCCAAAGCTTGCCGGTGGGTGTCGCCGTTCGCAAAAACGATGACAAACTTGAAGCTGCATTGCAAAAAGCCGTTCAAAATGTCAAGGAGAATGGAACTTACGGAAAAATTAGTAAAAAATGGTTTGGTAAAGATAAATCAAAAGAATAGAAGTGGTACGGATAAATCAGTTGAACGATTTATCCGTATTCTTTTTCAGAGAGAGAATAGCATGAGTGATTTTTATCATTTGCAATTACCTATCTCCCCAATTTATTTCAAGGGGCATTGGTTACGATCGAAATAGCGGTAATTTTTATGGATGGTGGCTATATTATTGAACAAGGAAAACCGGAACAATTATTTGGTAATCCGCAGCATGAACGGACGAAGGAGTTTTTAGGGCATATCAAGTAGGGAGAGATCACCATGAAACAAGCCTCAAGTATAGAACTAACTTCATTTATTAATGAAAAAATTGATCAATTGTTTGCTAGATTAGTGGAGATGAGAAGGCATCTTCACATGTATCCGGAGTTAAGAAACCGGGAATTTAACACAACCAAACAAATCAATGACTGGTTAAAGGAATTCGGAATACAACAAATTCCACTAAATTTGCCAACAGGGACTGCAGCGTCGATTGAAGGAAAGAAAGAGGGACCAATTGTTGCCATTCGTGCCGACATTGATGCCCTGCCAATTTTTGAAGAGGCAGACGTTCCGTTTCGTTCGATTATTGATGGTGTTAGCCATATGTGCGGCCACGACGTACACACGACGATTGCCCTAGGTACAGCCATTATTTTACAAGAAATCAGCGATGCTATTTCTGGAACTGTACGGATTTTATTCCAGCCAGCTGAGGAATCAGAAGGTGGTGCAGAGTCAATGATTCAGCAAGGTTTATTAAATGGAGTAAAATCAATTATCGGACTTCATAATGTTCCTGAACTTCCGGTTGGAAAAATCGGGGTGAAAGAAGGGTTTTTGATGGCAAGTGTCGATGATTTTACGATTACCATCAAAGGAAAAGGTGGACATGCTGCCCTGCCTGAAAATACAATTGATCCGATTGTGATTGGAAGTGCGGTTGTCAGCCAGTTGCAAACGATTGTTAGCCGAACAATCTCTGCAAAAGAATCAGCAGTGGTTACGATTGGTTCGTTCCAAGCAGGTTCAACGAACAATGTCATTCCCGATAAGGCCATCCTTAAAGGAACCGTTAGGACGTCCAATGAAGAAGTAAGGAAGAAAATCTACAAAGTATTCACGAAGACCGTTCAGAATACCGCTGCAGCTCTTGGTGGTGAAGTGGAGATTGATTATCAATTCCTGATTCCTGCCGTTTATAATAATACCAGTGTAGCAGAGATTGTTCGGACAGCTGCGGCTGTGGTTGTAGGCAGTGAAAATACGGTTACGGCTGAGCCTACGATGGGCGGCGAGGATTTTTCTTTTTATCAAAAAGAAGTACCTGGCTGCTATGTTTGGCTTGGTTCCGGAAATGAGGAAAAAGGCATTCATTATGGCTGGCATCATCCGAAATTTATGGTTGATGAAGAAGCCATTCGGATCGGGGTCAAATTAATGGTGCAATCTGTGTTACGGTTATTAGAAAATCATCAAGGATAACATTCTGTACTGGAGTATGGATGTGTTTTTTAACCTATACTCTTTTTATCATCTTGCATAGTTTATTAGTAAGATTTCTAACTAATAAACTTCGAGGTGATGAATGTGGCGCTTTACGCATTTAAAAAAGGGGATTGGGTAAAGGGAACGTCACGCGACGGTGAACTGGTTCGCGGTTATGTTGTGCGCGTCAACCAGTTACAGGATGTCATGAAGGTTTATGTAAATAACAGTGATAATGAAAAAATCATCGGGAAAGAGACCTGGCTATTAATGAAAACAGCTGAGATACTCCCGATTGTTTCACCTTCCAGTGAGGATGAATTTTTATTCCTAATTGATTTATCATTAGCAACTAGGGATTATGAATGGTTTATGGAATTAACTGAAAAGCTTCAAACGAAGAAAGAGCTCAAAGAGTTTTTTATTCAACAACCCCTTAGGCGAAAATAATAAGGGAATTGATTTCTAAATGAAGAAGCGGACCAAAGTAAAGAAGGCCTGCTTTTTTATTTTTCAAAAATATTGTAAGGGTACATTGTGTTTTTTCCTCCTTTGTATTAGGTTAATTTTTACTAAAGTAATGAAAGGAATGGCAGTTTATGAAAATAGAAAGCGAACGAACGATTCAGGCCGACCGTCTTTGGGATGATTTAATGACGCTCGGAAAATTTGGCCGTGGTGCCGACGGCGGGGTTACAAAGACTTCATTTGATACAGAAGATATAAAAGCCAGGAAACATTTACTGCAAATGTTAGCAGACGCTGATTTAGATCCCTATATGGATGAAGCAGGGAATATTTTTGGGCAAATTCATGGAAAAAACTCTGATTTGCCTGCCATTCTTATTGGTTCCCATATTGATACGGTTCGTTCAGGCGGCTGTTTTGACGGTGCAATGGGAGTGTTAATGGGAGTGGAAGTTCTTCGTTCGATAAAGGAAATAGGACTTCAACCGGAACGAACTCTGAGGGTTGTAGCGTTTACCGATGAAGAAGGAGCCCGTTTTGATTATGCTTTTGTTGGCAGTACGGCATTGTCTGGTGCTTTTAGTGCTAATCAATTACGAGAGGATTTAGCGTTAGCGGTTGACCAAGAGGGAATATCTTACACGGACGCAATGAAACGTGCTAGTATGGAGGGAGGCTATTTTAGCCGAATTAATCCTGAACAAATAAAGAGGGCTCAGCTAGGAAAAGATGAGCTAAAAGCCTATATCGAGATACATATTGAACAAGGGAAGGTATTGGAAAGTCAAAATTTAGCGGTAGGGATGGTTAGCGGAATTTCAGGCGGACACTGGGCTGAAGTGACCATAAAAGGCGAAGCAGGACATGCTGGAACAATTGGGATGTCAGAACGGAAAGATGCTTTATCAGCAGTAGGTGAATGTTTGCTCGCGATTGAAAAAATTGCTCGTCAAAGCGGCGGAAGTGTTGCGACCGTTGGAAAATTAGCCGTTCAGCCGGGGAGTGGAAACGTGATCCCCGGACAGGTTGATTTTACATTGGATGTCCGGGATATTTGCGATGAACGCCGTGAACTTACTGTACAAAAAATTTATGAAGTCATTCGGGAAATTTCTGAGCATCGTGGCGTTAGTTGTGAAATCAGACCGTTTCAATCGCTTCCTTCGGTTATGAGTTCACCTGTGGTGGTAGAAGCCATTCGAGAGGCATTTGTTGATTTGGGGTATCCGATTTACGAATTGCCGAGCGGGGCAGCTCATGATGCGATGGTGATGGGCAGCATTACGGAAATAGGAATGATCTTTGTAAGGAGTCGTGGCGGTATCAGCCATCATCCGGAGGAGTGGAGCTCTTTTGAAGATGTCGCGTTAGGTTGTGAGGTTCTTTACAGGACAACGATGAAGCTGCTTTGATGAGTTGTATATTAAAGACCTCCCTAGCAAAAAATAGTTTTGCATTGGGAGGTGACTTTTTTGGAAAAAAATCAAACAAATCAGGATTTAACTTTGAATAAAAAGACGAATGATGAAGAACTTGTGATTAGTTCGACTGGTTATGGATTGGAATCAGTATCGAAAAAGGAAACATCAGCAGAGACAGAACGCTCAAACCCATCCTGTGGCGGGTTATAGGACAAGTGGTTGCCCTATTCTTCATTCGGAATAGGGTAATTTCTTTTTTGTTCAGGTTAGAGGGGGGAGCACATCCAAAAACCATTGCAACATGTCCTTCCACTGATGCTGGAGGGACAAAACTCACTCATAAAAAAAGTGACCTGTCCCTCAATAGTGATAAAAAAAATTCTATTTAGTTTTCTCGAAAACACTCTGAATCACAAAAAAACTACCACTTTCATTATTGAAACGATTCCACCGTCCTGATCATCTGATACAGTGCTTCCTCCTCATCATCACCACTCGCTTCAAAGGTTAATTCAGCTTCTTTGGAAACAGCGAGCGATAACACCCCCATAATCGATTTCACATTGACTCTACGTCCATTATGAGTCATAAAAATATCCGAATGAAAACGTGATGCTTCCTGGACCAATTGAGAAATATAGGGCGGATACAGACCTACTTTTGTTTGCAATTTTACCAATTGTTGAATCATTACAGTGACCTCCCCAATATTCAAAACTCACTCTTATGTATGAATCTCTTAAATAAAAAATGACCATTTTATCCTAAAAAATAAAGAAAAACCCCCAAGTCCACCATAGACTTGAGGATTACTTTCAGAAAATATTTTATTTACCAACAAACTCCTGAGTCCAATAACTTCCATCTGCAACATAACCAACACCAATATAGTTATAGTTAGGGTTTAATATGTTCTTACGGTGTCCTTCACTATTCATCCATGCCTTGACTACTTCCTCAGGTGTTTTCTGTCCCATCGCAATGTTTTCACCGGCATAGTTATAGGTAATTCCATATTTTTTCATCATATCAAATGGTGACCCGTAGGTAGGGCTTGTGTGGCTAAAGTAGCCATTAGCAGACATATCGCGTGATTTTTCATGCGCCATTTTACTCAAAGTCAAATCGACTTTAAGAGCAGGTAAGCCATATTTAGCCCGTTCCTGGTTCGTCAAATCCACCACTTTTTGCTCGTAAGCGCTTAGTGTGCCGGATGTTTGGGTTGTTTTAGGCTGCACAGGGGTAGGAGCTACTTGTTGAACAGGTTTTGCGGCCACAGCAGGCTGCTTTGTTTGTGTAACATGTTTTGCTGGTGTTTGCGCTGGCTGTCTTGTAACTGTTATGTTTCTGTCCATACCCATTTTATTAAAATAATCTTCTATGAATTTATTAATCTCATTTAGATTTGTATCTTGATATACATATACCTTTTTCTGGATGTTCGCTTCATTGGTTGATGTTTGTGGATTTTGATGTGGAGCCGCTCCGAATAATGTTGATGCGGCAGCTAAACTTAATAGTGCTTTGCTCATTAACATTTTTAATCCTCCTGTTATGAAAAAATTGCTCATCAAAGCAACTACATCTTAACATGGGATTTTTGTCATATTTCAGGAACGATTTTACAGCGGTAACGTACAATAATAATTTTTCATAGTAAAAGTAACTCAGAAATCTATTAAACTAAGGATATTTAGAATGTATGGGGGAATACGCAAAGATTAATAGATTTTTGAAAAGCTTCCATATATTATAGTGAAAATAGGGGTTGACACCCTATGGAAATGTCTGCTTAGTTAACAAATATTTCAGCAAAGCGTCAATTCTTACAAGAAAATAAGACAGATAAAAAGCCCGCATTGAGGATTTTATATCCTATGCGGGCTTTATAAATAAGACTACGATTGCTTTTTCTGATAAGCAATTACCACGAGATCATCGTGTCCATTTTGATTTAATTCGTGTTCAAAAGACTTTATTTTTTCAACCTGAGATGGCTCAAGGTCGGCTGTTTCATATCTCGAATCCTGTTGATTCATTATAATTGCCCCTTTCTTAACGATTCTTATTTTTCGCGATGGTTTTTCTCTTTTAATTCATAACGAATTTTTCCGGGATCTTGTTTTCCTTTTGGTACGGACCGTTTTCCACCTAAGCTTACATTTGGATAACTTGTGCCTTTTTCACTCATTAATTTTACCTCCCACTCGTCAAGTTTTTACATCAAATTTAGTGTAAGAAATTAGTGTTCATTTCATACAAATTTTATTTGAAGAAACCAGGGAACGCTGTTAATAATTCTCCCCTGTCTTTACTTTGGGATTTCTTCATATGCTAATTTTTTTATTATTTCTACATGTTGAGGGTATTTTTCTAAAAGCTCTACTTGAGTAAACAGTTCAAAGTCTTGAAAATCAAAGCCGGGGGACACCATGCACCCGACAAGGGAGTATGTATCCTTTTCCATAACAGAGGAGCCGAAAATCGAATTTTTCGGAACCAATGCTTGAGGTGCCTCGCCATTTGCGATATTCATACCAATTTTCATTTCTTCATACTCCCCATTTTCATGAATGACGTGTACGGTTAACGCACTACCTCCATGGAAATACCATAATTCATCGGATTTAAGCCGGTGAAAATGGGAAACATCCTCTGACGTTAACAGGAAATAAATACTGGTAAACAGCTTTCTATCGCCGTCAAATCTCTCCTGATCAATAAACAATTCTTTCGATTCAAATGTTCTTTTATAATAACCGCCTTCCGGATGGGGCTCCAGCCCGAGATCTGAGATTAAAGCAGATAATTCAGTTTTTTTCATCGTAAAAATCCTTTCCAAATGGTTTTATCTATAGGGCAAAGCAATCTGGTTATTCATGGCTCTATTTTACATGATGGCATTGTATAAAACTACTTGGAGGGAGAAATGATGCATGAGGAAGGATAAGTAGAGGTTAAAGGGGCGATGAAAAAACTGAATCGTTTTAAAAGGGGAAAATTGGAACCATCCTGATGAAACACTACAGGATGGATTTTTTATGGGAATGGAGATTGTTAATGATTAAGTTTTTCTGTATCCTTAGACTGTTTGCGGGAGGATTCCTTTCTAGGATTCTTTGCAATTTTTACTAAAGAAACAACAAACACAACCCCCAAAATAGCGATAAGCACCCAGGCAAAAATTTCAATTCCATCCATATCAATAAGCCTCCTTTGTCAAATGGTGTTTATTACATCTACGCTATTAGATAAGGAAATATGTGTAAACAAAATGTAAAAACCAAATTCCTTTACAGAATGGAAGCGTCATCATATTACAATTCTCCGCCAATTCCCGTTTTCCTTTAAATAATTTCGAATAATTGAAAAAGTAAATCCGACAAAATCTGTGTGGTGCTATCTACTAATCGGATTTTGTCGAAAGGCAATTTTAATGAATTTTTCATCTTTACCGTGTATAGTTTTTGTAAAGTTGGTGGAGGTGTTGCGGATGAGGAGATTTTTGGCTTTAGTTTTGGTGGTTGGTTCTTTGTTTTATTTGTCTAAACACGGGGAGCTTCCTTCAGTGGAACAAATTAAGGGATATTTTTCTAGTTCGCAGGTGGCTCATGTGGAAAAGAAGGTGGAACAGAAGATTGCAAATGTAAGTAAACAGACGAAGAATGTTTCATCGATTCCAACCACATATGACAAAAAATATTCACCCACAAAAATTCAAACCTATTGGGTGAACATAAAAAATGGAAAATTAGTCGTAACAGGAAAAGCGACTCCGTATGGCCAGTATTACAAGGCGGATGGCGTTATACTATATATTGATGAACCGAGATCGAATAAGAAAACGACGGTAAAGGTACCGTTTTCAAATAATCAACATTTTAAGTATGAATTTCCTCTTACTTATAACGTTGGAGATGTAGTAGTGAATCTTGATGAATATTATAATGGCAAAAAAAACGATCCCAATAAAGTGTTAGGCTATGCCCAATATCATTTAACTGATGGTAATCCATACTTACAGCCAAGTTTCATGGTACAAAGTAATGACCCGGCACTAAGGGCCCTTACTGCAAATATAACAGCCGGAAAACATACGAATACTGAAAAATCAAAGGCAATTTACAAGTGGGTTGCCACCCATATTGCCTATAATGCACCATTGGTGAATGCAACAAACCCGCCGATTTATTCTGCCCTGCAAACCTATAAATCTCGTGTTGTCTTATGTTCAGGGTATGCGGATTTAAACGCCGCGCTTCACCGAGCAGCAGGGATTGAAGCCAAGGTAGTGTACGGGGAAAATCACGCCTGGAATGAAATTAAACTAAATGGAAAGTGGCAGGTAGAGGATCCGACATATGGGTCAGGATTTATTAATTTAAATACAGGGCAATTTGTGCAAAGCTATCATCCTGCCTATTTTTATAAATCTGATAAGCATAAAGCAGGGGAATATCATTGGTAAAACCCTTTTAAAAATTCTTTGGAAAAGACCGCAACATTCATAAAAGTCTCCGCATTGTGTCATCCTATTTTTATAATCACAGCATAGAAAAGGGGCACATATGAAAGAGTCAGAGAAAAAGGGATGGTTTTGGTATTGGGGTATGAAAATGTACCAATTCCGCTGGTTCGTTGCGGCCTTTTGGATTTTATTGTTTATAGTTTCTGCAGCCTTTGCCCAAAAGCTTCCTGAACGGTTAAAGGACAGCGGGTTAACACCAAGAGGAAGCGAGTCAGACCGTGGTTTCTCCCTTATGCAAAAGAAGTTGGGAACAGCGCCATCTTCGATTCAAATAGCATATACAAGCAAGAACTTGAATTTAACCAGTGAAAAACAAAAAAATGCCATTTTGCAATCTTTACTTCCATTAAAAAAGAAAGACTATGTTGAAAGGATTTATTTCAACCAAACAGCTCGATTCACACATGGGAAAGGCGTTCAATCCGTGATTGTAGAATTAAAACTAAAAAGTTCAAATGCCCTTAACCATTTTCCGGAGATCAAAAGTCTGATCGGTAAGCCGTCAGGGATGGAAACGTATATCGACGGGGATACGGCAACGCTTTACGATATCCAGCGGGCAACGAAACAGGACATGCACCATTCCGAAATGATTGGCCTGCCGGTGGCATTAATGGTCCTGCTGTTTATTTTTGGAACAGTATGGGCTGCACTGATTCCGCTTGTGATCGGGATCATGAGTGTTTCATTGTCACTCGGACTGATCTATTATATATCCGCATCCTACTCTCTCTCCAATTTTTTGCCGAATATTGTCATGATGCTCGGTCTTGCGATTGGCGTCGATTATGCGCTTTTTCTTGTAAGCCGCTTCCGGGAAGAACTTAGACGGGGAAGCAATGTACCGGATGCTGTTGCGATGGCTGCGAATACAGCGGGTAAATCTGTGTTTTTTTCAGGGTTTACGGTACTAATAGGAATGTTTGGGATGTTATTTATTAAATTACCCATTATTTATTCGCTTTGCCTTGGGGGTGTGCTGGTTGTCTTCTCGGCCGTGATTCTTTCCTGTACGCTTTTACCGGCACTGCTCGGTATTTTCGGACCTCACATTAATTCACTGCGAGTATTTCCACGAACGCAAAAAAAATTGGAAAGTTCAACGATATGGGAAGGAATCGCCAAAGCTGTGATGAAAAGGCCGGCACTTCTGGCTATCATTATCAGTATATTATTGCTTTCTCTTATGCTTCCAATTACAAGGATGAGGATCGGCGTTCCAACGGCAGATGTCCTTCCACCCTCCTTTGAATCACGAATGGGGTCAGATATCCTTAAGAGTAACTTTGACAAACGTAGATCGAGCCCGATTTTCATTATTTTAAAAACGAATGACAGGATTAAGGATGAAGGGACGATTGGAACGATTCAGTCCTATGAAAACAAATTTCGCCGAATTTCAGGAGTCATGGACGTTAGCAGCTTTATTGATGTACTAGGGAATCATTCCCCAAAAGAAACAGCAATCCTTTTAAGTTTAGCGGCTTACAAGGAACAGATGGAAAAAGAAAAGCTAGTGAAAGGGAACTACACTCTCTTGAAAGTGGTTCCGAAGTCTGATCCGGGAACAGCAAATGCTGCTAATCTGGTCAAAAAAATCCGGAAGGTAAAGTTGGAGAAGGCAGAGCGTTATGTGACTGGGCAAACTGCATTACGGGTTGACATGCTTGACCGGATTTTTACCGGTTTCCCTTATTTAATGGGATTTATTATCACGGTTACATATCTTATTTTGCTTTTTGCTTTTAAATCGGTCTTAATTCTTCTGAAAGCAGTACTGATGAATATTCTTAGTCTCGGGGCCAGTCTCGGAATTGTCGTAATTATTTTTCAGTATGGCTGGTTTGCTGAATATTTACGTATTACCTCGACTGGCTATGTCAGCATCATCATGCCAGTAACAATTTTTTGTATTGTTTTTGGAATATCAATGGATTATGAGGTTTTTCTCATTTCAAGAATCAAGGAAGAATATGATCAAACAGGGGATAATAATCGGAGTACAGCGGTTGGACTGCAAAAAACAGGAGGCCTTATCAGCAGTGCGGCATTGATTTTAATGGTCGTTGTCGGGTCGTTTATTTTTACCAACCTTGAAATTACCAAGGCCCTAGGTGTCGGCTTGTTTTGCGCAATTTTTATTGATGCAACATTGATTCGAATCATTGTAGTTCCTGCACTTATGAAATTGCTCGGACCAATCAATTGGTGGGCACCAAAATGGATGGGAGGAAGGTAAAAAGCTGCCTCAAATATTGGGGCAGCTTAATAAATTATTTATATCGTCTTGCATTATTATATTTTTGTTGATGTAAATAATCGACTAACTCGTTGGAGAGTTCTCCTATATGGATCAGCTCTTCCCATCCAGCCACTACCCCTTTGAAAAATTCTGCCGGAAGGGTGAAATCAAGTAATAGTTCACCTTTTTTGCTGTAGATGGCAGTATAAAGGTTGCCGGATGGCACATTCATATTCAAAAGATCTTTTAAGGGAATTTCTTTATTATTTACTTTAAACTTAACTTGAATCTCATATAGGTCAAAGGCTGTCGTCAAGATTTGGGATAGCTCGTTAACTTGTTCGTTAGTCAAAGCTGTTGGATCCGCTGTTTCCAGAAATTTTTCGATTCGATAATCGAGTGAATCTATTTGATCGAGTTGATTTTTGTTCTTTTCTTCAATTTGAGACAAGTAGGTAAAGAAATGTTTAAGTTCCTGCTCAGTAACTCCTATTTTTTTCAACTCATCCTTAATACCGGCCATATAATCATCATGACCCTTATAAAAGCCTACCGTGGTATCCAAATCCTCGATGAATTTATATTTGTTTAAGGAATCACCATATTCAGCCAATAAGGCGTTTAGCCCACTTTGTGTCAAGTTGTATTTTGTTAGTAAATCCCGTAAATTTTTTGGATTAATCGGCGTTCCCAGAATACTTTTTAATTCCTCAACCGAATTGAAATCACTCAATGGGATTTCGTAATAATTCAGATATTTGATTAAATCCTGCTTCGTCCAGCCAATGTCCGACAAATATTGGTTCAGTTCATTTTCAGGAGGGGTAGCGCTAGCAAACGGGACATTGGACAAAAGAAGGATCGAAAGCAAACAGGTCATTAGCGTTTTTTTATAGGACATAAATCAACCTCCATATGATATCCTTCAACCAATAATCTTCCCTTAGGCAGGAAACTTAAGAGATAAAAATTATTGGTAAAAACTTGGGTGGATTTTACAAGGAAATTTTATAATGGCGAATTAGGGAGGAAATGTTTATTTTCACCATGACATTGGATTGGATGGAAGAGCTGTTTCCTTTACAATTTGTATGTATAAAATTTTGAGCGTTTACGATTTACTTGCCGTTGCCCTTTGTTTCGTGATTTTTCAACCGTCAAAGGTTACACTATAGGAGAAGAAAACGGCATCCACTGTTTAGGAAGGAAATCAGCAATGAATGTAACCTTAAGTCAAAAGATGATCAAACAATTATGTGGAGAGCATTCCTATAAAAAAGGCGAAGAATTGTCGAGGCGCAAAAAAGTGGTTTTGTCGGATTATTCTCCTGATCAAGAAATCTTTCATGCCACGGTTCTCGGGACGAGCGATTTTGTCGTAACCGTTACGAATAAACAAGGGCAAATCGAATCAGCCTGTACATGTCCAAAGTTGGCTTCTTATCAAAAGTCATGCCACCATGTTGCAGCAGTATTGGTCGAGATCTTAGCAAAACAGGCACCCAAAGATTTCGAGTTAACAAAGGGAATCTTGGGATTATTTCAGGAGCGGCCCATCCGGCCAAGTACAGGTGAACATCATATTGAAGGCAGACAATTATTTGCAGTTGAATTTTTTTGCAAACCCATTCCCATTGCCAAAGATGAATTTAAGATGGGTATTGCCATTCGAAGCGATTCCCAATTTCTAAATCTTGGAGATTTTTTAGCCAAAGTTGAGCGTAGGGAAGCTTATCAAAATTACAATCCGCAATTCCATTATTTTCAAAGAGAAACAGATAAAGTTCTTCAGGAATTAATTCGCATCAGTGATAGGGTGTTTTACAGTGATGAATTTACTTATATTGATGCCTATGATTGGGATCGGATTTTTCCCCTTCTTTTAAAAGCACCAACGGTCAAATTGGAACATAAGGGGAAAATTTTTACCCATCTTCAGTTTTCAAATGGAACCATCCCGCTTTATTTCCTTTTTGATTCAGGGCCTAATGAAGATTTTCAACTAAGCATTAAAGGTTTAGAAAAAATCACCATCATTTACGATTACGTTCTTCTTGAAGGTCGGTTTTGGAAGCCGGCAAAAGAAGATTTGGAACGTTTAACTGAACTGAAGAAAATGTTGGATGCAACCGGTACTCAGCAAATCTCGATCCAAGAAGAACAAATGGAATTATATCTTGAGCAAGTGATTCCTGGACTGAAGAAAGTTGGCCATGTCCGAATCAGTGAAGCGGTATCCAAACGATTGGACCAGACTTCATTAAAAGCAAAACTTTATCTTGACCGAATCAAAAATCGTCTCCTTGCCGGCCTCGAGTTTCACTATGGAAATGTAGTGGTTAATCCGCTTGAGGAAAGAATTCCGTCCTTGTTAGGAAACGGGGAGCAGGAAGAGCATATTTTAAATATCATGGAAGAAAGTGGCTTTACAAAAACAGAGAGCGGTTATTTTTTACAAAATGAAGAATTGGAGTATCATTTCCTCTATCATGTGGTTCCAAACTTTAAAAAACTCGTTCAGGTCTACGCTACTACGGCTGTTAAAGCACGATTATTTAAAGAAAATCCCCAGCCGCATTTTCGAGTGGATCGACGGGAACGAACCGATTGGCTGTCGTTCCGCTTTGAATTAAAGGGAATACCTGAATCTGAGATTCGTAATCTACTAACTTCGCTTGAGGAAAAGCGCAAATATTACCGTCTTCGCGATGGTTCTTTCCTTTCATTGGAAAGCCCTGAATTTATCGAAATGAATCGATTTTTGCAGGGAATTGGTGTTAAACCAAAAGAGATTCACACAGAATTTGAGCTTCCACTTACACAAGGATTAGCTGTGATTCAATCCTTTGAAAATTCTGTAAAAATTGGTTCGTCGCTAAAGCAGCTGTTAGCTGACTTGCAAAATCCTGCAGGAATCCAGTTTAAAATCCCGGCCAAACTTACTGGAATTCTTCGTGATTACCAAAAACATGGTTATCAATGGTTAAAAACACTTGCTCATTATGGTTTGGGCGGAATCCTAGCGGATGATATGGGTCTAGGGAAGACGCTGCAAAGTATTGCGTATATTCAATCGGTTTTACCTGAGATTCATAAAACGAAACAGACCGTTTTAATCGTTTCGCCCTCTTCTTTAACATATAACTGGTGGAATGAATTGAAAAAATTTACTCCAGATATACGGGCTGAAATCGTTGATGGCAGCAAAGCACAGCGAATGAATCTTTTGAAAAATCTTGACAAGGTCGATGTCGTGATTACCTCCTACCCATTACTTATGCGGGATCGTATTAGTTATGAAAAAATTACATTTCATACCTTATTTTTAGACGAAGCTCAAGCCTTTAAAAATCCTGTTACGCTAACGGCGAAGGCGGTAAAAAAGCTACAGGCCGGCCATCGTTTTGCTTTGACTGGAACACCCATCGAGAATTCACTTGATGAGCTATGGTCGATTTTTCACGTGGTTTTCCCAGAATTGTTTCCAAATCGAAAGGCCTTCCACGACTTACGGCGGGAAGAAGTTGCGAAACGGGTTCGGCCCTTTATCCTAAGACGGGTAAAGGAGGATGTACTTGGTGAACTCCCTGGAAAAATCGAATCGATGCACGCATCCGACCTGCTCCCAGATCAGAAAAAGCTATATGCCGCCTATTTAGCCAAGCTTAAGCATGATACGCTGAAACATTTAGATAAAGATACCTTTCAAAAAAATCGCATCAAAATTCTGGCCGGGATTACCCGTCTTCGCCAGCTTTGCTGTCACCCTGCATTGTTTGTTGACGGCTACAACGGGGGCTCCGCAAAATTTGAGCAGTTGCTAAAAATTATTGAAGAATGCCGGAGCACTGGAAGAAGAATGCTGATTTTTTCGCAATTTACGCAAATGCTTGCGATTATCGCCAAGGAGCTAACAAGTAAGGGAGTTTCTTATTTTTATCTGGACGGCAGTACCCCAGCAGCAGAACGAGTGGAATTGTGCAACCGTTTTAATCGCGGCGAAAAGGCTTTATTCCTTATTTCTTTGAAAGCGGGGGGAACAGGTCTTAATTTAACGGGGGCTGATACGGTGATTTTGTATGATTTATGGTGGAATCCTGCGGTCGAACAGCAGGCCGCCGACCGCGCCTACCGGATGGGACAGAAGAATACAGTCCAGGTGATTAAGCTGGTCGCGCATGGGACGATTGAGGAAAAAATGAACGAGCTTCAGGAAAAAAAGAAACACCTGATTGACGACGTCATTAAAACAGGTGAAGAGAAATTATCTTCTTTAACAGAAGAGGATATCCGGGAGATATTGATGATTTAATTCATATCGGAGGAATAATTCATGACTAATATAAATATTCAATTCCGTAATCGAATTGGGTTCCCGGAATACGAACCCATCACATTTGATAACCTAGCAACCGTTCTTGAAAAATCAGCGAAATCGATTCCGTTTGAAAACTTATGTATTATCGCAAACCGGACCAACGAGATCACGAAAGAAAACCTAATCAATAAAATCATCAGGAATAACGAAGGCGGGCTTTGCTACGAACTTAATGGCATCCTCCATATATTTTTGCTGGAAAATGGCTTTGACGCGAAATTAATTTATGGTGTCGTCTACGACCACAAAAATCAACGTTGGAGCACGACGGGAAGATCCCATGTTGCGAATATTATCACTCACAATGGGGAGAAATATTTAGTAGATACCGGATTTGGCGCAAATTTACCTTTAAAACCTGTTCCTTTAACAGGTGAAATAATAACCTCTTCTAATGGTAAATTTCGTGTCGAAAAAGTTCAAACGGAGCATGGAAATTATATTTTATATATGAAATTGAAATATAAAGATGCAGTTTGGAAAATAGGTTATGCTTTTGATACCACAAAAGCTATTACCGACCATTCAGAATTAAATAACGTACAAAAAATCATTATCGAGCATCCCGAATCTTCTTTTAATAAAAAGCCACTTATTACCCAACTGACAGACAAAGGAAGCGTGACCTTGACTGACAATTCTGTGACTGAATGGATCGATGGAAAAGTAGAGAAGCAAGATATTGATCCCAAAAGATACAAAGTCCTTGCAAAAAATTTTTTTGGTATTCAGGCCTAAAATAGTCCACCCTTGTAATAAAATGGGTGGATTACTTTAACCCTCTTTTCACCCGCACAAATGCAATAAACTCCGCCAATTCCTCCTTTGAAAGCAGCACACCATCCAAGGATAAAACTTTTTCCGGAGTGTCCATCAATTTCGTTATTTCAATTTGAGATTTTTTCAAAAAGGAATCTTCCGTTCTTCCCAATAAATAATCTACCGAAGTATGAAATAAATCGGCTATTTGTGACAGGGAATGTAAAGATGGTAAACGATAGCCCGATTCATATCCGGCATAGGTGCTTTTGGCAATCCCCAGCTGGTCGGCCGTTTCCTGAAGAGACCATTTTCGTTCTTTTCGTAATTCCGATAATCGTTCCAACATTCGTCTCAAACTCCACTCTAAAGATTTTGAAAAAATTATATCATAGGTTCCTAGATTAGAATAGAAAAAAAGTGCGCGTATTGAATAATAATACTTGATTTATATAAAAATAATTCTATAATTTAGAGTATAATACGCATAACGCGAATGAATGCAAAAATTTCCTGCTTATTCGGGGTGATACTTTTTGAAGAAAATTTTAATATTGGCAACAGGTGGCACGATTGCTTCTGTGGAAGGGAATGAAGGACTTGTTCCCGGATTATCTGCCGAAGAATTACTGCATTTTTTTCCAAAATCGGCCGGTAACATCAACATCGAATGTAAGATTCTTATGAACATTGATAGTACAAATATGCAGCCGGAGCATTGGGTTAAAATTGCTCAAGCTATATACGAACAATATGAAAACTACGACGGCTTTGTGATTACACATGGAACGGATACGCTAGCCTATACTTCTGCCGCTCTTTCTTACATGCTGCAGGGACTTCGCAAGCCGGTCGTTTTAACAGGATCCCAGGTCCCGATTAGCTTTAAAAAGACCGATGCGAAAAAAAATGTGGCCGATGCCCTAAGATTTGCAACAGAGGATATTGGCGGCGTGTTTATCGTTTTTGATGGGCGAGTCATCATTGGAACAAGAGCAGTAAAAATGCGCACGAAGAGTTATGATGCATTTGAAAGTGTGAATTCTCCGTACTTAGCCTATATAATTGAAAAAGAAGTAAAATATCAGTGGAAACCTGTACCATCCGGCGCAGGACTTGCATTGAATCCTAATATCAACACCGATGTTTTTTTAATGAAATTATACCCAGGGACAAAACCAGAAGTGTTTGATTGCCTAAAAAGACTATACAAAGGTATAATTATTGAGAGTTTTGGAAACGGCGGCCTGCCGTTTGAAGGGCGCAACCTTCTTGTGAAAATTAAAGAACTAACAGAAGCAGGGATTGCCGTTGTCATTACGACACAATGCTTGGAAGAAGGTGAAGATTTACTATTATATGAAGTCGGCCGAAAGGTAGCCCAGCATGAAGTCATTTTATCAGGCGATATGAATACCGAGGCAATAGTGCCGAAGCTCATGTGGGCACT
Organism: Bacillus sp. MUM 116; assembly: GCF_001866655.1. Taxonomy (GTDB): domain Bacteria; phylum Bacillota; class Bacilli; order Bacillales; family Cytobacillaceae; genus Neobacillus. The sequence goes on along the minus strand of NZ_MLYR01000029.1, from coordinate 42,380 downwards.
TGGACAAAAATCATCTATTAATGAAATCAAGGACATTTTTGAGACACCGATAGCAGGTGATTTATCCATCAAAGGCGAAAAAGAAGAGTAGTAGATTTTTACTAAAAACAAAGAGGCGATAATGATGTTGACCAATAATGTAAACATGCGGGTGGAGAAAGATTTTTTAGGGGAAAAGGAAGTTCCTGTTGATGCCTATTATGGCGTTCAGACTCTCCGGGCGGTTGAAAACTTCCCAATTACAGGGTATCGAATTCATGAGGAATTGATTAAAGCAATGGCCATGGTGAAAAAGGCTGCTGCGATGGCAAACATGGATGTTCACCGACTATATTCCGGAATTGGTGAAGCGATTGTGAAGGCCGCTGATGAAATGATTGAAGGGAAATGGCATGACCAGATCATTGTTGATCCAATTCAAGGCGGTGCCGGTACTTCCATCAACATGAACGTAAATGAAGTCATTGCCAACCGGGCAATTGAAATACTAGGCCATGAAAAGGGAGATTATTATCACTGCAGTCCTAATTCACATGTGAACATGTCACAATCAACCAATGATTCTTTTCCAACTGCGATTCATATTTCGGTATTGAATCTTCTTGAAAAATTACTTGGAACCATGGAAATCATGCATGGTGTGTTCATGGAAAAAGCCGGGGAGTTTGCTCATGTGATCAAAATGGGGCGGACCCATCTTCAGGATGCTGTTCCGATTCGCCTCGGCCAGGAATTTGAAGCGTATGCACGAGTACTTGATCGTGATATTAAACGGATTAAGCAATCCCGTCAACATTTATATGAATTAAACATGGGGGCAACCGCCGTTGGGACAGGCTTAAATGCGGATCCTAGATATATTGAGTTTGTTGTAAAACATCTTGCCGATATCAGCGGTTTACCTGTAGTCGGTGCAGAACATTTAGTGGATGCAACTCAAAATACGGATGCTTACACAGAAGTATCTGCAGCATTGAAGGTTTGCATGATGAATATGTCGAAAATCGCCAATGACCTTCGTTTAATGGCTTCAGGACCGCGTGCGGGATTGGGAGAGATTTCCTTACCAGCACGTCAGCCAGGATCTTCCATTATGCCAGGAAAAGTCAACCCTGTCATGGCTGAGGTCATTAATCAGGTTGCTTTCCAGGTTATCGGAAATGACCATACGATTTGCTTGGCATCAGAGGCTGGGCAGTTAGAATTGAACGTTATGGAACCAGTCCTTGTATTCAATCTACTTCAATCTATTAGTATTATGAATAATGCTTTTGGTGTATTCACAGAGCATTGTTTAAAAGGTATTACCGCTAATGAAGCTAGATTAAAAGAGTATGTGGAAAAGAGTGTAGGCGTTATCACTGCAGTCAATCCACATCTTGGCTATGAGACTGCTGCACGAATTGCCAGAGAAGCGATTTTAACTGGCGCATCTGTACGTGACCTTTGCTTAAAATATGATGTTTTGACAGAAGAAGAACTTGACTTGATTCTAGATCCATATGAAATGACACATCCGGGGATTGCCGGAAATGCGTTATTGGAGAAAGATTAATAGAATTATTAGTAACGCTAGGCTTTTATGCCTGGCGTTTTTTTTTGCTTGAGGTCCAAGGATTACTTTCCAGTTTAAGTAAAATACTTTCCACTTGGAGTATTTTACTTTCCACTTCATAGACCTTTGCGAAATGTCATTACACTCAAAAATCAACCATAATATATTAATATTACGCTTATATCAGGAGGGTGTTTGGATGGATGACCGTTTTTTTCGAAATGTCATGGGAAATTTTGCAACGGGAATCACCGTTATTACAACTGAGGTAGAGGGTGGTGCTCATGGAATGACAGCCAATGCCTTTGTTTCAGTGTCTTTGAAGCCAAAGCTTTTACTTATCTCAATTGATAAAAGGGCTAAAATGTTGGGATTCCTCCAAGAGGCGAAAAGATTTGCAGTTAGTTTTTTATCCGTAGAACAACAGGAAGAATCAATGAGATTTGCCGGTCAAAAAAAGGATGAGGAATCTTATCGATTTGAGCGTTTTGGTGAATTACCTGTGATTCAAAACGCCTTGGCCAATGTGGTTTGTACTGTATCTAATGAAGTGGAGGCAGGGGATCATATATTGTTTATTGGGGAGGTACAGGATATAAAGGTGAGGGATGGAGAACCAATTATTTACTTCAAAGGTAAGTATCGAGAATTAAAAAATTTGGATTAAAGAAGATTTCTATAATCGTATTATGTAAACTGATAATTGAATTAGACTGTGCTACCCGGGCTCAGTCTTTTTGTTTTGTCTAAAATTAAAATTATCCTATGAAAACCACTCCGCCATCATGTATGATGAAAAAGACTAATCGTATAGGAGTGACATTCTTTGGTTCAGCTTCATTTATACAGCAAAAAAATTCCTTTTTCAAAAGAAGCATTTTTTAAAAAATATCGTGAAATTTCAGAAATTTATAGCCATCATGTCCTGCTCGAAAGCGGCAGGGGCGGCCGCTATAGTATAGCCGGATTCAATCCCGAGAAGATTATTACAGGGAAAAACAATCAACTTTCCATTGACGATGGCCATCATAAAGAAATTTTAGAAGGAAATCCTCTTCATTTATTAAAGGAATGGATGGGGCAATATCAAGTTGAAAAACTAGCAGAATTACCTGATTTCCAAGGCGGAGCAATCGGATACATAAGCTATGACTATGGTCGTTATATCGAAAAATTACCCGGACTGGCAAAAGATGACCTCCAATTGCCGGAAATCTATTTTTTCGTTTTTAAAGAATGGTTTGTGTTTGATCATATTACCAATGAGTTATGGTTATTATTTTTGCATGAAACAGGGGAATCTGTGGAAGAAAGAGCTGCTACATGGGAAAACCGCTGGCTTGAAAAAATTCCGCCTATTAAATTACCTGAAACGTTCCATACCCCTAAGGATTCACTAGAAGTATCAATGAATGAACAGCAATTTATTGATGCTGTAAAAAAAGTTCAACAATACATCGCCCAGGGTGATGTATTCCAAGTCAATCTGTCGGTTCGGCAATCAAAACCGATTGAGGTAGAAGCAATGAAAGTCTATGAACAATTGCGGGGGCTAAATCCTTCCCCATACATGGGCTATTTCCACACATCTGAGTTTCAAATAGTAAGCGGGTCTCCTGAACTTTTGGTAAAAAAGAAAGGCAGTGAAGTAAGCACACGGCCAATCGCCGGAACCCGATCAAGAGGGAAAAATGAGGTGGAAGACCAAGAACTTGCCAACGAGTTAATTGAGAATGAAAAAGAACGGGCGGAGCATGTCATGCTTGTTGATTTGGAACGAAATGACCTTGGCCGGGTATGTGCGTACGGGACAGTTGAAGTAAATGAATTTATGGTGATTGAAAAATACTCCCATGTAATGCATATCGTTTCAAATGTTCAAGGACAATTAGCTGATGGGAAAGATTGCATTGATGTCATTGATGCAGCTTTTCCGGGTGGAACGATTACCGGAGCACCTAAAGTCCGCACGATGGAAATTATCGAAGAGCTTGAACCCGTCCAACGGGGAATTTATACAGGTTCACTTGGATGGATTGATTTCAGTGGAGATATGGAATTAAATATTGTGATTCGGACCATGCTGGTCAAAGACAGAATGGCACATGTACAAGCCGGTGCAGGGATTGTCATCGATTCCAACCCTAAGCATGAGTACAAAGAGTCCTTGAAAAAAGCGGCAGCGCTGTGGGGCGCAAAAGAAATGGCAGAAGGAAAAGGGGAACAGCGATGATCTTCATGATTGATAATTACGATTCTTTTACCTTTAATTTAGTGCAATATTTAGGGGAATTAGGCGAAGAATTGATTGTTAAACGAAATGATGAAACCACGAATGAGGAAATTTCCAAGCTGAGTCCGAAATTTTTAATGGTATCTCCAGGTCCATGCAGCCCGAATGAAGCCGGAATTAGTCTTGAGGCAATTAAAACCTTTGCAGGAAAGATTCCGATATTTGGTGTTTGTCTTGGACATCAGTCGATTGCCCAAGTATTTGGCGGGGAGGTAGTTCAAGCCGAGCGTCTGATGCATGGGAAGACTTCGGAGATTTTTCATGATGGAAATACGATTTTTGCAGACTTACCTAACCCTTTCCCTGCGACTCGCTATCATTCGCTGATTGTTCGAAAAGAAAGCTTACCCGATTGCTTTGAGGTTTCTGCCTGGACTCTAGAAGGAGAAATCATGGCGATTCGACACAAGGAATTTTCTATTGAAGGAGTTCAGTTTCATCCGGAATCGATTATGACGACTGCTGGGAAGGATTTGTTGCGAAATTTCGTCCGTCATTATGAGAAAGTCACGGAAGCGGTAAGAGTCTAAGCTTATGTTTATTTATGTTAACGGAGAAATTGTTAATAAAGAAGCTGCAGTGATTTCGCCATTTGATCATGGCTATTTATACGGGATGGGACTTTTTGAAACGTTTCGGATTTATGATGGACATCCCTTTTTATTGGATAATCATCTTGAACGCCTTAACATGGGGCTTGAAGTATTAAATATTCAGAAACGGTTTACAAGGGAAGAAGTAAAAGATGCTCTTAAGCATTTACTGGATGCTAATGGTTTTACGAACGCCTATATCCGTTTAAATGTATCGGCCGGGGTTGGTGAAGTTGGTTTGCAGGTCGAACCCTACCAAAAGCCAAATGTGCTGATTTTTGCAAAACCGTTGCAAGAGGCGGGAGAAATGGCAGAGAAGAAAGCTGTTTTGTTAAAGCTAAAGCGAAATACGCCAGAGGGTCTTACCCGTTTAAAGTCACATCATTATATGAATAATATTTTGGCAAAAAGAGAGATTGGGAGCACTCCGGATGTGGAAGGCATCTTTTTAACTGAGGAAGGTCATATCGCAGAAGGAATCGTTTCAAATATTTTCTGGAGAAAAGGAAAAACCTTGTACACTCCTGCCGTTGAGACAGGAATATTAAATGGAATCACTCGGCAGTTTATCATCCAGGCTGCTAAAGGTTTGGAAATGGATGTTGAAGAAGGATTCTTCCGGCCGACAGAAGTATTTACAGCAGACGAAATCTTCGTTACCAACTCTATCCAAGAAATCGTCCCAATCTTAGAGTATGAAGGTCATCAAATGCCGGGGAAAAGCGGACCAATCGTCCAAAAACTCCACCAAATTTACCGGGAATCCTCCGTGGTGCTATGGTCAATAGAATAGATAACGACAAAAATCGGGTGGTGCCTGGCATCGCTCGATTTTTGTCGAAAAACTATTTACTTCTCTAAAGTTGCTTTGTAATCTCGTCCTTTTTGAACGTAGACATCGATGGACATTTGAATTAATTCCAGGTCTTTTTCTGTGATTTCACGGACGACTTTTCCAGGGGAGCCGACGACGAGGGAGCGGGGTGGGATTTTGGTTCCGCTTGTAAGAAGGGTATTTGCCCCAATAATACATTCATCACCAATTTCGACGTTATCGAGCAGGGTGGAGCCCATCCCGATGATGCTGCGATTGCCAATCTTACATCCGTGTAAAATGACGTTATGACCTACTGTTACTCCATTACCAACTTCAACGGGACAGCCTTCATATAAATGGATGGTCGTGTTATCTTGGATACTGGTTTGTTCTCCAATCGTAATCGGACCTTCATCCCCGCGTAAGACAGCATTAAACCAAACGGTTGATTCCTTGCCAATCTTAACATCCCCAATTAAATAGGCTCCTGGTGCTACAAATACAGATTCATTGATCGATGGTGTAACGCCATTGAATGGTACTTTCATATTCTCTCTCTCCTTTAACTTTCCGAATAATCTATGTATTCAGGATTAGTATATCACCAAATTGTACCAGAAGAAAACGATAACTATTTTTATCTAAATTTGCCTAGATAAAAATTAAAATTGTCAAAAATCTTTAATAAATATTCGACAAATTTGTTAAGAAACCAACAGAATTCCCATGCTAAATTTAGTGAATGGTAAAATAATCCTATCAAAGTAGTAAAAACTAGTGATTCAATGAAATTAGCGGATAAAATAATTTGTATCAGAACGCTAAATTCGATTCCAAGAAGGGAAGTTTTATATGCGATGGAAAGAAAAATTCAAGCCTGGTTAAACAAACCGATATACTTCCGCTATGGCTTTCTTGTTATTTTAATAGCTAGCACATATTTAAACTTAACATATTTAAAAGATGAACGTATTTATATTTTTTATGTTCTAGCTACCGTTTTCCTTGGGATTGGCTTTTTTAATCAATCTCCTTTATTTCTAGTAATATGTACTTCTCTCATCGTCACCTGCCGGTATTCCTTCGCGCCAAATTTTCCTGGAGTTGGAACCTTTTTTGTTCAACTTGGCACTTATTTATTAATCATGGCCATTTCGGTCGGGCTAATGAAGCATAACCAGCGGATTAAAAAGGACCATATTGAAATGATTATCACACTCTCCAAAGCATTGGATTCCCGCGATACCTATACGTCCCAACATTCCGAGAATGTCGCGAATTATTCGCTAAAGATAGCTAAAAAGATGAAGCTATCGAGTACGTATTGTGATTTAATATACAAGGCAGGTTTATTACATGACATCGGAAAAATAGGAATCCCCGAACATATTTTAACGAAACCAGGAAAGCTTACGGAAGAGGAATATTCCATCATTAAAGAGCATCCAATGATTGGAAATGAAATGATCAAGCATGTTTACAATTTTCGTGAGACAGGAATTTTAGAAGGAGTTTTATATCATCATGAACGTTATGATGGCAAAGGTTATCCCCAAGGGTTAAAAGGAAATGAGATTCCTTTAATTGCTCGAATTTTGGCTGTTGCTGACACATTCGATGCGATGACATCAAAGCGGGTTTATCGAATGAAGCTCGATTTAAGATCCGCTCTTACTGAAATCGAGAAAAATAAAGGGACACAATTTGATCCCCAGATAGCTGAGGTTTTTTTGAGTCTATTTAATAAGGAGCAGCAAATAGACTACCAAATGGAATCTCCGAAAATGAGTTTTAATTCACCCATTAAGAATAACCTCGGCCTTTAAATGGTACGAGGATTTTTACACTTCTTTATCCTTACCAGCGGTTTTCCTCGAGTGGTATATCGCAGAAAAATAATAGCGGTGGGTGTGAAATATCTCCTTTTTCCAATGTAAGCGTTTTAATTTTGACAAAATAATAAAAATAGTCAAAAAATATTGACGAAGCGGAGTTACGGTGGTAACCTTATTACAAAATTAAGATGAATCGATGACGAGAACAGTAGGATTTGTTTTTGTTTTACAGAGAGTCGGCAAAAGGTGGAAGCCGATAACAAAGCATTTCTGAATATCATCTCCGAGATGCGTAGCTGAATTTAAAGTAAGCTAGGCCGGAAAGTCCACCGTTACATAGGAACTCGTATCATAAAATGGTACGTTGCATTGAGAGCCGCAGCCGTTTAAGATTTTTCGCTGCGGAAGTAGGGTGGTAACGCGAGCTAACTCGTCCCTATATATAGGGGCGGGTTTTTTATTGTCTAAATTGATATTGATAGTGTAATTATTTAGGAGGGACTATGAAATGAAACAACAAGTAGAACAACAACAAGTAGAACAACAAGAACCAACCTTAACTGCGGAGGATGTAATCCTTGCCAGTCACAATATAAAGGATGAGATTCAACCAACTCCTCTGCAATACAATGCGATTTTATCAGAACGATATGAGTGTAATGTATATTTAAAACGTGAAGATCTCCAAAGTGTGCGCTCATTTAAAATTCGCGGAGCGTATAATCGAATCAAAAAATTAAGTGGTGAAGAAGTCCAAAATGGCATTATCTGTGCAAGCGCCGGCAACCATGCACAAGGTGTAGCCTATTCCTGCCATCTACTAAAAATTAACGGGAAAATTTTCATGCCAAGTACAACACCAAAGCAAAAAGTCAACCAGGTAAAATTCTGGGGCAGGGAAGATGTGGAAATTGTTTTAGTAGGAGATACCTTTGATGATGCCTATGAAAAGGCAATGGAATGCTGTAAGGCAGAGAATCGGACTTTTATCCATCCGTTCGATGATTTTGATGTCATTGCCGGTCAAGGAACCGTTGCAGTCGAACTCCTGAATGATTGCCAAGATCCAGTTGATTATCTATTTGCGGCCATTGGCGGAGGCGGACTTGTCTCCGGGGTTGGAACCTATCTGAAACAATATTCACCAAATACCAAGATCATTGGCGTAGAACCAATGGGTGCTCCCGGAATGAAAGAATCTCTTTCAAAAGGAAAAGTTACATCTTTAAAAGAAATTGACTCTTTTGTTGACGGTGCAGCAGTTAAAACAGTTGGGGCTCATACGTTTGAAATTTGTAAGGATCTGGTAGAAAATATTGTTGTGGTTCCAGAAGGTAAGGTTTGTACCACATTGATTTCGTTATATAATGAAAATGCTATCGTAGTGGAACCAACAGGTGCCTTATCTATCGCCGCTTTGGATTATTATAAAGAACAAATTAAAGGAAAAACAGTCGTTTGTATTGTCAGCGGCGGCAACAACGATATCGGAAGAATGCAGGAAATTAAAGAGCGTTCCAAGATGTATGAAGGACTGCAGCATTACTTTATCGTTCAATTTCCGCAGCGTCCTGGTGCATTAAGAGAGTTTTTATTGGATGTTCTTGGACCAAATGATGACATCAGCCATTTTGAATATACGAAAAAGAACAACCGTGAAACAGGTCCAGCACTCGTGGGAATTGAATTAAAGGATAAAGATGATTACTTCCCATTAATGGAGCGGATTAAGGCAAAAGGATTTTTATATCGGGAAGTGAATAAGGATAAGGCATTATATCAAATGCTGATTTAATAAAACCATTCAAAAAACTTCGGACCTTTTGAGGTACCGAAGTTTTTTTATTTTTGGGATTAATGGTACGCTATAATTCAAAAGACCAATTTGAACACTCACTGAAAATTACATTAATAATCCATTAAAAATCCAGAATAATGGAAGAAACATGATAAATTTGAAGAAGAGTTGTATAAAAGGAGAAGGAAATCATGAAAAAACGCATTTTAGTCATTGAGGATGAAGTCAATATTGCCAAGGTGCTTAAAATAGAACTTGAATATGAGGGTTACGAAGTATTTGTAGAACATAATGGGAAATCAGGATTAACTGCCGCAACGGAAAAATCTATCGATCTTATTTTATTGGATGTCATGCTTCCTGAACTAAATGGAATGGAGGTATTGCGGAGACTAAGAAAAACGGGGAACCAAACCCCTGTAATCCTTTTAACGGCACGAAATATGACACTGGATAAAGTTACTGGGCTCGACCAGGGAGCGAATGATTATATCACGAAACCATTTGAAATAGAGGAACTTTTAGCAAGAGTACGCGCGTGCATCCGCGACTTCTCCATTCATGCACCAAAGGAAGAGACAAACGTGCTTTCAGCAGGTGATTTATCGATTGATACCAACACCCGAGAAGTGACAAGAGGAGGGGAATCGATTACCGTCACTCCTAAAGAATATGATTTATTAATCTACTTAGTAATGAATAAAAACAAGGTTGTTACAAGAGATAATATTATTTTGAATGTTTGGGGCTATGAATACGAAGGAGAGACCAATGTTATTGATGTGTTCATACGGCACCTTCGTAAAAAAGTGGATGAAGGATTTGATTCTGAATTGATTCATACTGTTCGAGGAGTAGGTTTTACCATCAAGGAGAAATAACATATGAAAATAACCAACAAAATAAACCTGATAACCACAGCATGGCTGCTTTGTGTGTTAATGCTTTTTAATGTAGTTGTCTTTGTTTCTTTTATAAAAATAACCGTGAATATGGAAGAGGATGCGTTATTACAAAAGGCGAATGATATTATCACTGAAATCCATACTGGACATCCTGGAGACCTCGCAGAAACATTGAAAGATTTTTTAACTATCCATTCTTATATCAGGGTTGTCAATCCAGATGGAAAAATCCTTGCTGAAGTAACCAATGATAAGGAAATTTCGGGTCAGATTAGGCCAAAATATACGAGTGAACAAGAAACAGGCAGAATACTGATAGGAACCGATACAGGCGAAAAACAAGTCATTTATGTCCGTGTCCCGATTAAAATGAGCGGACACCTGCGGGGAACACTTGATTTCGGAGAAGCCTTGATGGGGCTTGAAATGAGAAAAGATATCTTACTCTGGATTCTTGGAGTATGCACAGTTCTTTCGGCAATTTTGTCCCTCTTAGGCGGGAGATGGTTATCAGGTCTCATAATGCGTCCGATTTCGAATATGATCAAAACGATGGAAGATATTGAACAAAGTGGTGTTCCGAAAAAAATTGTGATTCAAAATCGAACTCGGGATGAGCTAGAACAAATGGCTTCTACCTTTAATCGGATGATTGAAAGGCTTAGCGAAAACATGGAAAAACAGGAACAGTTTATTTCCGATGCCTCTCACGAATTAAAAACACCCATTACGGTCATTAAAAGCTATGCCAGCCTTTTAAGAAGAAGGGGCGTGCAAAACATTGAGATGTCAACGGAAGCGATTGAAGCCATATATTCGGAAGCAAATCGCATTCAAAAAATGACCGAAATGTTTTTAAATATAGCCACATCTGAAAAAGAAACGACCCTAGATGTAACGAAAGTGGATTTAATTAGTTTGTGCAAGGAGATTCAAAAGCAGCTTAAAAATGCCTATAAGCGAGAGATTCATCTCCATTACAACGAAGAACATATCTTTATTCAAGCAGATGAACTGAAGCTTAAACAGATCGTGATAATCCTCCTTGATAATGCAATCAAATATAGTAAAGACCAAATCGATTTATATTTGAAAAGGGATGAACAGCGCGCAACCATTGTGGTAAAAGATTATGGGATTGGCATACCGGAGCAAGATCTTCAGCGGATATTTGAACGATTTTATCGGGTAGATAAAGCAAGAAGCCGTGAAACAGGCGGTACTGGTTTAGGGCTTGCAATCGCTAAAAATATTATGAAAATGCATAGAGGGGAAATAAAAATAATAAGTAAAGAAGAAAAAGGAACAGAAGTTGAATTACAATTTCCGCTTTAAAAAATGTGAAAAATTCACACTGTGCCTGTCACTGTAGTGAATTTTTCACATTGCATTTTATGTGCGTTTTACAGTGGATAAGATAAAAATAGTGGCGAGGATGGATGCTGCACCAAGCCATTCAAAAATGCCAAATGGAACGTGAAGCCATGCCACTGCTAAAAACGCCGCTGACAAAGGTTCAACACAAGCCAAAAGACTCGCTTCAGAGGCCTCAATGTATTTCAAGCTTTCCATATAGCAAAAAAAGGCGATTAACGTGCCAAAGACAACAACAAATAGAACTGCCATTAATGCCGGGAACGACCAATGGCCTTGAAACTGCCAAGGTGGCTGAAAAAAGCTAAATACCACACCGCCAATGAGCATCCCCCAGCCGGAGGTCATCAGGGAACCCCATTTATTTAATAGCTTTCCCGGATACAGTGTATAAAAAGCCAAGGCAAAAGCGGAGAGAATCCCCCAGAAAAAAGCAGGTCCGGAAATCGAAAGCGATCGGATATTTCCATTCGTAACAAGGAAGAAGGTTCCTAAAAGTGCTAAACCTATCGCCATTACCTCATGTTTAGCAGGTAATACCCGGGCCCGGAAACAAAGAAAACAGGTTATCATTACAGGCGCCAGATATTGTATAATGGTGGCTGTAGCGGCATTTGCTTCCCGAACAGCTGCAAAATAAGTATACTGAACACCGAGCATTCCAATGATTCCAAATATAATTAATTGCAATACATCCGATTTATTTTTCCATATGCTCCATATATTTTGTTTTCCAACCAAACGGGAAAACAGCAACAACCCCATTCCAGCAAAAAGAAGCCGGATGACAACGAGCCAGCTGACACTGAATCCTTGTTTTTGAAACAAGAATTGCGCAACAGTACCCGAAATTCCCCAAAAGGAAGCGCCAATAAGTACCAAAATTACGCCTTTTGGTCTCGGGTTCGGCATAACAACAACCTGCGAATCCAAACTAATCCCTCCAAAACATTAAAACTACCAACAAAGTAAATTATAACAATCTTTTTTAGATTTTGGATATTTAATTTCCAAACTGCAATCTAGAAAAAGAACATCAGTTTTTGTATAATGGTAAGGTAACACTTTTTTAATAGAAATATATGGAAATTATAGTTTTTTTGGAGGTCTATATGAATAAAAATAGATATGTATTTTGGGGCCTTGTCATCACTACCCTTATATCGGCATTAGATGCCAATATTATGCAAACGGCAAGTCCGACGATTGTAAAACAACTTGGCGGGATGGAACTGTTTGCCTGGATTTTTTCCGTTTATATGCTGGCAAGTACGGTTACCGTACCGCTTTACGGCAAGTTATCCGACCAGTACGGGAGAAAGAAGTTATTAATCATTTCTGTAGCGATTTTTACAATTGGTTCTTTGCTAGCAGGAATGGCAAACTCCATGGTATCTCTGATTATTTACCGCGGTATTCAAGGATTAGGGGCCGGGGGAATGCTGCCGATTTCGATGATCATTGTCGGTGATTTGTTTACCATTGAAAAACGCGGGAAAATTCAAGCGGTCTTTAGTGGAATTTGGACATTGTCTTCGATTGTTGGGCCTGTTCTCGGTTCTTTTTTTGTTGAAACCTTAACATGGAGATGGATTTTCTTTATCAATATTCCAATTGGAATTGCGACCGTGCTTTGCTTAATCCCATACAAGGAACAAAATGAATTTAAAAAGACATTTATTGATTACAAAGGGTTTGTATTATTTGGTCTTTCCATCACGTTTTTATTGCTGGCAACAAATGTTGCACACCCATTATGGTATGTTGTTGCAGGTATTCTAGGTATGATTATATTCCTGCTTGTGGAACGAAAAGTGGAACAGCCATTTCTTCCTGTTTCCTTGTTTAAAAACAGAGGAACCCTAATGGTCAATCTTTACATGTTATTTTTCTGTATCTCCTTTTTCGGAACCCCGAATTATATCCCGTTGTTTTTGCAAGATGGCAGGGGTATGAACATCTACAAAAGTGGCTTGATTCTATTAAGTATTGCGATTGGCTGGATGTTTGGAAGTACACCAGCAGGAAAATGGATTTTGCGCTATGGTTATAAAAAATTGTTTGTTATTGGTAACCTTATGTGTACTCTTGCAGGTCTGATCATCTTTTTTGTCATTAAAGATGTTTCCTACTTTTTACTGTTTGGTCTTTTGACCGTGCAGGGGTTTGCGTTTGGTTTATTATTCGCAGTCGGGACAATTGCTTCACAGGAATTTGTTGAAAACAATATAAAGGGGATGTCAACTTCCCTGCAAATTTTTCTCAGAAATATCGGCACCTCCATTGGGGTAACCGTAATGGGTCTATTGATCAACCAAGCAGCGTCAATGGTCATCGGGATGAAAAATATTTATCTTTTTGCCCTATGTGTCAGTGTGCTTTCGTTTGTGATTACCTTTTTAATCCCGACAAAGTCGCCAATTAGTAATGAGGGTTAATCGTTTATAAATAGCATAAAAAACCGACTCTTTTTTTAATGAGTCGGTTTTTTCCTTTCATTTATGCCGCTGATTTTTTCAAATTGCTTGGCTCTTTTTTATTTGAAACATAACTATGCAAAATCATGCCAAGGACAACGAGAAGAATACCGCACCAAGATATTGGAGATGGAATTGGCAGCGACAAAAATAATAGTTCACCTGATAAAGTAAAAAGGACCTCCATTGATTGTGTCGCTTCAACGGATGCTAACTTTTGAATATTACCTCGTACCATATCAGTTGCTTTGAAAAATAGGACTGTGGCAACGACTCCAGAAAAAAGTGCAACCCAGAAAGATTGGAAGACCTGCCCCTTGCTTGGTAAACCTACGGTGAAAAAGCCATATAAGGATAGTAAAAACCAGAATGGAAGACTTGCAAGAGTCATCCCTAGAACTCTTTGAAAAGTATCTAAGCGTCCTTCACAGTGGTCCATCATTTTACGATTCCCTAAAGGGTATGCAAAGGACGCAATTAAAATAGGGATCACTCCTAATAATAAACTTTCCATGGGAAGACGTTTAGCATGTTCAAATTGCATTAAAACAATACCCGCTAAAATGATGAGTGACATAAATAGACCATTAAAAGGAATTTTTCCCCTTTTATGAATTAGACCATTTTTTGTATATACAGTTTCAAAAAATAATGGTGCAAGTAAAGAGCCTGATATTATCGTAATTTGCCATGTTCCTGCAATAAGCCAACCTGGCGAGTAGGCAGAAGCAAAACATAAAGGAGCATAGAATAACCCAAATCCCACAGAACTCCACAGTACCCATGTTCCGGGTTTTTTCCTAATTTCATCTATGAGTGGACGTAGTTTTTTTCTAAATAGCACGATACACAAAAGCAATGGAGTCATAAAGATATATCTTAGTGAAGCACTCCATATCCAACTACCACCAGATAACTCCATAGATGTATTAAGAACAAATGTAAAAGCAAAAAAGAAAGAGGCACAAATGCCGATTAAAATTGGTTTCAACTGATCTTCACCCCTGTTCTATTTCAAAATAATAAAGTTTCAATTCGTTTTATAATGTTATTTTCCATAAAACCAATATATCGCATATTGGATGTAGAGGCAATTATTTTATAAGTAAATTATCAGATTTTTAATTTAGAAAAGATGGAAGGAAAATAGGAAAAGATGGAGAAATATGAAAATAGAAAATACAATGCAGGAGGAATAAAATGGTGGTTTCACAAAGAATTAGTTTGGTTACAATCGGTGCTTTTGATTTACCAACGCTTCGCAGCTTTTATCAATCATTAGGCTGGGAGGAGAGCGAAACAAGTTCTGACAGTTATGCTGTATTTAAAACTGCAGGAGTAATTCTTTCACTTTTTCCTTTGGAGGAGCTGGCGAAGGATGCTGGAATTGAGTTTCAGTTATCAACTGAAAGCTATCGGCCGATTACTTTAGCGATTAATCTTGATCATCCCGAACAGGTTGACTCTACCATTGAAAAGATTCGCGAAGCCAGTGGAAAAATCTTACGGGAGCCGAGTGCTGCTTTCTGGGGAGGCCGAACTGCTTATTTTTCTGACCCGGAAAACAATCTTTGGGAGGTTGCATGGAATCCGACAGCGGTGTTTGATGAGCGCGGGGCGATGATTTCTTTTTAAAAAGTTAATAAAAAAGGATTTTTAGAGACAAAATTGATTGTGGAATAATGAAAAATATCCTTATTGCGTGGAACTCGGCAACTTACAAAGTATTTGCCGGGTTATTTTTTGTTTTAAAGGGAAAAATAGCCAACAAGGAGGGACAGATTATGAACAAACAAGAGGCTTTGAAAATTTTAATCCTGATTGAATCCATTTATAAAGGCTATTTAACCAAAAATGAAACAGTTACCTTTTGGTTAAAATTTTCCCCTGAATTAGATTGGACTATAGTTATGACAAAACTAAAAAGGCATATCCGAACAAATCCGTATCCTCCAACAATTTCCGATTTGACTGAAGAAACCGTGAACAGACCCTTTCATTGGCTGCAGGAATATAAAAAAATATGAACAGTTTTCCCCTTACATCCCAATTGACATCCAAAAAACTCATTGATATATTGGTTTTATGAAAACAATTAAAACCATTGAGCGTCCAGTATTAAGAGATCAAATATACGAATCTTTAAAAAAAGCAATCATTACATTGGAATTAGAACCTGGGAAGCGGATCTTGGATAAGGAATTGGCGGCTGAATTCGGGGTGAGCCGTACTCCTGTCAGGGAAGCATTAAAAAGGCTTGAAGATGAAGGGCTTATCGAATCATTGCCAGGTTCACAGACAAGAATCACGAAAATCAATTTAGAGGAGGCTAGAAATGCGTTTACGGTTGTGGCAACATTAAACAGTTTAGCTGCACGTCTTGCGATTCCGCATATTTTGACTCAAGAAATTGAGCAAATGGATGCAAATAATAGTGAGTTACAGAATGCTTTAGAAAAAAAGGATGTTGTCGGAGCAGTGGAGGCAGATGATCGATTTCACCTTGTTCTTTTAAAAGCATCTCGCAATCCTGAAATTGAAATAGCGCTGGAACGAATTATGCCCAAAATCAGAAGATTGGAATTCTCAAAGTTTAGTTCTGTTGATGGCCATCATTCACTCGAGCAGCACAGGCAAATCATTGCAGCGTGTAAAGCGAAAAATAGCACCTTAGCATCTGCTTTAGTCGAGGAAAATTGGCTGAGTTTAGGCAGAGTTTTAGTTGGGGATTCAGAATAGAGTGCGGCAAAGGCTGCGCTCTTTTTTAAAGTGTAATTAACTTAATTATCAAAAAATTCATTGACCATTTATTTAATATGCGATATATTGGTTTTAAACGAGGCCTAAATCATTTTTTACATAATATATGCCTTGAAGATACACATAACTCCAAATTCAGTCAAAAGAAAAGGAATCCATTCATTGACACGATTAGGAGGAAATTTAAATGAATTCTACGACTACCACCACTCAAAACTTCGAGGTTCATGACCAAAAGGTATTAAACTGGGCAAAGGAAATCATCGAACATAGTTCTTCACCAAGATTAATTCAAAAAGAGATCCTTGATGCAGCCGATCGAAACGCAATTTGGCGCGGGCAGGAATGCCTGAATCTATTGGCTCCAGAAGCACCGACAAGTCCAACCGTCCGCCAATTATTAGCATCTGAGGTAGGTACACGTGCTGCCGAAGGGCATATCGGACCAACCCAAAGATGGTTTTCCGGAACAAAGTATATCGACGAAATTGAATCCCTTTGCGTTGAATTACTCAAAAAAGTTTTTAACTGCAATTATGCGGACCATCGTCTTGTTGCCAGTATGATTGGAAACATGACGGTTTATGCTGCCCTGACAAAACCGGGGGACAATATTTTAACTATCGCACAGCCACTCGGGGGCCACTCAAGTAATCGCTACGATGGACCTGCAGGGATTCGCGGCTTGAACATTTTTGATGTTCCAATGGATCCTGTTGATTTAGTGGTAGATATTGACGAATTTGCCAAAGTGGCAAGAGAGGTCAGACCGACATTGGTTACCCTTGGTGCCTCTATGACACTGTTCCCATTCTCACTGAAAGAAATGTCCGAAATCGTCAGTGAATGGGGCGGAAAAATATTTTTTGATGGCGCTCACCAGCTCGGACTTATCGGTGGCGGACAATTCCAGGATCCGCTAAACGAAGGAGCATGGATTATGACCGGATCAGCTGGAAAAACCTTCAGCGGTCCGCAAAGTGGTATCATCGTTTGGAATGATCCCAATCTTACGCAGCCTGTTTGCGATACGATTTTCCCAGCACTTGCAGCGACCCATCAAGTAAACCGTGTTGCAGCACTTGCCGCATCAGCCGCTTAATTCCTTGCCTTTGGTAAAGAATACATGGCTCAAATCGTAGCAAACTCAAAGGCGCTTGCCAAAGCACTTCATGATCGAGGGATTACAGTCCTTGGCGCTCATAAAGGATTCACAGAAACCCATCAAGTTATTGTTGATGTGAAGAAATTCGGCGGCGGGCTAGATGTTGCCCATAAGCTTGCCAAAGCAAATATTATCACCAACAAAAATCTGATCCCAAGCGATAAACCGGATGATTGGGATTATCCAAGCGGCCTGCGGATTGGTACGATTGAAATTACCCGCTTAGGTATGAAGGAAGCAGAAATGGATATCATCGCAGACTATATCGTTCGCGCTCTTGAGAATCAAGAGCCAGTTGAATCCGTTAGAAAGCGCGTAATTGAGATGCGCACTGGCTATCAAAAAATTCATTATTGTTTTGATTAATATGTGAATGTTTTATGAAATTCCCCAGTTCCCGAGTTGAACTGGGGAATTTTTTGATAAGATGAATTCACTTACACAATGGGAAGTGAGTTTGGATGCTTGAAAAACTTGTTAATGAACTGGAACAAAAAATAAAGCTTGACCCTGAAAATGCAAATTTAATCTCTGAATATGCACTTGCATTACTCGCGTTTGGCGATTTCCGGGAAGCATTAAATCATTTTGAAAAAGCGGCAAAAATAAAACCTAACATTCAAAACCTGCAAAATTTGGCCTACTTTTATCATTATGAAGGGGTGCCATTGGACCGTGATTCTTGGCAGTTTAAGGAGAAAGAAGCCATCGATATATTAGAAGAAATCATTAAGCAGGAGCCAGCCTCTTTTTTTCCATATAACCTGTTGGGAGAAATCTATACCTCCAATGGACATTATCATCGAGCAATGGGGCTATTGAAAAAAGCCTATCTTATTCAGCCAACATTGGAAAATTTAAATAATTTAGGAATTTGCTTTTATCATAAATCCATGCTGAAGGAAGCTGCAGAATGTTTTCGAACGGCTTTTTTAACAAATAATCATCAGCAAACTTTAAATCCAATTCTAAGTTGTGGCATCTGTATGGCCAAAATTGGAATGAGAGAAGAAGCATTACTGCTTGCGGAAAATTTACTTACTGAAAGTGC
Organism: Bacillus sp. MUM 116; assembly: GCF_001866655.1. GTDB lineage: Bacteria > Bacillota > Bacilli > Bacillales > Cytobacillaceae > Neobacillus. Next base: position 23,757 of record NZ_MLYR01000029.1, on the reverse strand, counting down.
AAAGTTTGATAACTGGATGGAGAAACTTGAAGACCAAATAGCCGGTATGTATTATCTTCTTAATGATTTTGATAAATTTGTTGAAATTTATTCGGAATTAGACTTGTTCCGCTATGAAGTTCATTGTCTGCCGCCTTATCTCTATTCTTTATGGAAGCTTGGCCAGTTTGAAAAAACGGAAGAATGTTTTGAAGAACATATCAACAAACTGGAAATCGATATGCAAGATATTGTCCGGGATGATGACCCTGACTGGGATGTCGTCAGTAAGGAAGAACGGATCGAAGAAATCAAAGCGGATATTCAATTTTTGAAAACGACTAAGGAAAATATATTTGAAGGGAAAAAGCCTGAATTCGTGTTTGAACCAGAGATTGCCAGAGGGTGTTATGTATTTGGATGCAAGGTGCACAATCATCCCTATTATATTGAATTAGAGGAGAAGAAAAATGGAGAAGATACAATTCAAATATAATTTTTCTGGAATCAAATTGGACGATATGAGGGAAGTCTACGAATCTGTAGGCTGGTGTGTGGAAAATAAAAAACATGGATCTGTTATGTAGAGATCCATGTTTTTAAATCTTATAGATCAATGTATTGCATTCAAAGCTAGATGAAATAGAAAACGGTCCGGTAGATAGGCATATTCTAGACGACCATTTTGGGCTTTCGTAACCGAATACGGTCAAGTAGACCTGTTCTAGGCGACCGTTTTGTAGGTTCTTAACCGAAAACGGTCAAGTAAACCTGTTTTAGACGACTATTTTGGGGTGTTTAACCATGAACTGTCGCCTACAATCAATGAAGCCGACCCATATTTATTTTTATCATTGAAACCTTGCAGGTAAAAACAACACTAATTATCTCGGTGTCAAAGGCTTCACAGAAATTGCAGGAGAACAGGTTTTAATAATACAGCCATCCAAATGCTCTTGGTTTAATAAGCCAAGTTGAATAGCTGCTTTTATTTTAACATCATCCGGTTTTTTAACTATTTGAATCAAATCATTCATTTGCAAATCTTCTAATCTCTTAATGATGACATCTTCATTATATTTTTCGGTATTCCGAATTTGACGTTGAAGTTTGTACCCAGCTATCGTAATATCACCTTTTACATTCTCACCAACAAAGCTGTCAAAATATTGTTGAAAGGATTCCTTTAATTGATTCATTTCCAGTTCAATTTCTTTTTTCTGTTTATTAAGTTCATAGTATTTAATCAACATTTCTCCCGTCACCAAAGTTTCGTTTTTGTTTTTCATGATGTCTCCTCCCTGGATGAGAACGTACATTCTATAATATGGTGAACTTAATAAAATTATTACTGTTTAGAAAATTTTCACAATTTGAGTAGTGGTTATTAAAAAAGATATGCTAGAATAAAATTAGAAAATTCTAATTATTACGAGGTGAAAAGGATGAATGTACCTTTGGTGTTAACGGAGTTCTTAGATCGTGCAGTAAAATTGTACGGGGACAAGCAGGCAGTTTATTGTGATGAACGTATTTTTACATATAAAGAATTAAGCTGAAGGGCCAATCAACTTTCAAATGGATTAAGGGAACTGGGAGTGGAAAAAGGGGACCGGGTTGCCTATTTGGCACCCAATACAGTTGAAATGCTGGAAGGATTTTATGGGATTTTTCAGCTTGGAGCCATTATGGTGCCGCTTAATATTCGTTTAACACCTCAAGATTATTTATTCATCTTAAACCATAGTGAATCGAAAGTGCTGTTTTTGACCAAGATCTTTACCATTTAATCGTCCCGATTAAGGACAAGCTGTCAACGGTTGAACAGATTATTGTCTATTATAAAAATCAGGAAACGGATGAAATCGATTATGAGATATGGCTTGCGGGTTTCAGTGGGACAACCTTTGACCGCACCGATTTGGATGAAAATGATGTTTGCAGCCTGCTTTATACTAGTGGTACAACCGGGAGTCCAAAAGGGGTTATGCTGACACACCGCAACAATTATCTTCATGCCTTAAGTACAATGCTCATTTACGAGTCAGCGATCGTGACGTTTATCTTCATGTTCTGCCAATGTTCCATGTGAATGGCTGGGGGGCGCCATTTTACTACACAGCAAATGGATCGACTCATATTTGTTTGAAAAAAGCGACACCGGAAACCATTTTTAAGGCAATTCAAGACCATAAAGTTTCTGTCTTGCATATGGCACCAACCGTGCTAAATTCGCTATTGCAGTTTTATGAAAAAAATAAACCAGTTTTAGAACAGGATATCCGTGTGGTCATAGCTGGTTCAGCGCCTCCGCCAGCGTTTGTTATCAGAGTGGAAAAAGAATTAGGCTGGGAATTTATTCAGGTTTATGGAATGACAGAAACCACACCATTGAGTTTGGTTTCAACCATCAGGTCCGAGTTGACTCATCTTAAACCCGAGGAAAAGGCAAGAATTAAAGCAAAAGCCGGTTATCCAATGATTGGATGTGACGTAAAAGTCATCAATGATCATGGGGAGGAAGTCGCCCACAATGGAAAAGAAATTGGCGAGGTAGTCACAAGAAGTCATGGTGTGATGAAAGGATATTGGAAAAATCCTGAGGCAACAATGGAAACCATTCGCAACGGCTGGCTGCATACGGGTGATATGGGTACAGTTGACGAATATGGGCATATCGATATCGTGGACCGGATGAAGGATATCATCATCAGCGGCGGGGAGAACATTTCTTCGATTGAAGTGGAAGGAGCATTATACGAACATCCTAGTATTCTAGAAGCCGCTGTTATCGCCGTACCGCATGAAAAATGGGGTGAAACTCCTCATGCTTTTGTTGTTTTACGAGAAAACCAACAAATCAGCGAGCAAGAAATTATCACTTTTTCCAGAGAAAAATTAGCTCATTTTAAAGCGGTTACAGGAGTTACCTTTGTTGACGAACTTCCAAAAACTGCTTCAGGAAAAATCCAGAAGGTTCATCTTCGTAACGAAAACTGGGAATCCCACAGAAAGGCAGGTCGATTGGTGAATTAATCACAAGATACCTTCACCATTGGTACCAAGCACCGATATTGTCATGAATATTTGGAGAAGATGGAAAGGCTAAGGTACTAACTACCTTCCCAACAGAATTAATCAGGATTGGTTAATGTAGAAAAAAGAGTGACGAATCGCAAAGATTCATCACTCTTTTTTTAAATAATACTATTTTTCGTTATAATCGAGTCATTTAAATCACTGTCAAAAATATACGATATTGGTATAATGATTGGCACTATGTCTCCGTTTTGCTCACCAAAGGCCTGGTTCCTTTTATAGGAAATAAATTGGTCTGTAATTTGGTTTGCACCAATATTCATTACGGATGCATGGTCAAATACATTTATTTTGTAGCCCAGCAAATTGATTTCTGTCGGTGCGAAAATCACCATCAAAAACACCTCATGGAATAAGACATCTCAAATACACTGCAGGGATTTTAATTAAACAATACTGTTTTTCGCTCCATTTGAATCCGCAATATCCGGGTCGACAACCCAAGAAATCGGAATATTGATAGGGGATATATCACCGTTCTGCTCTCCCACACCTTGATTTCGCTTATAAGCAACAAACTCATCGATTATTTGATTGGGGCCAAAATTTACGTAAGAGGAGTTATCAATAGCATTTACTTTAAAACCAAGCAGATTAATCGCATAAGGCCCAACGATCATTTCCATCACTCCCTGTTTAATTTTTCCCGCATTAACTGGCGGAAACCCCCCCCCACTAATTGAAGTTTAGCTTAACTCTAGGTGAATCGATTGGGTCGTCATCATACGTCACATGGATAGGAATCATAATGGTAGACAAATCTGCCATCTGCTGCCCATACCCTTGATTTTTTTTCCCCGCCACATTTACACCAACAATATACGTTGATCCAAAGGAAACAGATGCTGCGTGATCGGGGCTGCTAATTTTCAAACCACCTATATTAATTTTTGTCGGAATGAAAAACATGTGAATGCCCTCCAAATTACAACATTTTTAAGAAAAAAAGGACGGTATTTTTAAAGTGTATTCACCTAAAAGTGAAATAATAACTGTTATAAAATTTGGCAGCCCTTTTAAGCATATGCAGATTTATTTTTATATTTGGGATATCTGCCTATGCCTTTTTCCTTCTTTTACATAGTCTAGACTGTAACCTATAAAAAGGAGTGTGTGCTTCATGGGATTTAATGTAGGATCTGGAGCCACGGGTGGATTCCCTGGTATGCCAGGAATGGGCACTACGGGCGGAGTTCCCGGTATGCCAGGAATGGGCACTACGGGCGGAGTTCCCGGTATGACGGGAATGGGCACTACGGGCGGAGTTCCCGGTATGCCAGGAATGGGCACTACGGGCGGAGTTCCCGGTATGCCAGGAATGGGCACAATGGGAGGATTCCCCGGTATGACGGGTATGGATGGAATGGGGGGGGTTCCAGGTCATGTGTATGATGGGATGCATGGAGTTCCCGGCCATTTCGGTATGGGAACATACCCAGGTCACGGATTTGGAACTATGGGAGGATTCCCTGGACACGGAAGCATGGGAGGTTATCCTGGCTACAGTGGCTTTGGAGGATTCCCTGGAGCAGGAGGTTACCATGGGTACCCTGGTTTCCCGGGAGTGGGAGGAACACCAATGTACGGTGGTCAAACAGGTATGACTGGTTACCCGGGATTTATCCCAGGAACGATGGGGGGCTTCCCCGGTTAAATTAGGCGAATCTTGCTGAAGAATTACAATTAAAGGTGTCCCAAAAATATTTTGGGGCACCACTAAAAAAATCGAAAGTGGAGATTTCCACTTTCGAAAGAAGGAAAAATGTTTGGGTTACTACAAGGTATGTCGTTGCTGTACGTTGATGTAGTTTACTTGTCCTATATAAAAAAAATGGGTCTTTAAAATGGGTTTAACAAATTTTTTGGACTAGTTCGATTGAATTATTTTTAGGTGAATTCACAAGAGAAGATACCTCGTATGCTTCCATTAACTCTTCGTTGAAGGGCTTTAAAAATTTCTGAATATATTCAAGATCAGTAATAGCCGGATTCAGCCATGTTTTTTCATCCTCAGGTGCAAGGATGACAGGCATACGGTCATGAATATCTTCCATTAATTTATTAGGCTGAGTCGTAATGACCGAACAGGTAAAAAGGGACTTGCCATCATTTGATTTCCAAGTTTCCCATAATCCCGCCATTGCAAATAACTGGCCGGTCTTTAGCTTAATGCGAATCGGTGTTTTTGAACGATCCTTATGACGTTTCCATTCATAAAAGCTATCAGCTACAATTAAACAGCGTTTTCGTTTAAAAGGACTGCTGAAACTGGGTTTCTCGGATAAAGTCTCCGCTCTGGCATTAATCATTTTATTGCCAATGGATAAATCCTTTGCCCAAGGAGGGACTAGACCCCATTTTAAAAAACCCATTCGATTCATTTTTCCATCATTTATAATCGCTAAAACTTGTTGAGAGGGTGCAATATTGTAACTTGGACTATATAGCTCTTCATCTAAAAAGGACTGAACATCAAATCGGTCTAAAATTTCTTCAATGGTTGCAGTTAACGTAAATCTACCACACATTTTTATCCCCCCAGTAAACTAAGTGTAACAAAATCTTCACTTATTTTTCAAAGTTTCCAACAAAGTATATTGACAAGACAGAAAATTTAAATTATTTTTATAGTAATTAAAGATTAAAAAGAATTCCACAAAATTCATCATAAGATAACCTTCCATCCTAGTTTTCCTATTCAATTGAAAGCGCTATTCCACATCATATGTACCTATTCTATCTAGATTTCTCTTACCATTTGATTAATTTTTTAAATTTACCCTTAATGGTATATACCATTTTAAATGGGAAGTGAGATAATAAAAAAAACTCTAAAAAAATTGGAGAACGTTAAATGCGTAAAATGATGAAAGATGAGGAAACCCTTCCATTTTATAAACAATTAAAAGATAAAATCCTTGATGATATTGAACTAGGAAAATTAAAGCACGGCGATAAGCTGCCTTCAGAAAGGGAACTTGCCGATCAATATGGGATTAGCCGGATGACTGCCAGACATACATTGTCGATTTTAGAAAGAGAAGGTGTCGTAGAAAGACGGGTCGGTGCTGGGACTTTTATTTCTAATAAGAAGATCGAAATGGATTTTATTACATTTAACAGTTTTACGAGAAATATGATTAATAGAGGTTTAACTCCAAGAACCCAAGTATTATCGATTCGGAAAATGGAGGCAAAACCGATGTTGGCAAATAAATTAAAAGTACCAATCGGAGAGGCAATGATTTCGATTAAACGCTTGCGGCTTGTCGAGGATATGCCTGTGACTATTGAAGAATCCTTTATTCCCGAAAAGCTTTGTCCAAACCTGGATCAAATTATTAACGACAACGATTCGCTTTACGAAATATTAGAAACCCATTTCGGTATTGTCCTTGTCAAAGCGAAGGAGTACATGCAGGTTACATTTTCTGAGGAAAGTGATAGTAAGTTATTAAAAATCCGTTCAGAAAGTCCATGTATTTTTCAAGAATCGGTTGCTTTTGACCGCAATGAACAAGAAATTGAATTTTCAACATCATTAACAAGAAGCGACATTGTTAAATTTTATTCTGAATTGAATCTAAATTAATTTAAGATTCATTTCAGTATTAATTCAAATGGTATATACCATTTTAAGCCAAATTAGGAGGACAAAGTCATGAAAGTCATTGGTGTAGGCGATAATGTTGTCGATCAGTATCTTTATAAAAGAACGATGTACCCTGGTGGAAATGCTCTCAATTTCAGTGTTTATGCAAAACAACTTGGAGTGGAGTCCGCCTACCTTGGGGTTTTTGGCAGCGACCGAGCCGCAGAGCATATTGCCGAAACCTTAAGGACTCTGGAAGTTGATTTATCCCATTGTAGATATCATGAAGGTGAAAATGGCTATGCTCAGGTGGACCTAGTAGATGGTGAACGGGTTTTTATCGGCGGCAATGGGGGAGGCGTCCAAAAGGAACATCCAATCATTCTTACAGACGAAGACTTGGAATATATCAAAACCTTTGAAATCGCTCATAGCAGCATCTATAGCAATATGGTTGAGGAACTACAAAAATTAAAAGCTGCCGGCGTCATGGTTTCCTTTGATTTTTCAGCTGATTATAATTACGAAATTCTTGAAATCACCTGTAAACATGTGGATGTAAGCTTATTATCCTGCGGGCAATTAAAGGAAGAGGAAGTGGAGGAACTTTTAAAAAGGGTTCACGGTTTAGGAAGCAGTCTTGCCATCGGTACATTGGGTTCACGGGGATCAATCGTTTATGATGGGCAAAGCTTTTACCGCCATAAGCCACACTTTGTACAGCCTGTGGATACACTAGGAGCAGGAGATTCTTTTTTCACCGCCTTTATCCTGCATTACTTGAAAGGGAAGAAAGAGAACCAAGCTAGGGGAGATGCGGAATTAATAGTAAGCAGCTTGGAAGAAGGAGCAAAATTCGCTGCGAAAACTTGTCTAGTCGATGGTGCCTTTGGTTTTGGGATTTCATTCTAATCCCCTTTAGGGGGAGGAATTTATTAAAGAATCCACAGGGGGTGTCATGTTTCGAATAATCTGAATGTTTTATATTTTTAAAAAACGGGAGGTTCTTGTATGAGTAAAAAAGTAAAGATTTTATTAGTAGCTATGTTGATGTTTGCTCTCGTTTTAACGGGATGTTCAAGCACTTCGTCTTCCAAAGAAGACGATTCGGGTAAAATCGTTTTAAAATTTTTGCATAAGTGGCCACAACCAGAGTACGCTCCCTATTTTGAAGAAGTGGTTAAAGAATTTGAAAAACAAAACCCAAAAATCAAAATTAAGATGGAAGCGATTGCAGACGAACCCATTAAGGATAAACTTCGTGTGATCCTAGGCGGCAGCGATGTTCCTGACATTATGTTCTCATGGTCAGGAGAGTTTGTAAGAAAATTTGTTCGTGCCGATGCAGCCTTGGATTTAACTTCTTATTTAAACGAAGATACTGCATGGAAAAACAGCTTTATTCCGGCATCCCTGCAGCCTTTCACTTCAGAAGGAAAAAACTATGGAATTCCGCTTCGTTTTAACGGAAAATTCTTTGTCTATAACAAGAAAATATTTGATAAATATCAACTTCAGACACCTAAGACCTGGGATGAATTTTTACAAGAATTAGATACATTGAAAAAGGGCGGCGAAACTCCGATTATATTTGGGAACCAAAGCCCGTGGGCGGCCATCCATTACTTAACTGGTCTTAACCAAAAACTTGTACCGCAAGATGTAAGAATGAAAGACTATAATCCTAAATCAGGCGAATTCACTGATCCTGGTTATATTAAAGCAATGGAAATGTTTGCAGATTTGAATAAAAAAGGTTATTTCATGAAAAATGTCAACTCTACTTCCCATGATATGGCAAAACAATTGTTCCTGGCTGGTAAAGGGGCCATCATGTATGTGGAATTGGAAGAATTCCCTGATATTGAGAAAGGTTTGAAAGGGAACTGGGGCTTCTTCCCAATGCCGGCGATTGCGGATGGTGCAGGAAATCAAAACTTTATTACAGGTGCACCGGATGGATTTATCGTTTCATCTAAATCGAAACATCCGAAAGAAGCGATTAAATTCTTGAAATTTTTAACAAGCAAGGAAAATGCGCTGAAACTTACCAAACAGCTTGGGTGGCCTAGTCCAATTGACGGAGCAACGAACCCGGATACTGCTTTGAAGCAAGTTGCTGAAGGTGTAGATTTCATGAAGAAGGAAGAGGGAATGGCTGAATGGCTTGATACCGATGTTCATGCCAAGGTTGCCGATGCCTACTTAACGAATATCCAGCTATTGCTCGATGGAACTAAAACACCTGAGCAAATCATTAAAGAAGTTCAAAACGTAGCAAAACAGGTACAAAGTGAAGTGAACTAAGACAAAAGGGTAGGCAGTGATTAAACTGCTAACCCCCTCTAAGGAGGAAGAAGGATGACAAAAACATTTCGAAATGGCCGTACTGCATTAATCTATATTTTACCAGCACTTCTTCTCATCCTGTTGTTTGTGTTTCTGCCAATTGTTCTGAATCTATATAACAGTTTATTTCGGTGGAATTCATTTGAAGCAGGAAAAACGTTTGTTGGCTTCGAGTATTATAGCCGGCTCTTTAAGGATCCCGTATTCTATACTGCATTAAAAAATAATTCTCTTTATGCTGTCATTTCCTTGTGCTTCCAAGTTGGAGGCGGATTAGTTATTGCCGCAATCTTGGAAGACAAACTGATTAGAAAATTTCAACCTTTTTTCCGGACTGTATTTTTTATTCCTTCTGTTATTTCCATTGCAGTGGTTGGCTTGTTATGGCAGCTTCTGTATAACCCGGAGGTCGGTCTTGTCAATGGCTTTTTAAAATTAATCGGCCAATCAGAATGGGCCCATTCCTGGCTGGGTGAGAGTAAAATTGCCATTTATGCAGTTGTCGCCGTATCACAGTGGCAGTATACAGGCTATATGGCAATGCTTTTCATCATCGCTATGCAAAAAATTCCATTTGAATATTACGAAGCTGCCATGATTGATGGTGCATCTAAGATAAAAACCTTTTTTAACATTACATTACCACAAATTAAAGAAATGACACTTGTTGGTACCGTTATTACCGTCATTGGTGCTTTCAAAGTATTTGATGAAGTTTATATTATGACATTTGGGGGACCGGGTCAATCAACAGAGGTTTTAGGAACAATGCTATACCGTGCAGCATTCCGAAATGATGAAATGGGCTACGCGTCCACAATCGGCACGATTATCTTCGTGATTACCCTAATCCTTTCTTTGTTTCAAATGAAATTGGGAAAATCGGGACAGGAGGCGTAGAAGCATGACCACAAGAGAGAATCCAATCGTTAAAACAAACGAGTTCACACAAGTGAAAACTGCTGGTCCTAAAATATCAACAAAAATAAAAAATAGACTTTTTCAAACCGTTGCCCTTGTCTGGTTTAGTATTTTTGCAATTTGCATTATTTACCCGATCATTTGGCTTTTGTTAAGCGGACTTAAATCAAATAGTGATTTCTTTTTAAGTACTTGGTCTTTACCAAAGGAATGGCATTGGAGCAATTATAAAGTGGCATGGGACGCAGGAATTGGACATTTCTTCTTAAATAGCGTTCTTGTCACCGGCATATCCGTACTATGTGTATTATTTTTTGGATCGTTGGCTGCCTTTGGTCTTAGCCGATTCCAATTTAAAGGCCAGAATTTCTTGTTGATTATTATCTTAAGCGGTTTAATGCTTGCGCCGCAGGTTAGTTTAATTCCGCTCTATAAATTGCTTCAGGCTTTAGGGCTTTACAATACCTATGGAGCATTAATTCTTCCTTATGTGGCCTTTCAATTGCCATTTGCGATTTTCTTAATGCGTTCCTATTTTTTATCCATCCCGCACGAGCTTGAGGAATCGGCAATCCTTGATGGGTGTAATAGCTGGAAGGTTTACAGGCATATTATTGTACCGATGGGGAAACCAATTATTGCTTCCTGTGCTTTATTAACGGGTATGAATGTGTGGAATGAATTCATGTTTGCCCTTGTTTTCGTAGAAAATTCCAGCCTTCGAACCATACCGGTTGGTTTAATGAATTTAAGAAGCCAATTGAACACAGATTTTGGAATCCAATTGTCCGGATTGGCGATTTCAGCACTGCCGATGATTATTGCATATATTATCTTCCAAAAACAATTTGTTCGCGGCTTATCGGCGGGAAGTGTAAAAGGATAATTGGACAACCAGCAAAGGAATGGGGAAGTATTATCCTTTCCTATTCCTAAATGATTTCGTTTCTTATGATTGGTCGAAATGGTATATACCAAATAGCCAATTTGGAAAAATATTAAATTTATTTATCTTTGATAAGGAGGAAATGACATGTTACCAGAAGTTCAAAAAGCTTTAGAGGTATTTGAGGAAAGGAATATAGACCGTGTTTATTTCGTGGCATGCGGCGGCTCGTCCTCACTTATGTTTGCCAGCAAATTTGTGCTTGATCGTGAAAGCGGTACAATTGACTCTGACCTTTACAGTTCAAATGAGTTTATTCACCGTAATCCTAAGAAATTAAATGAAAAATCATTGGTTATTTTATGTTCCCACTACGGGAAAACCCCGGAAACTGTTGAGGCAGCTCGTTTTGCCAAAGAGAAAGGTGCGTTAACGGTTTCCTTAACTTTTGATGCCGAATCACCGCTTGCGAAAACCTCAGAATATGTAATTGTTTACCTTGATAAAGACGACTCAAATTATGTGAATGAAGCACCGGCCATCATGCTCGAACTGGTTTTTGGTCTGTTAGCTGTGAAAGAAGGAAATGAAAAATTCGATGATATTATTTCTTCTTTAGAAAATTTAAGACCAATTTTAACTAAAGCAAAAGCGGAGACTTTAGTTCAAGCGAAAGAATTTGCTGAGGCTTATAAAGATGAAAAAATTATTTACACGATGGGAAGCGGTGCAAACTATGGTATTGCCTATTGGTTTGCCATCTGCATTCTGATGGAAATGCAATGGATTCATTCCCATGCAATTCATGCAGGCGAATACTTCCACGGCCCATTTGAAATTTTAGATAAAGAAGTTCCGATTATCCAGCTAGTGGGGGTAGACGAGACTCGTCCATTGGAAGAACGTTCACTAGAATTTACCGAGCGTTACGGAGAAAAAGTCATTGTCCTTGATGCAAAAGAGTTTGATTTAACCGGTACTGCCGATAGTGTGAAAGGATATATTGCACCACTCGTATTACAGACAGTTTTACGGCAATATGCTGGAGAGTTAGCTGAAGTCCGGAACCATCCATTAACGACTAGAAGATATATGTGGAAGGTTCCATATTAATTCGAAACGTAAGCTAAGCCTATTTAGAAGACTTAAACAATACCAAATATTTTTTGGAGGGATTGTCATGTTAAAATTTGAACAGGATGTTTTTTTTGAATACGTTGGAAAAGAGGCACTTGCAAAACGAGAAGAAATTGAAAGAATAGTAGACGAAATTTCCTCTAAAGACTTTAAAAATATCTTTTTAATCGGTTCTGGCGGAACAATCGCCATGATGTATCCATTCGAATATATTCTTAAATCGAACTCAAGCCTTGAGGTACATGCGGAAATTGCCGCCGAATTATTAGTTATGAATAATCGCCACCTTTCAAAGGATTCGGTTTGCATTTTTGCTTCTGTTACCGGAACCACAAAAGAAACAGTAACAGCAGCTCAATTCTGCAAGGATAAGGGGGCGACCACCATTGGCTTGGTTGCGGACCCCGGTACACCGCTGGCCGAAGCAGTTGATTATTGCATTACATCAGGCCATGACAAACATTCTTTCGATACGTTCTTCCTTCATTTACAATTGTTTACATTCCGTTTTATTCATAACAACGATGAATTCCCTCAGTACGAACAATTTGCAAAAGAAATCGCCCTGCTGCCAGAAGGAATTTTCAATGCATTAAAAAACTTCGATTCCCGAGCAGAACAATTCGCCATCAGGCATAAGGATACAGGTTATCATATGCTAGTCGGTGCAGGAAATCTATGGGGGAATACCTATTCCTATGCGATGTGTATTTTAGAGGAAATGCAATGGATAAAATCTAAGTCCATCCATGCGGCTGAATTCTTCCACGGTACACTTGAGTTAGTGGAAGAGGACTCAAGTGTTATTCTTTTTAAAGGGGAAGATGAAACCCGTCCATTAGTTGATCGTGTGGAAAGATTTGCTGAGAAAATCACCAAAGAGTTATTTATTATTGATACAAAGGATTATCCATTAGAAGGAATCAGTGAAGAATTCCGCAAACATTTTGCCATCAACCTGAACTGGGCATTAACAGGACGAATTAGTGTTTATTTGGAACGTGAAAGAAAACATCCGTTAGAGCTTAGAAGATATTACAGAAAAATGGAATATTAACGGTTCTTAAAATATTATTGTAATTTACCTGTTTATCAATTCAAATAGATGTAAATTAAATTTTCTGTCTCTTTTGCGCTTTAAACTGTTGAAAGAATATTTAGAAAATGGTACTATTTAATTGTTTAAATTCTTCTGAGTTTAGACCTCCTAAACTAAAGCTTAGCCTTGACCACTAAGCTGATCTTTGGACCTTTGAATTTGATCAAAGGTTCTTTTTTTGAATTTAATTTTGTAAATAACTGCGTTAAAAGGAAAAAAATGATACATTGTGGACAGGGAAGAAATTGTTTCCAAAAGAAATCTAAGGGAGTGTCTAAATGAAGGGGCAAATTACACCCTATTTAATGTTTGATGGCAATGCCAGGGAGGCTTTAGAATTTTATCGCGAAGTTTTTCAAGGGGAAATTTTAAACGCTCAAACCTACGGAGAGGCTGGCTATAACAATTCACCTGAAGCACAAAATCTTTTGATTCATGCGCAATTCAAAAAAGATGATTTATTCATCATGGCTTCGGACGCATTTCCAGGAAACACTATAAATATAGGAAATAATATTTCATTGGCACTTGATTTGGATAGCGAAAAAGAAATTCTACGTTTATACGATGCCTTACGGGAAAAGGGAAAGGTCTATATGGAGCTCCAGGATACCTTCTGGGGAGCGAAGTATGCAAAAGTTACAGATCCTTTCGGTATCTCATGGGATTTGAATTATCAAAAATCCTAAGATATTCAAATAACAAGTACTCGTTTTGAGTGCTTGTTTTTTTCGATATGTCAAAGTTCTACTTTGTAAAAGCAGTCTTTCACTTACTGCTATGATAAAGTATTATTGTAGTAAAATTCAGAAAATTAAATTGACAGAAAAGTCTGCATCAACTAGAATAGTAATGAAATTTAAGAATTTTAGTTGGGAATGATCGTCATGAGGCATCGTAAAAAAATGAAACAAACTTCAAAAAATAGTTTTAAAAAGAGAGGCTGAAGTCCAATTCAAATCTGAATCGGAATTCAGCCTCTTTCTTTATTAAACTAATTTGACAGAAGGGAGCTTGGCCGGATAAGTTTAACACCTATCAAAAGAATCATTCAAACCAGGATCATCAGTATTTCACACCTCAAACCTATTAAAATTGGAGGATTTCAAAATGTGGGTCATCACTCTCTATACAATGGAAAATATCAAAATGTTTGAATTTGAAAAACAAGAGGAAGCAATAGAAGTCTTCGAAAGTATCCAAGGCACCAAAATCCTGTCCGAAATTGTATACTTTAATGATCCTTGTTTTCTAAATTAAATTGTCGATTGATTGAAAAAAATCCTGTATTATACGGGATTTTTTTCTCTATTATTAAAGGGACAAAGGAATCCTGTTCTTTTTATAAAAATTGCGGATATATTTCTTTTAGGCAGTGAACAAAATTTACTCCCTAATATGGAGGTGATGCAAAGTGGAGTATATTCTAGCATTTGATGCAGGTACGGGCAGTATTCGGGCAGTATTATTTGATTTGTCGGGAAATCAAATCGGTGTTTCACAAATTGAGTGGGAACATTTAGCGGATGAACGGTTCCCGGGGTCAATGGATTTTGATTGGAAAACGAACTGGAGCTTAGTTATCCAATGTGTTAGAAATGTTATAAATGACACGGGGATTCATGCAAAAAATATCAAAGCAATCAGCGCTACATCTATGCGGGAAGGAATTGTCCTTTATGATCAACAGGGCAATGAGATTTGGGCTTGCGCTAATGTCGATGCAAGAGCCTCAAAAGAAGTAGGAAAATTAAAAGAAATCAATTCTGGATTAGAAATAGACATGTATAACTTATCTGGGCAAATGTTTGCCTTAGGTGCATTACCAAGGCTGTTATGGATTAAAAATCATTTACCAGAAATCTATGAAAAAGCCGCTGCGATGACAATGATTAATGATTGGGTACTTTTTAAGCTCTCAGGGAAGCTTCAGGTAGACCCTTCAAATGGATGTACGACCGGTATTTTTGATTTAAGAAAACGCAACTGGGAAAGGAAAGCAGCTGGTATATGCGGGATTAAGGAGGACCTGTTTCCACCGGTGAACGAGGCAGGAACCGTTTTAGGAGCTGTCACTGAAAGGGCCGCTGCTCTAACCGGTTTAACTCCAGGAACTCTTATTGTCTCAGGCGGCGGAGATGCACAAATGGCTTCCGTTGGAGTAGGTGCAGTAACGGAAGGGCAAACAGTGGTTTCAGGCGGTTCGTTCTGGCAACAAGAAGTAAATGTAACACAGCCCATATTAGATACGGGCGGACGAATCCGCGTAAACTGCCATGCGGTACCTAATCTATGGCAGCTTGAAACAATAGCCTTTTTCCCTGGTCTTGTGATGAGATGGTTCCGAGATGCTTTTTGCGATTTGGAAAAAGCAGAAGCGGTTGCAACCGGCCGCGACCCCTATGAAATTTTAGAAGAAAAAGCCAAAGATGTGCCGATTGGCTCGAATGGAATTATTCCGGTTTTTTCCGATACGATGAATTTCGTTTCCTGGCGGCATGCCGCTCCATCCTTTATAAACCTCACTCTTGATCCTCAAAAAACTGGAAAAAAAGAACTGTTTAAATCCCTTCAAGAAAATGCAGCCTTAATCACACTAGGAAACTTAAAGCTGATTGAAGAATCGACCGGTACTTATCCGAAGGAGGTTATTTTTGCCGGAGGGGCTTCAAAGGGAAAGCTGTGGAGTCAGACCCTTGCAGATGTTTTAGGTGTACCTGTTAAAGTTCCTGTTGTAAAAGAAGCAGCGGCTCTAGGCACAGCTTTATTTGCAGGAATTGGGGCGGGACTCTATAAAAATATAGAAAAAGCAGGGGAATTGGTAGTGAAGTGGGAGCAAACCTATCAACCTAATTTAGATAATCATAGAAAATACCTGGAACTCTTTGAAAAATGGAAGCAGGTATATAAAGAACAACTCATTTTGGCTGACCGCGGTTTAACCAATCATATGTGGAAAGCACCAGGATTGGATTAAGGTTTGAAGGGGGGGTAAGGGATGAAGAAAGTCAATGAGAGCGGCTTTGAATACCGGTTTGGAGACAACGGACCAAAGTATTTAACGAAGGGGCCCAATGTAGATGTGGGAGTTGTTGCCTTGAAACCAGGGCAGGACTTTCAAAACCATTATCATACCGTTTGCGAAGAAATTTTCTATATTTTAGAAGGTGAAATTGATTTTTATATTAACAGCGAACGGGTTCAGGTAAAACCGGGGGACATGATTCAATGCCGTCCGTATGATTCTCATTATTTGATTAATAAATCGGAGCAGTTGTTTAAAGCTGTGTTTATTAAGTCCCCGCATATTGCGGAAAGAGATACGGTTAATATTCCAAATCCTGTGATTAAATAAAGGAGCGTGTGATGGTGATGAGTTGGGGTTTAAAAAACCGTTTGAATAAAATTTTGCCGAATAGAAGGGCTGTTATGCTGGCGATTGACCATGGGTACTTTTTGGGGCCCATCAGGGGTTTAGAAAAACCGGGGGAAACGGTAAAGGATTTGCTTCCGTATACAGATTCCCTTTATTTAACCCGTGGAACACTTGCTGCCTGCATTCCCGATGATACGGAAAAACCGATGGTCTTGCGTGTGTCTGGAGGTCCAACAACACTTGGAAAGGATTTGGCAAATGAAACGATTGTCACCTCCGTAAAGGAGGCGCTTCGCCATAATGTGGTCGGTGTGGGGGTTTCCGTATTTATTGGCTCTGATTTTGAAACGCAAACTGTAACAAATCTTGCACATGTAGTCACCGATGCACATGATTATGGGCTCCCGGTTTTAGGGATTACAGCAGTCGGTAAAGAGCTTGAAAAACGTGATGCGAGATTCCTTGCTTTAGCCTCCAGGGTGGTAGCTGAAATGGGGGCGGATATTGTAAAAACTTATTACTGTGAAGATTTTGAACAGGTGACAGGCAAGTGCCCGGTGCCAATTGTGATTGCCGGTGGGCCGAAATTTGATACGATTCGGGAAGCGCTTGAGATTACGTATAATGCGATGGAACAGGGAGCGGTAGGCGTTGATATGGGGCGGAATATTTGGCAGTCCGAGAATCCGCTTGCCATGATACAGGCGATTCATTCAATTGTACATCATGGTTTTTCCGTAAAGGAAGCAGTGGAATTGTATGAAACAAATACGAAAATTAAAGCATAAGTGGTCGGTAAACGCCTGAAATCTATTTTTATATTCAGGCGTTTATTAATCCAAAAACCTATTTTTCAAACTTGGTGAGGGAAGCATACAGCTGTTTTTCCGGCCAAACCATTTATAGCGGTTTTTCGCTATGATATCATAGATGTAGTCTCTTATAAAAGGTGGGATAATCATGAGGATTACGAACAACTTCCATGGACCGTTTAGCTTACCGCAAATCCGTAATGCGGCAGTGGATTTTCGATAAGCTTTTTCATTTTCTATTAATATGAGGCTTTCCAATTCGGCAGGAATTCCGAAGTCCGAAATAATTCTTTTTCCCCTTTCCCCTTGGAGAGAGGCAAACTTAAATATTCCGGATGGATCTCTCTTGATAATAAACTGGACACTTTGATTACATAAATTACATACACCATCAAAAAGAACAATTCGTTCCATTACATCACCACCGTCCCTATATTTTAGATGTCCGTCCCACACGGAAAAAAGAAGATTTGTCCACGGACGGTGCCTGTCACCTTATTATATTATGAAAGGCGGTAAATCGCATGTGGCAAAATGAATTTACTCAACGATTAGGAATTGATTATCCGATTATTCAAGCTCCAATGGCGGGTGGACCAACGACTTCAAGATTGGTGGCTGCTGTTTCCAATGCTGGAGGACTCGGAATGATTGGCGCTGGTTACCTTAATCCTGCACAAGTTCGCCATCAAATAAAAGAAGTCAAGCAAATTACGGCCAAACCATTCGGAATCAATCTATTCGTTCCATCTATCTATCAACATGATGAGCAAAAAATAAAGTCGGCAAAGGATCTACTCCACCCAATTGAACAAGTTTTAGGTATAGAAACCCATCCTAAATTACCAACATACGAACAGGACCTCGAAATTTTTCATGAGCAGATACAAGTCGTTCTTGAAGAAAATGTACCAGTCTGTTCCTTTACATTTGGATTGCCGTCCCAGGATATCCTCGAACGTTTGAAAAAGAATTCAATTCATACAGCCGGCACGGCCACCACGGTTCACGAAACCATCTTATGTCAAAAAGCAGGTATGGACTTTGTCGTGTTACAGGGAAGCGAGGCAGGAGGACACCGCGGTACCTTCATAAATGATCCAGAGCAGGGTTTGATTGGATTAATGTCACTAATTCCCCAGGCAGCAGACCATATCCATATTCCAATCATTGCTGCCGGAGGTATTATGGATGCTAGAGGAATATTCGCAGCAAAATGTCTCGGTGCTCATGCTGTTCAAATGGGAACCGCGTTCCTGGTGTGTGAAGAGAGTGGAGCATCTCAAATCCATAAGGAGGCAATCATCCATGCTCAAGAAGACCAGGTGGTTCTAACAAAAGCCTTCTCAGGAAAAATGGCAAGAGGGGTAAATAACGGCTTTATTGAATCCATGAAAGAAAAGGAGAACAACTTACCGCCATATCCGATTCAAAATGAACTGACAAAAGGGATCCGAAAAGCATCTTTAGCCACACGAAACCCGGATTATATGTCCCTTTGGTCCGGCCAAAGTCCCCGATTAGCAAAAACATTAACCGTCCAGCAATTAATGAATCAATTAATCGAGGATACAGCAAGATTAAAGACCAAGTTAATATTTTAAGTTGTTAAAAAATGGTAAAATCATGGTTGTAGAACTTGTTTGTTTTGTTGTTTATTTCTTTTTCCAAACGACCGTACCTAGCCCCGAGTTAACGAGGAACGGCCTACTCATTAGGCTTGTCCAGTTGATTCATGGAAAAATCTGATACTGTTTATCTAAAAAATGAATTAAATAATTGAAAATAAAAAGCGGACTGTCACAGTCCGTTTTTAAGTGTCCTTAAAAGACACTCATTTAAGTCATATGAACTGTTTTGATATGCTGAAGATGCAAATAAACCGGTTCTTCTTTAGCTCGTATAATTTCAACGAAATTGTCTTTTATTCCTTTCACTTTTCCGATTACATGGTCACTTTCACCCATATTAAAAACGATTAGTTCTCCTACCAGTTTTTCAATTTGCACCTCAAAAGACCTTGAAAATGAAATGTTTGATGGATTTACTGGGAAATTCGCATTGCTTAGTCCATATGGACGTTGATTTTCGGAGTAAGGAATTAACCACTTCAGATGATTCAGGGAAATAAACATTGTTTTGTAAATAGGGGAGTAAAAAACGAAATAATTGTTCATGATGCTTATAATATATCCATGCAATGCTTTGTTGCCTGTTACATAAATTTCTGTGAAAATTCCTTTTGCAGAAGTTAGCGTCTTGCGAAGTGAAATTTCTTCATTATGGTTATATATAGGGGAGGGTTCTGTAGAAACATAGATTTCATCAATCTCATCTTCATTTAGAAATTCCCAATTTTGTATATTGATGGATGGAATATATAGATAATCATACCCATCAAAAAGAACCCATAAATCGCTTCCAATGTCAATTAACATGCCACTTAGTATTTTTTTTCCTGAAATCTCTAGTTTTATATATTTTCCGATATGTTCCTTAAAATTCATTAGATCACATCCTTTCTAAGGAGTTACAATATACAAGATGAGATGGACTGGTGTTTTAAGGACAACCTTAAAAAGACCAGTCCAAAATCATTTTGTAAGGATTTCTTTAGGATGCTGAAAGGGACAATGACATGGAAGGGAACTATGTTCATATTCATATTGGCTTTTTCTGGTTAGAGGTGCGAAATTAGAATCGGTTTGCTCTGTTTCTCCTACTTGGCCAACCAGCGTATGGGAAAGCTTCCTTGCTATCACGGGTAATTGGTTCCCCTGCAAAACGGATTAACCGTGATTCCTCATCCTGTTGGAGATTCATAGCACTCGTCGTATCCTTACTATTTGTTTCTTTCTTTGATTCTTTAATTTCCTTCATTTCCTTCATTAATCCAAAGATATTGGCTGTGTCGGCAAATTTCAATGCAGTAACTTCTTTATTTGTTTTTTCAGAATTAACCTCTTGTTTTACCTCTTCAACTTTTGTTTCAGATACTTCCTTTTTGGAAGATCCTTCTTTTTTGGAAGAACTTTTTGATTTTGAGTTTTTGCTAGAACTTTTGCTGCTTTTTTTACTTTTCTCTTGTTTGGAGGAGGATGAATCACGATTGCTCTTGGATGACTTTTCTTTTTCGTTTGATGTTTCTAAAACCTCCGTTACAAAATTTTCAACCGTTGTCGGTCTTATTGATTGTGACCAAACGATAGATTGAGAATTATCACTAGTTGATTGGCTGGAGATCTCAGGAGACTCTTCTTTGATGTGCTCAACTTTTTCTCCAGTTACTTCTTCAACGATATCGTTTGATTCGTTAGAACTATCTTCTAATTCCACGTACTGATAGGTTACTTCCGTTTCATTTTGTTCTTCTTCATTTTGTTCTTCTTCATTTTGTTCTTCTTCATCAGTTTCAGAGTCTGAGTTATTTGAATTATCTTCTATTACTCCCATTACAATGTTCGAAACATGGGTTAATTTTATAAGAATCCTTTCTTCACCACTAATTAAAGTGACGAAATCGGAATCCACTTCATTTACAATACCGCTAAACGTTTGTTTATTTAAGCAAAGGATACTTACCCAAGAATTGATTAAAGAGTCTAATAACTCTTTTAAGCTGGTTGTTTTTAAATATTTAGATGAAATTTCCTCTGCTTGGAATTGTTTTGTGTTCTTGGTAATTGCCTGTATTTTATCCAGGCTATAGTAAAAGATGTAATTATTTTCGTTTTCTAAAATTAAATGGTCTTCTTCCACTCCCATTAATTTTCCTTTAATGATTTCTTCACTTACATAAAGATTTACCCAATAGCCTTTGAATAAATCCAGTGTAGATGAAAAATTATCTTGACTCATACATAAATCCTCCTTAAGGGAGTAATTGTCGCTTCCCCAAAATCGAGAAGCGACGAATTATTACTCTTTATTTATTCTTATCATTGGAACTTTTATCATTTGAGTTTTTATTCTTAGAACCTTTATCATTTGAGCCTTTATTATCTGAACCATTATCCTCATCTATATTACTTTCAATTTTTAGCCCGTAGCTGATATTTCTAAGATGGATCCTTGACAAACGAACAATCTCATCCTTAACAATTACGGATACATAATCAGGATGAACTTCACTTAGAACTCCCTCAATGCTCTCAGGTCCACGGTTCAAGTGTACCCATTGGTATTGCATGCCCCTTAATAATTCCATGAAAGTTGTTGCTTTTTTATATTCAAATCCATCAGGAATTTCAATGCCAAATTCGATTTTGTCCTGAGTGCTTTCCGTAATACTTTTGATATGTTGCATACAATAGTATAGAACTCCATCCTTTTCGGTTAATAAGACAAATCCATCATCAAAAACCTCCATTAATTTTCCGACTCTGGAATTTGGCCCATGTCTATCAACCCTGATGGTTTTACCGACAAAATTACTCATCATTTCCTTATTCATACCACCATTTTCCTCCTTAAAATTAAATAAACATTTACACTGCATCTATATGTATCACGGGGTGATGTTGTACTATTATAGGTGCCTGTTTTTGAGATTTATGAAAAAAATAGGCAAAAAAAATGTATATGGAACTTGCCATATACGTCATACTGCCTATATTAAGGACATCATTTTTTCTTTCAGGTAGGAATTTCTTTTTTGAATAAACCTAATAATGTATGTTTTTTCTTTTTCAAGTGTTTGTTCATTTATGGTTAAATACGGATCTAGGCCAATATAGGGATTTAATTGTTTGAAAAGGATGGAAACAATTGGTTCCATGGTATTGACCGTTAATAGATTTTCTAATGTGGATAATAACGTATTTAAATATTTTTTCCTGAATTGTGGAATATTTAGAAGCCTGTTGGTTAATGTATTGTACCCGGAAATAGGTACGAAATCATAGCTTAATTTACGTCCATGAAGATCCCGCCCCCAAGTCCCATCATAATCCCAAGGAGATATTTCATATAGGTTACTTTCGCTATTGTGATACAAGGCATAGTTATGGATAAAACCATCAAAATTTTGCGTGCAAACGACCCCAGTAAGCCAATTTACATATTGATCTGTATCTAAATATTTAGGTATTTCCTCTTCAAATTCCGCGTTATTTAAGGTGTTAATTTTCGCAATGAACTCCTCTAATCTTTCCAGATCTTTTTCAGAACCATTCTTTATTGTATAACCTTGATCTAAGCTGGATTTTAGTTTACTTTTTGGCGTTAATAAAGAAAAATTGGCATGATAATTTGTAGCATAAATGATTGGACCTGGTGGTAAATTCCTTTTTTTCAACATGTATTGGTCAAAGGACTCGATTTCTAAATAGATCCCTTTACAATATCCATTGATATAGAGGAGCACATGCCTCGAGTGTGGGGAGATAACTCCTAATGAATCAAAAAAATCCAGTGAAAGTTTGTTCCTGCATAATGAAATATCAGAATATTCTGCGTTGAGATGGATTTCATGGGCTCCGTTAACAAGAAACGGCTTTTGAAAAATGATATCGTATGATTTTTTCTTCTTTTTTCTGATGACATTCCCACGATAGGCCAGGTGAACTGTGTATTTTTCTTTTCCAATTTTCAACACTGCTGGAACCGGCTCGTCTTCCCAAATATCGTTGTCTAAATTTTTTAGTACTTTTGGGTTTATAAAGATTTCATATTTTAACAATTTTAATACCCCTAAAAAATTTATTTTTAGAATTGTATGCATTTTTTTAGGTATTTGTGCAGTTAGACGAAGGCCATGAGTCAAATTATAGGCGAATTTTTCTAAAAATGTATTAAATGTCCATGTCAATACTGACTTAATTCCCATAAGTTAGAAAGGAAAATACTTATTTTTGGAAGTGGTGAAAAAATGGTATTAAAATTGGACATTGAACAGTTATTAGCCCAAGCCAAAGAAAATGGCTTATTAACCTTTTTAGATAGTAACCCAAAAGATGTTGTAGCAAAGCATAAAGGAAAGGGTCCAAAATCTAAAGGTGGCCCTAAACCACCTGAAAAAAAACCAAAGCCTGGCAGCCATAGTTCCGGCAGTTCCGGAAGCTCTGGCAGTTCGGGCAGTTCGGGCAGTTCCGGAAGCTCTGGCAGTTCGGGCAGTTCCGGAAGCTCTGGCAGTTCGGGCAGTTCCGGAAGCTCTGGCAGTTCGGGCAGTTCCGGTAGCTCTGGAAGCTCTTGCAGTTCCGGAAGCTCTGGTAGTTCGGGCAGTTCTGGTAGTTCCGGCAGTTCCGGCAGTTCGGGTAGTTCCGGTAGTTCCGGCAGTTCTGGAAGTTGCGGGTCCTGTGGCAGCTGGGATTCCAGTGGAAGCAGCGGCAGTTGTGGAACCTGTGATAGCTCCGGCAGCTCGGGAAGCAGCGGGTCAAGCGGCAGCCACGGGTCCGGGAAAAGTAAAGGTGGGAAAAATTCCGGAAAGAATAAGAACAATAAACATTCCGGGAAAAGTAAAGGCAGCCATGGATCAAGTGGCAGCTCAGGCAGCTCGGGAAGCAGCGG
>NZ_MLYR01000028.1 GCF_001866655.1 Bacillus sp. MUM 116 | reverse complement strand
AATAAAAATTCCGGGAAAAGTAAAGGCAGCCATGGGTCCAGTGGAAGCTCAGGCAGCTCCGGCAGCTCGGGGAGCAGCGGTTCAAGCGGCAGCCACGGGTCCGGGAAAAGTAAAGGGGGGAAAAATTCCGGAAAGAATAAGAACAATAAAAATTCCGGGAAAAGTAAAGGCAGCCATGGATCAAGTGGCAGCTCGGGAAGCAGCGGGTCAAGCGGCAGCCACGGGTCCGGTAAAAGTAAAGGTGGGAAAAATTCCGGAAAGAATAAGAACAATAAAAATTCCGGGAAAAGTAAAGGCAGCCATGGATCAAGTGGCAGCTCGGGAAGCAGCGGGTCAAGCGGCAGTCACGGGTCCGGTAAAAATAAGAGTGGGAAAAATTCCGGAAAGAAT
>NZ_MLYR01000027.1 GCF_001866655.1 Bacillus sp. MUM 116 | reverse complement strand
GATTATACATAATTAGTGGAGGTCATATTTATGGAGCCATTGCAGAATAAAGTGGTAATAATAACTGGCAGTAGTAGAGGGATTGGTGCAGCTACGGCTGTTTTACTAGCGAAAGCGGGAGCCGATGTGGTAATTAACTATCATAGTTCTGAAAAAGAGGCTTTAAAGGTTCTTGCTGAAGTGGAAAGAACAGGTCGAAAAGGTAAGGTTATACAAGCCGATGTCAGAACGACGGAAGGTGTAAAGGCCCTAGTTGATGAGACCATTGGTGAATTTGGGAGAGTTGACATTCTCATAAACAATGCAAATATTGACTTTGCATTTAAACCTTTCACGGAAATGAGTTGGGAAGAGTTCTCCTATAAGTTAAATAACGAAATGAGCGCAGCATTTCATTTATGCCAAGAAGTAGTTCCCCATATGGAAAAGCAAGGAGGAGGAAAAATAGTACTAATTTCCAGTTCTCTATCCCGGACTCCTTCACAGGGATTCATTGCTCATGGTACAGCCAAAGCAGCTATTACTACATTTGCCCAATACTTAGCACAAGAACTGGGACCAAAAAATATTGTAACCAATATTATCTCTCCTGGTTTAGTCTTAACGGATGCAACAAAAGACCAACCTTCAGAAATGCATGAGATTCTTAGAAACTTAACACCATTACAGCGTTTGGCAAAACCTGAAGATGTCGCCGGAGCTATTTTAAGTTTGGTAGCTAACTGGAATGGGCATATAAATGGTGCTTATATTCCGGTTAATGGTGGAATTGACATGAGTTAAACTAAAAGGAAGATTGTTAGAAATATACTTTAACTGTCATTTTAGTTGAGCAACAAAAAAAGCCTAATTTCTCAATTTTAATGCTGAGTGAAATTGGGCTTTTTAATATTGGAATTTCTTTATCGTTGTAAATTCGGGGTTTAGTTGGTAGGACCCCATTTAGAAACTAAGGAGTCAGTCCCATGCCGCTTTAAAAACGACTGGATTTGGCGCCGAAATGCCCTGTTCCTCTACATCTACGATTCTTTTTTTAACTGTTCATTAATCAAAATGTTCATACGTCTGAACCGCTTTTTTATCACTTCTGCTATTTTTGCCCCATGAAATCGTCCATCTTCAATATAGACCTTATTCGTTGTCCCTCCAGTTACAACGCCCGCGAGAAATATGTTCTCAATATTCGTTTCATAGGTATCTTTATTAAACATAGGAACTAATGTAGATTCATCCATTTGGATCCCTATATTTTTAAGCATTATACTATCTGGTTGGTAACCAATCAGAGGAAAAACGAAGTCATTTTCTATACTCACTTTTCCTTTAGGAGTTTCAAGAAGCACGGAATCTTCTGCTATTCGAAGAACATTAGATTGAGGAAAGAAATCAATTTTTCCTTTTTCAATGAAATTTCTAATATCCATTAACAGAGTAGGTTTAATCCCGTAGTAAGCAGATTCGCCTCGATGAACCAATGATACTTTAGCTCCGTTGCGATATAAGTCAATGGCTGTCTCAATCGCAGAATTTTTTCCTCCAACCACTAAGACACGCTGTCCATAATATTGGTGTCCCTCTTGGTAATAATGTATTACTTTTGGAAGTTCTTCACCTTCTATATTCAATCGTCTTGGATGATCGAATATTCCTGTAGCGATAACGAGCATTTTTGTTTGGTACATGACAGATTTTCCTTGGTGATTGATCGTTTGGAGAGTAAAATGCTCCGGTTCTTTAATGATTTTTGTGACCTTGTGATAACATTTAATCTCAAGAGATTGTCTCGAAACAACAGATTGATAGTATTTCATTAATTCTTGACGTGTCGGACGTTCCTCTTTGGAGAGAAAAGGCATCCTACCGATTTCTAAACGATCGGATGTACTATAAAAACGAACATTCAAGGGGCATTTTACGATTGAATTTACAATTCCCCCTTTTTCCAAGATGACATAATTTAGGTCTTGTTCCTGAAGGGCAAGTCCAGTTGCTAAACCACAAGGCCCCCCACCAATAACAATAACATCGTAAATCATATAGCATACGTCCTTACAGTTTATTACACCCGCAATTTTTTGCAGATACAAACTCCATATTACCCCTATGCGGCGCTTATTATACTGGATTAAATAACTTAAGATGTTTAAATTCTTTAAGGAAAAATAGAATATAGAGGTATGAATCGAGATGAAAACCAGCGCCTTTAGACGCTGGCCGGTAGTTAAATTTGCTACAATCATCATTCCAACAAAAACTCTCATCTGATTGATTGATTAAGCGCTTCGCGAGAAAAGGCACCTACCATATTTTGGTTTTCCTCATTGATGGACACGGACTAGCCCATGGATAATGTTTTTAATAATATCGTCTTGCTGAAAACAAATAAGAAAAGCCCTTTGTTCGAGGGCTTTTCTTAAGTAATTTAATTTAAACGAGGAAATTTATTAAGATTTGTTCCTATTCAAACAGTTACAAAACAGGCTTTGGTTTGAATAAGAAATGATTCTGGATTCGATCATCCTACTCCCGCATAAAAACCTCGGCGGAAATAATAAATTTTTTTAGATTGGGTACTTCTCGATTATTTTATCTACCTTCTGATCGATGTGATTATTTGTTTCCACTTTGTTCTACCTTTGTGTTGCTGATCTCTTCGTTTATACGATCGATCTCCTTTTTTAACTCAGCAATTCGATCTACGCCTTCTTTGCCTCTCCCAGTCTGGTTGCCAACCCATTTTCCACCAAGATATACCCCACCACTGATACCGATTAGTAATAGATCATTTTGGGAAAACTTAAGCAATTCATCGCTACTAATAAAGTGATATAAGAAGACAAATCCATAAAGTCCCGTCCAGAATAAAATCTGAAAGCGGGAAATACTCGGAACCGTCGTATCATTTTTGCTTTGAATCAATTTAGAGAAATTAGTCTTTAGAAGATTTGCCATGAAAGATACATACCCAATAACAGTCAACAATTTTAGTATTATTATCAACCAGTACATTTACAGCACACCTCCGTAATCAACTTGTTCATATTAAATATATAGCTTACACATGCGGAAATATGCTCAGGTTTTTCAAGAATTGAATACATTGGTCTGTACTGTTATTAGTGCAATTCCATCCACGAGACTTTCGGTAATTTTAATACGGCTAGTGCATTGATACACTCTAAAATACAAAACAGTGGGAAAACGAATGCTTCCCACTGTTTATTTCGTTATTTTGCTGGTTTTTTCATTAATAGTTTTGAAAATTTCATTGATTGATTCTCACTAACAAATGTGGAACCTAAAAGCAATGCCCCACCCAACATTTGAACAAATGTCATTTGTTCTTGCAAGATAATAGCAGAAATCAATAATGATGTGATTGGGTCCACATAACTTAATGCAGCTATGCTTTGCCCTTTTAATTTCTGCATACCTGAGAAGAATAACAAGAATCCGATACCTGTGTGTACCATCCCTAAGATTAATATAAATGGAATTGAAGAACTTGATACATCTAAAATACCGAATCCTTTAGTAAAGAATACATATGGCACGAGAAGTAATGTCGCTGTTCCAAGCTGAATGAATGTAGTTTCTAACCCGTCCATGTTTTTGATGAACTTGTTGAATAGCATTAATGAAGCGTAGAATACAGCTGCCATTAATCCATAGCCTATCCCAATTAAATCATCTAATCCAGATGTACTTAAACCACCATTACCAACAATAAATAACATACCTAACATGGCTACACCAATGCAGATTATTTTCTTTGTTGATAATTTTTCCTTAAGGGCAAATGGAGAAAGAATCAGGACAAACACAGGTGCAAAATAATAACTTAGTGCTGCGTTAGAAATGGTCGTATGCTTGTACGCTTGGAAAAGGAAAATCCAATTTCCACCCAGTGCAATACTCGAAAGTAATAAAACTAAAGCATTTACTTTAACCAATACCCATGGAATTTTTTTCTTCATCATAAACATGACTGTCATTAAAAATAAACAACCTATTAAACCACGTAACAAAGCTATTTCACTCGAAGCTAAATCAATGTATCTTACAAATACGCCAATCGTACCAAAGATTATCATTGATAGTAGGAATTGAATTTTAGATTTCATCGTCTACTCCTCCGAATCTGCGAAACAGCTTATATTTCGCAGATTCTTAATCTGTTTTTAATATAAGCTTATTCATTGCTGAAAGGGCAGCTGGAGTAAACGGTGGTGGCGGTGATGTAGAAAATGCCTTCCAAGTGTATAAATTTATATTTGATAATGGCATAAGAATCCCCCTATTTCTATTAGCATATTAATATAATCAATTATACTAAATGTATGCTTATTGAACTTGATGTAAGAGTTTAAGGTCTAGCTGCCATATTGGCAGCTATTTTTTATTGAACTAAGAAGCAGTACAGTGTAGGTAGGACAACAATTGTTTGAATCTTCCGATTTATCTATAATAATATTAGTATTAAATTCAAGGGGGAGTCCAGATTGGTAATCAAAGTAGGAGACATAATTAAGTTTGAACGGACATTCAAAAAAGAAGATGTTGAAATGTTTACAAAAGTATCTTTGGATGAAGGGAATCATCATATTACTCCAGATGAACAGGGGAGAGTTGTTGTTCAAGGCTTGTTAATTGCTACATTACCAACAAAGGTTGGTGGAGATTACAATGTACTCGCTCGTACTATGAATTTTGAGTTTTTAAGACCAGTTTTTACGGGAGATACAATAATTTGTGAAGTAACAATTGAGCAGTATGAAAAGCAAGATAATAATAGAACATCCATTATGGCATCTTTCTTATGCACAAATCAGAATGAGAAACAAGTGTTGAAAGGAAACTTTGCGGGAGTGATATTATAAATTAAATTTTCTTCTTAACTCTTGTTTTATATTACGAATCTTTGGTCTTCCTTCGCACATCGGGGCAGTTCCCCCATATATATAGAAATAAAAAATAAACTGGGGGAGTACGATGTCTGGAGGCCCACATTGGATGCTGCCATTTCTCCCTTATGGCGCAGAACTATTATATGCAGAGTCCGAGCCAAAAAAGGCTTACCTGCAATTTGTCAACTTGGATCAGGATGAGTTTAAGGAAATCGTTGGTGTATATCGCCTCAATCAAGAGCTGTATCTTTTTGTATTAAACAACACTTTTGGCCATTGGCGTTTAGTCTCCTTAATCAAGGGGCAAGGCTATCAGGTCAGTTACCTTGGTACGGCCAATATTACAAACCGTAATGCTAAAAATCTTGTGGTTGGCTGGCAGCTTGGGGCCATCTGGTCCCACCTATCCATCTACGAGTGGAAGCATAATAGCATAAAGGAACTGGATCTGAAAGGGGATTTCACCTTTAGTAAAATAGAAATAGAAGATATGCCTGGGTGGAAGGGGAAGGACGGATTAGCGGAAATTGCCCTTTGGGTTCATGATACAGGAGAAGCCTACAAGGTAGAAGTTTACCGTTGGGAAAAAGATCGCCTTGTACCTGCAAGGGATGTTGAGCACTATTACTTTCAAAAGGTAGCCCAATATTATAAACAGAAAATTAAGGAGCACCCTGAATATTCATTTTATTACCCTTACTTGGAAGATGCAGAGAAGAAAGCAGATCAACGGTCTTTCGTATTCCGTGAATCAAGAGCCATTTCGCTTTTCCCCGCTTCCGTTAAAGAAATAGGCGGCAGTAAATGGGGGTACATCAATTCTAAAGGGAAATTCATTCTAGAGCCCATTTATGACGATGGGGAAGACTTTCAGGAAAATGGCTTGGCAGTGGTCAGACTAAACCAGCATACAGGAATCATCGATACCCATGGCCATTTTGTCGTTCAACCGAAATATGATGGAATTACCACTTTTTCGGAAGGGCTTGCGATTGCGAATGACCTGCAAGGCTTCAGAGTCATTGGTGAGAAAGGAAGGGAAATTACCCCCAAAGCGCATTCCTATATCGGCGAGTATAAGGAAGGACGTGCGCTTTTCGCGGATACCAATCCGAACGGGGAATATTTATATGGATATTTAAATAAAAAAGGAATAGAGATCATTCCAGCATCCTTTGAACAAGCAAGTGATTTTTTAGATGGAAAAGCGATTGTAAAAATGAAAAACGGCAGCTATTCCCTAATTGATCTTACAGGGAAGGTGCTCCATTCCTATATGTTCGCATATGTCGGTAATTATGGGGAAGGTCTGCTTGCGTTTAAAAAGAGAGAAGATGGAAAATTTGGGTATATCGACGAGCAGGGCAATGTGATCATCCAGCCACAATTCTCCGCGGCTGAAGCCTTTAGCCAAGGGCGGGCAATTGTTAACGATGCTGATGATTATTCCAATCGTTATGGTGTGATTAACCGCAATGAGCAATTGATCATTCAACCTGAGTATGAACAAATTTTCAATCTGGGAGAGGATAGATACCAGGTGGGTAAGGCGATTGATCCCAAAAGTCCGTATCTCGGTGCAAAATACGCAGTGGCAAATGTGGAAGGCCGTCTTTTAACTGGCTTTGTCTATTCGGAAATCACGAAATATAAAGATGGAGTGGCTTCCGTAACCAATAATCAGGATACGTTTTTTATCGATCGAAATGGAAACCGGGTTCAGAAATTACCATTGATTTCCGGAAGCGGAACATTAGTAAAGGATAAAAACCTAATTAAAGGGGAAATCGATTATCGCCGCCTTTATTTTAATAAAAAAAGCGAACTGATTTGGAAGCAGAATACAGTGATTCCTTTAAACAAGGAATATGCCGTGATGGAAGACAAATACAAGCCAAATAAGGATTATTTAGTTTATTTCCCACAGATTCAGGGAGGCGCTTTTGAGGATGTCAATCAAACATTAAAAGATCTCGCAGGGGTGAAAGAAATTCCTGCACATACGCAGCTCGAATCAAGTTATTTCGGAGATTTTGATATCAGCTTTTTCAAAAAAAATTTGCTTGTCATTGAAATAACCGGTTATGATTATCCTTTCGGCGCTGCACATGGGATGCCGGTTAAAAAACATGTTCATATCAATCTGAAAACGGGTGCCTATTATCAGGTCAAAGACTTATTTAAACCGGGTGCAGGCTATGTAAAAATAATTAGCAATCTAATTCGGAATCAAATTAAAAACACTAAAATCTATTCGTATTTAAATCTTAATGAATATAAAGATATTCAACCGAATCAGCCGTTTTTTATCAGCGAAGGAGGTTTGAATATTTATTATGCTCCTTATGATATTGCCCCTTATGCCGCCGGGATGCCTACTTTTACGATTCCATTTGAAGAATTAAAAGGGATTCTGAATAAAAGTGGGGATTTTTGGAAGGCGTTTCATTAAAAAAAGCATTGTGACCCAGTGGAGTCAGATGCTTTAAACTTTTAGATATGCTTTCTTCGATAAAACAACCAATAGCTTCCGATACCGATGACAATCACGATTCCAACTGTACCTGGAACAATATAGGATTTCCATGACAGTTCTTCTTTTTGCACGGTCGGTCCCTGTTGAGTTTTTTCTAATGTTTTATTAGTGGCAGCTTCTATATGTGACTGTGTAAAGATATTTACTCCTAATAGAAAAAATAACAGCAATGCAATTTGGGAGATTTTTTTTAACATTGTTTTCAACTCCGTTAAATTGTTATCTTGCTGTACTCATTCTAGCATCAATTCCGTTAGGTAAGATGGATTGGACAACAATGTTCACAAAGGTTTCAAAAAGGGAGTGCATTGTGATAATTTTTCCTTCCGGTTGAATACTAAATAAAAGCTAGGGAGGGATTTGTTTGGAACTCAGTCAGGACAATAAATTTGAGGAAACCTTTTTACCGGGCTATGCCGAACCATAGCCGCTACGTGAATTAGAAGAGTTTTATTTGTAAGGATCTGTTAAATTTGGTTGTTGATTTCCGCTTCAAGCAGTCCACTTTATTATTTTTCAACAATAATAGTGTTTTTTCTCAGCAGTAATTATCTCTAAATAGACAGAATTGAACCACTAATATATTCTTTATTAAGAACAATTCGTTTCTTTTTGAGGAGGTATGGATGAAAATCTGTGTATTTCTGCTTATTGCTGGATTATTAGATGCGGTCTTGACGCAACTTGGAATTGAAAATGGAATTATTAAAGAAGGAAATCCGATTATGACGCAAGTGATCGAATCAGGCTGGGTATATTTTTATATGATAAAAATTATTCTGCCTCTTATTCTAATCGGCTTGTTTTACCTTCGGCCGCTAAAAGGCAGAGTCAAAACACTGCTCACAGCCACCGGTGTACTATATTTTTCTGTATTGGCATACCATCTTGTTTGGATTCTCCTTTATTTAAACATGTCCAGCTAATTAGCTGGACACTGTCAATTGAATAAGTTAGTATCAAAGACGAATATAATAAGAAGAACGTAAAGGATAAAGGAGTACCTTATGATAAACAAATTAAAGCCTATCTTACAGGAAGCATGGCAGAAATCTGGCTTTGCGGAGCCGACAACAATCCAAACAGAAGCCATCCCGTGCGTTTTGGAAGGGAAGGACCTCATTGCCGAGTCACCAACAGGCACAGGAAAGACGCTTGCCTATTTACTGCCGCTATTAAATAAAGTTGACTCTAATTTGCCGTCGTTGCAGGCTGTCGTGCTTGCATCATCGCAGGAACTCGTAATGCAGGTTTACCAAGAATTCCAAAAATGGTCGGAAGGCAGTGGAATTCGCGGAGCATCTATTATTGGCGGGGCAAACGTAAAACGGCAGCTGGAAAAATTAAAGAAGCGCCCGCACGTCATTTTTGCGACACCAGGGCGATTATATGAACTCATAAAACAGAAAAAAGTAAAAATGCATGAAGTGAAATTGGTGGTTTTGGATGAAGGTGATCAACTGCTGACCCCGGAACACTTAGGGACCGTCCAAAATATTGTCAAATCAACGATGGCGGACCGCCAAGTGGTGTTATTTTCCGCGACGATGAAGGCTGAAACCGAAAAACATGCCGCCGGTTTAACGAATGCTCCGGAAGTTTTACGAGTGGGGAAGGGTGAGGCTGCATCCTCAGGAGAAGTGGAACATATTTATTTCCTTGCCGAACAGCGTGATAAAATCAAACTACTTGAAAAAATTGCCCGTCTAGAAGGAATCAAAGCCTTAGCATTCATCAATGACATTGGCGAGATTCAAGTGTTTAAAGAAAAATTACATTTTAAAGAGCTATCAGTCGGGATTTTACATAGTGATATGAAAAAGTTAGAGCGCCAAGCGACACTAAAGGCATTCCGTGACGGCAAAATGACGATGTTGATTGCAACAGATGTGGCGGCAAGAGGCCTTGACATCCAAGGTGTTACCCATGTTGTTCACATTGATTTTCCAAGAGACATTGATCAATATGTCCACCGGTCCGGAAGAACAGGGCGCATGGGCGCAAGCGGCACCGTGATCTCCCTGGTTACCGAAAGGGAAGAACGGGAACTGAAACGTTTCTGCCGAGAGTTAAAAGCTCAGCCTCATAAACGGATATTTTACCAAGGGGAAATTGCCAAACCTGAAGAAAAAGTACGCTAGACAGTGGGATTCCGCTGTCTTTTTTTATAGAAGGATATCATCATTTTTTCTTGAATTGTATGTAAGAGGAGTGGTGAACATGGAAAATCCCAAGCTGCAAAAATTACATGATGAATGGCTCGAGGAAGCAACCATTCAAGAAATGCAAGAAAAATTGTCCAGTGGTGAGCTGACTTCGAAAGAACTGATTTTGCTGTATTTACATCGAATTTCTACTTTTGATAAAGGGATTAATTCCATTTTAGAACTCAATCCAGATGCTTTGCAGATTGCTGCTGCCCTTGATGCCGAACGGAAAGAGACAGGCCCTCGCAGTCTACTGCACGGAATTCCGATTTTAATCAAGGATAATATTGATACGAAAGATAAAATGCACACGAGTGCCGGATCTTTAGCATTAAAAGATTCCATTGCCTTAAGGGACTCCTATGTCGCGAAATTGTTACGAAAAGTTGGAGCGGTTATCCTTGGTAAAACAAATATGACCGAGTGGGCTAATTTCATGGCAAAAGGAATGAAAAATGGCTATAGTTCCCGCGGCGGTCAGGTATTAAATCCATACGGACCTGGCAAATTCGATGTGGGCGGTTCCAGTTCAGGGTCCGGTGCTGCAATTGCCGCCAATTTAGCTGCCGCCGCTGTTGGTACCGAAACATCCGGTTCCATCCTCTATCCATCATGCCTAAATTCCTTAGTTGGAATCAAACCAACTGTCGGGCTGATTAGCCGGAGAGGGATTATTCCCATTGCACATACCCAGGATACTGCAGGCCCAATGGCAAGAACCGTGGAGGATGCTGCCACTCTTTTAAATGCACTGAACGGAAGAGATGAAGAGGATCCGATTACAAGGACAAATCCATTTGTCGATTACGATTTTACAAAACATCTTCTTAAAGATGGTCTCAAAGGAAAAAGAATCGGAATTGCATGGGAGGGATTTGTTGAGCCAATGCGAGAGGACCAGCGGGGGGTCATTCTTACTGTCATTGAAGTACTCAAATCCTCCGGTGCTGAAGTAATCGAGAATATTGTGATTCCATCCGTTAAAGCAAAGTGGAAATATGATGTCCTTACTTACGAATTTAAACTAGATTTAAATGCTTATTTGAATGGTCTCCATCCAACTGTTCCAATTCGAACATTGAAGGATCTGATTAAGTTTAATCAAAATAATGAGGAATCAATGTTGAAATACGGTCAAGCCGTGTTGCTTGAATCAGAAAAAACGAGTGGTACCTTAACGGAAAAGGCATATTTTGAAGCATTAGAATTTGACCGCTATCATGCAACCGTCAAAGGAATCGATTATGCCTTAGAAACTTATCAACTAGATGTCATTGTTTTTCCGGGAGAGGAAGGGTCGCATATAAGTGCAAAAGCCGGTTATCCGACGATTGCAGTCCCAGCAGGTTACACCGCTAGTGGGGAACCGGTGGGAATTACTTTAGCCGGAACGGCATATAGTGAGCCTGTTCTGATTGAAGTTGCCTATGGTTTTGAACAATTAACACTTGTTCGCAAGCCCCCTGTATTAGAATAAGTTTGCCTCCATTCACTCATACTATCATTGACTTTCTTGAAAAAGGAGATGGTAAGTGTGGGAAGAAAGAAGCTTGGCAATGCGAATGCACAGCGGAACAATAATAGCAAAAAGCCGATGAGAAATAGTTCCGAGCTTGTTGAATTTTCAACAGGAGAGGATTTAAAACGTAACCGCCCGAATAGTAAATAATAGCGAACGCCTCCTTGAATTGGAGGCGTTTTTTAATGATTTCGATCCTTAATATGGGGTCGATTTGTTGATAAAAAAAGTAGATAATTTCCCGAATTGTTGATATCGGTTTAAAATTTGTTGATATCCTTCAAAAGTGTGTTGATATCCACTAGAAAAATGTTGATATTTCCTCAATTTATGTTGATATCCGTCTCTGCCCCCCCAGAACACACTAAGAATAATACTCGTCCCCAACATTTTTTAAAGGTTTTAATGCAGGTCCCTCAATTACCTCACCTGAATAAGAGAAGCGTGAGCCGTGACA
Source organism: Bacillus sp. MUM 116 (assembly GCF_001866655.1). Lineage (GTDB taxonomy): Bacteria > Bacillota > Bacilli > Bacillales > Cytobacillaceae > Neobacillus. The sequence goes on along the minus strand of NZ_MLYR01000027.1, from coordinate 99,726 downwards.
CGGGCAATCCCAGCTTTTTTCGGCATGATTCCACTCAGTTTCACAGCCAATATGGGTGCAAGTAGTATCGACAATATACAGTTTGCCATTTTCATCTTTATAAGCACCCGCTCTTTTCCCCTTGTGCACGACAACAGAGCCTTCTCCCGGCTGCAAATCCCCCGGATCCTTTGGTACATACTCCAATTTTCCTTTTAAAAGATGTTTGGCGACATCCGCATTGGTCGAAATCACCTGTTTTAAATCAGGATCTGCTTGGAAACGAGAAGGAGAATATAGCTCTTTGTACTGGTTATCCCGCTCAAGCACATAATCCGTCAGTAAATGCCCGGCAAAGATTCCGGTGGTCATGCCCCATTTTTTATAGCCCGTGGCTACTAAAACATTTTCCTTATTTTCAGTAATTTGGCCAATATAAGGAACACGGTCCAGTGTCACTAAATCCTGTGCCGACCAACGGTATGTATATTCAGAGATCCCAAATACATCCTTTGTAAAATCCTCAAGCGCCTTGAAATGGGAAAGCGTGTCAACTCCTTGCCCCGTTTTGTGATTTTCGCCGCCGATAATCAACAAGTTTTCCCCATTAAAAGGCGTATAGCGTATCGAACGTGGCGGGCTCTCGGCATTGATATACATGCCGCCAGGGTATTCTTCGGACATTTTGATCCCAATCGCATACGATCTTGAAGCATACATTCTGGCAAAATACAGTCCAGGTTTATCATAAAAAGGAAAATGTGAGGCAATAATCACTTTTTTACATGTGACGATGTGACCTTCCTTTGTTACTACTTTTGGATGGGAGGTTTCCTCCTCTTCTAAATCAATGGCGGGAGTATTCTCAAATACTTTACAGCCTGCACTTACAGCTTCATCCAAAAGCGCCTTTAAAAATTTAAGCGGGTGAAACTGAGCCTGATTGCGCATCATTAAAGCGCCGGTTGTTTGAATTTTAAATGGAATGGTATCTTTTAATGCACCATCAATCCCTAGGCGCTCATAGGCGGACATTTCGGTTTCAAGCTGCTGCTTATATTGCTCCGTTGTGGCATAAATATAGGCATCCTGCTTGCTAAAATCGCAATCAATCCCTTTTTCATTTACCATTTTTTCTACAAATTGAATGGCGTTTGAATGTGATTCATAGTAAAGTCTTGCATTCTCCTCGCCAAAATGATTGATTAATTCATCATAGATAATGCCATGTTGGGCAGTTACCTTGGCAGTCGTGTGTCCGGTTGTCCCATTCAACACTCCGCCAGCCTCGAGGAGAGCCACCTTTAATCCTTCTTTAGAAAGTAAATAGGCGGCGGTAATCCCGGTAATCCCTGCCCCAACAATCGCTACATCAACGGATAAATCTTCCTTTAAAGCTTCAAAACTTGGCAATTCTATTTCACGCCAATATGTTTTCGGGAACTTATTGGTATTTTCAGATGAACTCATATTTTATCCTCCAGTTAAAATTTACTTATGTTTAATTTTTCCTAAATTGATAAAATTAATCTGATGTAACTGGGGAAATTTTTAAATACATTTAGATTGACGTGGGATAGCTGGATTGTTATTTTTAAATATGAATATTCAATAAATTCTGGCGTTAATAGCCTCCCAAGTAAATCTTGAGCAGTTTTTCGCCCTAATATGAATAAGAAATCGAATTGAAAAGTTGAAGTGGGTGAAAAGGATGGCAAAAAATTTTGAAACAGAAATACTACATGAAGAAAAAAAACGGGAGAGAAAGATTTCGAGTAAAGTAACCCCTATTTATCAAACATCGGCTTTTCCGTTCAAGGATCTTGACGAACTAGAGGGCTTTTATCAAGGCAATGGCAGTTACCTATACTCACGCACTGGAAATCCCAACACAGACGAGCTGGGGGAAGCAGTTTCCAGGCTGGAAGGGGCGCCTGCCGGTGTTGCCGCATCTTCCGGTTTAGCAGCTATTTTGGCAGGGATTTTGGCCGTTGTAAAAAATGGCGACCATATTGTGGCGGCAGATGACCTATATGGCGGCAGCTATCATATGCTTGAGAAAGAATTAAATGACTTTGGAATTGAGACAAGCTTTGTTTCCTTTGCCGACAAATCCCAAGTGGAAAATGCCATTAAAGAAAATACAAAGCTTTTATATACGGAATCAATTTCGAACCCACTATTGCGGGTTGAGGATATTGAAGGTGTCGTAAAGATTGCAAAGAAGCATCAGTTGATTACACTCGTAGACAATACGTTTGCAACGCCATATCATTGCCGTCCGTTCTTAATGGGTGTTGATTTGGTGGTCCATAGTGCGACAAAATATATCGGTGGACATAGTGATGTAATCTCAGGAGTTTTAACCGGAAGTGAAGATTTGCTAGCCAAAGCAAGAACAAAAGTTGTCAGCCTTGGAACAAACGTCAGCCCTTTTGAAGCGTGGCTGACATGCCGTGGTTTAAAAACATTGGCATTAAGAATGAAAGCACAATCTTCGAATGCCCGAAAATTAGCGGAAGCCCTGTCCCAAAACAAGTTTGTTGAAAAAGTGTATTACCCGTTTCAAAAGGATCCGGAAGGTTATGGTGCGATGGTAACCATTCGGCTTTCAAAAAAGGTTGACATTCATCAGTTTTTCCGTTCCTTATCTTGGATTAAAATTGCTCCAACACTTGCCGGGCTGGAAACAACCGTTTCTCATCCTTTAATGACTTCACACCGGGATCTGCCGCCTGAAGTTGCAGCAGGGTTGGGCATTACCAAAGAGGTAGTGAGAATTTCTGTTGGAATAGAGCATGGTGAGGATATTATCACGCAATTCCAACAAGCCATTGAGAAATCTCTTTAATAATGAACAGCACCCTAAGCATTGGCCCAGGGTGCTTTTTTATAAATTCATTGAGATTGAGACTGAGACTGAGACTGAGACGAATCATCTTGATTGGATGGAATGGGGTCAATTCGGGTTGAGTCTTCTATGTCCAGTGCTCGTCGCATTGCAAGGATATAAGATCCAAAGATAAATCCAAGACAAATGAGAAAGCCAATTGCAGTAGCCCACCATAAAGCCATGAAAAATCCCCCCTTTTTTACACTATATGCTAAGGGGGGACCAATTTTTCCAACGTATTTAAAGTGGCAATATCCTATTCCTTTTTCTCATGCCCGCCATAGTAATCGACCTTTTTAATATTCACTCCCACAAATGTTTCAATAATCGACTGACCGCCAGCTATCGAAAAAATGAAAATAAAAACGAATGTTACTTTTGGAAAAAGCAAATAGGCGCCGCCAAGGAGGATGGCACTCCAAACGCCTGCACACCAATAACATTTCAATAGATACCCAAACATCGAGGTCGGTACCTCTTTTGATTTTGTTCCCTCTTTTGTCTTTACTTCCACCTTTTTCACAAACGGCTTCCGAATAAATTCGGTTATTTTATCGAAAACAATCAAATGGGTTAAACGATAGCTTGCCAAAATTAACATAATGTAGGTAATCCATGAAATGTCTCTCACTTTTCAGCCCCCAGAGCAAAACGAAATATTTATGAGTACTTGTATATTTTGAGCCTTAAATCAAAAATATATATTCGGAGGAGGCGAAAAAATTGAAAAAATCATTCTGGATCAGTATTTTGTTTTTCCTATCATTATTCTGCATTCCAAGCGTTTCATTTGCCCAGCAAATCTATACCGTACAGTCCGGTGATTCGCTATGGAAGATTGCTGTCCGGTTTCAGGTTGGGCTCTCGGAACTTATTTCGGCAAACCCGCAGTTTAAAAATCCAGCCATGATTTACCCTGGCCAAAAAGTAACGATTCCCAATTTGGGTGCTACTAAAAGCATTGAAAATCAAGTCATCCAATTAACCAACCAACAAAGAGCTAAACATGGATTAAAACCATTCACACCTGATTGGGAGCTTTCAAGGGTTGCCCGCTATAAAGCGACGGATATGAGAGATAAGCATTACTTCTCCCATACAAGTCCAACCTATGGTAGTCCATTTTCGATGATGAAGAATTTTGGGATTTCTTATCGGTCTGCAGCTGAGAACATTGCCGCTGGACAAACAACACCACAGGAAGTGGTCAATGCCTGGATGAACAGCCCAGGCCACAGGGCAAATATTCTAAGCAAAAGTACTACCCGCATTGGAGTAGGCTATGCTAAAGGCGGAACGCAAAGGTATTATTGGGTGCAAATGTTTATATCAAAGTAACAGGAAAAGCGGAAGCGTCTTAAGCTGGCGTTGAAATTAGACAACTTACTCCTCCAATGAGTCTGCCAGATTTTATTAAGCAAAGTAAAATAGTGGATGATATTTCTTTTTTTGAATCGAGCGGTGTATGCTATTTCAATTGATTGAAATAGACTCAGGAGGGAAAATGCTTATGTTTGATTTTTCAGTAATTACGGATAAAAATATAGAAGAAGCGATTCAAAGTCTTGAGGAAAGTTTAAAAGAAGAAAAATTTGGTGTCTTGTGGGAGTTTGACATAAAGGAAAAGCTTCAGGAAAAGGGACTGGAATTCGATAAAGAGTTTAAAGTTCTAGAAGTATGTAACCCACATGAAGCACAAAGAGTGTTGAATGAAAACGAGTTAGCTGGATACTTCCTGCCTTGTAAAATAGTAGTATATGTAGATCATGAAAAAACGAAAATTGGGATGCTGAAACCAACTGCACTCATTAGTCTTTTAAATGATGAGAAAATGAGCCAATTTGCAAAGGACATTGAAGACCGGTTAATCAGTTGTATAAAGGGTTGTATTTAATTAGTATAAATGTAAAAATCAAAAAAATGAGTCTCAACTGAGCTCATTTTTTTCTTATGAAAGAGTAAACAACTCTTTAATAGAAGCGAATTTAAAAAATACGGTTGACTTTATACCCTAGTGGGTATATTATAGGGCTTGTCAATGTTATTTCACTTAAGGCAAAAAGGTTTTCGGATTGTCTAAATATATAATTTTTGAAGGTAAGCTTTTTAATAATAGAAATAAAGGAGGTAAAAACCATGGATTACAATGATCAAATTAAAAATAGAGTAAAACGTATTGAAGGTCAGCTGAGAGGCATTTTAAGAATGATGGAAGAAAATAAGGACTGCAAAGAGGTCATTACCCAGTTATCTGCAGCAAGAACCGCCATTGACCGTACCATTGGGGTTATAGTAAGTTCTAATTTAGTGGATTGTGTCGAGAAAGCAAATAACCAAGGTGAAAAAAATATGGAAAAATTAGTAAAAGAAGCTGTTAATCTGCTAGTAAAAAGCCGATAAAAAAGGGTTGACACCTTCTTTTATTTTCATTAGTATTATACCTGTAGGGGTAATGGTAATTTAAAAAACAATTAGGAGGAACTAAACAATGAATATAACGAAATTATTAGATGCAAAAGGTTTAGCTTGTCCAATGCCAATTGTGAAAACAAAAAAGGCAATAAATGATCTTGAATCTGGTCAAATTTTAGAAATTCATACAACAGATAAAGGTGCAAAAAATGATCTTGCAGCTTGGGCTAAATCAGGAGGTCATGATTTACTAAAATACGAAGAGGAAAAGAATATTTTAAAATTTTGGATTAAAAAAGGATAATTTTTTTATAAATCAATATACCGGTATGGGTATAAAAAATGAAAATTCGGAGGTATTTATGACGGAAAAGAAAAAGACCACCATCATCTTGTTCAGTGGCGATTACGATAAAGCGATGGCAGCATATATCATTGCGAATGGTGCAGCTGCTTATGATCACGAAGTCACCATATTTCATACATTTTGGGGATTAAATGCTCTTCGTAAAGATGAAAATATTCCGGTGAAAAAAGGATTTATGGAAAAAATGTTCGGAAAAATGATGCCAAGAGGCGTGGATAAAATGGGACTTTCCAAAATGAACTTTGCAGGGTTAGGTCCTAAAATGATCAAAGATGTTATGAAAAAGCATAACGCAATGCCTTTACCACAATTAATCGAAATGGCTCAAGAACAGGATGTAAAATTAGTAGCATGTACCATGACAATGGATTTGTTAGGCCTCAAGCAAGAAGAACTATTAGATAATATTGTATATGCTGGAGTGGCAGCATATTTAGCAGATGCAGAGGATGGCAGTGTTAATCTGTTTATATAGTAACAGGGAGTGTTCCTGATAAAAAGGAGGATTCAAAATGCACTATTTAAATTATCTTGTCTTTGCCTTATTCATATTCTTTATACTCAAACGATTCCTTCCAACAAAAGGCATTAACATTATTTCTACAACAGAATTGAAATCAGAATTAAATGACAAGAATAAACAATTTGTTGATGTTCGCACAACAGGAGAGTTTAAGGGAAACCACATCAGAGGTTTTAAAAATATCCCTCTCCATCAACTTGCTCAAAAAGCAGAGAAAGAACTTTCAAAGGAGAAAGAAGTAATAGTCATTTGCCAAAGCGGAATGAGAAGCCTGAAGGCTAGTAAAGTGCTAAAAAAATTGGGATTTACTAAGGTATCAAATGTCAAAGGTGGCATGAGTGCCTGGCTATAATCAAAATATAAGGAGGATATCACTATGAGGGAAATAACTGCAAAAGAAGTAGAAACATTATTAAATCAAGGAAAGATATTAAATATCATTGATGTCCGCGAAGTAAAAGAGGTAGCAACAGGCATAATTCCGGGTGCTATCAATATTCCATTAGGGTTAGTTGAGTTTCGTATGCATGAATTAGATAAAACAAAAGAATATATCATGGTTTGCCGTTCAGGAGGTAGAAGCGGCCAGGCTACAAGGTTCCTTGAAAGTTATGGATTTAATGTAATTAACATGGCTGGTGGAATGCTTGCTTGGGAAGGGTTAGTAGAATAAATTTTTTTAAAATGCATTATACCCATACACGTATTTAACAGGAGGTATTATTGTGGAAAACATGAAAGCAAACGCTCTATTAGATGCTAAAGGGCTAGCATGTCCAATGCCAATTGTGAAAACAAAAAAGGCAATGAATAATCTGGAGGCTGGTCAGGTTTTAGAAGTTCAAGCGACAGATAAAGGTTCAAAGGCGGATATAAAAGCATGGGCTGAAAGCTCAGGACATCAATATTTAGGGACAATTGAAGAAGGAGAAATGCTAAAGCATTATCTTCGTAAGTCCACTAATGATGACTTAAATGAGAAAAAGCATCCAAATGTTATTAATAATGAAGAGTTAGATAGAAGGATTAAGGAAAATGAAAAAATTGTCCTTCTTGATGTAAGAGAAGCTGCTGAATACGCCTTTAGCCATATACCAAATGCAATTTCCATTCCTTTGGGTGAATTGGAAGAACGTATGGTCGAATTAAATAAAGAAAATGAAATCCACGTAGTGTGTCGAACAGGAAACCGCAGCGATCTGGCTGCACAAAAATTAGCCGAAAATGGTTTTCCTAAAGTAATTAATGTTGTACCAGGTATGAGTCAATGGAGTGGTAAAACAACAGGTATCAATATTTACTAAAAAACTAGGAGGAATAATCAATGAATAAAAAAGTAGCAATTATTGCAAGTAATGGTGGATTATTTGACGCATACAAAGTATTTAATATTGCAACAGCAGCCGCAGCAACCGATCAAGGAGTAACCATTTTCTTTACATTTGAAGGGTTAAATTTAATTCATAAAGAAGCATACAACCAACTTCCAATGCCTGAAGGAAAAGAGCATTTTGCAGAAGGTTTTACAAAAGCAAATGTACCTTCTATTCCAGAATTAGCTGCAATGGCACAAGAAATGGGTGTTAAATTTATCGGATGTCAAATGACAATGGACGTCATGGGGTTAGAAAAAGAAGACTTTGTGAATGGAATTGAAGTGGGTGGAGCAGTAACTTTCTTAGAGTTTGCAAAAGATGCTGATATCACTTTAACTTTTTAATTAGGCATATTTTTTTAACTTAAATAATACGGTAGGGGGTAAATAGTAAAATGACTGTAAATGTGATGACTTCAAAAGAAGTAACAAAAAAAGTTTTTAATAAGGAAGAGTTGTTTATTCTAGATGTTCGCAATGAAGGTGATTTTGAAGATTGGAAAATTGAAGGGGGAAATTTTGAATATTTAAATGTCCCTTATTTTGAATTACTTGATGGTGTAGAAGGAATTATCGAAAAGTTTCCAACTGATAAGGAAATATTAGTGGTTTGTGCAAAAGAAGGATCGTCTGTCATGATATCGGAGATGCTTTCTGAAGCTGGTTTATCGGTTTCTTATTTAAAAGGTGGTATGAAGACTTGGAGTGAGTATTTGGAACCTGTTAAAGTTGGGGACTTAAATGGTGGAGGCGAAATTTATCAGTTTGTACGAATTGGTAAAGGCTGCTTATCTTATATGGTTGTTTCCAATGGTGAGGCTGCAATTATTGATGGCACTCGTATGACAGATGTTTACCTTGATTTTGCTAAAAATAAGGGTGCAAAAATTACCCATGTATTTGATACGCACCTTCATGCCGACCATATTTCTGGAGGACGCTCAATCGCTGAAAAAACTGGAGCAACCTACTGGTTGCCACCAAAGGATGCAACAGAAGTCACTTTTGCCTATCAACCTTTAGAAGAGGGTAATAATGTAACCATTGGAAACACAACGATTAACATTCATGCGCTTTATTCTCCTGGTCACACCATTGGGTCAACTTCTTTTATAGTAGATGAGAAGTTCTTACTCTCAGGTGATATTTTATTCATTGATTCAATCGGAAGACCTGACTTAGCTGGTAAAGCAGATGACTGGGTGGGAGATTTAAGAAAAACTCTATATAAACGCTATAGAGAAATATCAGAAGAACTTACTGTCCTACCAGCACACTTTATGATCGTCGAGGAGTTAAATGAAGATGGTAGTGTAGCTGAAAAATTAGGAACTTTATTTGCCAAAAATCATGGTTTGAATATTGAAGACGAAAAGGAATTTAGAAAAATTGTAACGGAAAATCTACCACCGCAACCAAATTCTTATCAAGAAATCCGTGAAACGAATATGGGGAAAATCAATCCTGATGAAGAAAAACAACGTGAAATGGAAATTGGGCCAAATCGCTGTGCGGTTCGCTAAATAAGGAGGAGATAGAAAATGGAAGTAACAAAAGTATTAGATGCAAAGGGTTTAGCATGTCCGATGCCAATCGTAAAAACAAAAAAAGCCATTGGAGAGCTTGAGCCAGGTCAGGTTTTAGAAGTCCATTCAACTGATAAAGGGGCAAAAAATGACCTAACAGCCTGGGCGAAATCTGGTGGACATGAGCTAATAAAACAAGAAGAGGAAAATGGAGTTTTAAAATTTTGGATTAAAAAGGGTTGAAAATAACGGGAACCAATGAAGGTTCCCTTTTTTAAAAGGAGGATATTATGGATATTAGCTTTATGATTATAATCTTCCTAATTGGATTTGTAGGTTCCTTTATTTCAGGGATGTTGGGAATAGGTGGAGCCATCATTAACTTCCCGATGTTGTTATATATTCCAGTTATGCTAGGTGTAGGGCATTTTACAGCACATGAAGTTTCAGTAATTACGGCAATCCAAGTTTTCTTTGCGACAATTGGTGGTGTTTTGGCTTACCGTAAAGGTGAATTTTTAAATAAAACCCTCATTGCTTATATGGGAATTAGTATTTTGATTGGAAGTTTTATTGGGGGATTCGGCTCTTCTCATATGCCGGAAAGTGGAATTAATATCGTTTATGGAATTTTAGCATTGATTGCGGTTATCATGATGTTAGTTCCCAAAAAAGGAGTTGATGATATTCCTTTAGATCAAGTCAAATTTAACAAATGGCTGGCCGCGCTATTTGCATTCATAGTGGGTATTGGTGCTGGTATTGTGGGGGCAGGAGGTGCATTCCTGTTAGTACCGATTATGTTGGTTGTATTAAAAATTCCAACAAGAATGACCATTGCCTCTTCCTTAGCTATTACACTTATTTCATCAATTGGATCTGTGTCCGGAAAAATTGCAACAGGACATGTGGAAATCCTACCATCGCTTATCATGGTTATTGCCAGTTTAATTGCATCACCGATAGGTGCGAATGCTGGGAAAAGAGTTAATACGAAAGTTTTGCAATTTATTATGGGGATTTTAATTTTAGCTACAGCTGTTAAGACATGGATGACAATTTTATAAGCTTTAACAGCTAATGAAAGTAAGGGGAAAATAGCAAACAAAAAATAAGGGGCAAGATTGCTCTTTTTATTCAAATGATTAATGCAAGACGAAGTTAAAATTTGTAATCAATGAGGTATTCTTGAGGTTAACATAAGCTTAGAAAGGAGTTTTCAATATGAATCAGTGGAATACACGTTTTCAAGATGAAAAATATGTATATGGAACTGAGCCGAATATTTTTTTATCAGAGATACAAAAAAAACTTCATTTATCTGGAGACGCACTAGCCATTGCAGAAGGAGAAGGTAGAAATGCAGTTTTTTTAGCTGAAAAAGGAATGAATGTTACCTCTTGGGATTATGCGGAAAATGGGCTTCGAAAAACGAAGAAACTTGCGGAAGTAAGGGGAGTAACGGTTAAAACAGAGCTTGTAGATTTAAATGAAGCACAATGGGAGAAAGATCGGTGGGAGGAAATTATTTGTATTTATGGACACTTTCCTCCTGCGTTACGTCAAAAAACACTTCATAAAGTTAAAGAGGCAATAAAACCAGGTGGCTATTTTGTTACAGAAGTATACTCTCGTTATCAAATTCCTTATAAAAGCGGCGGGCCAAAGGAATTGGATTTTTTATATTATTTAGAAGAGTTTTTAAAAACATTTAATGACTGGCGTATTGTTCACCTTTTCATGGGTGAGGTAATTCGTAAAGAGGGGGAATTGCATAATGGATTGGCTCATGTTATCCAATTTGTTGGGCAAAAACCACTGAATTAATTGATTTGGTAAATAAAGTATATTTAATGATAGACTGAAGATCAATTTTTTATTGGTCTTTTTTTTGTGAATTTTTTTATATGTTTTTTAGATAAGTTTAGAACAAATTCTAAAATGGAACGAACATCAGAATCTTTAACTGTTGCTAAAAGGGGCTGACCCCTTCTACGTCTTAGGTCCGAGATGAAAATCAAGCTCTGGCGCAATTATGGAAACAAAAGAAAAAAGGTAAGATGATATCAAGATCACGAAAGGAGGAAAACGAAATGAAAAAATTCTTTTTACTAATAGCGGGAGGGATTGCAGCTGTCATACTGCTTTCAACGATTGGGCCAATGATTGGATTACTTGTCAGCCTCGTGCTTCTATATTTCATCTTCAAACAGTTTTTAAAGAGTGAGTCAATCGGTGCTAAAATCGGCCTTGGGATTATCGGTTTTATCGTCCTAATGGCATCCATTCACAATGCACCAGCGATTATCGGTGTCGGCGCTGCCTATGTACTCTACCTTGTATATAAAAAATGGAATGAGAATAAACATTCAAAAATGAAAAAGGACTCAAATGACCCATTTGCAAATTTCGAAAAACAATGGAATGAATTAAAAAATTATTAAACCTATGAGGAGAGATGAAAAATGACAAACTTATTTGCAAGAATCAAAAACACCATTACCGCTGATTTACATGAAGCCCTAGATCATAAGGAAAAGAAAAATCCAATTGCTCTGCTTAATCAATATCTTCGCCAATGTGAACTGGAAACCGAGAAAGTTCGCAAGCTGGTAGAACGTCAATACACGCTAAAAGATGAATTTACAAAGGAATATGTGCAGGCCGTTGAATTGGCTGAAAAGAGAAAGCGCCAAGCCGAGATTGCTTCACAGGCAGGAGAAATGGAGCTTTATCAATTTGCTTCTGCTGAGCATCAGCAATATGCGGAACGTGCCAATCGACTCAGCCAGTCCCTGGAACAAATTAAAGGGCAGCTCGAGGAATTAGAGAGAAAATACCAGGAAATGAACCACAAACTAAAAGATATGCAAATCCGCCGAATGGAATTGATGGGGCGGGAAAATATGACACGGGCGAACCACAGGATGAACCTTGTTTTAGAATCGAATCCAAATTCGGATAAGGCCTACTCCCGTTTCAAAGAAATTGAGAACTATTTGGACCGCTTGGAACATCAGGTAAATCAGTCCTTTTACCGCAGCACAATCGATGCGAGAGTTGCCCAACTGGAAAAAGAAATGAAAGTTGAAGAAAGCAAGTCCACATTATAACCAAATCATGGTATTCTAAAGGGGCGTAGATTTCTACGCCTTTTGACCATATCTTGCATTTGCATCATACTCGACAGACTACAAAGGGGAGGGATAAGCCATGTTAAAAAATACAAAAAATGATTATATTGGCTGGCTAGTAATGATTGGCGCCCTCGTCCTGGGGCTGGAAATCTTATTTTTTAACAGAGGACTTATTTTCTCCCTTATTTTCTCATGTGGATTGATCTATTTAGGTCGCAAAAAGGCAGGGAAAAAGCGAGGGAAAAAGCGAGGAAGAGTGCTTTTCATCGCCGGGATTTTTTCCTTTATTATTAGCATCATTAATATGATGACCTTTAAATTTTTATTATTAGCGATTTTACTGCACTTTTTTATTCAATTTATTACTTCCAAAAAAAATCCAAAGAAAATACAAGTGGAAGTTGCTGAACCAAAGCAGGTCCCACAGGAAGAGACGATGTACAAGAGTAAGCCGCTCTTTGAAAATATCTTTTTTGGCCAGCAAAAAACCCCCCAAGGTGTTTATGAATGGGAGGATATCAATATCCAGACCGGTATTGGCGATACCGTTATCGATCTTAGTTATACGATGCTGCCAAAGGGTGAAACGGTCGTTTTTATCCGCAATATTATCGGCAATATCCAAATCCTTGTTCCATATGAAATTGAAGTAAGTATCCACCATTCCTGTATGGCGGGATCCACGACTATTTTCGGACACCATGAGCCTAAAGTCATTAATCAAGTGATCCATTTGAAAACACCTAGTTATGAACATGCCGAACAAAAGGTAAAAATCTTTACCTCGCTTGTGGTCGGGAATTTAGAGGTGAGCCGGATATGAGTACAGCAGGGCGCCAAATTGTCTGGAGTGTCGGCTTTTCCTTTTTGACGGCCATCATTGTTTCGGTTGTGTTCATCAATGTTTTCCCGCTGTCCAGCTGGTCCGAGCTTTGGGACCGGCATTTTATGGATATTCCCATTGGCATTTTTATTCCGGTGTTCAGTATTGCTTTGGGGGTCATCATCGGTGCCATTTCTGGGTTTTTATGGAGGAGACAACTTCTCTCGGTTGATTATTCCCTTCATCAATTAGAAGAGGGTAGACCGGCAGAAGTAAAAATCAAACCATCGATTACAGAAGTTCAAACGATTGCAAACAGGATTGAGAAAATTGGCAAACAAATGTCAGAACAAGCGAAGCTTTCCCAGCGGCTTGCGACGGAAAAAGTAGAGGACCAGGAATCAAGGATCCAGGAGATTATCGAGCAGGAACGAAACCGGCTTGCCCGGGAATTACATGACTCTGTCAGCCAGCAATTATTTGCCGCCTCCATGATGATGTCTGCGATAAATGAAACGAAAAATTTTTCGGAAGATGACAGGGAAGGCAAGCAATTGAAAATGGTGGAAGAAATGATTCATCAATCCCAGTTGGAAATGCGTGCCTTACTGCTCCATTTGCGGCCGATTGCTTTAAAGAACAAAACACTCCAAGAAGGAATTGAAGAATTATTAGTGGAATTATCGATGAAAGTTTCGATGGATATTAAATGGAAAGTTGAATCCTTTTCTCTTGATAAAGGGGTAGAGGACCATCTTTTTAGAATTTTACAAGAGTCCGTATCGAACACCCTTCGGCATGCTAAAGCCGGAAAACTGGAAGTACTGCTCATTAAGAGAGACGATCTCGTGATCATGCGGGTGGTCGATGATGGGGTAGGCTTTGAAGTGGACGATGAAACAAAGGCAGGCTCATATGGAATGCAGAACATGCATGAACGGGCTGTGGAAGTGGGCGGAACACTGAAGGTCGTCAGTATGAAAAATAAAGGGACACGCCTGGAAGTTAAGGTTCCTGTGGTGAAGAATGGGGATGGTGGAAGTGATTAGAGTTGTATTTGTCGATGATCATGAAATGGTAAGAATCGGGGTCTCCGCCTATTTATCGGCGCAGCCGGACATTGAGGTGGTCGGAGAAGCGGACAACGGTAAAAAGGGAATAGAGCTTGCCCTTGAACTTCGGCCGGATATTATTTTAATGGACCTGGTTATGAAGGAAATGGACGGTATTGAAGCAACGAGACAGATTATCGAAAAATGGCCAGAGGCTAAGATTATTATTGTTACAAGCTTTTTGGATGATGAGAAGGTTTATCCGGCATTGGAGGCAGGTGCTACCAGTTATATGCTGAAAACCTCAAAAGCGAGTGAAATTGCGGATGCCGTTCGTGCTACATATCAGGGGCAATCGGTCCTTGAGCCGGAGGTAACCGGAAAAATGATGGTGAAGATGCGCCAGAAAAATCAACATTTACCCCATGAAGAACTCACGAGCCGCGAACTTGAGATTCTGCTGCTAATGGCAGAAGGAAAAACCAATCAGGACATTGCCGATGAATTATTTATTGCTGTAAAAACTGTCAAAACCCATGTGAGTAATATTTTAAGCAAGCTCCGTGTCCAGGACCGCACGCAAGCGGTTATTTACGCGTTTAAGCATTCGTTAACGAAATAATAGTGAAATGCTCATTAGGCCTTCCGAAAGAAATTTCGGAAGGCCTTTTTTAAAAAAACAATTGAAAATCATTCTCACTTACTGTTAAAATAGAGTCATTGAAAGTGATTATCATTATCAAAAGAAACAGGGAGGGTTTTATACAATGAATTTATATAAAGCATCAGGCGTTATTTTATTATCTAGCAGTCTACTATTCGGTTGTTCCAATACTGAAAAAAGCTCTACCACTGAAAAAGTTAAAGTAACAAAGAGCAGCACGGTTAATCTTAATGGGGTCATGAATACATATCGTGAGTATGCGGTTGGTGAAATCGAGGAATTTGTCAAAGCAACAGATGCTTTCACAACGGCAGTGAAAAACGGGGATATCGAAAAAGCAAAAGAGTTGTATGGGCCAGCCCGCATGCATTATGAAAGAGCAGAACCGATTGCCGAAGTGTTTGGTGACCTTGATCCGAAAATCGACGCCCGTGAAGGCGATGTCCCAGAAGCCGAGTGGGGCGGATACCATCGGATTGAAAAAGGCCTTTGGGTCGATAAAACCACCAAAGGCTATGAAAAATATGCCGATCAATTAATGAAGGATGTAAATTTGCTCCGTGCAAAGGTAGAAACTGTGGAAGTTACTCCTGACCTGTTAATTACAGGAGCAGTAGACCTTTTAAATGAAGTTTCCACCTCAAAGGTAACAGGAGAAGAAGACCGTTATTCACACACGGACCTATATGACTTTGTTGCAAACGTGCAGGGAGCGGAAAAAATCTTTCAGCTTTTAGAACCAACATTAAAAGAAAAAGATGCAGATGTGGCAAAAGAAATTCAAACCCGATTTGATCAAATGTACAGCCTGTTAAACCAATACAAAAAAGGTGACGGCTATCAATTATATACCGAACTATCAAAAGAGCAAGTAAAAGAGTTAAGTCAGGCGATTGATGCATTGGCAGAACCACTATCACAAATAGGAATGGTAACGGAGGCGTCTTAATTGGAAGCGAACTCGGAAATCAACAATGAATCTACTAAAGTAGGAAAAAAGTTCTCGCGAAGGGATATTCTTAAAACTGCCGGAATTGGTGGTGTTGGGGTATTAATCGGTGCATCCGGATTAGGGGGAATCCTCTCAATTACGGAAGGAAAAGCATCTAAAATCGAATCCGGAGATGTCGTCCCATTTTTCGGGAAACTTCAACAAGGAATTACAACAAAACCTCAGAATCATGTGTACTTCGCTGCATTAGATGTAACAACAACGAATAAACAAGATTTGATTAAACTTTTTAAAGATTGGACAAAAGCGTCAGCTTTAATGACCGAGGGAAAGTCAGTCGGGGAACTAACAAGCAATGAATTTCTCCCGCCAAAGGACACGGGTGAGGCAGCAGGTTTATCTCCATCTAAATTAACGATTACATTTGGAGTGGGACCAACGCTTTTCAGAAAGGAAAATCAGGACCGTTTTGGTTTAGCGCATAAGCAACCAAAGGAACTCAAAGAGCTCCCAAAGTTTCCTCTTGATGCATTAGAAGAGGAATGGACTGGAGGGGATCTTTGTATTCAGGCCTGTGCGGATGACCTGCAGGTTGCCTTTCATGCCGTCCGAAACCTTGTTCGCATTGCCAGGGGAAAAGCCACGCTGAGATGGGCCCAATCCGGGTTTCAGCGAACAGCACAGGCTGATCCGAAAGAAGGAACGCCAAGAAATTTGTTCGGCTTTAAAGACGGGACAGCTAATCCGGATATAAAGGACGAAAAACAAATGAATGAACAAGTTTGGGTACAACCAGGTGATGGACCTAATTGGCTAGCCAATGGTAGCTATCTGGTTGTTAGAAAAATCCAAATGTTTATTGAAGTATGGGACCGCACGACATTAAAAGAACAGGAAAATACATTTGGCCGCTATCGCAATAACGGTGCACCGCTTGGCCAAAAAAATGAATTTGCTAAGCTTGATTTCTCCCATAAGGATGAGAATGGGCAAGATTATATTCCTGTTAATTCACATACAAGGCTATCACATGGGGATGGAACGCAAAAGATTCTTCGCCGGGCCTATTCCTATTCGAATGGAATGGATGTAAAAACTGGAAGCTTTGATGCTGGATTATTGTTTTTATGTTTCCAGCGTAAACCGAGCAAACAATTTATCCCGATTCAACAGAGACTTTCAAAAATGGATAAGTTAAATGAATATACCTCCCACAAGGGAAGCGCCATTTTTGCTTGCTTACCAGGATGCAAACAAGGTGGTTTCATAGGAGAAACATTATTTAGCTAATGTTTTTCCTTTTTAAAGGAGAGTGAAATAATTGAAGAAAATAAAATTCCAACTGGCCATTTTCGTTAGTCTTCTTATACTAATCACCATGATTCAGCCGGCAGCGGCCGCAGAAAATCATGACGAATTATTTGTTTTCATTGGCGACAGTTTGATGAAAGCAAAACAAGGAGACCAGGCTACTGTTTCAAAGAATATGGAACAATTTACAAAAGAGTGGAATTCTCTAAAAAAAGAAGATAGCAAACTTGCAAAAACAGTGAACGCTAAATTAGAAGTGGTCAATCGTCTCCTAAAAGAGAAGGCCGATTCTGAAGCTTTAACAAAAGGACTTTCCTCGCTTTCAAGTGCGGTTGTGGAATATGATCAGGAACAAAACCCCGTTGATAAAGTGAAGGGCAAAGAGCAAGTTAAAAAGCTGCTTCCAACCATTCAAACCATGAAGGAAACAATCAATCAAGGCAATAACGCCAAGGTAAAATTACAATATCAAACATTAATGAACCAATGGACAGGAAATGAATCTTTTGTTCATGACGAAAGTATTGCCGCTTACGGAAACATTGAAAAATACATGGCACTTGTCCGCATTGCGATTACTCAAGACCCGCCGGACCTAAAAAAGGCGCAGCTCCATTTAGATGAACTAACGAAAGAAATTGAAAACTTTCTTGACGGTAAGAAAACAGGCAAAGCTGAAAAAACGTACAGTTTGCAAGATTTGTCCGATCTTTTAACAAAGGCTGAAGGCCAAATTTCCCAAAAAGATAACCAAAATGCCAGCAACAATCTTAATGAGGTCTTAACGATTTGGCCGATGGTTGAGGGAGATGTACAAACAAGAGACAGTAAGCTATACAATGATATGGAAACGAAAATTCCAACTGCAATCAGTATCCTAAACTCAAAAAATGGGAATGCCCAAAAAGCTTCTGAGATTGTAAAGGATTTACATTCCAGACTGGCTCCATTATTGAGCAAAACAGATTATTCCTTATGGGATGCAGCATTAATTTTATTGCGTGAAGGTTTAGAGGCGTTATTGATTGTTGCCACGCTACTTGCGTTTCTTAAAAAGATGGGACAGTCTTCAAAGCAAAAGTGGATATGGGCAGGGGTTGCTGCAGGTATTGTACTAAGTGCCGTTCTAGCTATTTTCATCAACATTCTTTTTTCGAAACTTACGGCTGCTTCCAGCAGGGAGTATATTGAAGGAATTACAGGTATTATTGCCGTGTTAATGATGTTAACCATCGGAGCATGGCTTCATAATAAATCAAGTATCGGGAACTGGAATAAGTTTATTAACCAGCAGATGGAGCAGGCAATCGCAAAAGGCAGCCTTCTATCTTTTTCATTGATTAGTTTTTTATCTGTTTTCCGAGAAGGTGCGGAAACAATTATTTTTTATGCGGGAATTACCCCTTATATTAGCCTACACCAACTCGTAATCGGGGTATTACTGGCAATCGTAATCCTAATTGTTGTTGGGTTCCTTATCATTAATTACAGTGTAAAAATCCCAATTCGCTTATTTTTCAAAGCTGCGACGATCCTTATTTACGTCTTGGCGTTTAAAATATTGGGAATCAGTATTCATGCCCTGCAGATCTCAAATGTAGTCTCAACCACAACCGTAGAGAAGCTTCCATATGTTGATTGGGTTGGACTTTATCCAACTTGGGAAACGACTTTAACCCAAATCGGATTGCTTCTGATTATTTTCATCATGTCGTACATGGTAAAGAAAAAATTCTTTAAAAAATCGGTATCGTCAAACGTATAAAAAAGGGCCATGCCGGCCCTTTTTTATTTTTCTATAAAGGACGACATGGCCCAAAATTTATCTTCTCCCCTTTGCCTCCATGTGTAGTGCAAGAAGGAATTTTTTGATGTCGATTCGTGTGGGGCTAGAGGGGTTTTTTCCTTCGAGTTCAAGCATTTTCATTCGTACTTGGGTATAGTCGAACAATTTGGATGAGAAGTATTCAAATGTTGGATTGGCATAATCGGTTAATCCCAATGAAGCAAGATGCTCGAGCACCTGTTGGAGGATGCGGCGGATCCGTTGTTCCACTGCTTTACCTTCTTTTCTTACGTCCTCCTGAGAAACGGTTGAACCAAGTCGCTTTTGGGCGGCCAGTTCATACAGCTCCTTCAAAGGTGGGAGCTCCCGATTTCCCTCCATGTCCAATTGATGCAAAATTTCCAGAAGATCCAATAAATCTTTTTCACCCGTTTTACCAACAATCCCAAGTTCAAGAAGGATACTTTTGCCTATGGAGATAAACGTAGGTGGTTTACTCGGAAGAGAGTTCTCGACTCGACGACTGTTTTGATTGTGCTTTGTTAAAAAACTTAATGATTTTTGAATATGATGAAGTGATTTTTCCAGCAACAGGTATTCACTTACTTTTTTGATGACACTTACCACTTCAAGCCGGTTTATTGGCTTAGTGATATAATGCTCGACACCGAGGGAATAAGCTTCGCTAATCATATCCTTTGTTTCGACTTGGGAAATCATAATAATTTTTCCCCGGAAGTAGGGGGCTATTTCTCTAACTGTTTCAATCCCATCCCTTATAGGCATAAGCAAATCAATCATTAGGATATCCACTTCCTGTGCCGCTAGGTTGTAGGCATCCACCTCAGCCCCGTCGGCTGCTTCCCCGACAACTTCTCCCAAGCCTTCCTCTTCAATAATATTGGAGAGCATTCCTCTGATGGTGGCGGCATCATCCACAATAAAAAAATTCACAGCAATCACCCCTTTTTCATTAATTTTTCGACCGGAAGCTGAATTTCAAAGGTTGTACCTTTTGTTTTCGATGACTCAATCAAGTTAATTTCCCCATTAAGGTTTTCAATTACATTTTTTGTGTAAGATAAACCAATTCCATTTGAAGCAATTCCTGATTGATCAAACTTTGTTGTAAAGCCTGGTTCAAAAATATAGATTTTGTTTTTCTCAGAAATCCCGTTTCCATTGTCCATAATCCTTATTTTAACTTTGTCGTGAAACCTTTCAGCTGTTACAATTATTTGCCCCTCCTGTTGAATGGCTTCTACCGCATTTGAAACAAGATTATTAATTAAAGAAAGGAGAATAAAGGTATGGTACTTGGGATGTTCACCGGAAATGTTTACCCTAAAATCAATCGTTTTCCCGAGCATTTCACCATAATTTTTATTCGAAATGGTTACAACCGAAATGATTTCACGAATGTTCATGAAATCATCTAATTTTTCTTTGGCCATTAATTTGGACAAGCCTGCATATATACGCTGATTATCTTTTTTAATCTCGTGTAATTCCCCGGCGATTTTCAGCATTGCTTGTGCTTGATTCTGATTATTTAGAGCTTTTAAATCACGATAAATTGCATAGCAGGCACTCGTTAACTTCTCCGCATCTTTCGCTGATTTTTCCAATTGAAACATTTCTACATATAAATTTGACACTAATAGCAAAACCTCTTCGGTTCTCTTCCGTTGCTGCTCCTCAGCCAACCTTGTCTCCCGCACTAAGATGGTATTGAAAAAACCGAGTACGAAGAAGCTGCGAATTATTGCTACCCCTGTTAAAATCAAAAAGCTTGACACTGTCATTTTCATATCAGTTGCGTAATGACGAATGATCATTTCTGAAAAATTGCCCATAATTTCAAGCACCATTCCTAGCAAACCAATGAGGAGCGGCCGGTGATACAATTTTTTTACCTTGAAAATATGAAAAAACATCCCAAAGACCATGTAATAAAAAAACACCGGAAAATGGTTAGAGAAGTCGAATGAGCCAACTTGAAGCTTGTCTAGAATAATTCGGAAACAAACGACTGCACTTCCCGTTAGAAAGCCGGCTATGACGGGATGGATTTTACGTGACCATAATAGAATAAAGAAGAATACAGGTGTGCTTAAACTGATTCTTAAATCAGCACCACTTAATGGATATAATTTTAATTCTCCAGCAATGGGTACAGCAATTACCATAAACAAATAGGCAAATATTTTATCGCGGATACACTCACCCCCCTATCTATAGTAAAAAATTTTTTGTTAATTGTAAAAATTTTTTAAGCCCCTCTGTAGGTTTTTGTAGTTTATCGTAGGGGAAACGGTATGATTAGTCTTGTAATCGTTTGCAAAAATATTTTCAACTTTAATAGTATCAAAAAACTTATCAATGGGAGAGAAGCGAGTGAAAAAAATTAGTTTAGCTTGGCAGATTTTTATTGGTTTAATTCTTGGGATTACTTTGGGAGCCATTTTTTACGGAAATCCACATATTGAGGAATTTTTACAGCCAATTGGCAATATCTTTTTAAGATTGATTAAAATGATTGTTGTACCAATCGTCATTTCCTGCCTCGTTGTTGGTGTTGCAGGTGCGGGCGATATGAAATCGTTAGGGAAGCTAGGCGGAAAAACGCTTCTCTATTTTGAAATTATTACAACCATAGCAATCGTTGTCGGCTTGCTAATCGCAAATGTGTTCCATCCAGGTACAGGCGTCGACCGTTCACAACTTGTCAAATCAGACATAAGTTCCTATGTAACGACTGAAAAAGCAACGGAGTCCCATTCTAAAATTGATACATTTGTGAATATTGTACCGACGAATGTTGTGCAGGCGTTTGCAAATGGGGACATGCTAGCCATTATTTTCTTCTCGGTTATGTTTGGTCTTGGTGTTGCGGCAATTGGTGAAAAAGGAAAACCGATTCTTGACTTTTTTAGAGGTACCGCTGATGCGATGTTCTATGTAACCAATCAGATTATGAAGATTGCTCCGCTCGGGGTGTTTGCCTTAATAGGAGTTACGGTTTCAAAATTCGGTTTAGATTCACTCATTCCGCTTGGAAAACTAGTACTTACCGTTTATGGTGCCATGATCTTCTTTATTGTCGTGGTTCTCGGTATTGTTGCGAAAATTGCAGGCTATAACATTTTCAAACTATTAGCTTACTTAAAGGACGAATTAATTCTTGGCTATTCGACAGCGAGCTCGGAAACCGTTCTTCCAAAAATTATGGAAAAAATGGAGAGAATCGGCTGTCCAAAAGGAATTACATCTTTCGTTATTCCAACAGGCTACTCCTTTAATCTTGATGGCTCTACCTTATATCAGGCTATTGCGGCACTATTTATTGCGCAAATGTATGGTATTCATTTGAGTATTGGCCATCAGATTACGTTGGTTCTTATTTTAATGATTACTTCTAAGGGGATTGCAGGTGTTCCAGGAGTTTCTATTGTTGTTCTGCTTTCAACTTTAGGAAGTGTCGGTGTTCCAGTTGAAGGTTTGGCGTTTATTTTAGGCGTGGACAGACTGTTAGATATGGCTCGTACATGTGTAAATATCGTTGGTAACTCGCTGGCTGCGATTGTTATTTCTAAATGGGAAGGTCACAAACTGAAAGATAAGCCTGAAGAACAAGCCGCATAAGGCGGTCATCGGGCACAGTTTTTATAGGAATTTTGGTGAAAAAGGCACAACTAGCAGATAGAAGCTGGTTGTGCCTTTTGTTTTTTACTACCTTATCACAAAAAAGTGTTGAAAAATTTATTATATTCAGTATAATTAACATGTAACTAAAATAACATTTTTGGTTACTATAGTTATACCGTTTGATTTTTAATTGAATATTCCCCGTAAATCAAGTAGTAGCAAAAATTTTTGTACACCTTTTCATTCGGTATTTCCCACAAAATGCTTCTTTTAATAAAACAGGAAGAAGGAAGTGATAAGATGGATCAAATGGATACTCTCTCATTGTGGGCAGCAACTGCAAATGGCTATGAGAAAGGAAAAACTTTAGAAGGAAATGAAGAGGCAGATGTTGTCATTATTGGCGCAGGTTTCACAGGTCTCTCCTCTGCTTATCATTTGCAAAAGTTAGGGAAGAATGTCATTGTCCTAGAGCAAGAAACGATTGGATATGGCGCCAGCGGTCGTAACGGAGGGATGGTATTGCCAGGCTATAAGCCAACGATGCAGGAGCTTACCAAAAAGTATGGTCCCGACGAGGCTAGACAGCTTAACGATCTCTCCCTGCTTAGTGTTGAACTGGTTAAAAATATCATTGATGAGCATCAAATCAACTGTGACTTTAGAAAGACAGGTCACATTGTAGCGGCTTACAAAGCCAAGCATTTTAATGAACTGAAACATGAAAGCGAATATTTAAACAAAAATTTCGGGTACGAATCCAGCGTGCTTGATCGAAGTCAGTTGCATCAAGAGATCGATTCCCAACTTTATCATGGCTGCTTAGTCGACAACTCGAGTTACTCGTTCCAGCCACTGAATTATGCAATTGGTTTGGGAGAAGCAGCTAAATCGATCGGTGCAAGAATCTTTGAGCATTCTAAAGCACTATCTATTGTGTATGGTCAAGACAGTGTGAAAGTTGAAACAGAAAAAGGTACTGTTATTGCGAAAGATATTATTGTGGCAACGGATGGTTATTCTGGAAAAATCATGAATGAACTGAACAAAGGCGTACTGCCAATTTCGGCACGTATTATTGCAACCGAACAGCTTCCAGAATCTTTGTTGAATACTGTCATTCCTAAAGATCGCATGGTTTTTGATACGAGTAGTTTCCTGTACTACTTCCGACGTACACCAGATAATCGGATCGTATTTGGCGGTGGCGATATTCGTCCAAACTTAGGCGATGCCGTTTATCAAAGTGTTTACGATGCCATGGTTAAAACAATGCCAAAACTGGCAGGAAGCAAGATTGATTTCCGTTGGGGCGGATTCATCGGAGTTACAATCGATACATTCCCGGTAATCGGAAGATCTAAAGAAGGCGCATATTTCGCCACGGGTTATACGGGTCATGGCGCTTCTCTTTCGACACTGTTTGGTAAGTTATTGGCACAATGGATCGTTACGGGAAGTGCAGGTGGATATCGATTTGAAAAGGAACGCCTCAAATCATTCCCTTTCTATAATCAGAAAACGATGCTGGTAAATCTAGCGCATATTGGTTTCAAACTGTTGGATATAATTGCGTAAAGCCTACAGTATTATGTTTAGCCGTTCAATCGCCAAAATTTGAAAATCTGAAAACTATTCTTGAGAGGCATAAAACTTACTATACGGGGAGAATTGTTTATGAAAATTAACATGTTCATTGACGGGAAATGGGTAGAAGCACTGTCCGGTGATAGAAGAAATGTTATCAATCCTGCAACCGGAGAGGTGATGGCAACGGCTACAGAAGGATCTGCAGATGATGCAAAAATGGCAATCAAGGCGGCTCGTAAAGCGTTTGACAAGGGGATCTGGTCGAATTTATCGGCTGATGATAGAGCTAGCTACCTTTATAAAATTGCAGACCGTCTCGAAGAAAAGGCAGCTGAAATTGCACGTTTGGAAACTGCAAATAACGGTAAGGTTATTCGTGCAACAGCCAATGTAGATATTCCAGTATCGATTCAATGCTTTCGCTATTATGCTGACTTGATCAAAGACATGAAGAAGGAATCCTACAATCGTACTGATTCTTCAGAAACCATTATTATTCATGAACCGATTGGTGTTTGTGGGCTTATTGTACCTTGGAACTTTCCACTTATGTTAGCTGTTTGGCAAATTGCTCCTGCACTCGCCGCAGGGAATACAATTGTAATTAAGCCTTCAGAGATCACTCCTGTAAGCGCATTCAAATTATTTGAAATCATTGAGGAAGTCGGACTTCCGGCCGGTGTGGCGAACCTGGTATTGGGATCTGGATCAAAGGTTGGGAATGAGCTTGCCGAAAACCATGATGTTGACAAGATTGCCTTTACCGGCGGAACAAAAACAGGCCAAAGTATTATGCGAGCGGCTGCGGGCAATATGAAAAAAATTACCCTTGAATTGGGGGGAAATCCCCACTAATTGTATTCGATGATGTGGATTTTGAAACCGCAGTCGAAAATGCAATGTTTGGTATTTTCCACAATGCTGGGCAAGTTTGTTCAGCTGCATCTCGTTTGCTTGTACAAGAGACAATTTACGATAGGTTTGTTGAAAGACTGGCCGAGCGTTCAAGCAAGATTGTAGTTGGCAATGGGGGAAGTGAGAAGATTGAAATGGGTGCTCTCACAAATGAGCACCATATGAATAAGGTTTTAGATTACATTAAGAGTGGAATCGAAGAAGGTGCAAAATTAGTTTGTGGTGGTAAGCGCTTAACAGAAAATGGGCTTGAGCAAGGATTTTTTATCGCTCCGACAATCTTTGCTGATGTAAACGCGAATATGCGTATAGTTAAGGAAGAGATTTTTGGCCCAGTCCTTGTTGTAGAGAAATTTAAAGATGAGGAAGATGCCATCCTAAAAGCAAATGATTCCATTTATGGATTAGCAGGTGCTGTATTTACTGAGGATATGGATCGAGCAAAACGTATAATTAGTAATTTGCGAGCGGGAATTACTTGGATTAATAGTTACCACCTTGCTTATATTGATGGCCCTTGGGGAGGGTATAAGCAAAGTGGAATCGGCAGAGCGTTAGGTGCTAATGGGCTGGAACACTTTATGGAAACTAAGCAAATCAATATCCATCAGCATGCCAAGCCTGTGGG
Organism: Bacillus sp. MUM 116; assembly: GCF_001866655.1. Lineage (GTDB taxonomy): Bacteria > Bacillota > Bacilli > Bacillales > Cytobacillaceae > Neobacillus. The sequence goes on along the minus strand of NZ_MLYR01000027.1, from coordinate 74,145 downwards.
CTGGTATGCGAATTAACTTGGCTTAACTTGCTGAATAAATTATTTATAGGGGGCTATGCTCGTGGAAATAGCAGACAACCGTCAGTCACCGAAGATAGAACAAGTAGAAGGAATAAATAAGCCAGTACATGATTCAGTGCTTGGAACGAAAAGTATTCCAGTATTATATTTACGGTTTGCTTTGGCAGGAATTATGGCTAATGTGATTCTAGGAGTTGTATCGGTTGTCGATGGCTATTTCATCAGCAGCTTTCAGGCGCTGGAAGTCGAAGGGATCGGAATTGGATTTACGGTCATGGTTATTTCCCGTATGATTGGCGTCCTTTTTGGTATCGGAGCTGGAGCGGTCATTTCACTTAGACTTGGAAAAGGGAAGATCGAAGAAGCTAGAGGAATTATGGGACAAACCTTATGGTTTACTCTTTTTATCTCCATTTTGTTAGCTGTACTTGGATTGGTCTTTGAAAATCAAATTATGACCTTATTCGGAGCAAGTAATGAATCGCTTCCGTATGCGATAAAATACAGCCGTCCATTATGGATTTCATTGCCAGTAACGATATTGGCCGTTGTACTAAGCACTTTAACCAATATTGATGAAAAACCCGTATTATCAATGAGCAGTTGGTTAGTCGCATCAATAGTTGCAGCAACTCTAGAATGGGTTTTAGTAGTGAAGTATCACATGGGAATGATGGGTTCTTCTTGGGCGAATACGGTTGCGCTATCGGTCCCTGTTTTGCTAATATTTTATTTCTGGTTTGGCAAAACAAATCTTAAGCCAAAGTGGAAAGATATGAAAATAAAACTAAAGACAATTGGTGAAGTGGCTTGGACAGGCTTTGCGTCTTTCTCGAGTCAGTTGATGATGTTTTTTGCGATTATTTTCTTTAACAACTTACTGCAAAGCTACGGTGGGGGGCTGCACGTTGCTGCTTTCACCATTCAAAACGGTTATATTACGAATCTGCTTGCGTTTGTAGCGCTCGGTGGGATGACAGGACTTCAACCGATCATTAGTTACAATTACGGTGCGGGAAACTATGACCGAGTTAAGCAAGCGATTAAAATGGGGCTTATCTTCACGGTTTCCTTATTCGTGATATTGACTGCACTCTTGATCTATTTTGTAGATCCGATTATGTCATTTTTCTCTGGCGGCAATTCGAATTTACAGAAACTTGGAATCTGGACGACAATTGTATTTAATTGCATGTTTACATTAAATGCCGTTACCTTGCTTATTGCCGGCTATTTTGAAGCACAAGAGAAAAATTGGACCGCAACATTTATAAATGTTAGCAAAATATTGTTGTTCGCATTCCCGTTTATGTTTATTTTCCCTAAATATTTCGGAGTTGATGGTATATGGTATTCGGGACCAGCTTCAGAAATTCCTGGTGTCATCATTGCTATTTATTTTATTAGAAAAGAGTTTAAGAGTTTGAAAGAAACAAAACTAGCATAAGAATAATGATCAATTAATTCTTCAAAATTACTAGAAAGAGAGATGTCTAGAATGTTTTACGCGAAAAAACTTACAGCCGAGGAAGCAAAACAATTAGGGGTTGATACGTGGGAACCATGGGTAGGTGAACCGAATAAAGGAACTTGGAATGTAGAAGAGCAGGAAGTTTTTTATGTGACAGACGGCGAAGTGTTTATTACTGTTGATGGAGAAGAGTATCATATTACAAAGGACTGGGTCGTTTCCTTGGAAAAAGACCTTGTTTGCGAATGGGATTGTCCGAATTTTTTGAATAAGAATTACAAAATCAACCATGAGATCAAGTTGAAATAATGTGAAATTAGGAGCGTCATCTAGTGCTAAGCAGTGGACTGATAATGCGTTATTTCCGCAGGAACGTCTTTCTCTGCCCGAAGTGTTGAGAGATTATACGTTATCCCCTGCCTATGGATCATTTAGAGAAAAGGAACTGGGAACACTTGAAGTTGGAAAACTGGCAGATTTTATTGTTTTAGACAGAAACCTTTTTGAAATCTTAGTTGAAGAAATACAAGATGTACGGGTAGTCTTAACGATGTTTGATGGAGCTATCGTGTTTCATGATAATCCAGAAGTAAAGAAGGCCTAAAAAACGGGCGGAACGAACGTTCTATACCCGTTTTTTTAATTAGACCATGATTATGAATTATTTTTGACTAAGCCAAACAATAATACTTCTACAATAGATGAGAGTGCTTCAGATAAGGTGATATTGTTTTCCATATAAAAACGTTGATCAAAGACAGAATTTGTAGCATCTATGATCAGCTTTACAGCGAGCTTTGTATTGATTTCAATGAGTTCACCTTGCTGCATACCTTCTTCGAGTAGCAAGCTGAGAGCTTCCCAATCATTTAAAGCATCATTCACTTTTGTCCATTGCTCCGGGTAATATCGCTTCATTTGTTCCAACAGTTTGAAGTCCCACAACTCAAAATAGGTAGGCAACAGAGTACAAATCCGTCTGATTTTTTCAATCAGGCTTAAAGATGTATTATTCATAATTTGTTCTGTTTTTTCAGTGAAATCTGATAACGATTGGTCAATGATTAACTCCAAAATTTCAACTTTCGAAGAAAAGTGTTGATAAACGTATCGTTTGTTTACACCAATGCGTTTCGCTAAATCATCCATTGTGAACTTCATGCTTTTATCATGGATCTCTTCAATAAAAGCTCTTATAATGCGTTCTCTCATGCCCAGTACTCCTTAAATTAGAAATTTGTTCAAAAGTTTATCTAAACTAAGTTACTTAACTTTCGCACCTTGAAAATTATTTTTAACCCTTGTCTGTGTCTATCCCATATTCTCTGTTGGGATAATTCACTTATTGATACATAACACCATTCTTTTTAGCAGGATGGAAGCAACAAAACTCCCAATTAAAAACGGAAAGGCTACACATCTTCCATAATACAGTACAACTTCATGTGCGAAAAGGCTCTTAACTCGACTTCTCAGTGTTTTCAATCCATCGATGGATACAGTATAAGGATACATGGTTTACTAGAGACAGACAAAAATGGTTACCCTGTCCGATCACCTATCGATCGAACAAGATAACCATTTTCTTTAATGCCTAATGTTTCATTGCCTTGGTACTAGCCAGCTTGATAGACGATCTCTCCATCAATAATCGTCATGTGAACAGGAAGATCGGCGATATCGGCAGGATCAGCTTGCAAAATGCTTCCGTCCAGGATCACTAGATCGGCCAGTTTTCCAACTTCGATGCTCCCTTTGTGTTGTTCGTCAAAGCTCGCGTAAGCTCCATTCCATGTGTAAGCCCGGATCGCCTCTGTTACGGAAACAGTTTGATTGCTTCCAATCTCCTGTCCATGTTTGCTCTTACGGTTCACTGCCGCTTGAATTCCGAATAGCGGACGATAATCGGTCACTGGGCTATCGGAGCCCGCTGCTGCAATGATGTTATTTTTAAAAAAGTCACGAAGTGGATACATTTGATTCACTCGCTCTCCGTAGTTATGGACGTATCCATTTCCATATTCATAGAAGAAAGCAGGGTTAGGTATCGGGATGACACCGAGCTGTTTCATCCGTTCAATTAGATCCGGTTCTGAAATCCCTGCATGTTCAATACGTGGCCGGGCATCTGGGCGAGGGTATTCCGTCAAGGCGGCCTCTATACAATTTAATACCATTTCAATTGCACGATCTCCCTGCGCATGGGCTGTAATTTGGAATCCTTTCTTATGAGCCTCTATTAATCGTCGGTTAAGTTCTTCTTGTGTATAGTACAAAATACCGTAATCCGCTAGGTTACTTGTATACGGCTTACGGGTAGCAATGGTCGGACCGCTGCTGCTGCCATCCGTGAACAGCTTTGCCGGTCCGATTTTAAACCGGTCATTCCCTATGCCTGTTACCATTCCAGCGTTAATCATGCTTTCCAAAAATAATTCGGGGTTGTCTAATGCGCAGACCATTGCATAAATGCGCACTTTAACTAAACCTTGACGAACCGCCTCAAACATAGCTCGAAAACCGTCGGAGCTATTGCAACCTGCATCATGGATACTGGTAATCCCAGCCGCTACAAAATCATCAGACGCTAACGCCAAGGCTTGGGCTATTTCTTCTTCAGAATAGGTTACTTTTTTGGCAATCTGAAAATGAGCCGTTTCAATTAAACGCCCTGTAAGCTCTCCCTCAGCGCTGTGTTCAATCATCCCTCCTTTAGGATCGGGCGTATCCTTGTGAATACCGAGGATTTCCAATGCTTTTGAATTGACCACCGAAATATGGTTGCACGCACGTATAATGATAATCGGGTGCTCCATTGAAATCTGATCCAATTCTTCTCTAGTCGGATACCGCTGTTCCTCTACTTTGGTCTCATTGAAACCCCAAGCCCGTACCCATTTTCCTGCCGGGAGTACGGACGCTTTTTTACGTAAATCCTGAAAAATATCCTGCAGGGAATGAATATGTGTAGCTTTGCAGCTTACCCCCAGCTTGTCTATGCCATACGAGGAAATGTGCAAATGTGAGTCGATAAATCCCGGCAAGAGGCTTTGCCCTTTCAAATCAATTACCTTTGTCTTCGGACCGATAAGACGCTTAATCTCCTCTGAGGTACCGACGGCGATAATCCGGTTCCTTTTTACCGCAATCGCTTCTACTATTCGATTCTGTTCATCTACTGTAATAATCTCGCCATGAATAAATACAATGTCTGGCATTCTTAAACCCCCTTATTCTCTTGAAAGCTGCATTTTTATCATTACACAACATTACTGTTGCACAACTCATGCCAATATTTAATTTATTATGTCTAATAGATTGGAGTATGTTCTTGAACGTCTTCTAGTTGCCCATCGATTATATTTGCGATAATAGGCAAATTGCTATTCCTATTTAGTTGAAAAAAACATTTTTGTCGCAGATACCGAATGTAAAGCTGTACAAAAATTTTTGCTACCACTTGATTTACGGGAAATCTTCAATTAGAAATCAAGCGGTGTAACCCGTGTAACTATAAAAGTTATTATAGTTACATGTTAATTATACTGAATATATGAAATTATTCAACACTTTTTTAGGCTCTGGAGCAAGTAATCTATAAATCCTGGACAAACTGATACTATGACTCAAAAAAGGTGAGTGATCAGTATGGAAAATCAACATCTATTCAAGTGGAAGCATTATCTACCTTAAATGATTTTATTAACGGGAAGATGGTACGGCGGATATGGTTCACCTCATTGAAGAAAGTTGTATCTTGCCAGATGTGTATACTTAGCTATACTTTTTCGTTACGAATATTATATTTTTTTAACCGACGGATCAGTGAGGTTTGGGTAATTCCAAGAACTTTTGCAGTTTTACGTGTAGTCTTATTTTCCTTAATTGTCTGTTCAATAATTTTTTTTTCCATACTTTCGATAATCTCGGTTAATTTGTTTCCTTCTTTCAGAGACTCTAAAGCTTCTTTTTCCATGTTTACTGAGAGAAAGCGCTCAGGTAAATCATGAATCGAGATTTCGTCCTTTTTAGCCATAATGACGAGCTGCTCAACAGCATTTTCCAACTCGCGTATATTTCCCGGCCACTGATAACGTTGTAAAACATCTATCGTTTGACTCGAGAAGGTACGTGTCTGGTGGAATATCTGGTTATATTTTTGCAAATAGAAATGGAGCAACGGAAAAATATCTTCTTTCCGCTCGCGCAGCGGCGGAATGTTTACTGGTAAAACATGAAGGCGATAATAGAGGTCGGCTCTGAATTTCCCCTCTTTTACCATTTCCTCGATTTTGCGGTTAGTAGCTGCAATAATGCGAATATCAGCCTTAACTAACTGTGAACCCCCAATAGGCATATAGGTCTTATCCTGCAGTAATTGAAGGAGCTTAGGTTGCAGATGTAGCGGAAGTTCACTAATTTCATCCAAAAAAAGCGTTCCTTTTTCGGCAACTTTGACCAGCCCGGGCTTACCTTTTGAATTAGCACCTGTAAAGGCTCCCTTGTGGTAGCCGAACAGTTCAGATTCGAGAAGTGTATCGGGAATTGCTGCACAATTTAAGTGGACAAAGGGTTGACTATTTCTTTCACTCAAATCGTGAATACGCTTGGCAACTACGTTTTTTCCAACTCCTGTTTCTCCGTTAATGAGCACCGTTGAATCCACACTTGCCACTCTCCCCATGATTTCAGCAAGCAAATTATGTACTTTGCTATATCCGATGAATGACTGTTCCTCCTTACTTAGAATATAACAGGTATTCATTTTTTTAATTTCTAGTAAATACCGCTTCATTACGGGGGCTAATTCTTCCCATTCTAGTTGGGAAATATTCTCCATCCAATTGCTAATATCATGACCATGTGCTACAAAAAAAATGGGGTTTTCCTGCTCATCCAAAATAATTTCCCCTGTTACTGTCATCTTTTTTCCACCGGTAATTTCTTGCACAGTGGTTACAGTATTTCCATTTTGTAAAGCCATCTCGATTACGGATGGAGTGAACGCACCCTCTTTTTTCAGAACGAAAATATTCCTACCAATCAAATCTTCCTTGCTTTTGTTAAGCATTTTACAACCGGCTTGGTTTACCCATATAATCGTTCCATTTTTGTCAACAATATTCATCCCGCTTTCAAGACTATCGAGAATTTTTAAGAGATATTTTGTTTCAATTTGGTCAGGAATGTTGTACATGGCTTAAATCCTCCTATGAAAGCATCTAATTTTGAAACACAAGTGGTTCAAAAATGATGGAAATTAGTGATATCAAGGAACCATTTATGAATCGGTTGAAACGTCTTGAGTTCATTATATCTCATAATAGCAAAATCTAAAGTTAATTTTTATAATTTTCCGTCTATTTATCCTACTTTCGTTAAAAATTTATGGCATGATTATTGCAATTTAAAAGTGTACCGCGCGGATTTATTACTTTATACAAGGAGGTATTTAATAAAATTTTCTTCCTTTTAACTGAATGTTAGGGGAGCCGCAATCAAAAGATGAAAAAGGATGGTGTATTTATGAATGCAAATCTAGTATTTATCAATGGTGAAGTTATTACATCAGACAGGCAAAACTCAATAGTAGAATCTGTAGCAATAAAGGATAATCGAATCATTGGGGTCGGTTCAAATTTAGAAATGAAGGAATTCATTGGGGAGAAGACTGAAGTCATTGACTTAGCAGGCAAATCCCTTCTTCCTGGATTTATTGATTCACACACACATCTGGTTTTATATGGGGTTTTTCAGTTGAATATCAGTTGTAAAGAAAGTCATATCGACTCTGTTGCAGCTTTGCTGAATGAGCTTAAGAAAAAATCGTTGGAAACCCCAAAAGGTGAATGGATAAGAGCTTGGGGATTCAATGAAACCACAATAAAAGAAAATAGGTATCCAACGATTGCTGAGCTAGATGCCATTTCAACGGATCATCCAATCATCATTTCTCGTACATGTGGACATATCTGTATCGTAAACACAGCAGCATTGGAGAAGGCTGGATTTGACGAAAAGACACCGAATCCTCAAGGTGGAGTAATTGAAAAAAATGAGAAGGGGGAACTTACAGGTAAATTAATTGAAGCTGCAAATATGAAGATGAATGATGTTGCGAGCTATACAGATGATGAACTTATGAAAGCTGTTAAAATCGCGTCGGATCATTTCATTTCAGGGGGGATCACGAGTATTCATGAAGCAGGCACTTTTGATTCTAATTGTTATCGTTTGTTGCAAACAGCTATAAAAGACAAAGAAATCCGTGTTCGGGTATATGCAATAATTGGTACCATCAATGAATCTGATAAATTTGTAAATAAAATGATGAATGCAGGGATAGTAACCGGTACAGGGGATGAGAAATTTAGAGTCGGGCCGGCTAAAATATTTTTAGATGGAAGCAGCTCTGGTCCAACGATTGGAACTCGAGAACCCTACACCAGCGATCCTAACAATTACGGGATTCTTTATTATAGTGAGGAAGAAATATACAAAATTCTAGGTGAAGCACATAAAAAAGGCTATCAAATTACCGTACACGCTCAAGGTGATAAAGCGATTGAAATGTATTTAAATTGCGTAGAAAGAGCGTTAAAAGAAGCTCCAAGGAAAAATCACCGTCATCGAATCGAGCATGCAGGGGTCTCAACACCAGATTTACAAGAAAGAATGAAACAACTTGAAGTTATCCCTATTCCAAACCCGCCATTTCCATATGAATATGGCGAGATATATGTTCACAATTATGGTGAACGTGTTAATTATATGTACGCTGCTCGTGATTATATAGATAAAGATATTATTGCAGCGGGTAGTTCAGATGCACCGGTAACTGATTATAACCCTTTATTAGGAATTCATACGGCAGTGAATAGAAAAAGCCAATTTGGAGCCGAAATTGGCACGAATCAATCCATTAGTGTACTAGAAGCGATTAAACTTTACACCTGGAATGGCGCTTATGCAAGTTTTGAAGAAGATATAAAAGGCAGCCTAGAGGTAGGGAAATTAGCTGATATAGTTATTTTAAATGACAGTATTTTAAAAGCTGAACCAGACCGTATTAAGGATTTGAAAGTGGAGACAACGATTATTGATGGAGAAATTGTCTATCAAAAGGTGAATGATTTAATGGTGAAAAATTAGATATAAGCAAAGGGATTTGTTAATAAAAGGGGTTTCAATACAATTCTATTAATTTCACATTTCTATTAACAAATCCTTTTATAATATTGGCTCTTAATCCATAAAAATTCAAACGATGTAATAGGAGGTCGGGCATATTTTGAAATATATTAAACTCTTACTCTTAATTCCTTTTATAGGGGTTGTAGGATTCTTGCCATTTGCAAATAAAATTGAGCCTTACGTGTTAGGAATGCCTTTTCTTTTATTTTGGATTGTATTTTGGATGGTACTTTCCTCGATTATTTTAACCATTATTTATAAGCTTGATCCTGATAATCAAGGGAGTGAGACAGAATGAATATATCATTATTTATTATTTTCATTTTCTTAATCCTGGCTCTTTTTTTAGGGATAGCAGCAAGACGAGGAAAAAATATGACTTTGCAGCAATTTTCAGTTGGTGGCAGAGGTTTTGGAACCTTGTTCGTATTTCTATTAATAGCTGGAGAAGTTTATACGACTTTTACTTTTCTAGGGGGAAGCGGTTGGGCGTATTCCAAAGGTGCTGCTGCATATTATGTGCCAACGTATATATTTCTAGCCTATATCATATCCTATTGGATTGCACCTAAAATTTGGAGATACGGTAAAGAACATGGTATTATTTCACAACCTGACTATTTTGCATCTAAATACGATAGTCGTGCAATGGGGATTATAGTAGCGATTGTGGGAAGTTTAGCGCTTGTTCCATATATTTGTATACAAATGAAAGGGTTAGGGATCATTGTTTCACAAGCTTCTTACGGAGCTATTTCACCAGTAGTTGCAAGTGTTATAGGTGCAATAGTGATTACAACATATGTAATTATTTCTGGTATACATGGCTCAGCTTGGACAGCTGTGATTAAGGATATTATGATTTTGGGAGTAGTCATTTTTTTAGGCATATACATCCCTATCCACTATTTTGGCGGGATTCAGCAAATGTTTGAATCTGTTCAGGCTGTTAAACCTGAATTGTTAACGTTAGCCGATCAGGGACTAAGTGTACCGTGGTTTATCTCTACGATCCTTTTAAATGCAATATCTTTTTATTTATTACCGACATCATTCTCTGTGGTTTTCTCAGCAAATGGTGAAAAAGCACTTCGCAAAAATGCAATTACCCTTCCTTTATACACCATATTATTACTTTTTGTTTTTTTTATTGGCTTTTCAGCCATCGTAAAAATCCCTGGTTTACAGGGAGCTGATGGAGATCTTTCTCTTTTAAGATTATCAATTCAAACATTTGATCCTTGGGTCATTGGAATCGTTGGAGCAGCAGGCTTACTAACGGCTTTAGTCCCAGCATCTGTTATGTTAATGTCTGCATCTGTTGGCTTAACAAAAGGGGTTTACAATGTTATTTTTCCAAAAGCTACCGAAAAACAACAATTAGTAGCCTCAAAACTATTCATTATTGTCCTTTCTTTGACTGCTTTAATCTTCACCGTATCTGGCGGGGCAGCACTTGCACTGTTAAACATCATGTCATACAGTCTTATCGCACAATTGGCACCTGCATTATTCCTAAGCTTTTCCTCAAAAAATTATATTAATAAATATGGCGCAATGACTGGAATTATCACAGGAGTGCTTATTGTATTGTATGCTACGATTTTCAATGTAAAAATCGCAACCTTTTTTCCAACAGTCCCACACACTATTAACGACATTAGTACAGGAGCAATAGCATTATTTATAAATATTGTAATAACCACTATAGTAAGTTTAGCTTCAAAAAATATACCGATTAAAAAAGGGTCCCACCAACAAAACGCAGAAAATATACGTTATTAAGACTGAAATTGAAAAACTTTTAAAAATGAAGGGCGGTACATATTGAACATGACTAATATGTACCGCATTTTTTATTTGCTTTAAAAAAATGTAAAAAATTTTCCCTACTATTCAAAGAACTTGTCTCATAGGTTTATAGAAGTGAGATCTATTGAAGGGGAATCGAAAAATGGCTATTTACTACAAGGGAATCTTCTTTTTGGCAGCTTCGGCCTTTTTAGGCGAAGGAATCGAATTTTTGGTCAATATGATTTTGGCGCGGGAACTTGGCAAACACGGGTTAGGTCTTTATATGTCCATATTGCCGACGATTTTTTTAATTGTATTGCTCTCCAGCTTTGAATTGCAGGTATCCATTTCCAAATTTATTGCGGAAAAAGAGGACAGGTACCATCGCAACATCCTCTATCATGCCCTCACCATCACAATTGTTTTTACAAGTGCTTTGCTGCTATTAGCCACCAGCGTTATGCAGTTTATTCCCATCTTTAATGGGTACCATCCCTATGTTAGATGGCTGGTTCTAATATTAATCCCGGTCATTTCCTTTACCTCTGTGGCAAGAGGATATTTCATGGGGAAACATCATATGGGAAAAATCGCGGTCGCTAATTTCTTGCGAAAAGTATTTCAGCTGGCTGCCCTATTTTTCTTATTTCGGCTATTTCAATATAAAACAGAAAGTGCCTTGCTCATTGCTATTACGGCCTTAATCGGAAGTGAAGTCGTTGTTTTTCTTTATTTATTCTATATGTTCATCATCCAGTTCCAACAGGTAAAACGCATCCCTTTTTCCAATTTAAATCGGAAATTGGTCCGAAAAAATTTAATGGCCGTATCGATTCCGACTACCGGAATGCGCCTGTTTTCGGCGATAACGGGTGCGATGCTGCCTTTTCTCATTAAGCAGACCTTGGTAAAGTCCGGTCTAACAGCCACCGTTGCAACAGAGCAATTTGGGATGCTGATGGGGGTGGCGATGTCAATCGGCTTTTTCCCGGCATTTATAGCTCATTCATTAATGATTGTGCTAATTCCAGGTGTTTCCAAAACATACGCTTCAGGGGATTACGCCAGTTTGCAAAAAATGCTGCAGCAAGTAATGTTCATGACATTTATTTATGGGACAGCAGCGGTAGGGGTTTTCTATTTTTTCGCACCGGAATTGACTTCTTTGTTCTTTAAATCTTCTACTCCTGCTATCTATTTACAAATGCTCTGGCCGTATTTCTTATTTCATTTCTTCGTCATGCCGTTCCAAGCCTTTTTAATTGGCCTGGATATGATCAAAGACTCTTTTTTCCACATCATCTGGTCTGTTGTTGTATCATTTTCCATTATCGTTTGGCTTGGCTCCTATCCGGAATGGAGAATGGAAGGGGTCATCATTGGAATGAATACGGGTGCCGTCCTCCTTGCACTAATGCACTATGTAACCATTTGTAAAAAAATTGGCGTTTCAGTTTTACTTAGAGGTGTGGTTCAGCGATAATTGCTTAATTTCACTGGGATACTTTGGTCTAATTTAACTAGATGTAAATTAATATGATACCAAGGAGGCGGTCTCAGATGAATAAAGAAAAGACTATGAACATCCCTGCGCATCTAGGGCCCTATATTTTACGAAAAAATACGATCAATCAAATGATTGAACGGGGGTTAATGCTAATAAATCAAACCTAAAAAAGGAGCTTGGGAAATTAAAACCCCAAGCTCCTTTTTTTAATCCTTGCTTTGAAGAATCCCGAAGATCCTTAAAATGCTGATGAATAGGTTAATAAAATCCAAGTAAAGGCTTAGCGCCATTAACGGAACATCTTCTGCACTTACCCCGTAATGCTTCATTCGGCTGAAGTCAAAGAGAACATAACCGCTGAAGACCATGACGCCGATAAAGGAATAAGCAAGCATTCCAGTTGTGCTAAGCGGCCAGAAGATATTAAAAATTGAAATCGCTACGAGTGCCAATATGGCTGCTAATAGAAATCCGCCTAGAAAGGAGAAGTTTCTTTTCGACTTTGTGGCATAAATAGCAATCCCTGTGAACACTACGGTTGTTGTTGCAAATGCCATGATCACCGTATTGGCCCCTGTTGTTGCAAGATAGTGAGCAACAATTGGATATAAGGTAATCCCGGAAATAAACGTAAAAATATAAAGGAACGAATAGGAAATCGACTTTTTCCTTCTAAAGAAGAAGGCAGCGAATAGCATGACCATTTCAAGAATCGACAAAGGTAAAAATAAACCAGCTGGTACAAATACACCCGCCATTGTGCCAATAAAGGCGAAAGCAAGGGAAAGTGCAAACGTCCTTAAAACAGATGGCATAAATTCAGTAGATGTTTGTGTGTACAAATTTCTTCACCTCAAAATAGTTTCTTATTAATTAATACGAGAAAGTGGTCAAGATGTTTCATTTTTTCTAAAAAAATCTTTATCTTCTTTTAAAATGTCACGGATTTCCGCTAAAAGTTCCTCTGTTCGGTCTACTTTGACTTCTTCCTTCACCGGTTCATCTTTCTTTTTAAAGCGATTGATCAGTCTAACAAATAAGAAGATTGAAAAGGCAATAATAAAGAAATCAAGAACGGATTGTAGGAATAAGCCGTATTTTAATGCTCCAAAGTGAAGTTTCGAAAAATTGAACCCAACCCCGCCTATCAGCAAACTAATTAACGGCATAATGACATCCGATACGAGCGAAGTGACGATTTTTCCAAACGCCCCGCCGATAATCACACCGACTGCAAGGTCGATGACGTTTCCTTTCATCGCAAATTGTTTAAATTCATTCCACATATAAAAAAACCTCCAAATTTCATTAATGGGCAGAACAAATTCCAGTATAGAAGTTTTACTATTGGTTTAACAACTTCTAATTCAAAAATGGATTGCCAACGTATGGCCCCTTAATGGCAATACGCATTAACTGTGTTGCCATATATTTTGGCGTGTAAGGCATATCCATTTTTAACCACCAGACAATCACCCCCAGAAAGGCATAGGCATAGTACCGCACAGCGATTTCCCGTGGAATAGTCAGCATCTTATCATTTGGTTCCACGCTGTTTATTCCTTTCGAAATAAAATCGACGAGAACCTCTATCATACTGGAAGTAAAGTGGGGCATGTTTTTTTCGGTCAGAAACACTTTATATAATTTACCATTTTCGGAAATTTGTTCAAAAAGATGGATAAAATTTTCATGCGGTTGATCACTTAAAAAATCGAATTCTTCTTTTCGATCAAAAGACAAGTTAATACTCTCGGTTAAGTCGTTTAAAATTTCATCCGAACTTTGACAAAGAAGATCGAGTTTATCACGATAATGTAAATAAAATGTGGCACGATTTAAAGTAGCGCGGTTCGTAATATCTTGAACGGTAATTTTCTCATATCCTCGTTCATGAATTAATTCCACTAGCGCGTCTCTTAACATTTGACGCGTTCTTACCACGCGCGGGTCCATTTTTTGAATTTTTTTCGACATTTTTAATCTCCCTGTATTACTTTTTCTAGTTTGACAACATTATTTAACGTAGTGTCAATAAAACGACGAATCTGAGAACTGTGTTGGTTGCCCTTTTTTAAATGATTGTTATAATTATTTTATCAACGCAATGTTGATAAAGCAACTAGTTGTAGATATGCTCGCAATATCATAATGATTTTGGTGTTTTATTACATTAAAATTTTGGAGGTTATCAATATGGGTCGGTTAGCCGGAAAAGTAGCGATTATTACTGGAGCTGCCATGGGAATGGGTGCTTCTGAAGCAAGACTATTTGCAAAAGAAGGAGCAAAGGTTGTAGCTACAGATGTTCAGATTGAGCAATTGAACCAGGTGGTACAGGAAATTAAAGAAAATGGCGGCGATGCTGTTGCTATTAAACATAATGTAACATCCGAAGAGGAATGGAAATCCGTGATTGCTGAAGCGGTAAAATTATATGGAAAAGTAGATGTTCTGGTTAATAATGCAGGCGTATCTTCACCGAAAACCATTGCAGACATGGAGATGGATGAATGGAATCGAGTCATGGATATTAACTTAAATGGTTGCGTTATTGGCATGAAATATGTGATACCTGAAATGAAAAAAGCGGGTGGCGGATCGATCGTCAATATTTCTTCTATCGGAGGTATTGTTGGTATGGCAGGTACAAGCCCGTATACAGCTGCTAAAGGAGCGCTTCGCGTGTTATCAAAATCGGCTGCTGTTGAATATGGGAAAGATAAAATTCGCGTAAATTCCTTACATCCTGGTATCATCGTAACGCCGATGACGGCACCAACAATGGAAGAAGGCGGAGCTTTACCTTACTATAAAACATTTACACAGCTTCCATACTTTGGTGAACCAGAAGATGTTGCATATGGAGTAGTTTTTCTAGCATCTGATGAATCACGTTTTATGACAGGTGCTGAATTAGTGATTGATGGCGGCTGGACCGCTCTTTAATCAATTTTGTCAGTAGTGATAAGTAACGAACAACGTATAAAAAGGAAGACTCAAAAGTAGTTAGATTTTGAGTCTTCCTTTTCTTTTTTTTGATTAGAACGCCCAATTACCCCCGCGGAATACCGGCTCTGCTTTTCCATCTGCCGTAATACCGTCGATATCCATTTCCGCCGATCCAATCATGAAATCAACATGGGTAATACTTTGGTTCAGCCCATTGTCTGCTAATTCTTCAGCAGACATTTTCTTTCCGCCCTCAATACAGAACGCATAGGCACTGCCGATGGCTAAATGGTTTGATGCATTTTCATCAAACAAAGTATTAAAGAAAAGAATATTGGACTGTGAAATCGGAGAATCAAATGGAACCAGAGCAACTTCACCAAGATAGTGCGAGCCTTCATCAGTATCAACTAATCGCTTCAGAATTTCTTCACCTTCCTCCGCTTTTACCCCAACAATTTTACCGTTTTCAAATGTAATCGAAAAACGGTCAATAATATTGCCGCCGTAGCTAAGTGGTTTCGTGCTAGCTACTGTTCCATTTACGCCTGATTTAAGCGGAACGGTGAAAACTTCTTCCGTCGGCATGTTGGCCATAAACTCATGGCCTTTTTCATTGATACTTCCAGCACCAACCCAAAGATGGTTCTTTGGAAGTTCAATGGTTAAATCAGTTCCAGGAGCTTTATAATGAAGCTTTTGATAGTTCTTTTCATTTAAATAATGAACCTTTTCGTGAAGGTTTTCATCATGTTTTTTCCATGCGTCCACAGGATTTTCAACATCAGCACGTGTTGCTTTAAAAATCGCATCCCATAGTTGTTCCACCTGCTGTTCGCTTGGAACATCCGGGAATACTTTTGCAGCCCAGGCTGGGGATGCAGCGGCTACAACCGACCAGCTGACTTTATCAGATTGAATTGCTTGACGGTATTTTGCTAATGCAGTACCGGCAGCTTTTTGGAAATTGGAGATTCGTTCAGGATTGACTCCTTTTAAAAGGTCTGGGCTAGAAGAAATAACAGACATGAAAGCCGCGCCTTTATTGGCAAGTTCCTCTGTCTCTTTCGCACGCCATGCAGGATATTCTTGAAAAGCCTCATCCGGCGCCAAATCGTATTTTGTACGGGAAACGAAGTCATCTGCCCAATTGACGACTACATTGAATGCTCCAACTTCATATGCCTTTTTTACGACCAGTCGAACAAACTCAGCCGAATCCAAGGAAGCATTCACGACTAATGTTTGTCCCTTTTGGACATTTACGCCCACTTTAACAGCAAGATCAGCATATTTTTCAAGGTTCTTCTGAAATTCACTCATTTTATGTATTCTCCTTTACCAGAATCTTCATGTCTATTGTAGCTTTTTTAATTGGAAAAAGAAACTAGCAGCCATTTTTAGACGAAGGCATAAAAAAACAGTAAAGATCTTTTCATCTTTACTGCAATTTAGAACCATATACTTTTATATTAAAATAAACCCCTGCGGAAAATAGAACTAGAAAAGTAATAATGCCTGAAATTGATGTTGGAGACAAAAATTGTGACCCATCCATTCATTCCACCGCCTTTAATATTAGAAAACCTTTACAAGTTAATTATAATAGTAAAAGAGGAAAACGTGAACATTTTAGTACAATTTATAGAAAGTTTTTTGAACTTTTTGGGGGTGTTTGTTTTTCAAAAAAATAAAACATCAGCCAATAGAAACCTGCACTAATTATAGCCACAATCGAAAGGAAGAAAAAGGTCCAGTGATACCCAATCCAAACGGTCATCGGGATAAAAATAGGGGCGATCGTTCGGCTAATCGTAAACCGTAAACTGGCAGCAGCAAAATATTGTCCCCTCATATGTTCTGGTGCAAGCTTAGAAACAAAGCTTTGCTGAAGTCCGGCTCCCATTAATTCACCAAATGTGAAAATTGCCATTGCAAATATAAATCCCCATATCCACTGCGTTCCACTAAAGAGCAAAATCGCAATGGCATACATAATAGAAGAAAATATAAATACATTCCGTTCTTTGTATTTGCTCATCCATTTTGTGACGGAAACGGTCAATAATGCGACAAGGAGCCCGTTTTCCGCTAAAACAACCCCAAATGCCTGCTCTCCTTCAATAGAAAAGGACCAGCTGCCAAACGAGAACAGGCTTTGATTTTTGATGACATCTTTCATATAAACGGGAATTAATAAATCCAACTGCATAAAGGTTTGCCCGGCCAGTACGCCTGCAAGAATAAACAGTAGAAAGGTTCTATCTTTTATAATTAGTGAATAGTCGCGAAGCTGGTTTTGTAAAAAGTAATACCATTTCCCATCCACATCAATGGAAGTTGATTTTCTTAATGGCGCAGTTTCCCGGGTCCATTTTGCCAGAATTAACCCTAGCATAATACAGACAATACCGGCCACAAGTAAAAGTTGAAAGCGATAATTTACATAAAAAATTGCACCTAAGATAGGTCCAATAACGACGGCGATATTAATCGAAGTATAAAAAATCGCAAACACATTCCCCCGGTCTTTCTCTGCTACGACATCAGCTACCATTGCCTGGCTTGCGGGCCAATAGAAAGCACCGAATACACCGGCAATCGCAAAGGAGATAAAGCCAATCCATGCAGAATCAAGCCACGGTGAGCTGGCAGCTCCAAATGTGATAAAAGAAAGACCTTGACCAATTGCGGAAAGAACCATCATTCGTTTTCTGCCAAAACGGTCTGCACAATAGCCTCCCATCAAATTGGCCAGCACCGAGAACACCTGAGAAAAAACCAATAAAATTCCGGCTTTGTTTTTTCCAAATTCATCTGCAAAGTATATGGTTAAAAACGGAAAGAACATCCAGAAGGTAATATTCATCATCGCTTCAGCAAATAAACGGACCTTTAAATTTCGATCCCAATCTCGAATTCTCATAAAAAATCTCCATTCTTTCATTTAAGCCATTACATCATACCTTCAAACTGGAAGAAGTTTCAATACCTTATTATATGGGAATCTTCGGAATACCTGATTCCAATCGTAACGTATGCTATAGTTAACTTACGTGAAATTCGAAAGGATGTTTTTTAAAATGGCAAAAAGTGTTGTAATTGCTGAAAAACCTTCGGTCGCACGTGATATTGCACGTGTACTGAATTGCAATAAAAAAGGAAATGGATTTCTTGAAGGAGATAAGTATATTGTTACGTGGGCATTAGGGCATTTAGTCACACTGGCTGACCCTGAAAATTACGATGTGAAATATAAAACCTGGAATTTAGAAGATTTGCCGATGCTGCCGGAACGTTTGAAATTGACGGTTATTAAGCAGACTGGAAAACAGTTTAATGCGGTTAAAAGTCAACTGACGAGAAATGATGTTAAAGAAATCATCGTGGCAACGGATGCGGGTAGAGAGGGTGAATTAGTCGCACGTTGGATTATCGATAAAGCAAAAGTCAATAAACCGATTAAACGACTATGGATCTCATCTGTTACGGATAAAGCGATTAAAGATGGATTTGCCAACTTGAAGCCGGGAAAAGCTTATGAAAATTTATATGCTTCTGCTGTCGCGCGTTCCGAAGCAGACTGGTATATCGGTCTTAATGCCACCCGTGCACTAACAACCCGATTCAATGCCCAGCTAAACTGCGGCCGTGTTCAAACCCCAACGGTTGCCATGATTGCTGCTCGGGAAGACGAAATCAAAAACTTCAAAGCGCAAACCTATTATGGCATCGATGCCCAAACAACAGACAATTTAAAGCTAACATGGCAGGATGCAAAAGGGAATAGCCGCAGCTTTGATAAAGAGAAAATCGATACAATTGTGAAAAAATTGGGCAAACGGAATGCCGTTGTAATAGAAATTGAGAAAAAATCGAAGAAGACCTTTTCACCGGGTCTTTATGATTTAACCGAGTTGCAGCGTGATGCAAATAAAATATTTGGTTACTCTGCTAAGGAAACGTTAAATATTATGCAAAAATTGTATGAGCAGCATAAAGTCTTAACGTATCCACGTACAGATTCACGTTACCTTTCTTCCGATATCGTAGGAACACTTCCAGAACGGTTGAAAGCATGCGGATTGGGAGAATATCGACCGTTAACCAATAAGATTTTAAGCAAGCCGATCAAAGCTTCGAAAGCATTTGTGGATGACAGCAAAGTTTCTGATCACCATGCGATTATTCCAACAGAAGGGTATGTAAACTTTTCTGCCTTCACAGATAAAGAAAGGAAAATTTATGACCTAGTGGTAAAACGATTCTTAGCGGTGTTATTCCCAGCATTCGAGTATGAACAGTTAACACTTCGTGCGAAAATCGGTGAAGAGAACTTCGTTGCAAGGGGTAAAACCATTTTATCGATGGGCTGGAAAGAGGTATACGAGAATCGCTTTGACGACGAGGATGCAGCAGATGACATAAAGGAACAGATTTTACCTCGCATCGAAAAAGGCGACACCTTAAATGTGAAGCTAATTGCTCAAACATCAGGTCAAACAAATCCGCCTGCACGCTTTAATGAGGCAACATTACTTTCGGCTATGGAAAATCCAACGAAGTATATGGAAACCAAAAATAAACAACTGGCGGAAACGTTAAAATCAACGGGTGGATTAGGTACAGTTGCCACACGTGCGGATATTATTGATAAGCTATTTAATTCATTTTTAATCGAAAAACGAGTCAAAGATATTCACATTACTTCTAAAGGACGTCAATTATTGGATTTGGTGCCGGAGGAGCTAAAATCACCAACTTTGACAGCAGAATGGGAACAAAAGCTTGATCAAATTGCCCATGGTAAGTTGAAAAAAGAATTCTTTATCAACGATATGAAGAAATACACAAAAGAAATCGTTGCGGAAATTAAAGCAAGTAACAAAAAGTATAAGCACGAAAATATCTCGACAAAAAACTGTCCGGACTGTGGAAAACCAATGCTTGAAGTGAACGGGAAAAAAGGTAAAATGCTTGTGTGCCAGGACCGCGAATGTGGACATCGGAAAAATGTCTCACGTGTCACCAATGCACGCTGCCCGCAATGCCATAAAAAACTGGAGCTTCGCGGCGAAGGGGAGGGCCAAATTTTTGCATGTAAATGTGGCTATCGTGAAAAGCTTTCTGCTTTCGAAGCGCGCCGTAAAAAAGAATCCAAAGGTAAAGTGGATAAACGTACAGTGCAAAAGTATCTAAGAAACCAAGATAAAGATGAAGAACCATTGAATAATGCGCTGGCAGAAGCATTAAAAGGGTTGAAGTTTGATAAATAAGATGATTAGGGGCAATCCATAAAGATGAATCTATATGGATTGCCCCTTTTTTTAAATAACATAGTGCTAACGGGTTAAATGGTCTTATGAGGACATTCTCTTCTCAACCGGTACTAACTTTGCTGATTTTTTGTTCTTACTGACAAAAAAGGAGCCGTATACAAATAGGGCGATAAGTATGGTTAAAAAGAATTGCGAACGCAGTGTATCAATAAAGGCCATCGCGATAAAAAGACCGATAATTGCAAGGATGGTGGCGTAGGTCAAATAAGGAAATAACCACATTTTTATTTTCAATGCTTCTGGATTTTCTTTTTCATATTTTCTTCTCATACGCAATTGGGAGAAGGCAATCACGAGATAAACCAGAAGCGCTACTCCTCCGGAAGCATTGACTAAAAAGAGAAATATTTTATCAGGAGAAAGGTAATTAAATCCTACGCTAATATAGGAAACAACGGTACAACCCAATATTGCATGCAGTGGTACGCCCTTTTTGTTGATCTTTTTAAACATTCTGGGAGCATCTCCATTTTGCGCCATCGCAAACAACATCCGGGAGCTTGTGTAAATTCCGGAATTCAAGCAAGAAAGTACAGCTGTAAAAATGATAAAATTCATGATCTGAGCAGCGGCTGGTATTTTAATCATTTCAAGTACGGAAACAAAAGGATTTTTTAGCAGAGTATGAGAATCCCAAGGGAGAATTGTGACCAACACTAAAATTGAGCCTAGATAAAAAATCAGGATCCGGTAAATAACACTGTTTGTTGCAACAGTAATGGCTTTTGCAGGATTTGGTGTTTCTCCTGCAGCGGTTGCTACAATCTCACTCCCCATAAAAGAGAACATGACGAGAGTCAATCCTAAAAAAATAGAACTGATTCCATTGGGGAAGAACCCTCCGCGATGAAGAAGATTTGAAGTCCCAGGCGAATCGATCCCAGGCATGAATCCGAAAATAATTGCTCCTCCGAGCAACAAAAACAGCACAATACTTACTACTTTGATAAGAGAGAACCAGTACTCGAATTCACCAAATGATTTAACAGAATACACATTAGTAAGAGTTAATAAAAAGGTAAGAATAAGGCTAAGCAACCAAGAAGGCAAAGATGGATACCAATACTGAATAATATTTGCACCACCGATTGATTCCACTGCAATGACAATTACCCAGAAAAACCAGTATAGCCATCCGATTGTGTAGCCAGCCCACGGGCCTAGTGCTTCCCGGGCATATGTGGAAAAAGAACCACTGGATGGATTGACGATGGACATTTCTCCCAGCATACGCATAACCAAAATCACAAGTAGCCCTGCTATTGCATATGAGAGGATAGAAGCCGGTCCTGCCATATTAATTAAGGATCCACTTCCAATAAATAGTCCGGCCCCAATGATTCCTCCAAGCGAAATCATTGTAATATGACGAATTTTTAATCCTTTCTGTAACTCTGTTTATGTGTTCATATAAGAGGACTATAAATTTATAATTCTCTGAAATATCCTGTTGTTTTTAATTGGGTAATTATTTGAAAGGGTTTTCAATAACTGTTTCTTTATTTAGAAATGATCCCCTTTTCATTTTTTGGGGTAATAGATTTTTTTGAGGAGGAGTGGGACATGCATCATCAACCGTTTTTAATTGATTTTTTGAAATTCTTTCAAATATACCCAATTAACTTTAATTTATGAACAAAAATGTGTATTATAGTTTTCTAAAAATATACATAAGTGTTTAAAGTGATAAAATTTTAAAAAAATATATACAAAAGTGTAAAAAGGTGTTTATAATGTATCTGTATTGAATTTGAAAATTAAGTATATTAATAATTTTTTAAAAAGGGAGAGGATCAAATGATTACAGAATATAAGAATACAATTGCCCCATATAAACATGAACCATTTACCGATTTTACACTGGAGGAAAATAAAAGAGATTTTGAAAAAGCGTTAGAAACTGTGCAATCAGAGTTAGGAAAAGAGTATCCGCTTATCATTGGAGATGAATTGATTACAACGGATGAACAAATTGTATCCATTAATCCAGCCAATAAGGAAGAAGTTATTGGCCGGGTTTCAAAAGCGAATAAAGAATTAGCTGAAAAAGCGATGCAAGCTGCACTAACTGCCTTCCATACATGGAAAAAAGAAAATCCGGAAGTACGTGCAAACGTTTTATTCCGTGCAGCGGATATCATTCGCCGCCGCAAACATGAGTTTTCAAGTTATCTCGTTAAAGAGGCTGGAAAGCCTTGGAGAGAAGCAGACGCAGATACTGCAGAAGCGATTGATTTTCTTGAGTTTTACGCACGTCAAATGCTGCAGTTAAAAGACGGAGTGCCGGTTCAAAGCCGTAAAGGAGAAGTTAACAACTTTAATTATGTTCCACTTGGTGTTGGAATCATTATTTCTCCATTTAACTTTCCATTAGCCATTATGGCAGGAACAGCAGCGGCAGCGATGGTTGCTGGAAACACCATTCTTCTAAAGCCGGCAAACAATACACCTATAGTGGCAGCGAAATTTGTGGAAGTAATGAAAGAAGCAGGTCTTCCTCAAGGTGTGCTTAACTTTATTCCGGGAAGCGGCGCAGAAGTCGGTGATTATCTAGTGGATCATCCTAAAACACGCTTTGTCTCGTTTACTGGTTCTCGTGAGGTTGGCTGCCGAATTTATGAGCGTGCTGCAAAAGTACAGCCAGGGCAAATTTGGTTAAAGCGTGTCATTGCTGAAATGGGCGGAAAAGACACAGTCGTTGTAGATAAAGATGCTGATTTAGATTTAGCGGCCTCTTCCATTGTTTATTCAGCATTCGGTTTCTCAGGGCAAAAATGTTCAGCTGGTTCCCGTGCGGTCGTACACCAGGATGTATACGAGGAAGTACTGGAAAAAGCAGTAGCTCTAACAAAGACGTTAACTGTGGGGAATCCGGAGGATGTTAGTACGTACATGGGACCAGTTATTGATCAAGCTTCTTATAACAAAATTAGAAAATATATCGAAATTGGAAAAGAAGAAGGCCGATTAGTAACAGGCGGAGAAGGAGATGACTCCAAAGGGTATTTTATTCAACCAACCATCTTTGCAGATGTAGATGAAAAAGCACGTCTCATGCAAGAAGAAATCTTTGGGCCTGTTTTAGCCTTCTGTAAAGCACGTGATTTTGATCATTTGTTGGAAATAGCGAATAACACAGATTACGGCTTAACTGGGGCCTTAATTACGAACAATCCTGACCATGTCGAGCGGGCAAAGGAAGAATTCCATGTGGGAAATCTTTATTTCAACCGCGGATGTACGGGAGCGATCGTGGGATACCAACCGTTTGGCGGGTTTAATATGTCAGGAACAGATTCAAAGGCAGGGGGACCTGATTATTTGATTCTGCATATGCAAGCAAAAACAACGAGCGAAACACTTTAAGGAGAGAGAGGGCAACTTTTTACGTTGCCCTCTATTAAAATAGTAACACCCTTACACAGCAACATATCATCTAGGAGGGAGAATTCATGTTAGCAGAGGTTTCAAAAAATGTGTTCCTTTATGCTTCACAAAGTAAAGGGTTAAATAAGGCAGCTAAAAAGTGGGGACTTCGATTTGGAGCTTCTCAGGTTGTTGCGGGAGATACGATTGAAAGTGCCATTAAAAAGGTTCGGGAATTAAATAGTAAAGGCTTGGATTGTACACTGGATCATTTAGGGGAATTCGTTTTTAGCAAAGAAGAAGCAACCGAAGCAACCGAATATAATGTTAGAACGTTACAAGCCATCGCTAGCGCCGGGGTAAATAGTAATTTATCAGTTAAAATGACCCAGCTTGGGCTCGATATTGATCGGGATTTTTGTGTTAAAAATATGCGCCGAATTCTTGAGACAGCCAAGGAGAACAATAATTTCGTCCGAATTGATATGGAAGATCATGCACATTGTCAAATCACGTTAGATATCCTGAGAGAACTGCGTCAAACGTATGACAATGTAGGAACCGTAATTCAAGCTTATCTATTTCGAGCTGAACAAGATGTGAAAGAGTTAAAAGGAATTCCTCTTCGTTTAGTTAAAGGAGCTTATAAAGAGTCTCCTGAAGTCGCTTACCAAGAGAAAAAAGAAGTAGATGAAAATTACTTGAGAATTATTAAAGAGCATTTGCTAAGCGGAAGCTATACGGCGGTTGCTTCCCATGATCATCAGATCATTGCCAAAGTAAAAGAATTCGCTCAAACACATCATATACCACGTGACCAATTTGAATTTCAGATGTTATATGGATTTAGAACGGACATGCAGTTGAGTTTGGTAAAGGAAGGATATAAAATGCGCGTTTACATTCCTTTTGGCAATGATTGGTTTGGGTATTTTATGCGCCGGTTAGCAGAAAGACCACAAAATGTAGCTTTTGCTCTTAAGGGACTCTTTTCTAAGTAATACTTGAAAATGATCAAAACACTCTAACAAAAAATTATTGGAGGATTATTTCGTGTGGGTCATTACTGCTTATACAAAGAACAACATCCAAATGTTTGAGTTTGACACTGAAAAAGAAGCAAATGAGGCTTTCAGGAGAATTCAAGGTTATAAAATCCTTTCAAATGTTGTTTATTTTAATGATTCTTATTTAGTTGAATCCTACTAAAATATGATTAAAGTATAATTTGTTGAAAGTGATACCCTAGTATATAACAACAAGAAGGAGCAATGGTGATGTTAAAGGATATTTTTATGGGATTATCCCAAAACCAATTTCTTAATAGCGCGGCTAAAAAGTATGGATTGAAATTAGGGGCACAAAGTGTTGTTGCAGGTACGAATATTGAAGAAACGATTAAAAGCATTAAAGAGCTTAACGCAAATGGAATCTCTTGCACGGTCGATAACTTGGGAGAGTTTGTCTTTAAAAAGGAAGAGGCGATCGCCGCAAGAGACCAAATTTTAAAGGTCATCGAAGCGATTCATAAGAATAACGTAGATGCACACATCTCTTTAAAACCAACACAATTAGGTTTAGATATTGATTACAATTTCTGTTTGGAAAATCTTAAAGAAATCGTTCATCAAGCTAGCAATTATAGCATTTTTGTTAATTTTGATATGGAGGATTATGGACATTTACAGCCTTCTTTTGATATTTTAGATGAATTATCGTTGGAATATGATAATGTTGGTACGGTGATTCAGGCATATTTCCTCAATGCCAAAGAAAATCTTGAAAAATATAAAAATTATCGTCTCCGTATTGTAAAAGGTGCCTATAAAGAACCGGAACATTATGCCTACCAGGATAAGAAAGAGATCGATAAAAACTTTATTAAGCTAATTGAATGGCATTTATTAAATGGAAAATTTACATCCATTGCGACACATGATCATAAAATCATTAACCATGTGAAACAATTTGTTAAAAAGCATGATATTCCAAATGATAAATTTGAATTCCAAATGCTATATGGGTTTAGAAAAGACCTTCAGCTGAAATTAGCAAATGAAGGATACAAATTCTGTACCTATGTGCCTTTCGGTAAAGACTGGTACGGTTATTTTATGCGCCGTCTTGCTGAAAGACCGCAAAACTTAAATCTTGTTGCTAAACAAGTATTCAACAAAAAAACCAACACAATGGTTGGCTTGGCTGCAGGGGCATTTTTAATGGGCAGACTAACTAAGAACAATAAAAAAAGGAAGTAATTTAGCTTCATTAAAAGGGCGCTTTTCTGAAAAAGAGAGCGCCCTTTTACTTTTTCCTTAATCTTCTCATTTATATAAGCAGCAGGAATGAATAATGGCCGATGCGCTACTAGGAACATCGGCCAAGGAAGTGGAAATCTCTTTTAATAGTGTTACTATTTTTTACTCCTGAATCTTAGTTTAACCCATACTCTTTAATTTTATTATATAGTGTTCCTCTGGATATACCGAGTAATTTGGCTGCGGCACTCTTGTTTCCATAAGTTTTGCGTAAAGCTTCTTCAATCATCGATGCTTCATCTTTTATAGGTGCAAGTTCCTTTAATGTGGCTTCTCTCTTGCCTGGAACATTGCTGTTGCTTTCAGAAAAAGTATTCATTATATTTTTAGGAAGATGATTAAGTGTAATTATATTTTCATCATTTAGTATAATAAAACGTTCCACAACATTTCGAAGCTCACGAACATTTCCCGGCCAATCATAATTCATCAATATAGTCATAACCTTGGGATTAATCTCCGGAATAGGTTTCTTATACTTAGAACTAAATTCCTGTACAAATTGTAGAACAAGTTTCATAATATCCTCTTTTCTATTACGTAAAGGAGGAATATCGATTGTGATTACAGTTAAACGGTAATAAAGGGCTTCGTTAAATTCCCCAGCCTTTGCCATCGCCTCTAATGGCTGAGAAGTAGAGGCAATCACCCGTATTTTTGTCGTAATCAATTCCGTTCCGCCTACTCGATAAAAGGATTGTTGCTCCAAGTAGTTGAGGAATTTTTCTTGAATATCGAGTGGCATTTTGTCAATTTCTTCAAGAAACAAAGTTCCGTTACATGCTTGTTCAATTTTACCGGCTTGCCAAGTTTTCCTATCAGATGTAAAAACCCCTTCTTGATATCCGAATAATTCAGCCTCTAAAAGACCTGAAGGAATCGTTGAGCAATTCACAGAAACAAAAGGTCCGGTGTTTCTTGAGCCTCCATAATGGATCGCCTGTGCTAACATTTCTTTTCCAGAACCAGGTTCTCCAGTTAAAAGGACGGGTATCTCTGCAGAGGCAACTTTTTGTGCAATTTGTAATGCTTGTTGAATTTCTGGACTAACACCAATGATTGAATCAAAAGGATTGTCTTGGTGGATAAGCGATGGCACCGAAGAATCCAGTTCCTCATTTAATCGGACGAATCCAGTAATATCGCGTTCAATTGCGATCCCCCCAATAATGATATTCTCTTTAATAATGGGAGAAGCGTTAATCAGCACGTGGGTATCATGATTAGGGCGGTGATAAGCCCCGCGAACAGTACGCCCTTCATTTAAAATATGGTGCAATATTAGGGATTCTGCATTAAAATGCTCTCCAATCTTTTGCCCAAGGATATTTTCGCGTTTAATTTTATAGGTACCCTCTGCTACGGAATTCCAGCAAATAACCGTACCTTCTTGATCTACAGCGGTGACTGCATCATTAATTGTTTCCGCTAATGTATTAAAGTAAGCGGATACCTTTTTGTTTTCCCCATCTAGGTATTGAATCCATTGATGAGCCGTTAAAACCCCAAAAATCTCCTCTTTATCATGATTCTGAATCAGGACTGGCCGTCTCCAATCTATTTTAGATGTAGAAAGTTCAAAACTTGTAGAGACAGTGGAAGGGAGCCAGTTTACTTTATCAACCCATTCGATTACAGGTAACGAATCCTCCGCCAATGCTATAAAGCTATACTCACTATTTGCAATCGTGTAGTAGTTATTTCCTGAGACAACAACATAATCATACTCTAAAAGTTTGTTTTTTATTTGTATTAAAGTTATATCCGGTCCAACTAAAGTAAAGGAGTTTTCTGGACGCAGCTGCCCAATATTGAACATAATAAACCCCTTTCATTACGGTTTTATATTAAATGTATCATGTTTTATACATTATTATCTAGTGAAAGAGTAATAAAACAAATGTGTTTAAATAAATAATTGCAAGGTTAAATTAGGTCACCTTTCATTTGTTATTGTGGTAAAGTATTATCGTGCTAAAATTCTGAAAATTTTGTTGACAACAAGAGATTCCATCGCATACAATAATTATCATAGCAATAGGAATATTTATATTTTTTTAAGGAGATTGAGACAAATGAGACGGTTTATACATCCAAATATTAAAATTAAATATTCCATTAAGATTATTAAAGAGGCTGGACTCCTAAACTAAGTAAACAGGATTCCAGCCTCTTTCTTTATTTAACTAAAGTGGTAGAGGAGAGATAATAAATGATTACATTAACTGGCCAAGGATTAACATTAAAAGAAATGAAAGAAGTACTATACGGTGGTCAAAAGGTTCAAGCATCAGAAAAAAGCATGGTAGCAGTTAAAAAGAGCAGGGAAGCAGTAGATCGCATTGTTTCTCAATCGAAAGTTATCTACGGGATTACAACTGGTTTTGGTAAATTTAGTGATGTATTAATCGACCAAAATGATGTTCAAGACCTTCAGTTAAACTTAATCCGTTCTCATGCATGCGGTGTCGGCGAACCATTCCCTGAAGATGTCGCAAAAGCGATGGTTCTTCTCCGTGCAAATGCACTATTAAAAGGTTTTTCAGGGGTTCGTCCAGTTGTTATTGAAACATTATTGAAGCTAGTCAATCACGACATTGTTCCTGTTATTCCACAGCAAGGTTCACTTGGTGCAAGTGGAGATTTAGCGCCGCTATCCCACTTAGCATTAGTACTTGTTGGTGAGGGTGAGGTATTTTATCAAGGAAACCGCATGGATTCACTAAGAGCCTTCCAAATTGAAGGACTTACACCAATTACTTTAGAAGCAAAAGAAGGACTAGGAATCATCAATGGAACACAGGCGATGACAGCAATGGGCGTTGTCGGCTACCTAGAAGCAGAACAACTTGCCTTTGAAAGTGAACTGATTTCTTCAATGACGATTGAAGGACTAACTGGAATCATCGATGCATTTGATGAAGATATTCATGTTGCCCGCGGCTATCAGCAGCAAATCGACACAGCTGCAAGAATCCGCAGCTATTTAAGTGACAGCTTACTGACTACACAACAAGGTGAACTTCGTGTACAAGATGCTTATTCACTCCGCTGTATCCCGCAGGTTCATGGAGCTTCTTGGCAGGCACTTGATTATGTGAAAGAAAAATTAGAAATTGAAATGAATGCGGCTACAGACAATCCATTAATTTTTGATGATGGCGATAAAGTTATTTCAGGCGGTAACTTCCACGGTCAGCCAATTGCATTTGCAATGGACTTTATGAAGATTGCGGTTGCGGAAATGGCCAATATTTCAGAACGCCGTATTGAAAGACTAATCAATCCGCAATTGAATGATCTTCCGCCATTCTTAAGTCCTGAACCAGGCTTACAGTCCGGTGCGATGATTATGCAATATGTTGCGGCGGCACTTGTATCTGAAAATAAGACATTGGCACACCCTGCAAGTGTGGATTCGATCCCATCTTCTGCAAACCAAGAAGATCACGTAAGTATGGGAACCATTGCTTCCAGACATGCACATCAAATTATTCAAAATGCAAGAAGAGTTCTTGCGATTGAATTTATTTGTGCAATGCAGGCTGTAGAATACCGCGGCGTTGATAAAATGGCAACTCAAACAAGAAGATTATATGATAAAGGAAGAGAGTCTGTTCCTTCTATTACAAAGGACCGTGTCTTCTCGAAGGATATTGAAAAAGCAGCAGAAGTTCTAAAAACAATGGATTTTGCTGAATTAACTCAACAAGTTGCATTATAATACTAAAAAGCGTGAGGATAGCCTCACGCTTTTATTCTTCTTCCTCAACTCGGTTTTTGAATGCTTCCTGGGTTACGATTAATTCCTCATCTTCAATGACTTCCCGAGTATGCTTTGCAGTAAGGCTGTTTTTGGGAAAATCACCTGGATGGTTTTTCTTTTTATGATTGAAATGTTCTCCACGTGCCAAATTCAACACTCCTTTCGTATTCGCTTGTAGCATTCCCCCAAAAAGGATAAATCATTACAATTGGGCTGATATGCATATTGCAGATTAGTTGATATACTTTACATAGTACGTATGGTAAAAAGGAGGCTTTAACAATGGATTTGTTTCATATTGTCTCAGAAGACCGTATTAAAAAAGCGTATGAAAATGGTGAATTTGATAATCTTCCTGGTTATGGGAAGCCGCTGCCAATTGATGATCTCGCAGGTGTCCCGGAAGAATTACGCATGGCCTATAAACTGTTGAAAAATTCAGGTTATACGGAAGAAGAGGGCCACTTACGCCGGGAATTGACGACAATTGAGGATCTGATGAGGAAATGTGATGATCCTGAAGAGCGGGAAAGACTTCGAAGGAAGTTAAATGA
Source organism: Bacillus sp. MUM 116 (assembly GCF_001866655.1). Taxonomy (GTDB): domain Bacteria; phylum Bacillota; class Bacilli; order Bacillales; family Cytobacillaceae; genus Neobacillus. Next base: position 43,863 of record NZ_MLYR01000027.1, on the reverse strand, counting down.
AAAACTTCTGCGCTTTAATCAAATGATGTCCAAACGGGGTGTTAAAACCAATTCATCCATATTTAAAAACTATGAAGGTCTAATCAGCCTTGGATGAAAGAAAATATTTGACGGAACTGAAGAAAGTGACCCTCCAGGGCTGTTGGAAGGACAAAATTCTCTCGAAAACCAGAAAAGTGTCTCTCCAGAGCAGCTAGAAAGACAAAATTCATCAAAACTGAAGAAAGTGTCCCTCCAGCCAACAAACATTCAAAACTCCCCCAAATACTCCCTTACAATCTCAATAAATGTCTTCAAAGCCTTTGTTTGGTAGGCAGATTGCGTTATCATGGAAAAATTCCGTTTAAAAGGCAGCCCCTCCACATGAATAATCCGGATATAGCCATGAACAAGCTCTTTTTCAATGGCCCAGCGTGACAATAGACTAATCCCAAGCCCCGCCTCAACAGACTCCTTAATTACCTGGGTGCTTCCAAATTCCATTATTTTTTTTGGAGTAAATCCATGCAGGTGAAAAAAGTTTTCCGCGGCCTCCCTAGTACCCGAACCTTCTTCTCTTAAAATCCATATTTCATCCTCCAAGTCGGAAAAACTTTTTTCTCTGAGCTTCGACAAAAGCTGATGCGTCGGGGAAGCAACGATGACCATTTTGTCTTCTGATAGGACTTCTGAACTTAAATGGTCATCGTTTAAAAAACCCTCAATGATCCCAATATCCAATTGATGTGTCCGCACCAGTTCAATGACTTCCTTTGTATTTTGAATCTTGATTGTTGGACGAATCAGGGGGTACCGCCACTGCATTCTGGAAATAATATGTGGCAGAATATATTCCCCAAAAGTATAACTCGCGCCAATTGAAATCTGTCCGCTAGCTTTATTTGTCAAATCATCGACTAATGATTGCATTTTTGTATAAAGTGCCAAAATTTCTTTTGCATGATGATAGACAATCTCTCCGGCCTTATTGAGACGTACATATTTATTGCTTCTTTCAAGCAGCCTCGCACCTACGGATTCCTCCAATGTTCTAATATATTGACTCACTGCAGGCTGTGTCATATGCAGCTCTTCTGCAGCTTTAGAAAAATTCTCTTTTTCCACAACCTTTACAAATACCTCTAAATGTTGATCCATTCCTTATCACCTTATGTATATAAATTTACTTATCATCCCTATTATATATCTTTATTTTCCTTATGCACGAACGAGGAGTATCCTGAAATTAGAAAATAAATGGAGTGATAAAAAATGGGGAACTTGAATGCTAAAGTTTTATCTGTTAATGAACAGGACAGTCTTCAGCAAAAAAATCCGCAACCTAAGCCAGCCGTCGGTTTGTGGTTAGGCGGTATCGCCTTCACGATTGTGGTTGCCGCACTTGGTTATGCTTTATCCATCGTCCCTGGTTTTGATCATGTTGGACCACTTGCTTGTGCGATTGTGATCGCGGTCATTTACCGGCAATTTTTCGGCTATCCTGAAAAAATCCGGGCCGGAATTCAATTTTCTGCAAAACGCTTTTTACGTTTTGCCATCATCTTGTACGGATTAAAACTGAATATTGATATTGTTCTTCATCAAGGGCTTGGATTACTTGCACGCGATGTAGGTGTTATCGCTTTTGCCATATTATTAACGATATGGCTCGGGAAATTGCTAAAAGCGGAATCATCCCTTTCCCTTCTTCTTGGAGTTGGTACTGGAGTATGTGGGGCAGCAGCGATTGCAGCCGTTTCACCCATTATCAAAGCAAAGGATGAAGATACCGCAATTGGTGTTGGGATTATTGCCCTCGTTGGGACTATATTTTCCATTATGTATACTATCCTCCGTCCGTTCCTTCCGTTATCCGCGATTGATTATGGTATCTGGAGCGGAACCAGTCTGCACGAAATTGCCCATGTCGCTTTAGCGGGAGCTCCCGCGGGTCCTGATGGCTTGGCGATTGCATTGCTGGCGAAATTAGGAAGGGTACTGCTGCTCGTTCCTTTATGTTTCATTCTTATGTATTGGATGAAACGGAAAAATAAAGAGAAAACAGGTGATACGAAAATTGAATTTCCATGGTTTTTAATTGGTTTTATTTTTATGAGTTTGCTTGGCAGCTATGTCCTCGGTAAATCCATACCGGTTTCAAAAGCAGCTATGGATGGAGTGGCAACTGCTACAACCTTTATTTTGACGTCTGCTATGGTTGGGCTTGGTTTGAATGTGAGCTTGCGTGACCTCCGAACAAAAGCAGCACGTCCGCTGATTGCAATGTTGATTACATCCGTTGTTCTTTCCATTGTTACTTTTTTTATCGCATAAAAAAAGCTGGCTTTGGTGAAATCTATCACTAGACTTCACTCATCGCTAGCTTTTTTTGATATAAAAGAAAGAAAATTTCTACTTCGAGAATTGTCCAGCTCCTAGCCCCTCGATACATAAGCCAATCCGTCAATAAGGTTAAAGAGCAACCTTCTCGCCGGCTTTTCTTATGCTGGTCGGGGCTGATCAAGGCGCTTGCGCTTTTCTTAAAATACAATTTTATCCAAAGGGTTTTACAAGGTAAATATCGTACTAGTTATAGTGGAGAGGATTTTTGTCGAACTCTGATTCTTTCATACCTGTCCAAAGGAGTTGTATAACCATGAAAGTTCTTTGTATTGGCGGAGCCAATATTGATCGTAAAATACAATCTATCAATCACCTTACTCATAAAACATCCAATCCTGCCAAAAGTACGATGTCCTGTGGCGGAGTTGCACGGAATATTGCTGAAAACCTAGGACGTCTTGGTTTAGAGAGTGCATTACTCGGTTATGTGGGGGATGATCCCGATGGAAAATGGCTGAGAAAAACGACAGAAAAATTTGTCGATATAAGCCTTTTGGATGCCCTGCCGGGAAAAGCAACTGGAAGCTATACAGCTGTACTTGATGAAGAAGGTGAGATGGTAATTGCCTTGGCAGATATGGCGATTTATGACCATATGGAAGAGGATATAATTGAAAAAAAATGGCCGCGAAATCGCCCGCAAATGGTGTTACTCGATACAAATTTCCCTGTTGAAATTATTGAAAGTGTCATTCAACATTGCCGAAATGAAAAGATTCCTATTTGCATTGCTACCGTCTCTGTTTCGAAAACGAAAAAATTACCACGTTCTCTTGAAGGAGTAACCTGGCTCGTCGCCAATGAAAAAGAAGCGGAAGCTTTGTCGAAGATTGAAATTAAAACGGAGGGAGACTTTTTTAAAGCGGCTGTGGAAATTTTAAAGAGAGGCGTTAAAAAGGTTGTCATTACCAGGGGTGACAAGGGATTAATTTATTTTACAAAGGACAGGGAAGCCGGGGCATTGGTTGCTCCAGAAGTGCCGGTAATCGACGTAACAGGCGCGGGGGATTCACTTATTGCCGGAATCATCTATGGAGATTTGAAAGGTTTAAATACAGAAGATTCTTGCAAAGTTGGTCTTTGTTGTTCCTACTTGACTATTCGTTCGAAAGAAACAGTAAATCCCGAACTAAACAATCAAAATCTAACAAATGCATTTCAAAGATATTTCTGCATGGGGACCCCGGCAAAGGGGATATAAATCAATTTGACCATTCAAAAGGGAGGAAATTCGACGGAAATTCCCTCCCTTTTCCATAAAATTGTATTTTTTGGCTAAAACCTTCTTTATTTTAATGTGTAAAGGCTACTTTTATGTCTAAAAATGGAGTAATTTGTGACAAAAAGTAGTTTGAAAGTGATAAAAAATTGACAAAATCCAACACCTTACTAAAAAAGAACTATTTATAATAGACGTATCGTAAAAAGATTAAGTGTTTAGTCCTAAAAAGAAAAATGACTAATTACTTAATGAACAACACAAGCAGAAAAAGGCAAACCTTTTGAAAAAGAGGGACGCAAAGCCGAGGATCTAAGGTAGGGTTCTTCTTGAAGTGTAAGGAAATTTAGACTTTGAGAATTGTCCAGCGCAAGAGTCCTGCCTCTCTAGGGAAAAAATGAACTGCTTTTTTCCTAGGTCGCTTCGGCCCAGCCGATGAAGTCAAAGAACGACTTCACCGTCTGGACCGCAAGCATCTGTCGGGGCTGAACAAGGCGCTTGAGCTTTTCTTACTAGGATGGCCGGGCTGCCTGGAATACATATGTATTTTAGGGGTGAGTTTAGTTGGTAAACACAGAACATGCTGTAGAAATAATGGACGAGGAATGGATGAATCTAATTCTTGAAGCAAAAAGACTTGGAATTACGAAAGAAACCGTTCGAACATTTCTTAACCAAAGTGATTTTAAGGAGCAGTTGATTGAGAAATGTTAAGGTACATACAAGAAAAGCATAAGGCGCCTTGGGCTGGACAATTCTTAAAGATGCAACATAAAATTTCTGTTAACAAAAAAAGGCATTCCCAAATGATGAAATCATAATCTTTTTGGGAATGCCTTCTTTTTTTATCAAAACTACTTATTCTGATCTATCCGCCACTTGTTGAATTCAAGGAAATCACGGAATTGTTGTTTCGAAACACCTGAATTCATTGCTTCTTTTACAATTTTCAGCCACTCACTGTCCAATTCCTCTTTACCGATTTGTTCATGGATTAAATAATCGACTGGAACATTTAAGACCGCCGAAATTTTTTCAAGAAATTGAATCGAAGGATTTGTTTGCAAGTTTCTTTCCAAGGAACTCAAATAAGACTTTGCGACCCCCGCCTGTTCAGCAAGCTCGGAAAGGGACATTTTCTTTTCAAGACGAAGCTTTTTTACGCGTTCACCGATCATGGTATCTCACACACCTAATAAAGAATAATCTATAATATAATATTACCAAACGGAATAAAAAAGTTCCATATTACGAACGACGTATTTTTATCATAAAAGTGACAAGTTAACAAAAAATTAATAATTTAAATCACTTTTTTGAAAAAATGACTGGATAGAGATAAGATGATTTTAGAATATGGTACTGTTAATATAATATTATGTGTATTGAAAAACATAAAAAGGCAGGGAGAACAATGATTGTTTTAAAATCACAAAGAGAAATTGAAGCGATGCAAAAAGCGGGAGAAATTCTTGCTTCATGCCATAAAGAAATAGCGAAATTAATTAAACCGGGTGTAACGACTTGGGAAATTGAAGAATTTGTTGAAGATTTTTTAAAGAAAAATCATGCTACCGCGGAGCAAAAGGGCTATAAAGGCTATGAATTTACCACATGTGCGAGTATTAATGATGAAATCTGTCACGGATTCCCTCGAAAAGAACCTTTGAAAGAGGGAGACATTGTTACCATTGATATGGTGGTAAATTATAATGGAGCATTGGCCGATTCGGCATGGTCGTATGCAGTTGGAGATGTCTCTCCTGAAACCGATCATTTATTAAAGGTAACGAAAGAGGCGCTTTATAAAGGGATTGAACAGGCGGTACCGGGTAATCGAATCGGAGATATTGGACACGCGATTCAAAAATACGTTGAAAGCGAAGGATTATCGGTCGTACGAGATTTCATCGGACATGGTATCGGAACTGTTATTCATGAAAAACCGGATGTACCGCATTACGGACTACCAGGGAAAGGGCCGCGCATTAAAGAAGGAATGGTTTTTACGATTGAACCAATGGTAAATGTTGGCATGTACCATACGAAAATGGATTTGAATGGCTGGACGGCACGAACCGTTGATGGAACGTATTCAGCCCAATATGAGCATACCATTGCCATAACAAAAGAAGGTCCTATTATCCTGACTGAACAATAAGAAAAGCGCAAGCGCCCTGCTCAGCCCCGACAGGACCGAAGCAACCTCGGGGGGCAGGACGCTTGTGCTGGACAATTCTCGAAGCCGAATTTTCTTACCTCAAAATAAAAAGCAGATCCATTAAGGATCTGCTTACTTATTTTTCCTTAGGTTCCCAAGTTCCTCAACGAGTGCCTGCATTTCATTTGGACTGAAGGAGTTTTTCTTCATAACCAATTCATAAATTTCTTTTAAATCTTCGTACATATCTTCGTCAAAATGAGTCGGTTTAATTGCACCCAGATTTAGAACTTTTAATTTTTCTTTAATTTGTTCAATCATATATTCGACATTTTCAGTTGATTTTTGCGACAAGTTCATTCCGGACATCCTTTCCGAATTTTACTTTCATCTTTTCATTATAATGGGGATATGTCAATAAAAATATTGTTTTATTCGCTTATAAAAAGGGAATGGTTAATGGCAGAATATTAAATATTTCCATTTAAGCTTGCATAGGGGATGGGCTTAGCGGAAAATGGATGTAGAGATGATAATTTGTACGAAAAAAGGAGAGTTTAAAGTGACAAAGAGGAATCAATTTTGGAAAGGAATGCTTTTGGGAGCAGTAGCAGGTGGTGCCATTAGCCTTTTCGATAAAGATACACGGGAAATCATGAAGGAACATGTTCTAAAGGTATCGAATAAGGGACTCTACATTGTGAAGCATCCGAAGGAAATTGCAGGACAAATAAAGGAAACGGCAATCAGGATAAAAGAAACAGTGGAGGATGTAAGTGAGGATATTTCCTTTATCACTGATAAAGTGGATGAACTTCGTGAACTTACTCCGAAAGTAACCGACATTGTAAAGGAAACAAAAGAAGCCTTCACAGATGACGAAGATTCATGGCTTGAGGATTCCGTCATAAAAGCAGATTAATACGATTAAGGAGGGATATAAGTGGAAAAGGGAGGAAATGTTCGTTCATCTTTAATCCGATTACTGTGGCATCGAATTGAAGAAGATGATTTGAATGGATTAAGTGCCCAGCTTGCCTACTTTTTTCTCTTATCCTTGTTTCCTCTCCTCATTTTTCTTTTTACATTACTTCCATATATATCGATTCCCCATCAAGATGTTCTTGGAGTGATCAAAGGGTTTGCTCCTATAGAAGCAATGGATTTAATTGAAAAAAATGTGAAATATATTATGAATCATCGAAATGGCGGCCTGCTTTCTTTTGGGGTTATAGGTACTATTTGGTCAGCTTCCAATGGAATTAATGCAGTTGTCAGGGCATTTAATAAAGCCTACAATGTGAAAGAAAATCGCTCCTTTATAGTTGCGAGAGGAGTGGCCATTCTTTTAACCCTGGGAATGATTTTTGTTTTTATCCTTGCCATTATTTTACCGGTTTTCGGGAGGGAAATTGGCGTATTTTTGTTTTCACAGGTAGGATTTTCGAAAGAGTTTGGTAAGATTTGGGACACCCTAAGCTATCTTGTCAGTGCGATTATTTTATTTTTGATTTTTACAGGTTTATATTGGATTGCTCCGAATGTGAAATTGCGGTGCATAAGCGCAGTTCCGGGTGCGGCCTTTGCCACAATCGGCTGGATTGTTACCTCCATGGGATTACGCTTATATGTTGAGAATTTTAGCAATTTCTCGCTGACCTATGGAAGTATTGGAGCCATAATTGTGTTAATGATTTGGCTGTATTTATCTGCTTTCATCATTATTTTAGGCGGGGAAATCAACGCTTACTATAGTGATAAAAGAAAGAAAAACTGTTAAATGCCCCACATTTTTCCTTTATGAAATCGTGGAATTTGCTCAAACTATGATTGGGGATTACCTACAAATATTGAGGGAGGCTTATACCATGACAAAAAAAACGAAAAAAGATGGCGGCACAAAACAAAAAGGGAATAAGAGTAGTCCAAAACAAAAAACCTCAGGGTCTGCAAATGGCTCGAATGGATACCACTAAAATGGAGCGACAAGGCGCTTAGTTTGTAAAATAGAAAAGGCCGGGGTTTTCCCCCGGTCTTCATGATGATTTTAATAATCTTAAACTGTTTAGAATGACCAGAATGGTGCTTCCTTCATGGCCAATTACTCCGAACGGCAAATCAAGAATTTGAAAAAAGTTTGAAGCGATTAGCAGCATGATAACAGTTATCGAAAAAACAACATTTTGTTTAATGATTTTATTCATTCTTTGCGATAAGCGTACAGCTTCTGCAATCCTCGGCAAATCATTTTTCATTAAGACAATATCGGCTGTTTCCAGAGCCACATCTGTCCCTTCACCCATGGCAATTCCAACGTTTGCAATCGCTAGGGCAGGTGCATCATTAATTCCATCGCCCACCATTGCCACTGTTTTAAACTTATTCTTTAATCGTTTAAGCTGATCTACCTTTTCTTCCGGCAGGCATTCAGCGAAATATTGATCGACATGGCTTTCAGCCGCAATCGCGCTGGCAGTTGTTTGACTATCGCCAGTAAGCATAACGGTATAAATTCCTTTTTGCTTTAATTGATCAATCGCTATTTTTGTTTCTTCCCTCACAACATCCTTTAAGGCAATCATTGCAGAGAGAGTGCCGTTAATTTCAATGAAAACAAGGGTATTTCCTAGGCTGGCCAGTTCTTTTGCTTTTCCATCTGCAAATAACTCTGTCTTTCCTTTTTCAACAAAATCGGCCTTCCCGATTTTCCACTGATCACCGTCGATCATTGCTTTCACACCCCAGCCAGGTATGTCTTCAAGTGTGTCGAGGTGGAGGAGCTCACGGTTAAGCTGCTGTTTTGTATATTTGACAATTGCTTGTGCGAGCGGATGGTTTGAAAGATTCTCGATGGAGGCCGCTTTCCATAAAAGATCTTCCTGATCTAGTCCATCCTTTACGATGATTTCTGTTACTTCTGGTTTTCCTTTTGTCAACGTTCCAGTTTTATCAAAGGCAATCGCCTCAAGCGAGCTCAAATTTTCAAGATGTACCCCGCCTTTTACCAAAATTCCATGCTTTGCTCCATTGGAAATAGCAGATAAGGTGGCAGGCATAATCGAAGCGACCAATGCACATGGGGAGGCAACCACAAGTAAAATCATCGCTCTATAAAACGATTCATGCCAACTCCAGCCCAATAAGAAGTGCGGGATGAAAAACATTAGGAAGACTACAGCCAAAACCACTTTTACATAAGTTCCTTCGAAACGCTCAATAAAAAGCTGGGAAGGTGATTTTTCACTTTGTGCCGATTGAACTAGCTGAATGATTTTCTGAAAAAGAGTGTCACTGCTAGCCTTGGTAACTTGAACCATAATGGAACCTGTCATGTTAACCGTTCCCGCAAGTACTTCCTCCTGATCTCCTTTGGAAACAGGCATCGATTCACCGGTAATTGCTGCTTCATCAATATTGGTTTTTCCTTTAACAATGATACCGTCCGAAGGGATGCGCTCCCCCGGTTTTACAAGAATCTGGTCTCCAACCTTGAGCTCAGAAGTTGGGATCCTTTTTTCGACCCCATTTTTGATTAAAAGGGCTTCTTCAGGTTGAAGCTCCATTAACGAAGAAATTTCCTTATGGCTTTTATTCATCGTATACGTTTCTAAGGCACCGCTGACGGCAAAAATAAAGATTAATATGGCTCCTTCTGTCCAGTAGCCAATGATTGCCGAACCAATTGCGGCAAAAATCATCAGCATTTCTACATTTAGTTCTTTATTTTCATACGTTTCCTCAATGCCTTCTTTCGCTTTGGCAAATCCTCCAATTACGAAAGCAAGTAAATAAGCAATGATGGAATCTACCTCGTTATCGTATTTATCCAATAGCCACCCTGCAAGAATTAATACTCCGCTTACTGCGGCAGCAATCAATTCTGCATGCGGCTTAATTTTTTCAATGAAGCTAATTTTTTGAAGTTGATCATTTGAAAGTGTCTTTGCATCGGAACCCATTTTTTCCCCCTCCTTATTTCTCATTATACTGCAAGTTAAATTGTTGGTCAATTCTAATTGATAAAATAATCACTTAAATGAGAATGATATTCATGTGTATTTATTAATTTAATTGGGGTTGAAGTATGTTCTTTTTTAATTAAATGATAATAATTATTAATTATAAATTTAAATTGAGAACTGATTGATAAAAAGAATCATCCTCACTATCCTTAAAAAATACGAAAGCTGTCATCCAATTGATGACAGCAAATACTTATTTTAGATTTTTTATGATATAAAAATTTATAAATTGCTTTGAGAATTGTCCAGCTTCAGCGCCTAGGGGCTCGAGGGCACAAGCCAATCCGTCAAACAGGTTAAAGAGCAACCTTCTCGCCGGCTCGTCTTGTGCTTGTCGCCCCTGACCAAGGCGCTTGCGCTTTTCTTGTATCCATTCATTCTACCACACATTCTATGTTTCAGAAGTGAATTTTGCCCCCAAAATAAAGGTTAAGATAAATCATTCATTTTTTGACCTTCGGGGATCGAAGCTGTTCTTTTTCCAAAAAGATAAATAATCAGGGATAGAACAAGGAGCATCGTACTAATAATATAGAAGAAATTTACGTTTTTGAAAAATTGGATAAACAAGCCGCCAATAATCGGACCACTCAAGCTTCCCAAGCTAAAAAAGATGCCGCATAATAGATTTCCTGTTGCCAAAAGTTTTTTTGGAACAAGGTCCGTCATAAAGCTAATTCCAAGCGAAAACGTGGAACCGACGGCCATCCCGGAAAAAAGAAAGCTGATAAATAAACCAATTAAGGAATGTTCCAGAAAGCTTGCAGCAGTAAAGCCCAAAAATCCAAGAAATAAAACCGTGATTAAAACATTCTTGCGTCCATAGCGGTCACTTAACATTCCTAAAGGCAGCTGCGTCAAAATACTTCCGATGGCAAAACCCGATAAAACGATAGAGACACTTGCTACATTAATGTCTGTACGTAAGGCATAGACGGGAAAGCTTCCATTTAAAGATGACTCCAAAAAACCATAAGAGAAGGGTGGTAAAAATGCTACCCAGCCATACTTCAATGCCTGACTAAACCGTTTAATTGTTCTTAAAAATGAATTGATTCCTGCATCTTGTTCAGGATATTCATTTTTTAGCGCTAATAAAAAGAACCAGCCAATTAAGCAAAGGACAGATGAAACGATGAAGGGAAGGGACTTATTGATATTCACCAATGGTGTCATCAGCGGGCCGGCTGCAAAGCCAATCCCGAAAAATAATCCATACAGGGCGACATTTCTTCCTCGTTTACTATGCGGCGAGGAAGAAGTAATCCAGGTTTGCGTTGCAAAATGAAGTGAGTGGTCACCAATTCCAATCAGCAAACGTAAAACAAACCAAAACCAAAAGGATTGCCAAATTGGAAAAAGGGCGAGTGCTGCAACCACGATTCCGCCTCCCACTAAAATTACCGGTTTATAACCATATTTTCTTAAAGGCATCTCCATAAATGGAGAAACGAAAAGAATTCCAATATAAAGTGCCGTGGCATTAAGCCCATTTAAGGAGGAAGAAACACCGCTTTTTTCAAAAATAACCGCAATGAGCGGCAGGAGCATCCCTTGAGAAAACCCGGAAATGGCAACAATACTGACTAAAATCGAAAAATGAAATTGATTTTTTTGCATAAACTTACCTCATACTACTTTTCTAAAAATAATTGCATCTAACTGATGGTATCGGGAAAATCCAGTATTTGCAAGCAGAAAAAATGAAAACTTTAATTAGCTGCAATAGTGTAATCTCATTGAAGGGGGTTTATCAAGGGAATAGTAGTATTGATGGAAAATATCGCATGGAGGGAACGCCGTGACAAATAAAATTTTTATGCTCATGACATTTATTGGAGTGCCGCTTTCCATTATTGGTACACTATTGCATTGGTCTAGTATCCTTTTATTTATTATTTATTGCTTAACGATTATTGCATTGGCAAGCTTTATGGGCAGGGCCACTGAAAGTTTGGCAATAGTGGCCGGACCAAGAATTGGCGGTCTTTTAAATGCTACCTTTGGGAATGCAGTTGAGTTAATTATTTCAATTTTTTCATTGAAAGCCGGTCTGATTGGAATTGTCCTGGCCTCGCTAACCGGTTCTGTGTTGGGCAATCTGCTTCTCGTTGCCGGTTTATCCTTTTTTGTCGGTGGTATTAAATACAAACGTCAGGAATTTAATATTTATGATGCCCGCCATAATTCGGGTCTTCTGATGTTTGCTGTTATGATTGCCTTTGTGATCCCTGAGGTTTTTTCAATGAATATGAATGAGAGCAAAAAACTGACCTTAAGCGTAGGAATATCGATTATCTTGATTATTTTGTATTTAGCAGCGTTATTTTTCAAACTTGTTACGCATCGGGGTGTTTACAATCATGATAAAGAAAATACAGTTCATGTGGAAGAAACTCCGGAATGGGGGAAAGGGAAGGCTATTGCGGTTTTGGCCATTGCCACGATTGTGGTTGCCTATATATCAGAGCATCTTGTTCATACCTTTGAGGTAGTAGCGGAATCCTTTGGCTGGACGGAGATGTTCATTGGTATTATCATTGTCGCGATTGTTGGAAATGCGGCAGAACATGCATCAGCTGTTTTGATGGCTTTTAAAAATAAAATGGATATCGCGGTGGAAATCGCCATTGGCTCGACGCTTCAGGTTGCCATGTTTGTTCTTCCGGTCCTGGTTCTTATTTCCCTTTTATTTGAAACCTCGATGCCGCTGTTATTTAGCTGGCAGGAACTCATTGCAATGGCCTCATCTGTGCTGCTAATGGTCGTAATCTCGAACGATGGGGAATCCAATTGGTTTGAAGGTCTGACCCTAATCGCCGCCTATGTGATATTGGGGATTGGATTCTTCCTGTTATAAATAACAAAGACTCTAAGTCAATGACTCAGAGTCTCTTTTTGCTTCATTTTCATGTACGGGTAATGCATTTTCATGTACGTGTAATTCACTTCAATGTACTATATGACAATTTCTAAACAGGCTAAAATCAATCTTGCTTTTCTATGGGACCATCAATCACCAACCTTCATGTTAGTTAAGAACGAACCTGAAAAGAAACACGAGTGTTGAATTTCATATAAGTCGGGGATCCCAACCTCCTTAGTGATAATTGGTTAGCAGATTGATTGCTGCCCTCCTTTTTTAAAAGGTTAAGTTTATTATAAATCATTGTTTAAATTTTGTAAATGTTCTGATTATTACATTTTTGTGTCATTTCTCTGAATACAGTCAGAAACGAAAAGGAAATGATTGGCTTGAACAGAAATTATTTTTCAATATGGATAATATTAAGGAACTCCGAAAAAACTATGAGCAGACGGTTGGAATGCATATGTTGAAAGGAGTTTTTTTAGTGAAAAAATTAGCCTCTGTCCTTATGTCCATGCTATTAATCATGATGATTTTACCAACTGCTTTCGCCGAAAAAGCTGCGGTGAAAAGAGAGGCAGTAAAAACTACTGTTCCCTCCCATGTTCGAAATATTTCAAAGGAAAACACTTATCCTAATTCGACACAGGATCTGCCGTTATTGCAGCCAAGTGAATTAACGAAGAAGTTAATTGATTCTTCAAGGGTCAGGATTCAAAATCCTGATTTGATTCGCATGCTCAATGAGTCCAGTATCAATAGCACCCCATTTGCGATTGGTTATCGTGCCATCATATACTTGGGCCAATGGCCGTTGAACTATGAATCAACTGAAACATCGACAAATTGGGAGTATCAAAAGATCAACACGAATTTTTTTGATAATCGCGGCAGCAAATCACCCTATAAGATTCACTATGTCCAAGAATCGCAAAAAATCGTTCGAGGCGGTTTGACCTCAAAAATCGCGGATGCGGAAATGGTTAAGAAAATGATGCTGTTAACGGCTATGGAAAAAACCCGTTTGCCACTTGCATTTGAAACGGTTATTGGCGGCGGAACGAAAAATGACCATGTTTACAATATACCGTCCAACCGCCTGGGCTATTTATTTGCTTATGCACCAGGGGTAAGTGAAAAAGGAAAGGTCACTTACGGGGAAGTCTATCTTATGTTAAAAGGAAGTAAGAAGTTTATTGTGATTAAAAATGTCACTTCACAAGGCATTGGTGCATGGATTCCGGTTCAGGATTATGTATCATTTGGTTTTGTTGCACCTGAACAACCACGTTGACTTGAACATTGACTCCTACAGATAGGTTTGGTAGGGGTCTTTTTTAGATTAGGATCTGGTTGGTAAAAAGGTTTTCACCAGATAAGTTTGGCATTGGCGACAATTTGGTATGTTTTCCGGATTGAAGTGTCACCAATGGGGTTTTATAGGCGACACTTTTACCAGATTTTAAAATGGAATTGTCACCAATGCGGGTTATAGGCGACACTTTTTCTAAATTTTAAAATGGAATTGTCGCCAATGCGGGTTATAGGCGACACTTTTGCCAGATTTTAAAATGGAATTGTCGCCAATGCGGGTAATAGGCGACACTTTTGCCAAATTTTAAAATGGAATTGTCGCCAATGCGGGTAATAGGCGACACTTTTGCCAAATTTTAAAATGGAAATGTCACCAATGAGGGTAATAGGCGACACTTTTGCCAGATTTTAAAATGGAATTGTCACCAATGCGGGTAATAGGCGACACTTTTGCTAAATTTTCAAATGGAACTGTCGCCAATGAGGGTAATAGGCGACACTTTTACCAGATTTTAAAATGGAATTGTCGCCAATGAGGGTAATAGGCGACACTTTTGCTAAATTTTCAAATGGAATTGTCGCCAATGCGGGTAATAGGCGACACTTTTGCCAAATTTTAAAATGGAATTGTCGCCAATAGGGTAATAGGCGACACTTTTGCCAAATTTTAAAATGGAATTGTCGCCAATAGGGTTTATAGGAGATACTATAAGCCAATCTTGGATAAAAAATTGCCAAATGCCGGATTTTTCGGTAGGATAGAAACGTTCATGAAAGGAGAGAAACCGATTTGGGAAGCCCTGTACAAGATAAAAATATGCAAGTTACGTTTTTAAAACAACGATTAAATATGTTTATTGATGTGCTAGATGCCATTGATCCGGAGGATGCGGATCTTGAGGATATTGACCGCTTAATTTCTATTCTTGACGATATGGAATCAAAATGCCGGGAATTTAATCATCGTGAAAGCGAATGATTCTGTTTATATAAAACAGAATCTGAATGGATAAAAGAAAAAGCTGGATAGTAGAAGGGGGAAAATCATAAGGTTAATATGGTTTTCCCCTTTTAATTTTGAAAAGTATTCCAATGATTTCGGTGTAGGTAAAGTAAGAAAACCACAATCAATTCCTCCGTTTGAAATCCACTGCTCTAAAGTAGTATAATCACCTTCAAACAATTTCACGTCGATTCCTGAATGATCATCTTGAAACTGTTTTAAAATATGGGGCAACCATTGCGTTGCGACACTTGTAAATGTACCTATTCGTACTACACCTACTTCTAGGCCATTAATTGCTGCTGCCTCTTGCTTCATTCAATCATTAAAGATCAAAATATCACGAATATACGTAAGCATCCGTTCTCCGTTACTAATTAAATGAATACCAGACCGCCCTCTAGTGATTAAAGAAAAGCCTAATTCATTTTCAAGACTATTAATGGCATAGCTGATACCAGACTGTGTTAAGCTTAACATTTCTCCGGCTTTTGGCTGAAGAGCCTCAGAGACAAAATATTGAGATTTGGATCTTGTTCTTCATCTACCAAATAGGATTTTGATACATTTTAAGGTTAAAAATATAAAATTTTTTTTAGGTAATGTCTCGGACTTTTTTGCATGATAAAATGAATGCATAAATTACATAAAAGATAAATCAGCAGAAAGGAGTTACTTATGCTAATAAATATTATTTTAATTTTTGCACTTCAATTGGTGTATGTCCCTATCTTGACACTTCGGACCATTTTTTTAGTGAAGAATATGAGTATAGCGGCTTCATCATTTGGAATACTAGAGGCACTAGTTTATGTTTTCGGTCTTTCCTTAGTTTTTTCAGGTCACCAAAGCATTGCTGAAATGGTCGTTTATGCTGTAGGTTTTGGCGTAGGATTATATATTGGTTCACGGATAGAAAATAAGCTAGCCATTGGTTACACTTGTTTGGTTGTAAATTTAATGGAAATTAATGAAGAACTTATTGCTTTATTAAGAAATAAAGGATTTGGGGTTACCGTCTTTGAAGGGATGGGACGTGATAGTAAAAGATATCAATTAGAAATACTAACAAAGCGAAACCGTGAAAATGAAGTAATGGATTTAATCGAAGAATACGAGCCAAAAGCATTCATCATCTCTTATGAACCACGAAAATTTAAAGGTGGTTACTTAATTAAAGCGATGAAAAAGCATTTGAAAAAGGCAACACTGTGAAACAAATGTAACTTATTATGAAAATAAAAAAAGGATTGTGTGTATAGTTGTAAAACTACCACGCAATCCTTTTTTATGAGATAAGAAAGAATTTCGGCTTCGAGAATTGTCCAGCTCCAGCGCCTAGCCCCTCGAGGTCACAAGCCAATCCGTCCAAAAGGTTAAAGAACAACCTTTCGGCCGGCTTGTCTTGTGCTATGCCTGGGGCTGAGCAAGGCGCTTGCGCTTTTCTTATTTCAAGCAGTGTTAAATAAATTTGTAGAGATACTTTACACACTGTCCAATGCAGCACATCAAGACTTGATGTATCTTTACATCGGTTGATATTTAAAAAATTCTTAATTTTGAAATTTACATTCATAGCCTTGTCTGTTTCATTATGTTTTTTGGAGTTTACCTCATTATACCAAGTAACCGATTGCAACCTAATTCTTTAATTATTAGGCGGATAGGAGTATAATGGATTGCGTCAAATAGTTATAAAATTAAAAACGATAAATAGTGGGACAAAGGGAAAGGGGTACTCGAATTGAATATTGAAAAATTTCAAGAAAGCATGTACAAGCTGATTGTTGAAACTTCAACGAAATTGCCAAAAGACGTTCGTCGTGCAGTTAAAGCGGCAAAGGAAAAAGAAAATGGCGGTACAAGTGCGGCAATGAGCCTTGCAACAATCACAAACAATATTAAAATGGCGGATGATCAAGTTTCACCAATCTGCCAGGATACCGGTCTTCCAACCTTTAAAATTAAAACTCCAGTTGGGGTTAACCAATTAGAATTAAAAGAAGCGATCCGAAATGCCATCGTATTGGCAACTAAAGAAGCTAAATTACGTCCAAACTCTGTTGACTCCTTAACAGGTGAAAACAGCGGCGATAATCTTGGTGCCGGCTTACCAGTCATTAAGTTTGATCAATGGGAAAAAGATTACATTGATGTCCGCCTAATTCTAAAAGGCGGCGGCTGTGAAAATAAAAACATCCAATACAGCCTGCCATGTGAACTTGAAGGCCTTGGCCGTGCCGGTCGTGACCTTGACGGTATTCGTAAATGTATCATGCATTCTGTTTACCAAGCACAAGGACAAGGCTGCAGCGCCGGCTTCATCGGTGTTGGTATCGGCGGCGACCGTTCTTCTGGCTATGATTTAGCAAAAGAACAACTATTCCGTTCTGTTGAAGATGTTAATCCGAACGAAGATCTTCGCAAGTTAGAAGAATACGTAATGGAAAATGCCAATAAACTAGGCATTGGTACAATGGGCTTTGGCGGCGAAGCAACCCTTTTAGGCTGTAAAGTTGGTGTCATGAACCGTATCCCTGCCAGCTTCTATGTTTCAGTTGCTTACAACTGCTGGGCATTCCGTCGCATGGGTGTAGCGGTAAGTGCGGAAACTGGAGAAATCAATGAATGGATGTACCAAGACGGGGAATTCATTGATTTTGCACAATCTGAAGCTGAAAAAGAAACAGCTGCAGCAAAATCTGAAGGTGTGATTACATTAACAGCACCAATTACGGAAGAGCAAATCCGCGAATTGAAGGTAGGCGACGTTGTTCAGATTACTGGAATGATGTACACTGGCCGTGATGCGATTCATAAGCATTTAATGGATAACGATGCACCAGTGGATTTAAATGGACAAGTAATCTACCACTGCGGACCAGTTATGCAAAAAGACGAAAACGGCGTATGGCATGTGAAGGCTGCGGGCCCAACAACAAGTATTCGTGAGGAGCCTTACCAAGGTGATATCATGAAGAAATTCGGTATTCGTGCGGTTATCGGTAAAGGCGGTATGGGACCAAAAACATTGGCTGCATTGAAAGAACATGGCGGCGTATACCTAAATGGGATCGGCGGCGCGGCTCAGTATTATGCTGACTGTATTAAATCAGTTGAAGGCGTTGACCTTATGCAATTTGGTATCCCAGAAGCAATGTGGCACTTACGCGTTGAAGGCTTTACTGCGGTTGTAACAATGGATTCTCATGGCAACAGCTTGCATGCTGATGTTGATAAGTCTTCATTGGAAAAATTGGCACAGTTTAAGGAACCGGTTTTTAAATAAGAATCGTTTTTGGGGGATGAGCGCGTGCGCTTGTCCCTTTTTTCCCGTGAAATGGAAGATTGGCGGGAGCCGAATACTCCGTTTTGGTGGGAATTGTTGATATCCGGCAAAAAAGTGTTGATAAATGATGAAAAAGTGTCGATATCCTGCAAATTTTCGTTGATATATTTCAAAAAAGTGTCGATATCTGCCCAAAAATTGTTGATAAAATAAAATAGTCAAAAAGTTGTCTCATTTTAGAGCAAAGATTTACTCCAAATCACGATAAAATTAAACTCAAAAGACTAAGGAGTGATATTTTTGCTTGAAAAAGATCTGATCAAACCGATTTTACTAGAACAACACGAAGCACTTGAACGAAGAATAGCTAAAAATCATCCAAGCAGGGCCGATATTGAAGAAAAACTGATAAATTTAAGATCGGGGTATCGAGGTGAAAAGACTCTACACTACTATTTAAGCTTACTTCCACCAAAAAAGTACCAAATTTTCCACGACATTCGACTCTCCCACGGAGAATCCTTTTTCCAAATCGATGCTTTTCTACATTCTGAAAAATCCGGACTAATCGTAGATAGCAAAAACTATTCTGGTTCACTTTTATTAGAACGACATCAACTGACCCAAGAGGTAAATGAAAATAAAAGGGTATATTCAAATCCACTTTCTCAGGTTGCCCGCCATAAAATATTGTTAAATTACTTTTTCGAAAAAAATCAATTACCGAGCATCCCCTTAGATCACCTCGTTTGTTTCACAAACTCAAAAGCCACTTTACAAATAACCCCCGGATACATAGAGGCAGAAAAGAAAGTTTGCAGAGCCGAAAATCTTTTAATGAAAATTGCCGAACATGAAAAGTTCTTTAAAAAAGACTATCTTGATCTAAAACAAATGGGTAAAATAAAAAGACAAATTTTAAATAAACATACACCACTACAAAGTGATGTCCTCCAAGTGTACAATATTTACCCAAGTGAATTAATCCCGGGTGTTCAGTGCCCAATATGTTTGTTTCTTCCTATGAGCTATAAGGGAAGAAAATGGGTATGCCCCGAGTGTAATACGATATCAAAAGATGCTCATCTTCCCGCTATCAATGACTTCTTTCTCCTAATTAAGCCCTTTATCACAAACAGAGAATTGTGCTGGTTTCTTCAGCTACCAACTCCAAGAACCGCAGCCTATTTATTTTACATTTTGAATTTTCCGCATACCGGCACCAACAAAGGCCGCATCTACCACCAACCAAAATCTTTCCTATAAGTTCCATCTATGTTTTCCCGTCTAAAACAAACACTAAAAAAAACAAAATAGGGGGAACATGGATGAAAAAAATATTGCCCATCCTTGGAATGCTGCTTCTTTTCGTTCCAAGTGTTACATATGGAGCTGTTTCCAATCAACCAATCCATTGGGGTTTTAAAAAAGCCGAGAATGAACAACCGCCGGAAGCGGGACCACAATACGACCAGCTTCTTGCCAAGTACGAAGCCTTTTATAAAGGTAATCCTCAAAAAAAAACCTTATACCTTACCTTTGATAATGGCTATGAAAATGGATATACACCAAAAATTCTTGATGTCCTAAAAAAAGAAAAGGTACCAGCGACCTTTTTTGTTACTGGACATTACTTAAATTCACAACCCGATCTCGTTAAACGAATGGTAGAAGAAGGTCATATTGTCGGCAACCATTCTTGGCATCATCCCGATATGACAACCATTAACGATTCAAAAATCAAAGAAGAACTCGATACCGTTAAGGTCAAAACAAAGGAATTAACCGGTCAAAAAGAAATGAAATACTTGCGCCCGCCTAGAGGAGTATTTAGCGAAAGAACAATGAAAGTGGCCAAGGACGCAGGATATACGCATGTATTCTGGTCGCTTGCCTATGTGGATTGGAACGTGAATCAACAAAGAGGCGCTCAATATGCTTACGATAACATCATGAAACAAATCCACCCGGGCTGTGTCCTGCTTTTACACACAGTTTCAAAAGATAATGCCGATGCATTGGAAAAGGTCATCAAGGATTTAAAAAATCGTGGCTACAAATTCAAAAGTCTTGATGATATTAAACCGAATTCTTAAAGGATTCGGTTTTTTCTATTTGTATGTGAAACATGCTATAATACGATAAAAATAAAAATGGATGGAATTGTGAAAAAGATGAAAACAGAGCAAATCATTAAAATACAATTAAATCAAACTTTTCCGCTGACAATCAAACGTCTGGGCATCAATGGAGAAGGGGTCGGTTATTTTAAAAGGCAGGTTGTTTTTGTACCGGGAGCACTTCCGGGAGAGGAAGTAGTGGTTCAGGCAACACAAATTAATCCGAAATTTGCCGAAGCAAAAATTAAAAAAATTCGTATTAAATCACCGCACCGCGTTAAGCCGGTTTGCCCGGTCTATGATCAATGCGGCGGCTGTCAGTTGCAGCATTTGCAATATGACCAGCAGTTAATGGAAAAACGGGATATTGTCATTCAGTCGCTGGAACGGCATACGAAATTGGATGTTAACAAATTGGATATCCGCGAAACGATTGGCATGGAAGACCCATGGGGTTATCGGAACAAAAGCAGTTTTCAGGTAGGGCAGAAGGATGGGAAGGTGCTAGCCGGATTATATGGACTGAACTCTCATCAGCTGATTGATATTGAGCAATGTGCAGTACAACATTCACAAACAAATGAAGCAACAGCACGTGTGAAACGAATTTTAGAGGAATTAAATATTCCGATTTATAATGAAAAAACACGTAAAGGAATTGTTCGAACGATTGTCACTCGTGTTGGTGTGCAAACAGGGGAGCTCCAGGTGGTATTAATCACTTCCCAAAAAGAATTTCCGAAAAAAGAGCTTTTCATTTCAGAAATACAAAAAAGGCTTCCAAATGTAAAATCGATTGTGCAAAACATTAACGGGCAGAAAACTTCACTTATTTTTGGCGAGGAGACGGTTGCATTAGCTGGAAGTGAGGTAATCCAAGAAACCTTAGGCGATTTACAGTTCGAATTATCGGCAAGAACCTTTTTTCAGCTGAATCCAACTCAAACCGTCAAACTGTATAATGAAGTGAAGAAAGCGGCAGGGCTTACGGGTACGGAGAAAGTGGTGGATGCGTATTGTGGCGTGGGCACGATTGGGTTATGGCTGGCAGATCAGGCTAAGGAAATTCGCGGGATGGATGTGATTCCGGAATCGATCGAGGATGCGAAGAAAAATGCGAAGCGGCATGGGTTCACCAATACAAAGTATGTACCAGGGAAAGTGGAAGAAGTTCTGCCGAAATGGGTGAAAAAAGGGTGGAAGCCGGATGTCATGGTCGTAGATCCACCGAGAACCGGCCTTGACAACCAGCTATTGCAAACTATTTTGCAGGTGAAACCAGAGAAACTGATTTATGTATCATGTAATCCATCTACTCTGGCAAAGGATATTCAAACCCTGAGTTCAAAATATGAAGTGAAGTACATCCAGCCGGTGGATATGTTTCCGCAGACGGCGCATATTGAGTGCGTCTCGCAGATAGTTTTAAAAGAAGAAGCAGATTCCCGATAAGGGGAAATCCTGCTTCTATTCAAATGTTGGGGCGGCAAATCGGTAATGAATTATGTCCGCTCGATACACCTGTGATTAAAATCGACTATTTCATGCAGATTCTGCCTCCAAGTTTAATTTACGTCGATGGTTCCCAATGATAATCAGCCCGGTCAGCAACAAGATTGAAAGAAAAATAATTAAAGTGAGAGGTAGAAAGTACATTGCGATTGCAATCCATGCGAAGAGCAGGGAAACAGGGCTTGTATATTTAAGAAATCGATAAAATATCGCAGTAAATCCGGAACGATAATATGATGTTGACTCCATCAAAAGGATTAACGGGTTACAAATCATCCCGAAAATCAGAGGTATAACAATAAATAGAGGTAATTCTGAACTTGTTGACAACTCGAGCAAGTAGACAAGCCCGGCGGACAGTGCTTGCATAAAAAAATCGAGATGAGCAGATTTAAGCTTTCGGGGATTTGTGAATAGTTTGGCCCAAGGCGGTGAGTTGTCATAATAGATCGCAGCCATTGGCAGCGACAATATAACACCGATGATAAAAGATACGATTCCCCATTCTAACAAGTGGATGTTCATGTTCTCTCTCCTTTAGAATTGAAATCCAATGATTGACGTGGTATAACTGTTTTCTATTAACAATATTTGTATATATACAAATATAAATCAATTTTTTCTTGTGTCAATAGTAAAATTGCAAAGGTACAATTATTTTGATATACCAGTTATAAAACATTCGAGATAGGTGATGACAAATGCTTCACGATACATTTGGGGAATTCGTATACTCCATACTTAAAATGTCTGGTGTAATCGGCGGTGACATATCTTTTGTCGAAGGGCTTACCCCCAAACAATTGCATCTTTTGATGGAAATAGGTTCACAAACTTACCGTCACGGAGATTTGGCAGGCATTCTTGGAGTGGACCCTTCCACGTTGACAAGGACACTGGATCCACTTGCGAAAGCCGGCCTTGTGGACAGGCAATCCAACCC
Organism: Bacillus sp. MUM 116; assembly: GCF_001866655.1. GTDB lineage: Bacteria > Bacillota > Bacilli > Bacillales > Cytobacillaceae > Neobacillus. Next base: position 21,029 of record NZ_MLYR01000027.1, on the reverse strand, counting down.
GGACAATAGAAGGGAAGTACTGATCAAACTCACCGAAAAGGGTATGGAAGCGGTTGTGGTGGCTCATGAAAAACATCATCAGTTGTTTGCCGGCCTGTTAAACCAAGTTCCTGAAAACAAGCGAAAACAAGTGGATGAGAGTCTGGCTATTTTATTGAAAATCATCAAGCAGACTAACGTTAAGCATTAAAACTAGGCAACGGCTGAACTGAAGTTCAATTTTCAAGCAGCCGTTTTTTGTAAAATATTTGTATGAATACAACAATTGGTTATTGACAACAAAAAATATTGCTTTATATTTGTATATATACAAGAGTTGTAAATAGGAAAACTTGAGCAAAGAAATTTTCCACACATTAATATGGAGTTCACAGAGATCCATTAAAGTTTTACTTGAGGAAGTAAATCAAAAAATTTTGGTCAGAGGAGAATCAAAGATGAAGATATTTTTACGTGTCGTTGTCTATGTAATGATGTTCGTTATCCTTTTCGGTGGGGTCGGTGCGTTTGGGTATGTTCACTCAAATCATGCATATTGGTTTCCCACTCGGCAAACACCGATGCCTGCTTTACAAGACGTAAGCGTCCCTGAATATAATCCGAAAAAACCTACAGTAGCTGTCCTTTTATCCAATCCGACGACAGAAGTGTTCGATTTTATGGTTCCGTATGAAATGTTCGCCATGACTGAGTCTTATAACGTATATGCAGTTGCCCCGGACAAAACCATGAAAACACTCACTGGCGGTTTGGATCTGATGCCGCACTATTCTTTTGATGAACTGGATCAATTATTAGGAAAAAGTCCCGACCTTATTGTGATCCCTGCCATGCCTATGGGTGACGAAGCAAAGTATAAACCTGTCCGGGAATGGATACAAAAACATTCTGATACGAAGTTGTTAAGCATTTGCGCTGGAGGGGTGAACCTGGCCGATACAGGTTTATTAAAAGGGAAAGAAGCAACTACCGACTGGAAAAGTTTTGATTATCATGAAATCGATAAATATCCTGAAACAAAATGGAGAAGGGATGTGCGTTATGTCGCAGACGGGAACATCGTCGCTTCAGCAGCTCTTACTTCGGGAATCGATGCCGTCCTCTATGTGATCTCACAGCAATTAGGCGAACCTATGGCGGAGAAAATAGCGAAAGAGATGAATTACCCTTCCTATCATTTCGTAAAGAATCCGAAGGTAAACCCTTATTATGTAGATCGAACCGAATTGATATTTACGTTTAACCAAGCATTCCAATGGAACAAAAAAAGCGCAGGGGTATTGTTGTATAACGGGATGGATGATGGAGCACTTGCAACGATTTTTGATACCTATGCTGCTTCCGGAACAACAAAGGTATACACCATCTCAGACACCAAGCAGCCTATCGTTACGAAGTATCACCTTAACCTTGTCACCCGATATCAAATGTCGAATGCGCCGAAGCTTGATCGAATGTTCGTTCCAGGAGTAGAGGCCAAGTCTTTAGCTGCGGAAGAAGTCAAGCAGTGGAACGCAAGGGGTAACAACGTGGTGCCAGAGTTCATTCACAGCGGCTCCGCTGACAGATTTATGTTTGAAGCTCCACTTGAAGATTTAGCAAAGCAGGAGGACGTCCTAACCGCTAAATATGGTGCCAAGCGATTGGAATACCGTGCGACTAATCTAAAATTCGAAGGCAAACCGTTTTCTTATGAAGCTTTTGGTATGCCAGTTTTGATTAGTTTAGTTGCATTTCTTACTGCTTTCTATATTGATAGACGATTCATTCGAAAAGTGAAGACAGTGCGTCAAGTCAATCATCGGCACATTCATAAGTCGAAATCTTGAATGATGAAAGTTGAACCGAATATGTAGTTTATTCAATAATCGGGCGCAATTTTTTGAGACCATTGGTAGAAAATACTCAAGATTACTCCAAAACTGCATTGGCCTATACAATGGAAAGAGGTGATACAGCGATATGCTCTAAAAAGTAACCGCTACAACAACCGAAAAAAAAGAGGCAACTTCTTAAGCCTATAAACTTCACCAGCACCCCATGTGTTGCCACCTACACTCCGCACACGTGGAGTGTGTGGCACAACTCTTTTTAAAGATGTCTAACTAAAATAAACTTTTCCAAAACAAATAAACATTTCCGATTTCAGGGCTGTTTCATGCTCAATCCCTTGTCCTGCTTGGCTTTTCTCTGTTATTTTAGAAGACTTTATTTTATAACCGAAAAAATGTGAAAAAATGCGGTAACTTGGATAATATATCTATACCTGTGTCCCACATCACCGCATCTTACCCGATTTTCTTTGCACTTTTTATTTGTTAATATTAAAGTGTATAATGATCAAAATTTACTATAGTTTGATAAAATGTGCTTAAGCGCGGTATTAGTGTAAAAGAAGCAGGGAAATCCTTGCTTTTTATTTTGGGGGACAAGGGCTTGTCCAGGTGTCCCATAATGAGAGGATTTGAATATGAAAGATAATTTTTGGCGTGATTTACCGAGGCCGTTTTTTGTACTGGCACCAATGGAAGATGTGACGGATGTTGTTTTTCGCCATGTAGTAAGCGCGGCAGCCAGACCTGATGTGTTTTTTACAGAGTTTACAAACAGTGAGAGTTATTGTCACCCAGAGGGGAAACAGAGTGTGCGCGGGCGTTTGACTTTTACAGAGGATGAACAGCCAATGGTAGCCCATATATGGGGAGATAAGCCTGAAAACTTTCGGCAAATGAGTATTGGTATGGCGGAACTTGGGTTTCAGGGTATCGATATCAATATGGGCTGTCCTGTACCTAATGTGGCACAGCATGGGAAGGGAAGCGGTCTCATCCGTCGTCCAGAAGTTGCAGCAGAATTAATACAAGCAGCAAAAGCAGGAGGATTGCCCGTAAGTGTAAAGACAAGGCTTGGTTACGCGGATGTAGACGAATGGCATGACTGGCTGACACACATATTGAAACAAGACATTGTCAATCTTTCCATTCATCTGCGTACAAGAGAGGAAATGAGCAAAGTGGATGCTCATTGGGAACTAATCCCGGAGATTAAGAAACTTCGTGACAAGGTGGCACCAGATACACTCTTGACGATCAACGGGGATATCCCTGACCGTCAAACTGGCTTAAAGCTCGCTCATCAATACGGTATTGATGGGATTATGATTGGGCGTGGAATTTTCAATAATCCATTTGCCTTTGAAAAGCAGCCGGAAGATCATAGCAGTAAGGAATTGCTTGATCTCTTAAGATTGCATCTGGATCTCCATGATAAATATTCAGAATTAGAGTTACGTCCGTTCAAGGCTCTTCATCGCTTTTTTAAGATATATGTTAAAGGATTTCGAGGGGCAAGTGAATTAAGAAATCAATTAATGAGCACAGAGTCAACAGATGAAGTGCGTGCATTGCTTGATAACTTCGGGTGAAAGAATGTTGATGGGACAGGAAGACAGTAGAATGATGTGGCCCTTTCCGATTGAGGGACCGAATCCAATAATTTCTCGGGTTTTTTAATAAAAATCCGGGGTTTTTTGTGTCCAGATCAATAAAAGTCAATTCTTATTTTCAAGCTAGAGAGGCAAAAGAACTTGAAAGGTATTTCCCCCGTCAGAGTTGGCTAGACTTATGGCGAACTGCAAGTAGCTAGAAGTCAGCAATCTACGACTGAATGCTGGTGTTTACAGTTCCGAAGTCACTTTCTTGGTAGATAAAATCTGAAAGGCTGATTATATGTCAGAAATAAAAGATGAAATCATTTTAAGAGGGCTAAAAGAAAATAATTTAAAAAATGTAGATTTAAACATACCAAAAGAAAAAATCATCGTATTTACGGGTCTTTCAGGATCGGGAAAGAGCTCAGTAGTTTTTGATACATTAGCAACAGAAAGTAGAAGGCAAATGACTTTGAATTATCCTCTTTATGTCAGAAATCAAATGCCAAGGTTTGAGCGACCCCACGCCGATCTTATGCAAAACTTAAGCCCGGTTATAGTAGTAGAGCAAAGACCTATAGGAGGCAATTCCCGCTCAGCAATTGGCACCTATATGGATATAAATCCATTAATAAGACTTTTGTTTTCAAGAATAGGAAATCCATCAATAGGTTCTGCAAATGATTTTTCGAGCCAAAGTTCCTTTGGTAGATGTCCAGAATGTAGTGGATATGGGGAGGTAATTGCGCCAGATTTAAATAAGATTATCGATTACGATAAGTCACTTCGAGATTATGCAGTGAAATTTAAGCCATTATCGCCTTCTGGTTGGCAAGGTAATTGGATGATGACCTGTGGATTATTCGATCCAGATAAACCCATAAAGGACTATGCAGAAGAAGAACTCCATCTACTATTATATGGCCCACGAGAAGGAGAAAGAGCCTATGCGCCGTTTCACACAAAAAACGGACCTCATAATGCAGAGTGGGATGGGTTATTGCCTAGATTTACGCGCCTTTATATAAATAGAGACATCACAAAACTAAAACAAGTATCCCAAGATGACGTTTTAGCAGTATCAACTCGATTCTTATGCCCAACCTGCCAAGGTTCCGGTCTAAATCCAAAGGTTTTAGAGTGTAGAATAAATGGCCTCAATATCGCAGAATACGATCAATTGGAGCTCCCAGAAATACTAGAAGAACTAAAGAACATAAAAGATCCTATGGGAGAATCAATAGCACGACAAGCAATCCCATATGTAAAACAGCTAGTTGACATGGGACTAGGATATTTGAGCCTATCAAGAAAAATGGGCACCCTGTCTGGTGGTGAAGCTCAGAGGGTAAAAATCGCTCGTCATTTAGGAAGCAGTCTCAACAATATCACATACATTTTCGACGAACCAAGTGCAGGACTCCATCCAGAAGAAGTGGATATGTTAATACAGATGCTAAAAAGGATAAAATCCCAACATAATACCGTAATCGTAATCGAACACGATCTGTCAGTAATAAAAATAGCGGATGAAATAATAGAGATGGGAACAGGAGCAGGTGTAAATGGAGGGGAAGTTGTCTATCAAGGGAAATTAGAAGGACTAAAAAACTCTCCCACCGCAACAGCCCTAAAACACGAGCTAAAAATAAATAAAAATCCAAGGGATATAAAAAGTTATTTTAAAATAAAAAAAGCAAGTAACAATAACTTAAAAAATATAAGCGTAGATATTCCTAAAAATGTCTTAGTCTGTATAAGTGGAGTATCTGGTTCTGGTAAAAGCTCTCTAATGTTGGAAGCCTTTACAGAAAGATATCCGGGAACCATAATGGTAGGACAAGGCGGCATAGGAATCTCCAACCGTTCGACCCTAGCTACATATATGGGGATAATGGACGATATTCGCACAATATTTTCAATAGAAACAGGACAACCAGCAGGTTTGTTCAGCTTCAACTCTTCAGGAGCATGTCCTATATGCAAAGGAAAAGGAGTCCTAACGCCAGAAGTAGCATTTGCAGATCCAGTGACTATCCCTTGCGAAGCATGTGGCGGTACGAGATATTCAGACGAAGCGCTTGTCTTTCGATATCAAGATAAAAATATAGTAGAGATTTTAGATTTAACAATAGACGAGGCAATTAATTATTTTAAAGCGCCAAAAATCATAAAAAGAGTGCATACGCTAAAAGACGTGGGATTAGGGTATCTGACCTTAGGACAGACGACAAGTTCCCTAAGCGGAGGAGAAATTCAACGTCTAAAACTTGCAAGCCACTTACAAAAAGAAGGACAAATTTACCTATTAGACGAGCCATCCTTAGGACTACACACGGAGGATAATGAAAAACTCTTAGATGTATTTCAAAATCTTGTAAACAGAGGTAATTCTGTTATAATAATCGAACACAAACTTGACTTCATAGCGGCGAGTGACTGGGTAATAGAATTGGGTCCAGGAGGGGGAAAGCAAGGCGGACAAATTATATTCGAAGGCACACCAGAAGAGATGTTAAATGCAGAAACATTGACAGCGAAATGGTTAAAGGATGGAGTTAGAAAACATTTAGGACAGGCCGTATGGTGATATTATAGAGTGCAAGAGTCCTTTATATAGTGTGGAAAAGCAGGCGATAAAACGGCCATTTTTGAATCGAAAATTATCCAAAATGGGGGGCCGATCGGAAAACTTTATTTCCTGCTATTACAAATGGAACTGCCCCGTCATCGTCAGCCTCAACTAACGATGACGGGGTGTTTTTATGCCCAGGCCTTTTTTAGGAGCTTGACACCAAGCTCAATTTCATCACATGTAAGATGACTAAATCCAAGTTTAATGATTGGGTGATCGGTTTTTTTATTAATAAAGTAGAGTGAGGTCGGACACACTTTTACACCAAAAGAAGAAGCGCGCCTGATGAACCATTCTTCTGAACGGTTAAGGTGTAATTTGATTAATAAGTACAAACCGGACTGCTCGCCAATAATAGAAATATTTTGGCCGAATTGCTTTTTTAATTCAGAAACTAAATGCAGCATTTTTCTCTTATAAACAAGACGCATTCGTTTAACGTGGCGATTCCACTCTCCCAATTCCATAAATTTTGCCATTGTGAGTTGGCTGAGAAGTGAAGTGGGACATTCAAAATAAGTAAAATGCTTTTTATAACGAGTTAAAACTGGCTCTGGCAACACCATATAAGTTAAACGGATTCCCGGAAGAAATGATTTTGAGAAATTCCCTAAATAGATGACTCTTGCCGAATCAATAGATGCAAGAGCAGGAAATGGTTTTTGTGTATAGCGAAACTCACTGTCATAATCGTCTTCGATAATATATCCACGCATCTTGTCAACCCAATGAATCAGCATTTGCCGTTGTTGAATAGACATGCTTACCCCCATTGGACTTTGATGGGAAGGGGTTACATAGATTAATCGTGATTTCATTTGTTCTAATTGTGAAAGATCAGCACCTGTTTCATTAACCGGTAAGGTTTCAAACATAAAACGATGGAATTGAAAAGCTTCCCTGGCACCGTCGTAACCAGGGTCTTCAACGATAATACTCTGGAATTCATCCTTCAGTATGTGTCCCAGGTACACAAGCATTTGTTGGGTACTGCTTCCGATAATAATTGCATTTGCATTTGTTTTCACCCCGCGTGATTGGAATAAATAGGCGGAGATTTGTTCGCGCAAAGCCTCTTCCCCAAATGGTTCTCCGTATCGAAAGCTATCCTCTAATGTTAATACTTGATTGGCAATCCTCCTCCAAATCTTCAGTGGGAAATGTGTTTGATCAACAGCATCTGCCCTGAAATTAACAATCGGAGATTTCTTGGACTCTGTTTGCTTTTTATTAGAGATGAATGCCTCCTGAAATAATAGGGGTTCTAACTCATTTACAAAATAACCTTTACGTCCCTCCCCGCGAATATACCCTTCAGCAACAAGTTGTTCATATGCCATTAATGTTGTATTACGACTTACATGTAAGGAATCTGCAAGCCCCCGAATGGAGGGCATTTGCTCATTCGCCAACATGTCTCCTTGTTCAATAAATAATTTAAACTGCTCGTAAATTTGTTTATATTTGGGAAAGTCATCCTTAAATGCAAAAATGGTATTTTTCATTCCAATCTACCTCTGACATGTATATTTGTTTGTTATTGTACCTTTTTTAATGTCAGTTTGTATAATATTATTTTTTTATCGGAAATTTATTATTAAAATTCATTTACAAGTTGAAAGGATGATTATTGTGTACATACCAAAGCAATATCGTATGGGTCATGATGAGGCAGTTCAATTTATGAAGTCGCATCCGTTTGCATTATTAGTTACTGTCGATGAACATCGTCCCATCGCTACACACCTTCCCATACAGATTCGCGAAGAGGACGGGAAAATCTATGCGACAGGGCACATCGCCTATGGAAACATGCAGAAAAAGACTTTGGATCATAATGCTGATGTGTTGCTTATTTTTCAAGGACCTCATGCTTACGTTTCGTCAAGTTGGTATACGGTTGAAGAGGTCCCCACATGGGATTATCTAGCGGTACATGCGTATGGAACAGCACGCATCTTGACTTCGGATGAGTTGAAAGCGGATTTGGATATGCTGCTCAACCGTTACGAGTCTCATCGGGAAAACGGGAGGATGTGGCATACATTCAATCCTAATTTGCTTGAGAGCGAAATGAAAGGCATTGTTGGTTTTAAAATAGAAATTACTTCGATTCAAGCTGCAGCTAAAATGAGCCAAAATCGCAGCGACACAGATTACAAAAATATCGTTAAAGAACTTGAAAAGTCAGATGAGCAAGGGGAAACTCAGAGTGCACAGTGGATGCGTGAGCAACGGAAAGGGTTGTTTGAATGATTGGTTTGATTGTAACGGCCTGTGTTCTCGGATTTGTTTATAGTGCATCCCCTGGAGCAGTTAACACAGAAGCGTTGCGCAGGGGATTAAAACACGGATTTATGCCAGCCTTCTCAGTGGAGCTTGGAGCTTTACTAGGTGATTTGCTTTGGGCTGTTGTCGGGCTAACAGGTGTGGCACTTATCTTCCACTTTTTGGCGGTGCAAATCATTTTGGGAATTGCTGGAGTCGCTTTTTTACTCCGAATGGCATGGATGTCCTTTTTAGACGCTCGTAAACCCATTGATTTGACCCAATCAGAAACGAAGGAACAACGAGACTTTTTAACAGGGATTGTGTTTTCAATTGCCAATCCGTTTGGTATTGCGTTTTGGGGCGGGATCGGCGGAGGATTTGCAGCCCGTATTACAGGGATGCCGTTAATGGATAAGCTGGTGATCTTGTTTGTTGGCTTTGCTGCTGGTGCTTTTGCATGGTGTGTTGTCATATCCACGTTGGTCGCTTGGTCGCGGAAATTTGTTGGAGAGAAGCTTTTGCGTGGAATCTTTACATTATCGAGTTTGGCGATGGCCTATTTTGCTTTGGCAATGTTATGGAGTTTGATTCACAGTACGATTTATCAGATGTTTTCAGGCTCGAACACAGTTAATGATAACTAAGTAAGAACCTCGTTAAACTTAATCAGAAACGCGGTATATACATGAACCGCGTTTTTTCTTCATTAAAAGACTTAAAGTAAAATGAAATGGAGAGATATTTTATGACTAGATTTATCATTGAAGATGATTTTTGGTCGTTATTCCCTCATGCAAAAATAGGCACCCTTATTTGCCAGGGGATTGATAATTCAATTATAGACGTTGAAATCTACGAGAAGCTGCTGCAGGAGGCAGAGAAAGAAGCACATAAATTCTTTATTCAGGAGGAATTCAGTAGTAATCCAGTTATATTCGTTTGGAGAGAATCTTTTCAGAAATTTAAGACAAAGAAAGGGGCAAGGTGTTCCATTGAAGCTTTATTAAAAAGAGTGAAAAACGGCAATCATATCGGAACAATAAACCCGCTTGTTGACATCTATAATTCCATTTCATTGCGTTATGGGTTTCCGTGTGGCGGAGAAGATATCGACACTTTTGCTGGCGATATTCGGCTAACGCAGGCAAATGGTAACGAACCGTTTATTCCATTAGGAAATGATGGGAATGCTTCGCCATATGAAGGTGAAATTGTTTATAAAGATGATGACGGTGCCATATGCAGATGCTGGAATTGGCGTGAAGCTCAGAGGACGATGCTAACCGAAAATACAAAAAATGCATTCCTCTGTATTGAATTAATAGATGAAACAAGAAGCGATGAGTTTCATATAGCGCTTAAAGCATTGTCTGATTTAGTGTTACATAATCTTGGTGGTTCTGTGAAGATTGAAGTGTTAGATATTCATAATAGGGAAATGACATTCTAGTTTTTCTTAATTAAGGAGGGGCTTAAACATGTATATTCCAAAACATTTTCAACTCGATGATGAAGAAATCATTTATGATTTTATTGAAAAATACGGCTTTGCCACTTTATTTTCCCAGCACAATGGAGAACCATACGCAACCCATCTTCCACTTACACTAAATAAAGGTGAAAGTGCTTTATATGGTCACTTTGCTCTTCCGAACGAACAATGGAAGGATATAGAAAACCAACAAGTTCTTGTGGTTTTCCAAGGTCCTCACTGTTATATATCTCCATCTTGGTATGAAACAACGCTGGCAGTACCTACCTGGAATTATGTGTCTATCCATTTATATGGGAAGATGGAGATTATCGAAGATCAAAAAGTGATATTCGATTCTTTAAATGATATGGTAAACAAATATGAAAGACCGGATAGCTCATACAATTTAAATGATGTAGATCCTAAATATCTTGAAGGAATGAGTAAAGGGATTATAGCATTCAAAATAAAAATTACAAAAATTGAAGCTAAAGCTAAATTAAGCCAAAATCATCCTGTGGAACGACAAGAATTAATTATTAAGAATCTAGAAAGCACTTCTATACAGGAAAACATACAAGTGGCATCTCTTATGAAGAAAAATCTACAAAAATGAAGTGCTATTTAACTTTTTCTCAGTTTAAAGAAAGGCAACTAACCCTCACTGTGGGCGTTGCCTTCTTACGTTTCTTGTTTTCTTACATATAATCTTCAAAACCTATCATTCTTTGAAAAGAAAGTGACAGCTGTTCCTAAAAAGTTATATTATTGGACTGCCTTCCATGCCTCAATAAATAACAACCGGCTGATAGGTGCTGAGATTGTCATACACAGTTTTCATAATGCTTGGCGGAGTGTTGACACAGCCATGCGATCCATCAGTAAGATAGGCCTTACTTCCCCAATTGCCTCGCCAGCTGGCATCGTGGATTCCCTGTCCGTCATTGGTAAAAGGAGCCCAATAACTAACAGGGGACTGATAAATAATTTTTCCGTTTTCTCTGCCCGTTAGCACGGCAGGTGACTTCTTATAGAGAATATACCACACTCCAGGTGATGTATCTTGATTGAGATTGTGTGTGCCGGTAACAACATTCGTTGTGACGACTAATTTTCCATTTTTGTAGATCCACATTCGTTGCTCCGCGATGGAGACTTCAGCATACGTATCACCAATACCATTATTGGCAATTGTGTCATATCCATAGCCTTCACCCTGCCAGCCATGTCCGTAAATATTAGAGGCGGAAACCGATTTCTCCCCATTTTCAAAAGCTTTCATAATACGAGGTATTTCTTTTTCAACATTTATGGCCCAGCCATAGCCTTTACCTTTAACCGATATCACTGAACCTGAATGAGTCTTGAATTTGAAATCCTTATTTAATGTGGATTGCCCATTGTTAATGTTGGCTATTCTTTTCTTAAAATCACCCCATTCATCAATCTTAATCTCTAAATCTTTTGAAATAGATGCGTTTTTAACTAATTCGCCCGCTTTTAACGTAAAAACTTTACCCTGTACCTTGTAATCAACGGTCTGAGCAAGGAATTCTTCAAACTTTTTCTGTTGATTTTTTACAAACTCGCTGTCTTCTTTAATTGGCTGTATGTATACTGGATTGAGCCTGATTTCACTAGCATATTTGTGCTTTTCGAAGTCCTTCAAAAGACTGGCGACATCATACTTCTCTCCGCTAATGCTGTTTGCGACAATAATTTTGCCTTGTTTTAAACGAACTACCGCATCTTGTGGCGCTTTTAAACCCTTATTCATGGCTAGCAGCTTTTCTTCCACCTGTTTTTTCAACGTCTGGTTTCGATACTGATCTTGATGCTTGGGCATTAATGAATAATCTTTCGCTTTTGAAGAGGGAAAAAAAGTCCACTGGCTCTTTAATAATTTTTTGACATCGGGCAGATCCTTACCAGAAAATACCCCCTTAGTGTCTTTTCCATCTATAATTTGTTCATCTCCAACATAGACTACATTTTTTAAAACGGTTGTTTTTAATTTTTTTAGTGCCTGATCAGCGGTCATTCCACCGACTTTGATGCCATTAATCTTGATTTGTGAATTAAAATGGTTTGCCTGATAGTAGCTGCCTGCTGCAATGAAGAGTGCGATAATAAAGATGAAACTTGCTGTAATAAACCTCCAATTTGCATACCACCTAGCTGAATTTACGCGTTGTTTCTCAATTTCTTGATTATTTACCATGCTTTCCATAAAGTATCCCCCCATACCTGACCTTCAGCTGTAAACATCTTATGCCCATAAACAATTGATATTGTGTTATTGGTTAACATTTTCTAGAAAATGGGTAATTTATACTACTATTCTACAAAATGTCATATTTGAACATTGTCGGTTTTTGTATATGTTTAATTTTTTTATTAAACCTTTTGCTGAATTCTATTGATTATCAATAAGATCAGTCTTCCGCAAACGGGCCATTTAATGTCGATTAAGAATTTGTGGGAAGACATGGGTACAATTGGGAAAGTAGTTAGGGTTTTGAAAAAGCTCGAAAGGCTGCTTCCTATTTGGAAAGATCCTCTCGAGTGATTCAATATTTTAAGGAATCATAAAGGTGATTGCCCATGAAATTTAGAAGAAGATGCAAATCTTATGAAAATAGGTATAATGAAAGTGCGTGTCAAAGTTGATGAAGGATATAAAGGGGCACTGGAATGAATTATAAAAAAATCAAACCTAAAAAAATATATGAAGAGGTGGCCGAAGCCATTTATGAAATGATTCGGTCTGGGCAGCTTAAATCCGGGGATAAGCTTGACTCTGTACAGCAGCTTGCGGAAAATTTTCAGGTAGGAAGATCGGCTATTCGTGAGGCATTAACCTCATTACGAGCAATGGGACTTGTCGAAATGAAGCAGGGTGAAGGAACTTATATAAAGGAATTTGAAAAAGATCAAATTGCTTTTCCATTATCAACTGCTATCTTAATGAATAAGGAAGATATTGCAGAATTAGTAGAAGTACGGAAAATTATTGAAAGCGGGACTGCAGCTGCTGCGGCAAAGAGAAGAACTGATCAGCATTTAATGATGATGGAAGCTGCCCTTGGAGCAATGCTTGAAGCAAAAGGTGATGAGGAACTTGGTGAAACGGCAGATTTACAATTTCACATGGCGCTTGCCGAAGCTGCTCAAAACCAATTATTGCTGAATCTAATGAACCATGTTTCTGAGCTTATGGTAGAAACGATGAGGGAAACACGCAGGGTTTGGTTGTTTTCAAAAGAAACTACCATTGAGCAGTTATATAAGGAGCACTTGGCCATTTATGAAGCAATCAAAGCACAGGATGAAGAGGCAGCGAGGATCAACATGCTGATTCACCTTGAAAATATTGATGCTATTCTAGGGAAGTATTTCCAACATACAACTAAGTTTAATGGGGAGTAAAATACTGATAAAATGGGGTTTCTATATAGCTGGGAGCCCTTTTACTGCATTTTCAAATCAGATAAAAAAAGGATATTTTTCTTGAAAGCCCTTTCTAAACTTGATAATTTTGGTGTAAGATATACAATATTAATTATTAGGTCATCAGATGACCAGTTAACTGATTTTATAAACATGGTGACATAATTTATTTTTGAGGGGAAGAGAAAAATGAAGGTTACTCTTTTTGCAACTTGTATCATTGATATGTTCCAAGGCAATGTCGGCAAAGCAACAGTTGAACTGCTTGAAAGACTCGGATGTGAAGTGGAATTCCCGGAATCGCAAGTCTGCTGTGGTCAGCCTGCATACAACAGCGGTTATGTGAAGGAATCAAAAGAAGCCATGAAACGTATGATTGAAACGTTTAGTGACGCCGAATATGTTGTTTCACCATCTGGTTCATGTGCTTTTATGTTCCATGAGTATCCTCATATTTTTGCAGGCGACCCTGTATGGGAGCGGGAGGCAAAAGCATTAGCAGCCAAAACCTATGAGCTGACACAATTTATCGTCGAGGTTTTAAAAATAGAAGATGTCGGTGCCAGATTTGAAGGCAATGTAACTTATCATACTTCCTGCCATATGACAAGACTACTAGGTGTAAAAGAACCGCCTATGATTTTGTTAAAAAATATTAAAGGCTTAAAGTTCACTGAATTACCTGGGAAAGAAAAATGCTGCGGATTTGGCGGCACATTTTCAGTTAAAATGGCACAGATTTCCGAGCAGATGGTCGATGAGAAGGTCCGGCACGTAGAAGAAACCGGGGCACAATACCTTGTGGGTGCAGATGCAGCCTGCTTGATGAATATTGGCGGCCGGATGGAACGACTAGGGAAACCGGTAAAAGTGCTGCATATTGCGGAAGTCTTAAACAGCCGTTAATGCATTTATTTTTTAGGCTGAGTTAAAGGACATTATTGGTTTTTAGCTCTGTTGATTGGAGCGGAAATCAACAGACAAGTTTTACACAGCCATTTTTTAAAAAAATTGGGGGGATTTCCTATGGCAATGAAAATTGGCACGGAGCAGTTTAAGGAACGTGTTGATCATGGAATACACGATGATTTCATGCGCGGTGCAGTTGCCGGTGCACAGGACGGAATGGGTTTGAAGCGCAGGGCAGTGACAACTGATGAAATGAGCAACTGGGAAGACTGGCGCAATCACGGTGAAGAAATCCGGCAGCATGTTCTGGAGAATTTGGATTATTACCTGGAGCAGCTGAGTGAAAATGTCGCGGGACGTGGCGGACACGTCTTTTTTGCGCAAACAAAGGAAGAAGCAAATGAATATATTAGAAAGGTTGTTCAGAAGAAAAAGGCAAAAAAAATTGTCAAATCCAAATCGATGGTAACAGAAGAAATCAGCTTAAATGCAATGCTGCAGGAGGAAGGCTGTGAGGTCGTCGAAACGGACCTTGGTGAATATATTCTCCAGCTGGACGATCATGATCCGCCGTCCCATATCGTGGTACCTGCCTTGCATAAAAATAAAGAACAAATTCGCGAAGTTTTTGAAAAGAAATTAGGGTATACGAAAACCTCAAAACCTGAAGAACTTGCCTATCAAGCACGTGTCACCCTCCGTGAGAAATTTTTAGAGGCGGATATCGGGATAACGGGCTGTAACTTTGCGGTTGCTGAAACAGGTTCCTTCAGCCTAGTTACAAACGAAGGAAATGCTGATTTAGTAACAGCGCTGCCGAAAACGCAAATTACCGTCATGGGGATGGAGCGGATTGTACCAACCTTTGAGGAAATGGAAGTACTCGTCAGCCTGTTAACAAGAAATGCTGTTGGGCAAAAGCTGACCAGTTATATTACTTTATTGACCGGACCTCGGGAGGAATTGGATGTTGACGGACCAGAGGAATTCCATTTGGTCATTGTCGATAATGGCAGATCGAATATTCTTGGTGGTGAATTTCAGTCGATATTACAATGTATCCGCTGCGGCGCCTGTATTAATGTTTGTCCGGTGTATCGTCATATTGGCGGTCACTCTTATGGTTCAATTTATCCTGGACCAATCGGGGCCGTCCTCACGCCACTCTTGGGCGGTTATGATGAATACAAAGAGCTTCCATATGCTTCTACCCTTTGCGGTGCCTGTACAGAAGTATGTCCGGTGAAAATTCCGCTGCACAACCTGCTGCATAAACACCGTGAAGTCATTGTTGAAAAAGAAGGCAAAGCACCTGTTTCAGAAAAATTATTAATGAAGGCATTTGGTCTTGGAGCTGCTTCTCCAACTCTTTATAAAATTGGTTCAAAAATCGTGCCTGCCGCCATGTCTCCATTTACCTCGGGCGATAAAATCTCCAAAGGGCCGGGACCGCTTAAAGCTTGGACGGATATTCGAGAATTTCCGGCCCCGAATAAAGAGAGATTGAGAGATTGGTTTAAAAATCGCGACAAAGGAGACAAAAAACTATGATTGGCACCATCCATAATCGAGATAAATTTTTAAATCAAATTGCCAGTCAGCTGAACCGGCCGCGAATTTCCGCTCCGATTGAAAAGCCGAAATGGAAATACCAGCCGCAATACGAGGTATTTAAGGATGCAACGCAGGATGAACTGCTGGAGATTTTAAAGGACCATTGTAAGAAAATCCATACGAAGATTTTTACTACTGATTTAAAAGGGCTGCCGGAGGTTGTAAATGATGTAGTCACTGAATATGGCGGCGGCACGGTTGTGACGTGGAAAGACGAGCGCTTCTCGAAGTGGGGGCTTGATTCCTTAATGAAGGAGAAGTGGCCTTCTGAGAAGATTGATGTGTTTGAATGGGATTATAAATTAGGCGAAGAGAATGTTCATAAAGCAGAAAACGCAAATGTCGGCATTACCATTAGTGAAATTACCCTTGCTGAGTCTGGGACAGTGGTTTTGTTTAGTGACAAGGATAAGGGTAGAACGGTCAGCTTTTTACCGGCTACATCGATTATGCTGATTCCAAAAAGCACTCTTGTTCCAAGGGCGACGCAGGCGGCAGTAAAAATACGGGAAATTTATCAAGAGACCGGACATGTGGCGTCCTGCATTAATTTTATTACCGGCCCAAGTAACTCAGCCGATATTGAGTTGAATCTGGTTGTCGGTGTACATGGTCCGATAAAGGCTACTTATATTGTGATTAATGATTTATAATTTTTGATGAGGGGCCGCTCCTTTGATGGACACGGCTCTTTTTTCTTTTATTCATAAGTTAGAAGATACATACTGCCTGTCTGCTTATCACTTCATTAAACAGCACTTTACCAATTTAAAACACAAAACGTAATACCATTATAGAGATGATTCCAGCTACAACAGTTCCTAATAAACTGCGTGTTACAATCGCAATAATAAAAGCAGGCAATGCGGCGATTAGTTCAAGGTTATTTTGCAAAGGTTCCAGTTTTCCGTTTGGCATTAGCAACTCTTGCCCCACTAAGGCTGCCATTACGGCAATAGGAACGTAGTTCAACCATCGCATGGCCCATTCTGGCAGTTCAACACGACTCAGAATTGCAATTGGAAGCACTCTTGGAATGAATGTTACAAGGGCTGAGCCTAAAATAATTAAAAAGATAGACCATCTTACTTCCATTTTTCCACCGCCATTCCTAGGCCAGAGGCAATGATTGTCGCCACAATAACACCTACGCTTCCAGATGCCACTAAACTTACCCCTACAACAATGGCAACAGCACTTAGTGCAACAAGAACATCTTTCATCAATTTTCTTCGGCTGACCATTTGCAGGACAAGAAGGCCAATAAACATACCCGGCAATGCAAAATCAAGACCGAATTTTTCCGGATTCGAAATCCATTCTCCGAAAAATGCTCCTGCAATATTGGCAATGAACCAATTTAAATAAGCAGTTAAATTTAAACCATACATCCATTTTTCGCTGAGCCATTTCTTACTTGCTGCTTCATTCATTGCCACACCGAATGTTTCATCTGTAAGTAAAGAACCGATTAATATATTCTTGAAGGGTGAAAGATGACGGAAAAAAGGCGATATAGCCGCGCTCATTAAAAGATGGCGGAGGTTAATAAAGAAAATAGTAAAGATAATCGCTAGAGTTGGACTATTAGCACCAATCATCGCAGCAGCAATAAATTGACCAGAACCTGCGTATAAGAGTAAAGATATCAGTCCAATTTCAACAATCGAAAGTCCTGCTGTTTTTTCCACAACACCTGCCGCAAATCCAATACTTAAGTAACCAAGTACAGTGGGCAGACAATCCCGTACACCGGAAAAGAAGCTGTTTTCTTCCCGCAAAAAAGTGTTATCACTTATGTTCATCGTCCTTCACTCACTTTTTAAAATAATTTGAATATAAACTAACTTTATCATCCTCATTGTATGGCTTCAATGATATAATTGTATGCAATACAATTTTTCGAGGAGGGGCTATATGCCAGTTAATTCATTTGAAAATTATCCTATGTCGTGGAAGCCGGATAAAAAACAGCTTGTCCCTCCAATGTATCGATCGATTGCCACCTTGCTGGAATATGATATTCTCAATGGCTTTCTCGCACCCAATACGAAACTTCCTCCACAACGAGAATTAGCAGATTATCTTGATATTAACCTCAGCACTGTCACAAGGGCATTTAAAATATGCGAAGTGAAAGGATTAATCTATGCCGTTACCGGAAGGGGAACCTTTGTTACTCCCAATATAAAAAATGCAATTTTCATGGCAGACAGTGATGAGAATAAGAATTATATAGAGATGGGAATCATCAAGCCCCTTGACAGCACAAACTCATTCGTTGCTCAAGCGATTAAAAGCATTGCCGCCAAAGATTATCTGGAAAATTTATTAGATTACAGACACCCATTGGGGATGCCTTATCATCGAATGGCAGCCAAAAAGTGGATGCAGCGCTTTAACATGGATGTACCCATTGAAAATATTGCGATCACTTCAGGAGGGCAAAATTCGTTTTCATTGATTCTAATGGCCTTGTTTCATCCGGGAGATAGAATAGCGGTTGATATATATACTTATCCCAATTTTATTGAATTGGCCAAAATATTGAATATCCAATTAATTCCTATTGAGGGGGATGAGTTAGGCATGAAGCCGGAGAGATTAGATGCTGTCTGCAGAACAAATCCATTGCAGGGAATTTATTTGAGTCCCTCCTGCAATAATCCTACTGCTGTAACAATGAATATGAATCGCAGAAAGGAAATAGCAGAGGTCATCAATAAACACCGTCTTATTTTAATAGAGGATGACGTATACTCTTTCCTGGCACCAAATGGCTATTTCCCTATTTCACATTTTGTGCCGGAAAGGTTTGTTTACATCCTGAGTATTGCCAAATCACTCAGCTCTGGTATCCGGGTTGCATTTATCGCTTACGCCAATCAGTTTGTTGAAAAAATTACATATGGAATTTTTAATCTCAACGTAAAAACATCCGCCTTGAATGCAGAAATTATATCAGAATTAATTAATACAGGGGCTGCTGAACAAATCATTAAGATAAAGCGGGAAATTTCACAAGAACGGAATCGGATTTACCAGAAATATTTTCAAATCGATCATCCAAACGAAAATCCTATTAGTTTTTTTCGCTGGTTACCATTGCATAAAGAATGGCAGCTAAACCAGTTTGAGCATATTGCTTTAACCAAGGGGATCCATGTTTATCATTCTCATCGTTTCTTGGTCAAAAAAGATGAATCTCCCCAATTTATTCGGATTTCACTAACATCTCCTAAGGACTCCGATGAATTGGAGAAAGGGCTTTGCATCCTAAAAAGATTTTTGCTAGAGTCGGAAGAAATACTGCAATAAATGAAGCAGATTTGTTTAATCTTATCGCCGAGGGGCTGACCCCTTAAACACAGTGTAGGTGAGGTAAATTAAAGAGGATGGTCCAAAGCCGATAAATTATGACTTTTTGGAACATCCTTTTTTTGTGTTTATTTTAACGCTTGAAATATGGAACTTTTTTCAATGCTACACAAACTGGAAGGGCAACAATAACTCCCAATACATTTTGAACAACGTCTCCCGGGATCGAAGCTACGGGTGCAACCCAATTACCGTATAGAATCACCTCACCAATGTAATAAACAGCGATCATTACTGGCATTGAGACGATTGTTCCAATTAAATTGAAAGCAATGCTATTGCCATTACGGCCATTTGACCAAGCAATTTTACCAGCGATATATCCCTGTAGAGCACGCGAAACAAAGGTAATCGGTGCCCACAACGCCCAGCCTCCAGCTAAATCAAATAATGCCATTCCGATCGCGCCGGCAAGAGCGGCTTTTTTAGGACCAAATAGAATAGCTGCGATAAAAAGCATTGCAGTCCCGAGATGAACTAAACCTCCATTTGCAGCAATTGGCAGTTTAATATTTAAGAAAGTGGATAGGAAAACAAGTGCAATAAACATGGCTGTAAGAATTAAATCAAACGTTTTATATTCTGGCTTTGAATAAGTTTGTGTATTTTGCATATCTCTAATCCTTCCTAACTGAATTTTCTATGATTTTAGCAAACGACTGGCATATATAAAAGTGCCAATTTATTAAAAAACTTTAAGGTCAGTTGGCAGTATCCCTTTGGGATTTTCCAGATTCTTTATTTGTGGTAATATGAATAAAGTTTAAGATGGACAGCCTTATGGAGGTTATTATGAAAAAAGTTGCTGTAATACAGGATTTATCATCTTTCGGAAAATGTTCATTAACAGCTGCGATTCCGGTTCTTTCGGTAATGGGGGTACAGGCATGTCCTTTACCAACGGCAATTTTGACTGCGCAAACCGGTTATCCAAGTTTTTTTTGTGAAGATTTTACATCTAAAATGAAACATTTCATAGAGGAATGGAGCAAACTTAAGGTTACATTTGATGGAATCTATACAGGCTTCGTTACTGGTGAAGAGCAAATTAATAATATTTTTCATTTTTTAGAAAAATTTTATACAAACGAAACCATTTTACTTGTTGATCCGGTAATGGGGGATTTAGGAGAAGTCTATAAGCTTTTTACAGATGAATTGCTGGTACTAATGAGAGAACTTGTAAAACGTGCAGATGTGATTACACCAAATGTGACGGAGTGCTGTTTATTAACCGGAATGTCTTATGAAAAGCTGCATAGCTATTCAAATGAAAAAGACTATATTAAAGCGATTGAAGAGTCTGGGAATATTTTGCAGCAAGAAACTGGCGCTCAGGTTATAATCACTGGAATTAATCCGCCGTCAGATGACCCAGATAAGCAGTATATCGGAAATATGTATTTGGACGGAAGCAATATCTTTTATCGTGCGATGCAGTATAATGGTAAAAGCTATTCTGGTACGGGTGATTTATTTGCATCTGTGATTATGGGAAGCATGATGCGTGGAGAGAACTTGGAAAAATCTGTACAGCTTGCAGAGGCATTCCTTACAGCAGCCATCAATGATTCCTCCTTAGAGCAAGTTCCTAAAGTAGAAGGAGTTAACTTCGAAAAATATTTGAAAATGTTATTATTAAAGGATATTTTCGCATAGATTGTTGTTTTTCGTATAAGTTCATCAACCCGTATAACTAAATGCTTCGTGGTATCTTTTCGTAAGAACATTTGCGAAAATTGCCTAGAAACTTAAGTATTTGACCCTTATTAAGGTCTAAAAGCAACAAAGTTTACGAAAAGAGCCTTAATAAAGGAAAATTTTCATAAATATTGACGTAAATAAACCATAATGTTATTATACAGTTA